>JBILOX010000072.1:0-4843 GCA_044374225.1 Crocinitomicaceae bacterium | reverse complement strand
AAACGGCAAAAACATAATGCAGATAAAAGCCGTCTTCTTCTAGTTCAAAACGTTACAGGTAAGTTTAAGAAAACGACAATGAATAAAGAAACACATCCATTTTTGAAAAAGTACCCTTTGACGAAACCATATAAATATTTGGTTTTAGGGACTTTTCCTCCAGCTCAAAAATTAGACAACAAAAAAGATCGCCAGTTCAATTTAGACTACTTTTATGGCAATGTTGCTTCATTTTGGAAAATAATTCAAGAAATATATCCAAAGAACAAATTTACGGATATACAGAGTATTCTTAAATGGCAAGAAGAATATAGTATTGGTATTTCAGACACTATTTTAAGCTGCAAGAGAAAGAAACAAGATTCAACAAATGACAGTGACCTTATTCTTGAATGGACAGATTATAATCATGAGTTAAAGACGTACATCCTTGAAAATGAAAAATTCTTAGAGAAAATAATTTTTACTAGTGGCTATAATTGCAACAATGCTCTATTTAATTTCAAAATTATCATGGGAGCAGACTTTGTAAAAATTGCTAGTAAAGTCGTTGATAATTTACCTTCACCGTCAGGTGGATCAAACACCTCATTTTTCAATAAAAATCCTAATACGTTAGGTTTAAATAATAACTTCTATAAATTCATTATTGACTCTAAAAAAATTGAAACAATTACTTTTGTTCAAGAAAGTTACAATACAAAATTACAATCGAAAAAGGGCGAAAAAGTAAAACGAATACCTGAAGGCACTTTAAAAGCATTTAAAATATATATGTACAAACAAATTTTACCAAAATCAAAATAACATGGAAACACAAGAAAGGAAACAACGTATCAAAGACTACTTTGTTGAAATTAAAGAAGACAAGTTCACGAAAGTAAAATCTATCAAGTGTAAACATAAAATTGAATGGAAAGGTAAGGAACTTGAAAACAAATTCATGCTTACCAAAGATTCATATACTAATTCCCTGGCTATAAGTA
Organism: Crocinitomicaceae bacterium; assembly: GCA_044374225.1. Lineage (GTDB taxonomy): Bacteria > Bacteroidota > Bacteroidia > Flavobacteriales_D > Crocinitomicaceae > UBA952. Next base: position 3,857 of record JBILOX010000072.1, on the reverse strand, counting down.
TTGACTATCGTCACAAAGATGATGTCGATTCAGTGTTTTTGGGATTTACTTATTCTAATACCGATGGAGGATATCCTGGAATGACAAATATCAAAATGTATTTGATTCTCGATGATGATAAAACTATTGAATTATCAGAAGGTTCAGGTTTTGATCATGCTAGTCAATCGAGCAAAGTTGGAGATAATTATATAAGCGTATATATTGAGACAGCTCAATTAGCCTTAAGTATGTCTGATTTTATTGCAATAGCCAATGCTAAAAAGATTGAATATAGCATTCGATTTGGTCAAGGTAGCCTTGAAAATGCGTTTAGTCAAAATGACTTGCTCTTGTTTAAAGGATTTTATAATGCAGCGTTTGATAATGATTTTGAAATTGATTTAATTTCGAATTCTAATAAAGTTAAATTAGTTCTAAACAATTTACTTTCAAATTTCCAAAAAATCATTGATTCAGCTGGTTATGAATGCATTAAAGCAGAAGTAGATATTGAACAATTCCGATTTGAACCAAAACATAAATCACCAATTCAATTGGCTGAAAATGAGAATGTAATTCTTGCTACCTATTCGAATTTCATAAATAAAACATTATGTGATGTATTAATTACAAATAAATGCCTTTATTACTATAATAGAAATAATAACAAGGTTGAATTTATAAATTTAATAGGGGAACTCAATTTTACATTAGTTGCAGAATGGGGAACAAATTTAGATAAATTGGTAGAGAAAAGTTCATCATTTTCAAAAATTATATTACAACCACGAATGGCTTTTCAAATTTCCAAATTATTAAATTCTATTATACAAAATAATAATGCTGCTTTTGATGATAAATTTGAATCTAATTTAATTTTTGACCCAATTAAAGATAGCAAACCATTCTCTTTATCATCTAATCAAAATGATGAAATTATTATACTGTTAAAAGAAGGAAAAAAATTAGCAGCTGTTAAACTTCAAATGGAATTAACAGGCATGGGCCTGAAGGAAAGTAAAGACTATGTTGAACAATTAGCGAAGGATAATAAGATAGTAGGTGTAGTTGCTTCAAATGGAAAAGGAGGTTGTTTTATAGCTACCGCAGCTTTGGGCAACTATGACCATCCTGTTGTAGTAGAATTGAGGTTTTTCCGTGATAATTGGCTTTTGAAAAGAAAATGGGGCTTAATATTTACAAATTGGTATTATGCAAATGGCCCAAAAGCCGCTGTTATAATTGAGAAATCGATAATACTTCGAAAACTAACATTTATTCTTGTTGTAAAACCTCTCCAATTGTTTTCGAAAATATTAAATTAAAATCAACGTTAATAATCAATATGCAAGCAAGTAAAATTCCAAACAGAACTCAATTACTAGTTAAGTCAGATAAACTGCGTAAATCTATTCAGTCATTTAGATCTTCTAATTTAAATGAGATATCTGATTTAGACAAAGCAATAATTACTGATAAAATTAAAGGTGATGGATGTTCTATTATTACAAATCATTTGGGTTATAATAATTTTGAAGAAAGCCAATTTGAATTTGCATTGGCTTTTGTTTGGAATATTGAATTTACAGAAAAGCTAGATGTTTCATCCATTGAGATTATTGATAAATGGGGCTACTTGGAAGAAGAAACAAAATCGATTTTGATAAATAGCGTAATAGACAATTCACATTCTTTTAAATATTTAGAATCGTTGTTTTACTTGAATAATTTAAATATTGACTCAAGTATTAAACAAAAAATCAAGAATTCAATTGAAACAATTATAATTGACTACTTTACTTTAATCGTCAATCTCGACAATCAAATATCCGATTTCGAAAAAGAAAAATATGAAGAACTGAAAAGATTACTTCAATTAGATTATTCAGCAGTTAAAGAAGATTCAGCAAATACTTTTTCAAGTGATGATAGTCTTGAAGCAACGTTAATAGAGCTTGAAGAGTTAGTTGGATTATCCGATATAAAAAACGAAGTAAAATCACTTATCAATTTTGCCAAAGTAAATGAAATTAGAAAGACAAAAGGATTACCCACCGTTTCTCTTTCTTTGCATTCTGTATTCTTTGGACCTCCAGGAACTGGTAAAACTACGATTGCAAGATTAATCTCAAAATCATTTAAAAGTCTTGGGATATTAAAAAAAGGCCATTTAGTTGAAACAGATCGCTCTCAATTGGTTGCAGGATATGTAGGGCAGACCGCTATAAAAACAAAAGAAGTTTTGGATAAAGCACTTGACGGTGTTTTATTTATAGATGAAGCGTATAGCTTGAGTAGTGACGATGATTTTGGGAAAGAAGCTATTGACACCATTTTAAAATACATGGAAGATAATCGTGATAGACTCATAGTTATTGTTGCAGGTTATGAAAATGAAATGGGAACATTTATAAATTCTAACCCCGGCTTAAAATCACGTTTCAATAAATATTTTAGTTTTCCTAATTATTCAGGTTCAGAGTTATTGGACATATTACTTCGTATTACAACAAAGAATAAGTTTAATATGTCGAATGAAGCCAAAAGCAAATTGACTTATATTATTAACGATGCAATATTTGCAGAAGGCAAACAATTTGGTAATGCACGGTATGTAAGAAACTTGTACGAGCAAATAGTTCAAAATCAATTTACGAGAGTTTCTCAATTAGAAAATCTTGAAGAAGAACATCTAAGTGAAATAACATTAGCAGATTTACCTAATTAAATTTAAAATCATTATTGACATGTATTACTTCTACTTAAACTTCCCGAACTACAAATCCAATAGCATCATGATTCATCATCAGGATTGCGGTGACTGTAAATCAGGTCAAGGTAAACTTGGATCCTTAAGCAATAAAAATGGTTTTTAGGCTGGACCATTTAACACAATAGAGGACACAGAAGATTCTTTAAATAAATTATTGAATTTAGTAGAGCATAAATTCTCATACAGAACATGTACTAGGTGTATAAAACTTAGATAGGAAAACCAACCTGTAACAGCACCTACAAAAAATTGGCGATTCAGTTCTTCGTAGTACAGTTTTGTGGGTATATAAACTTAGAGCTTCGTATGAACTTTAATGGTGAAAATCGCCAACTTCTTGTAGCTGCAAACCGTTAGGTGCAAGCTGCATAACCGAATTGAACCTGAAAATCAACCATTAATTAAAGCATGATGACAGTTAAATTTTATTCACTATTAATATTGACCGGAATTCTTTTTCAAGGTTGTATGCAGGATGATTTTAATCAGTTAAAAAAAGAAAATAATCGGCTACAAAAAGAACTCAAAGTACTTCATGAGAAAATTGATAATTCAATAGTTATTCCACAAGATGAAATAGACAAATACATTTATCCAATGACATTTAGTCAATATACAGGTAAGACAAATAATGAATTTCAATTTGAAACTTTCTTAGTTCTAGGTGATTTGCCAAAAAATATAAATTGGCAATGGAATTCAACTCCAGAACCCATGAAAATGACCAATGAAAATTTAAGGTACACAGTTACTTCTTTTTACGAAAATCCAAGACTTATGAATTATGATGGAAATTATATTTTGACATTTCCAAACAAAAAAACTACAACCTTTTACTGGTCAAGAAAATTTGAAATAGTTAACTAAATAAAAGATGGCCAGCACCTAACACACGTCTAGAAAAAAAGCCGTAATTTCAGTTACGAAAACGGTTATGGAAAAGCTTACGATTTTTGAACGCAAATAATATTAATTTTAAAAATCGGCTTCTTCTCTAGGCGTGAAAACGTTGTATTGCAATTTAAAAAACCGCAAGGAATCCAAAGACGACCTTTGACAATTTAAAAGACTAAAATAAGGACATGAAATTTAACTTATTTCT
>JBILOX010000056.1:0-17275 GCA_044374225.1 Crocinitomicaceae bacterium | reverse complement strand
AGAATTTTGACCCTGACAAACTGTTGTTGTTCCTGTTATTGTCCCTGCGGCAGAAACTAAAGGTGTTACAGTTATTGCTAAAGTTGAAGTTGCTCCATTTCCACAGGAATTTGTTCCTTTAACTGTAATGTTACCTGAAACGGCAGATACTCCATAGTTTACTGTAATGCTGTTTGTAGTGCTTGTACCTGTTGCACCTGTTGGCAATGTCCACACATAAGAGGTTGCATTAGTAATTGTAGGTACAGTATAAGTAACAGAATTTTGACCCTGACAAACAGTGGTAGAACCAGTTATTATCCCTGCAGTAACTGGTAGAGGATTTACTGTAATTGCCAAAATAGATGTTGCTCCATTACCACAGGAATTATTTCCTTTAACTGTAATGTTACCTGAAACGGCAGATACTCCATAGTTTACTGTAATGCTGTTTGTAGTGCTTGTACCTGTTGCACCTGATGGCAATGTCCACACATAAGAGGTTGCATTGGTAATTGTAGGAACTGTATATGTTACAGCACTTTGTCCTTGACAAACAGTGGTAGAACCAGTTATTGCCCCTGCTGAAGTTGGTAATGGATTTACAGTTATAGCTAAAGTTGAAGTTGCTCCGTCACCACAGAAATTTGTTCCTTTAACTGTAATGTTACCTGAAACGGCAGATACTCCATAGTTTACTGTAATGCTGTTTGTAGTGCTTGTACCTGTTGCACCTGTTGGCAATGTCCATACATATGATGTTGCATTAGTAATTGCGGGAACTGTATATGTTACAGCGCTTTGTCCTTGACAAACAGTGGTAGAACCAGTTATTATGCCTGCGCTTGAAGGTAAGGGATTTGAATAACTTATTCTAACTTGTCCATTATACATTGTCGTAATACCATCTTGTACACCGAACTGACTAGCTGTATTAGTTTGATTTGTTCCTGCATTATAAGATCCCCCTCCTTTTGCACTATTTGATGAACTAGATCCATTCCCTCCATTGTAACCACCTCCACCTCCTGCTTCCCCACGGTTTAGTGAATATGACTTATTCCCAGCACCACCTCCTCCATATCCACCTTTACCCCAAGTATCATCTCCAAAGGAAGTTGAATAACTTGAAATACCTCCATTCCCTCCATTTAAAAACGATTTTCCTCCAAGACCTGAACCACCGCCATTGCCATTATAGCCACCACCTGCACCACCATAGCCTGCATAATAAATTCCACCACTTGTGCCAGTATTAGTAATAGTAGCATTCAATCCTGTTGTTGCATAATCATCACCACCAGCTCCTCCTCCCGCAACAATCATAACAGCTCCAGTTGTACTATTAATAACCCAAGATGCACCACCACCGCCACCACAACCATATTCCGTACGTGTTGGATTATAAAGTTGATATGTACCACCTTTATGCCCAGCCCGGCCAACTAAAATAGTTATAATATCTCCTGGTGTAACAGTAAACGTGCCTATCATCCTTGCTGATTTACCACTTGTTCCACCACTACCACAAAGTCCACCATTACCTCCAATAGCATTAACAGTTATTTCATTAACACCACAAGGTATTGTGAAATATTGAAGCGTACCGGTATTAATATTAAAACTACCTGTATTACTGTTAAAAGTCTGATTTATAGTTTGTGCAAATAGGTTTTGTGCACACAAGAGCATTAATAAAAAAAGTATTTGTTGTTTGTTTTTCATAGTTTTATTTTTTTAGAAGATATTTACATAATTGAGGTAATTCATTATTTATCATCAAATCTAATTTATCATTTAAAATAGACGTGGTTATTTCGTTCCAAACTTGTCCAACATCTTGATTTTTAATAATCTTGATACCTTGATTTAATTCTTGTGAAAGTATTGGGTGATTAATAAAAGGACGACTAAAGCCCTTGTGTTCTAAAGTGTCTGGTAGACATGGAGTATAACTAAATATTCCATTAAACACATCTTTATCATCATACATTGTCGCTTTATAAATTCTGTATTTGTCTTTTTGCTTTGCTGGCTTGTAATCATCTTTATTATCACCTATACATGGCAAACATAATTCTTCTGAATTGTCAACTGAAATAAATTTGGCATCTACTAGAGTTGTATTTATAATCGGTTCTAATGAAGTATGAAAAAAAGCATTATTAAATTTTTTTTTTAGTTTAGGCAAATCCGTAATTTCATAATCGCACCAATCCTTTATTACAAAAACAGTATCTAATACAAATTGCTTGTTCAAATTTGAACCAAACAATATCATATCACCTTTTTCTAAATTGCGCAATGATAAATAATGTCCTTGTTTACAAATACAATAATAAAATTGATCACCAAAAATAAATGGGTCTGTATTGCCAGTATTTTTGTTTACTGGTAGGGGATAACAAGGTTCAAATATATATTTAGGTAATGGCGATTTGTTGCTTTTGATAGATTTCACTAATGAAGGAGCTTCCCATTCACCCCAAAAGCAAACTGTAGCATTAATGGGTTTTGATTCAAGGCTTTTTAAATAGGTACCTTTTACTTTCAAATATTTCCTTTTATGTATACCTGTGTTCCATTTTGTTCCTGATTTGGCGGTATGTTGGCCACCAGGGTGCGGAAATTGAATAATTGTTTTTTTTGAACTCATTTATTTTAAACTTAAATCTTACTCTTGTCGATTTTCAGAATACTCGCCAACTTTACCTAAGTGAAAAGGTTTTTTATAAGTAGTTTTGTTATCAACTACGGTCAATGTTATGATAAGTAAAATCCTTTTATTGGTGGGTCTCTAGTTGTTTTACCATTTCGTTTAAACTTACCCATAACCTAAAATTTATGACTATTGAGTCGTCCGAGAATCGTATAAAGCCTTTCATTCATAAATAAAATTACCTCCAAATTTACACCCATCACTCCTTTTATATCACTTTTATTCAGGACAATAAACCCTAATTAAAATTATTTTGCTACTTTTGAGGAAAATAGTTATGAAAGAAGTAATTGAAAACATCAAAAAATTCCGTGAGTTAAAGAATATAACACGCGATGAATTAGCAGATAAGCTAGAAATGAGCCTTTCTGGTTATAGTAAATTAGAACGTGGAGAAGTGGAAATTACGCTTACAAAATTGTACCGTATTGCGGACATTTTAGAAATTTCCGTATCGCAAATACTTAATTTTGATGCTTCTCAGATTTTTAACGTTAGTAATAATCAAGTTGTAAATGGCGTTGAAGTAAAAGAGCAAACAAACAACTACACAGATATTTACAAAGACAAATACATCAAAATGTTAGAAGCAGAGGTGGAGCGACTAAAAAATGAAAAAAAGTAAAATGTCCTTTTGAGTAGCAAAATAAATCTTCAATTTGCAAAAAACCAACTTTAGTTTACCGCCTTCTTAATTCCCATCACAATCACCATTGCAAACATTACCCAAATTAATTCGGTTGTTAGTTTGAACTCAACCTGAAATTTTCTGTTAATTGTCTTCCTTTGTTAAATTTCATGCTTAAATAGAAAAAGAAGTAATGGCAAAACTTTGTCAACCATCTAATTTTTCTTAATTTAGAATTAAACAACAATATTCAAAGAATGAAGCATCAAACTCCGGAATCTAACAATCAATTTCATTTCGAAAATTTAGTTAAAGAAATTGAACAAATTCACAATCATTTTCAGCAACAAGCTGTTAAGGCTGTTAATATTTCTCTCACTTTACGAAACTGGTTGATTGGATATTATATTGTTGAATTTGAACAAAATGGAGCTGATAGAGCAAATTATGGTGGGAAATTATTAAAGAATTTATCGGAAAAGATTAATGTAAATGGACTTAAGGAAACCAATTTAAAATTGGCTAGACAATTCTATAAATCCTATCCAGAAATGGTGGAATTAATCACAACAAGTTTTAAAAATCTTCTTCCAACTTCAATTCGTCAGTTAGTGACTGACCAATTTAAAATCATTGATAATGAGAGCGTTAAAATTAGTCAGTTGGTGACTGACGAATTCTCAGATCAAAATTCAATAAAGAAAACACAAAGTTATTACAGTCAATTAATTGAAAAAATTTCATTCACTCATTTTGTAGAACTCATTAAAATTGAAGATAAGACAAAACGTTCCTTTTATGAGTTGCTCATTTTGAAATCAACGCCTTCAATAAATCAACTAAAACATCAAATTAACTCGCTTGCATAAACTAACAACCTTTGTACCCCGGGCCGTCCGTCAGTTGACGGAGAACCGGCACTCCCGAAAGAACAGTCCGTCAGCAGACGGACAGCGCATCTTAACTATTTTATGCATAAAAAAAGGTTGCTAGCATAAACTAACAACCTTTGTACCCCGGGCCGGAATCGAACCGGCACTCCCGAAAGAACAGGATTTTGAATCCAGCGCGTCTACCAGTTCCGCCACCGGGGCATTTTGATATTCAATCGGATGGTAAAGTTAATGTTTTTTTTGATTTCAAATTGAAATTAAAGGCTTTCGTCTAAGAATTTAATCCACTCTTCGACAGTTTTTGCGTTTTCAATTGAAAATTCACCTGATTGCGTTCTTCTAAGTGCGATTAGCGTGGCTCCAGCATTCAGCTTTTGACCAAAATCACTTGCAATTGAACGAATATAAGTGCCTTTAGAACAGATTATTTCAAAATCTATTTCTGGAAAGCGTTCCGTGTTGATTTCAAATTTTTCTATTGTCACCATACTACGTTTCATTTCTACCTCTTTTCCAGCTCGAGCCAAATCATAAGCACGTTTTCCATCAATGAGTTTGGCAGAAAAAATAGGTGGTGTTTGTAATTGTTCACCTAAAAACGATTTTCGAACTTCTTCCATCAATTCGTTGGTGATGTGAGACGTTTCAAATTCTTGATTGAATTCCGTTTCTAAATCAAATGAAGGTGTTGTTTTACCTACTAAAATTGTTCCTGTGTAAGTTTTTGTTGCATTGGTAAACCCTTCTATCAGTTTTGTGTTTTTACCAGTGCAAATCACCAACAATCCTGTAGCAAGTGGGTCTAAAGTTCCTGCGTGACCAACTTTGATTTTTTTGACTTTGAGTGCTTGTTTGAGGTTCCAGCGAATTTTGTTTACAGCATCAAAGGAAGTCCAATGAAGCGGTTTGTCAACAAGGATAGTTGCTCCTGTAATGAAATCCATTAAACGGTGAAATAGATTAATAAAGCAATACCAACAGCAATTCGGTACCAACCCCAAATTTTGAAGCCATATTTTTGAATCAAACCAATGAACATTTTTATTGCGAAAGCAGCAACTATGAATGCAATCACATTTCCAAGTGCAAACATTAAAATATTATCATTCGAAGAAAGAATCATTTCATAGCCTTTTTGTTCTTCACCTTGGTAATTCCAGTCTTTTAAAACTACAGAATACAAAGTTACCGCCATCATTGTAGGTACTGCTAAAAAGAATGAAAACTCTGCTGCCATTTTGCGTGTCAATCCTTGTTGCATTCCACCAATTATCGATGCTGCTGCACGGCTTGTTCCCGGCATCATTGCCAAACATTGCCAAAAACCAATTGTTACCGCTTTGCGAATTGTGATTTTTTCTTCTGTATCTAAAGTTGTTCTTAGGAAAATTCGGTCAATAAAAAGTAAAATGATTCCTCCGACAATTAAAACAATGGCAATAGGAATAGGTTTTTCAAGTACCTCCTCAATTTTTTCGTCAAATAATTTCCCAAGTACCAAAGCTGGTATAACTGCCAAAGCTAATTTAATGTAGAAATCAAAAGATTTTAAGTTGAAGAATTTTTTCCAGAAAAGCATAACGACTGCTAAAATTGCTCCGAATTGAATCGATACTTGGAACATTTTAACGAATTCGTCTTTTTCGTTTCCAGAGATTGCACTGATGAAAATCATATGTGCAGTGGAAGAAACAGGTAAAAATTCGGTTAGACCCTCAACAATTGCGAGGATAATGGCTTCAATAATACTCATGAAAATTTATTATTTATTTTTTTTTGGAGCTTCTGTTTCGCTTTTTTCAGCTGAAATGGAAGAAGAGGTTGAACTGCTACCACGTTTCATTATAGCGTAAAAAATAACAACATATCCAGCCAGAATTAAAATAGGTGCGATGGTAATTCGGGTAGTGCTAAATAACTCATTCCCATCAAATTTTGCAGGATCATCTGAACCTCCTCCAATCATTAAAATGTAACCTAAGATGTTGATTGCTAAACCAATAAGTAACCATTTGTAGTTTTCTGAATTAAAACCAAAGTGTTTAATAGGATTTTCCATAGCATTAATATAAGTCATCTAATTTCATACGAAGATACTTGTTTAATGCAAATAAAGTGGAAATTACGGTAATAAAAACGCCAATTACAATCAAACTTGCAACTAATAAAAGAAAGCTTGGAATTGTATAGCTAATCTCAACGGTTTCAAAAAGGTTGTTTAAACCGAAGAAAACAGTGAGTAAAAGCGCCAAACCGATGAAGGCAGAAACGACACCTTGAACGATTGCTTGCGTAATGAACGGTTTACGAATATAGCCGCTTGTCGCACCAACTAATTGCATTGTTTTAACCGTGAAACGCTTGGAATATAAAGAAAGACGAATGGTATTATTTATCATTGCAATAGCAATTAGCACCAACAAAAATGCAACAGAAAGAAACAAAAATGCGAATTGTTTGAAGCCAAGATTGATTTTTTCAACGCTAGATTTATCGTAATTCACTTCATCAATTTCCGAGTTGAATTTTGCCAATAATTTTTTCTTGATTTTATCCATTCCGCTTTTGGTAGCAAACTCCTCTTTTGGTCGGAAACCAATTGTTGCTGGAAGTGGATTTTCACCATTAAAAATCGTCAGCATTTCTTTTTCATCCTGACTTTCGCCACCAAATTCTTGAATGGCACGTTCGGGTGAAACAAAATATACTTCACTGAATTCACTCCAACTTTTCAACTGTTGTTCCACTTGTTTGATGTCGGCATCGTTCAATTCTGATTTAAAGAAAATATCTCCTTGCAGACTTTCTTTGGCTTGTTTTTCAAAACTTCGAAGTCCAAAAACCCCACCTAGAACGAGTCCAATCATGAATAAAACGAGAGAAATTCCAATAACGGTTGAAAGGTAACTTGTACGCAATCCTTTTTTACTATAATCTTCGGCCTTTTTTGACATGCTACGAAAATAGTAATTCATCTACCGGCGATTTTGAGAAAGTTCACAAGTATTGAACGATAGAATGTGGATTTCGTAGGTATAATTTAATTGATACAGGTAATTCCAACAAAGCAGACAAAAAGTAATTTGGATTTATGTTTCATTGAATTGGTAGTATATTGCAAAAAATGTATCTTTGAACAAGAAACCTTTTCAGAATGTTTCGTTAAAAATTAAGAACTACCAAACTATGAAACAAGTAAATATCACCATAAATGTTACTGATAATAAGTTCAATCAATTAATTGAATTTTTAACACAACAATTTGGTGTTGAATGCTTGACTAAGGTTGAAGATTTTGAGGTTCCTGAGTGGCAAAAAGAAATCGTTTTGGAACGAATGAAGAATTCAAAAGCAGAAGATTTCTTTTCATTGGAAGTCTTGGATAGTAAAATTAAATTATCGAATTACCCTTATGTTTCCCAAAGATTGTTTCACAATAGAACAAATTAAAATAGAAACTTCAACTTATTGAATATTTTCAGCTCAGAGAACTCTGAGTTAGATATTGATTAAGCTCTGTGTTCTCTGTGTCTCTGTGGTATTTTTTTTGATTTTGTTTCAAATTCACTTACATTTCTAAGTGTTTCCAACACTAGGGAAGTAAATGGGTATTCAATAAAAATCTCAGATTGATTGTACAATTGAAATTCAGATTAACATAAAAATCTGTCTGTCATGGTGTTTTCTTGAAAATTTAACTGGCTAAATTGAGAAGAAACTACGCAATTATTCAAAATCGAATTTTAAGTTCTATTGAAGTTGAAAGAATTTTAGCAGATATTCTTTACTTTCGTTTTATGAAATAAGCCATAACGAGATTCGTAACAATCAAGTATGAATTTAATCGGCGATTACATATGACCATTAAAAAATAATTAAACACATATGAAAATAATTGTTTTTCTTTTCGTAAGTACTTTTGCGTTTGTCGCTTTCGGTCAAACTGTAAAGTTGAAGAAAAAGTATTTGAAAGCGTACGATGGAACGCTCGCTTCTTATTCAATTAATTTGGGTGAAGAAATCGTAAAAGTGAATTCAGAATATTTAAAAGTTACACTGAAAAAAGACAGCTTGTTTGTTTTAGTTGGAAAAGTAAAATACGTCGGCACATACAAAGTTGAAAAAATCACTAAAAAGGAATATAAAATTACAGGAGCAATGGAAGAAACAGGTATTCCAGCCTTGTTTTTTTTAGATTTAAAGAATAAGAGTTTATTGCGAAAAGGAGTTTTCCCGCAGCCGGAAGCCTTACTTACGATTCAAGATTGAGATTGTTTAATTAAATCAACGCTAATCCAATAATTTTAGGCGGTTATCAAATTTATATAACGAATAATAAACTAAAACAGTCATCTAAAATATGATTGATACATTTAACCATGATAAGTTGCATAATAATAGATGATGAGCAAAACGCAAGAGAATTTCTGCAAGGGATAATTGAACGCTATTTTTCAACTAAAATAATTGTTTTAAGAATATGTTCTAATATTCAAGAAGGGGTTGATGCTATTAATCAATTTAAACCGGAGTTAGTGTTTTTGGATATTCAAATGCCCAATGATAAAGGTTTCCGTCTTTTTGATTGTTTTCAAGAAATCAATTTTGATGTCATTTTCACCACCGCACATAAGGAGTATGCAATAGAGGCATTTAAACATTCGGCACAGGATTATTTACTGAAACCAATTAGTCAGTATGATTTGAATGAGGCTATAAAACGTTATGAAAAGACAAAAGAAAGAAAAGTTTTCGGTGCAGATGTTGGTCGACTAATGGAACAATTTAATGCTGATCCCTATCGTTTTGGAAAAATTGCAATAAGTACTGAGAAAGGATATGTGTTAGAGAAAATAGGCAATATTTTATACGCTGAAGCACTTGGGAACTATACTAAATTATTCACCTTCGACCATCGCATCATTTTGGTAACTCGGACGTTAAAATCGATTGAAGAATCATTACCAACAGCAGCGTTTTATCGCATCCATAAATCGTATTTGGTCAATTTAAATTACATTTTGAAATACGATAAAACCTTTGGGTTATTTGTAGAATTGATAAATGGTGTCAAATTACCCGTATCTATAAGAAATAACACTGGATTAATCAATGCTATTACATCAAAGTTATAGAACCCTCCTTCTTTTTTGTTTTTTGAGCTTAAGTTTTTTTGCTCAACGTTTCCCATCTAAGCATTTTACGATAAGTAATGGGTTGCCTTCTAATGCTGTTTATTGTATTTTTAAAGATTCAAGAGGATTGATTTGGATTGGAACGGACGCAGGCCTGGTGAAATACGACGGATTTAGTTTTCGAACGCTCACAAACAAGGATGGACTCGCCGGGAATTTTATTCGAGATATCGAAGAAGATAGGAATGGGAATTTATGGATTGCTTGTTATGGGGACGGTTTAAGCAAATTTGGAGGAAAAAAGTTTACGAATTATTCCACTAAATCAGGTCTAGTTCATAAAGAGATTCGTTGTCTTTATTTCGATAGAAAACAAAATTTGTGCATTGGAACGGAACGAGGTTTGAGCATTTGGAATGGCAAGAGATTCATGAATTATTTAACAAAATCATTTGACACTTACAATCGTTTTCAAGTCATGCAATTCTGGGAAGAGCGGGACAAACTTTATTTTTTGAGCAGGACACACGGATATTATCGGATTAACAAAAGAGGAGATAGATTGATTTGTGATAGTATTGGAAAAAACTATTCGCAATTAACGTTTATCCGACTCAAAAATGAAAAACTCTACTCTAATACCGGTGGTCTTTATTCGGATAAAACAAGTGATCGTTTTCCTTTAAATTTTATAAAACACCAAAAAATAAGTTCTGATATTATTTGGGATTTTAAGAAAGTTGGACTAGATTATTTTTTTGCCTCTAACGGAATAATTTCTAATATGGGTGGCTTGTTCGAATATAAAAATGGAAAGCTTAAAAACGTTTCAGAAAACTACAATATTGATTCCAAACAGGTTTGGAGTCTGTATTTCGATAAACGTTCTAGAAAATTATGGATTTCCTCTTTGGATAAAGGATTTTATGTCATTGATCTAAAGCCAAAAGTATTGGGTTTCCAGTTTTCAAATTGGAATGAATTTCGGAAATGCACAGCTAAAATTATTGCTTCAAAAACTTCTTTACGATTAATATCGTCTGGGGGAAAAATTGATGAAAAAGAATTTCTTGATTTTGCCAAAGTTTCTCAAAGTAACTTTATAAAAATTATTGAACGCAAAACGTATAGTTTAGAAGATTTTCCTGTTTTCGTAAACCGCCCATTTGAGATACGTAATTGGAAAGAAACCATAAATAAAATCTATGCTTCAACTAATATAGGTTTTTTTGAATTGTCCAAAAATGGTGAATTTATATCTTATTTTCCGATCGAGACAAATCATTTTATCGTTAGAAAAAATGATATTATTCTTCACGTTCCAAATGGGAATTTTGTATTTATAGAAAAAGTTGAAAATAAATGGAATTTTATTGAATTAAGGAAAGAAAAACGAATTCAGCCGGAAAACATTGTTGATATGTTGCACTTTCGAAATAAATCCTATTTCGCATCTGATTTATACGGACTTTATTCAATGAAAGATGATGATATTGAGTTGAAACATCACCAAGAAACTGAGCTTAAACAGCTAAAAATTAAAGGTCTTTGTTCAGATAACACTAACACGTTATTTTTAGCAACCAATGACAATGAAGTATTAGCTTTTCAAGAGAAAAATAACCAATTAAAGCTGAAATATAAATTGGATTCAGACGATTTTATCGGGGAATCAATTTTATGTATAAAATATGCAAAATCTATTTTAATAATTTTAACCAATCGAGGATTGAATCTAATAAAAGGTAAAAAACACATTTTTATAAACGCTGAACAAGGTTTAAAATTCTCTGATTATAAGCATGTCTTTGTAGAAAACAATAAATTGTTTTTAGTGAATTCGAATGGATTTTATGAAGTAGATTTTTGTTCTTTTTTTAATGACATAAAAGATAAACCGATTGTTTCGATAGCTGAAATATCAATTCAGGGGGAGCCGAAAGCAAAAATTGAAGGTCGAAATTTGAATCTGAATTACCATGAAAATAATTTTGAAATACGATTGAACAAAATCCAATTGTATAATTCTCAGAAAACAGAATTAGATTTCAGTTTGAATAAAAAAAATTGGTCTCCAATTCATGGAAATCAAATCAATTTTAATGAGCTAGCGAGTGGGAATTACCAATTATTTATTCGTCAAAAAAATCATTTTTCAGGTAATCTCATCGTTTATCCATTGCTTAAAATAACCATTTCGGCGCCTTTCTGGAAGTCTGGTTGGTTTATCGCTCTTTTGGCTTTCCTTTTTATAACTTTGTTTTTTTTGATTTACAGAATAAATATCAGGAGCATTAAAGCTCGTGAGCAACAAAAAGCTGCTCTCCTCAAACGTATTGCTGAGACCAAATTGGAAGCATTGCAATCGCAAATGAATCCTCATTTCATATTCAATTCATTGACTTCAATACACAATTACATCATCAAATCAGATGTTGACAACGCTTTGCTTTACATGGATAAATTTGCAAAATTAACGCGACACACTTTGGAGTTTTCTTCGCAAATGCAAATTACCTTGTTGGAAGAATTGGAATACCTTTCAAATTTTATCGCTTTGGAAAACATGCGTTTTGGAAATCGGGTTGGGGTGAGTATTGATGTAGGAGAGTTGGATACATCTAAGATTTTAATTCCGCCTTTACTGATTCAGCCTTTAATTGAAAATTCGTTTGAACATGGGTTTACCAATCGCGAAAAAAAGCACCATTTAGAATTAACTTTTTCAATTACTAACGAGCAACTTGCAGTCCAACTTTCCGATGACGGGGAAGGTTTTAATGCCCTTGAACGGAAGTCGGAATCCAAAGCAATGAAGATCATTCAGGAACGACTCCAGTTAATTGATCCCAAATTATCCGATAGTTTTTCTTTTACTCGTGAAAACAACAAGACTATGGTGCGTTTTGTATTGCCACTCCACATGAAATAAAAAACGTTAATTTATTTATTTTCAACGTTTAGCCTAAAGAACCAACGCAAACTAAATCAACTTTTTATTTCGGTAAAAGGGGGCGAGGTTTGCTTAAATTTTAAAACAAAAAACTATGAAAAAAATTACGTTCGTCTTTGCAATTTTATTTGCGCTTAATTCTTGTGTTTCTACAAACAAAGGATTTCAATCTTCACCTGTTGTTTCAAGAAATGTTGATCTTGATCCTATAAAAGCAGACATCAAAGTTAATGAATCAACTAAATTAACTGGGCAAAGTAAAAGCGCGTATTTTCTCTTTTTTAGAGTAAGCGGTGACAATACCTCTGCTGACGGAATAAATTACAGTACGGACGCCTCTAGTTCATTTGTTAGTCAACTGAATCCACTAAGAATGTTGCGTTTGGCAAAACTAAATAAGGTAAGAGCTGCTGCTGCTTACAAGGCTTTATCAACCGGAGATTATGACTTATTGGTTCATCCAAATTATGTAATGACAACTAAGAATTTCTTGTGGTTGGTGAAAGTTTATGAATGTTCTGTGTCCGGATATGGAGCAAAATATGAAAATTTCAGAACTGAAAGACAAAAAACAGTGATTATTGATGGTGGAAAAGAATTTGTTTTTCCTGAGAAGAATTAATCTTTAGTTGCTTTCAAAATATTTAGGGAGTTCTTATTTTAGGCTCCCTTTTTTTATTTCTCTTAAAACGGTTATTTTGAGATTGTAAACGCTAATCACAAGTTGTTGCACGAAGGATAAATCAAGTTTGTATTTTGAGTAATTAAGTTGAGATTTGTTGAATAAAATTTTAAAAAAAACAAGGCGTATCCGAAAAGCCATACGAGTAGGAAGACATTAATAATTATAAAAATGAGAAGAGTATTTAAATTTATTTCATTTTTTTCTTTTGCTGTTATTCTACTAACAGGATGTGACGGAAATTTACCACCTGAACAAAAGGAATTTAACAATAAGATAAAATCATTTCAGAGTGAATACAATAGTTCAGCAGGGAATGATATCGCAGAGGACAATGTTTGTGAAGAGTTTGATAATTTTGTTGAAGGTAGAATTTGCTCAAATTGGGAAGCCTCAGTTATAGAGGTTAATTCTTTCTTGGGTTCTAGATGGGTTGTCGCTAATGCAGGTGGTATATCATTTAAATTATGGCCTGAAAATGATGATAATTGGGCTAACATTGGAGAACAAATTTTAGGTAAACTACAAAAGGGTGATAAAGTGATATTTAGCGGTGTAATTATTCGTGAAATGTCATTCACTTGTTCGGGAAAAATAAGTGAGCCAGAAATTAAAGTAGATCCAAGTAGTGTTAAACTAAAATAATAATTTTAAGAATGAGTAACTTATTCAATAATTCATCTAATGATAACGTTTTTACATGGATAAACAATGTCATTAATAATAAACCATGGTATTTTTTATTTTTAATTTCAGCAATAATAGGATCGTCATATTGGACTTTATTATGTTGCATTTTGCCTGCAGTAAAAATAACTTATGAAACAGAGGGAATTACAGGCTTTTTTAACTGGGAAGGATTAATGATTCTACTTTTTTTTATTGTTCCTTTTGTTTTATCTGTTGTTGCAGCAATTAAAATGTTAGGTCATTTGCTAAGTGGTAATAATTACCCTGGCGGCGAGAGTCCCTATGGTATTATTCCAATATTCTCTTTGGTTTTTTATCTTGTTATAACTTGTTACATATTTTACATGTATTTTAAGTTTTTTGCTATTTAAAATTAACTTGGATTGTGGAATATGTTTTATCAAAAAAAATAATAATCATTTCGATTTTAATCATTCAAGTATTATTAATTCACCTCCTTATTATAACTTTTGGAAATTATATTCTAATTGATGAATCTCAAACCTGTGGATATAAATCAATCTCAGGTTACAATTGTTCTAGCTGCGGAAATACGCGAAGTGTAATTTCTTTTTTTAAAGGATATTTCGGGAAAAGTTATTCTTTTAACTATGTTGGGTTTTTCATTTCATTGTGTTTTTGTTTGGATGGATTAATTGGAATAGTTTCAATTTTCCATAAAAGAATGGTGAGTATAAGAATAAAATTAGTGTTAATAGAAATAGTTTTTATTTTATTGTTATCCTCTTTTAGATGGGTCCACTTAAATTATTTTTAGCAAACCTTTGCAAAATCTAAAGGCAATTTTTCGTCAATGCACGTTTGCCACTATTGTTTCAGAAAGAATAATTTCAAAAAAATTGAGCAAGAATTAATTTTGCACCTCCAATCATAACGCTCTAATTTTACGTTTATTTTGAGATTACAAACGCTAATCACTAGGCGTTGCACGAAGGATAAATCAAGTTTGTATTTTGAGTAAAGAACGTGAGATTTGTGAGGTCGAAATAATATAATGAAGTTTACTAATATCTTTAGAACCTTACTTCTTCATGTAATACTTCCATTATTTATTGGTGGATTAATTTATTTGCTTTTTAGGAGTGAGACATTAATAATGTTTGACTGGATAAGATTTTTAGGTTTTAAAGAAAGTTTAGATTTTTTACGAAATGATTTTAATATTATCAAAGCTTTCATTCCGAATTGGGTTTTGTTTTCTTTACCTGACGGTCTATGGGTGTATTCATTTTCTTCTGCAATAATTATTATTTGGAATGATAATAGAAAAGTTTTGATTTTGCTTTTATCTATTCCATTAATTTTTGGACCAGCAGTTGAACTCCTGCAATTTTTAAAGCTATTCAAAGGAACTTTTGATATCAAAGATTTAGTAATAACAATTGTTGCTTTTATGCTTAGCGTAAATTTTAATTTAAAAACCAATCAATATGAAAATCAAGTATGTTAAATTGATGTCAAGTATTTTGACAATTGGAGTTTTTATGTTTTTAGCCTTTGGGAGTGATGACTCCAAAGATAACGATACAGTAAATGATAGTTCGTCGTATTCTACAGATGAAAACGAAAGTTCAGATTATAGTCAATTTGAGGAAGAGGCACCTGATGGATATAAAAAAGGTGATTCTTGCTCTTCATGCAGTGGTACAGGTTACTACGATCATGATGTTGAAGGCACAGAAATTGACGATACTGGAGGTATTTGTGCAGGGTGTAACGGTAAAGGGTATCGTTGGGTTAAACAATAATTTGTAAATTAAAATTCAATCAATATGAAAATAAAATATGGTAAATGGATGTCAAGTATTTTGACGACGGGAGTTTTTTATTTTTAGCTTTTGTAAGTGATGATTCCAAAGATAACGATACAGTAAAGTCAGTTCTTCGTATTCTACAGATGAAAACGAAATTTCAGATGATAATTCTGATAATTCAACTACCTCGGGTAATGGTTATTGTTCCAAACATAGTAAAATGTATCGTACAGGAGAGTCTTGCTCAGAATATAAAATGGAGTAGTTTGATTCACAAAATGAAAGTGATGATGGTGGGTTGGATTAATCTAGACGTAGAGCGGGTCAAACAAAAAAAAATTAAATTTAAAAGCATGAAAACAAAGTATATTAAAATTTATTCCACATCCTTGCTAATTGGAATCTTTACTTTTCTTGCGGTAAGTAGTGGAGAGAGTTCATCAAAAAGTTCGAATGAATCCAAGCCAAGTAGTGAATCAGAAAGTGCCTCACTTGGAACTAGATTCAACTACTTAACTGAGCCTATTGATGATTTGGAGTCAGGAACGGTAAGGGGCATTAATAATGAAAAAGAGCTTTATGAATACTTAGATGATGTAGCTATTTATTGGATAGGTGAGTGGAAAAAAGCTCAACAATTTCAAAACGAAAACAGAAAATTTGAAGAAATGTTATTGGTTTCACGATGCATTGACGCTTATCCTCTTGGTATATATCAAGGTATTATTGTTTTGAATGATTTGCCGACTCATCTGGGAACAAAGGCAGAAAACTATTTTGATAAAAAAGTGAAATTTTTGGGTTATAATTCTAACTGGATTTCAGAAAGACATAAATCTAATGATATAGAAGAATCTGATTCTTATTATGAGTCCTACTACAATGAATCATCCGAAAATGACGATTACTACAACCGCCAACAAGAACAAGCTGAATATGAATCCAGCCAAGCTTATTATAATTCAAATGAATTCAAAGAAACTGTTCAAGAAAGTGAGACCAAAAATTCCCAAATTCAAGAAACTGAGATTCTTTACAAAACTACAATCCTGAGAAGCCCAGAATCTAGAAAGGACTTTGCAAATGTATTTTGGAACAAAGAATATACTCTTTTTGATAAATTGACGGATGAGCCCATTTTTGCTTACAAAAAAAACGGTTTGCTCATTTATAAAATTTATTGCACTACAAGCGAGAGTCTTGTAGCAGAATATGTAGAACTTTCACCTGAACAACTTCAGAAGAAGACTGCTTATAAATTTCTAAATTTTGAAAATTGTAATAAATGGATAGAATCAAAAAAAAGAAAATTGAATAAAAATTAGCAATGGTAAAAAAACAATTGTACAAAAGTTCAATTTATGAGAATCTATTCTACACTTAACACATTTTATAATATACCTTAAATATTATTTCAATAGTTCAATTCTTGCAACTAATCCATACCATAATTAACCCGTAAATTAGTCGTGTTACCTAAAATCAGAGAAATCAGTTTGAAAGATGAACCTAATTGTTTCCAATTAATACCAATTTACTTGTTAAATGACGCAATTGAAAATCTGTCTGGTATAATGCCGAGTTAGTTTTCAACGAGTATTCTATACGACAATTGAAAACAACTTCGGTATACAATAAAAGAAATAAACTAGTACAAATCACCCAATCAATTTTGGTAGTTATAATATTTATCGTGGCACTGACCCAACAAACATTAATTTACTTACAACCATTCAAAGTAATCTGAATTCATATACCGATTTAACGCCTCCAACAGGCCCATTATTTTACCAAATTGAGGTTGTTAATCCAAACAATTGT
>JBILOX010000015.1:0-59289 GCA_044374225.1 Crocinitomicaceae bacterium | reverse complement strand
TCTAAATTTAAATGAAACAAGATATTCAAACTGAAATTTTCAGACTTGTCAAAGAACGAATTTCAAGTGCAGATTCACTTGGAAATGTACTTGCCGATATTTTACATTTAAGTCCAGATGCAGTCTACAGAAGATATCGTGGAGAAACAATCTTAAGTATTCAAGAGGCACAACGTTTAGCAAATCACTTTGATATTTCATTAGATGCACTCGGTTCACTTTCTAAAGGAAGCGTAACATTCAATTATGCACCACTAAATACGTATGATTTTAGTTTAGAAAGTTACCTCGAGGGAATACTTAAATCTATTAATAAATTAAAAAATCTCAGCGACCCACAAATTATTTTGTCGGTGAATAATACCCACTTTTTTCAGCTATTGAATTTCCCGCAATTAGTAAGATTCCGCTTATTTTTTTGGGCAAAAACACACTTACAAATTGCTGATTACAAAAACGAACTTTTCAAACACGATAAAACAACAGAGCGGGCTTTTGAACTAGGAAAGGAAATTTTACAACGATATAACTCAATTCCCTCTGTTGAAATATTCGATCCAGAATTAATGCGTGGTTTCATGCGTCAAATCTTCTATTATTATAAAGCACACATGTTTGAAAATCCTGAATATGCTTTATTTCTCTGCGATAGGGCTTTATTGATGGCGCAGCACCTTCGTGAACAATCAATTTTGGGTAAGAAATTTATGTATGGTACTCAAGCTCCCGACTCAGGAAATGAGTTTCAAATGTACTTAAACGAAACTATCAACTCCGACGCAACATTTTACTATACAAGCAAAGAGGAAACTGGAATTTACCTGACGCACAATGTCATGAATTACCTACATACAACAGACATTGATTACGTAGGAGATACAAAACAAATCATTGACAAACAACTTGCTAATTCAAGTATGATTAGTGTAGTAAATGAAAAAGAAAGAAACAACTATTTCTATGAATTTGAAAAGATGATTCATTCTTTCCGTAAAAAAATAGATGCCGACTTACATTTTTAACAAGCTAAGCTTTCAATCTCCCTTCTAAAAACTATTTATAATTTGTGATATTCATAAGTTATAACTTTAAATACGCAACAAATTGATGAATAACTCAAGATTACTTGCGAAAATCACAATTGACGGAACATTACTTTGTGAAAAACAAGTAAATTAAATCCAAAATAATAGGGTTAGATTCAAGAATTGATAAAATCGCAATTAAAAGATTATGACTTGACAAAATCAATTTTTAGTTGAGCAATTAAAAGAGAAATATTTGTCCATAAAATTAAAAACTATGAAAACAAAATTTATCTTTTTAGCAATCCTAATGAATCTAGGAACTGTAAATGCACAAAATGAAAGCTTACCTTCAATTGCTGTTGCAAACCCAAATGTGAATGCTGTTGGCATCAAGCAAGAAACTGCTGCAAAAATGATGCGCTTGGAATTAATTAAAATAAATAAGCATAAAGTATATGACGAATTTGATATGGCTGACGTTCTAAAGGCAAAAGAAGAATTCAGAACATTGTGTTATGGACAAAATTGCTTAGCAAAACTAGGAACAGAATTGAAAGTTGATTATATCATGTGCGGAAGCATCGACGGTCTCGGAAATAAAATTGCCTTGACAATAAAAATCGTAGACGTTAAAAGTCAAACAATTTACAAATCAAATGTGAAGGAGTTTGACAATCAAGAATTAGAAATTCAACGCATGATTGAGATTGTAATTAAAGAAATGCTTTTGGTTCCAGTTGACAAAGTGTTATTGGATCGCTTGGCATTTAAGAATGAACTGATTACGTCTAACAATGTTGGTAAAGTCAACAATTCTGGACCTCGAATTGGAGCTGCTTTTTTAACTGGAAGTGTGAATGAATTTGCTATGCGTTCTACGGATCAAGGTGGATTAGGAATTTTACCTGTTGTTTCAATGATTGGTTATCAAATTGAAGGTCAATATGTTGGGACTGAAAACTTTTCTGCCCTTGTAGAAGGAATCGTTAATGTTTCAGGTTTGGAACAAGGTCAATTTATTCCATCTTTAACAATTATGAATGGATTTAGATTCGGAAAAAGCAGTTGGGAATTTGCTTTTGGTCCTGGTTTTAGTGTAAAATCGACAAGTTCTGGTTTCTTTGATACAGAAAACTTATTTGGAACTGATAATCAATACTTTTCAGAATATGATTGGCAAGAATATGCGTACGAAAACTTTATAAATGACCCACAATACAATACAAATGGATACTTCGAAATGCCGAAAGCAACAGAATTTAATGATAGCTATAAAAATGAAACAACACTGGATAGAAGAGGTGCAAAATCGTTGAATACAACCTTTGTTTTTGCAGCAGGTCGAACTTTTAGAGCTGGTTCCTTAAATATTCCTGTAAACGTTTTTTACTCTTCCCAGAAAGGTGGTGGTTACGCTGGAATAAATGTTGGCTTTAATGTTTTAAAAAGTAAAAAACCAATGAATTCGAAATCTTATAGACGTTGATTCTTTTTAATTTTGAAGTCTAAACTAATCAAAAGGGGTGTTTTACATCCCTTTTTTGTGCTTGAGATTTATCAAACTCTCAATCCATGTCAAAAAAGACTTGCGTTTTGCGCTTTAAGAATTTGAAGGTCAAACCAAAAAACAAAATAAATAGAGCGAAGTATAAATCAAACCACTCAAAAGATAATTCTTTGTTACTTGCCGTTCGTTTTAAAATCAATAAAAACAAAAAGGAAGTCATTGTTGAAAGAACGCCTGGATATTCATTTTTAAAAACAATTCGCCACGAAAAGTCATTTTCAGAAGGTTCAAATTTCTTGTAATTCGGTAAAAACGTTGGAACTTGCTTTGCCCAAGTAAGAAAATCACTTCCAAACTTACGTTCCAAAAATTGTTCTTCCGCAAACATTATACGTTCGTAATACAACCAAAACAACAAGCAAAAAATGACAATTAGATACCAATTCCCGAGAAAAAAAGCCAATCCAATCCAAATCAAAAAATTTCCAAAATACAAAGGATGACGCACCATCGAATACCAACCCTTTGTATTTAAGTGTGAAGCAACTTGCTGGCTACGATTTCTTCCAGAAGTATGTAAAGCTCTTCTTCCCACCGATCTTGCACGCACAAGATGACCAAAAAAAACAAACAGTAAACTAAAAAGTAAATTAAGGTGGAAATAATTTAAACTTGAATCCAAAAAAGCAAAGGGAATTGCTAATAAAATAAAGACAATCGGAATATGACCACGATAACGAAAAAGAAAATTACCCTGATTTTCAAATGTTTCTTTAATTGCCATTGGAAAAATTTAACTAAATTGCGAAGCTAAACATAATATTACTTTATAAAATCGTCAGACATGAAAGAAAAATACGAATTAGAGTATCTTTTTAGAACATTACCCCGCATTTTAGAAAATATGATTGCTACATCAAGTGGTTTGAGTGAATGGTTCGCGGATGATGTGAATGTAAATGAAGATATTTATTCTTTTGAATGGGACGGAAATATTGAAAAAGCTAGAATGATTAACCACAAAGTGCACACTAAAATAAGATTTCGTTGGCTAGCAGACGAAGAAGAAGGTCTCGATACTTACTTTGAAATTAGCTATTACGTTGATCCAATGACCTCATCTGTGGCCTTGAACATAACGGATTTCGCTTATCCAGAAGATAAAGACAGTGCTATTTTATTGTGGGATCAACAGATTAATGCCTTGAAACGACTTCTTGGTGCTTGATTCCAACTGAAAAGCACCCTACTTTCATATCATTTGAATACATTTGCCAAAAATTAAGTGATTGAAACGTCTATATTTATTTAGTATCCGATCATTTGCTGGACCATTTGTTGTGACTTTGATAATTTCAATGTTCATCTTAGTCTTGCAATTTTTTTGGGTCTATGTAGATGACTTAATGGGAAAAGGTTTGAGCACTTGGTTGATTCTCGAACTTTTATTTTACGTTTCAGCAAGTTTAATTCCACTTGCGCTCCCACTAGCAATTTTACTTTCTTCTTTGATGACTTTTGGGAATTTATCTGAATACAATGAACTCACTGCCTTGAAAGCTAGTGGATTATCGCTATATAGAATTATAAGACCTTTATTTGTTGTAGTCGCTTTCATCGCGGTCGGAACTTTTTACTTTGCCAATTATGTGATTCCTGTCGCCAATTTAAAGTGGCATTCCTTAATTTATGGTATTCAAAACACAAAAATATCAACAGTTCTAACACCCGGAGTTTATACCAAAGATTTTGAGGGATATGCCATAAAGGTTATGGAAGGAAAAGACAGTGTTTATTATGGAGTTACAATTCACGACCACACGAATCGCCTACAAATTAAGACTGTCAAAGCACGCGAAACTCGAATATATAAATCGGAAAATGGAAAATATCTTTTTTTCGACTTAAAAGACGGACGAATTTTTGAAGAAACCAATCTCACAAATGGAAACTATTTACCTAACGGTCAACTTCAAAATACAGAAATCACAAATCGTCCACATCGCTTATCTGAATTTACGCACGGAACATATAAATTGAATTTATCAGGATTTACATTCAATCGCTCGGATGATGATACCTTTTCAGATAAGTATGAAATGATGAATGTTTTTCAAATCAATGAGGCAACTGATTCACTTGAAAAAAGATATGAAGGAATTCAGAAATCATACGCTGAAGGACTTAAAAACCAACATCCTTATTTCGTTGATTTGCCTAAAAATCTTCCCGATCAAAGCGGCTTTACTCCACCTGTAAACGTAAAAAGTATTCAATTAAATAAACTTTCCAAACTTGAACAAAAATCAAATGCTATTCTCGTAGTTTCTAAACTAAGAAATAGCAACAAATCCATTGACAATCAAGTACTTTACAATAAGGCAAACGAACGAGATATTAAAATGTATTGGATAGAGTTTAATCGAAAATTCGCTTTGACTTACGCTATTATAGTTTTGTTTTTCATAGGTGCACCACTTGGAGCAATTATTCGAAAAGGGGGTTTTGGTGCCCCAGTTGTCATTGCTGCTATTGTGTTTATGATTTATTTTATTCTCACGAGTATTGGCGATAATTTAGCTAGAACTTTTGTCGTTAGTCCTTTATTCGGCATGTGGATTGCAGGAATTTTCTTTACACCAATTGCCATTCTAATCACTTACGCTGCCGCCAATGATTCTAAAATTTTTAGTGTCGAAAGCTGGAAAAATGCTTTAAAAAGAAATAAAAAAGCATGAAAACGCTCGTAATTGCCAATAAATCTCCTTTTCCTGTCATTGATGGCGGCTGTTTTGCGATGAACGTTTTTTTAAAAAATCTACAAGCAATTTCTGAAATTGAACAGATTGATTATTTCGTATTAAGTACGCACAAACATCCTTTTACTGAATCATCAATTCCATTAAATTTAAAAGAAAAAACAAAATTC
This sequence comes from Crocinitomicaceae bacterium, assembly GCA_044374225.1. Classification (GTDB taxonomy): domain Bacteria; phylum Bacteroidota; class Bacteroidia; order Flavobacteriales_D; family Crocinitomicaceae; genus UBA952. Next base: position 53,825 of record JBILOX010000015.1, on the reverse strand, counting down.
CACAGTCTTGAAATTGACACGAAATTATTTGCAAAAAATGCTTTAAAACAGCTAGTTAAAGGTAAATCTTACAACCTATCTCGATTTTTTGACGCTAAAGTTGATCAGAAAATTGAAACTCTAATTCACGAAAACCAGTACGATTGTATCATTTTTGAAAGCTTATTTCCACTTGTTTATTTAGAAACTATTCGGAAAATTAGTAAGGCAAAATGTATTTTACGTAGTCACAATATTGAACATGAAATCTGGGACGACCTACAACTAAACGAAAGAAATCCATTAAAAAAATGGTACTTAAATCAGTTGGTAAAAGCTTTAAAAAAAGAAGAAGTTGTCTACTATAAACAATTGGATTTGATACTTTCTCTTTCGAATGACGACATCGAAAAGATTGAAAAGCTCTGCTCTACTCCTACCCGATTTATTCCTGTTTCAATTGAAAATACAACTTGCAAAACGGATTACACCTCTAATTCCTTATGTTTCATTGGCGCATTTAACTGGGAACCAAATGTAGAAGCAATCAAGTGGTTTTTAAGGGATTTGAATCCTTCAATTCAAAAGTCAACTCCTGTTCAAGTTGTAATTGCTGGCAAGGATGGAGCAACTGTTTTCAAGGATAATTCTAGCACATCTATTCAATTCAAAGGTTTTGTTGAAAATCCAAGTGAGTTTTTAAAATCAAATGGGATTTTTATTGCCCCAATGAAATCAGGTTCGGGTGTAAAAATCAAAGTTTTAGAAGCATTGAGTAATGGTTTACCTTGTGTGCTAACTCCAAAATCAGCCGAAGGACTTGATTTACCACCTACCTATCCAATTTGTAAAACGAACCAAGAATTTATAAATCTATGTATTGACTTAGCTATAAATTCAGAAAAAAGAGAACAACTAGGAAAACTGGGGTTTGAATTTATTGAAGCCAATTTTGGATTTGAAAGCGTAGTCGGGAAATTAAAGACTAGTTTGATTGGAAATTAATTTTATAAGTATACGGTTTTGTTCCCCTAAACTGAAAATCGCTAATTTAAGCCAATCAAAATTAATTCTGTCCGAAAGTCCAATTACCGCTTTTCATTCGGCTATATTCTCGAGCTAAATAAGCTAATTGAATGCGCAGTTTGTCCATAGCTTCTTCTGTTTCGGAACTGATTTCTTGTTTGCGTATTTTGAGTTGTAATTTCATATACATCGCGTGTAAAAGAACCTCAATATCGTTACGTTGGGTCATGTTTGCCTTACCTTTAAACTCTACCAAGTATTCGGAAGCGTGTTCAACTAGGGATTTATATTTCTCATCATTTACTATCGTTAGTAAGGTATTATGTAAATAAACCAACTCCATAATAACTTCATTTACTGTTTCAGTATGACCTTCTTTTTCAAGTCCACGCACCTTCATTTGCTTGATTAAATCAGCGTACCATTCACGGTATTGATTCAAATAAGAAACATTGGGAATGCTTGGCTCTACAAAAAGAGTCATTATTTTATCTAAATCTAATTGAAAGGTTCGTATAATCTCTTCAATTTGAAACATATACAATAAATACTCAGCAATATTTTCTTTTTGCTTTTGAAGGGCTATCAACATTATTTTAGGTCTTTTTCGATCTGATTTTGGTTCTCATTCAAGAAATTAATGAACTCAGTAGTAACATCCATTGAAGGATTGATATAATTCAATTGACCACCTTCACCATGAATTAACAAAATATCAATTTTATGTTTTTCACAATACTTTTTTCCTAAAGCTTCAATTTTTTTACTTATATCTTCCAACTTCCTCAAGGTTTCTTCTTCTAAACGAGCGCCTTCAGTTTGTTGATATTGCATTATCGAAGCTTCCATTTGTTGAGCTTTTTGTTGAGCTTGAGCAATTTCATTTTGAGACAACAAACCACCTCTAGCTTCTTGATCTTTACGCTGTAAAAAATTTTGATATTCTGTTGTACGACGTTGTACTTCAGACTGAAATGCTTTTTGTTTTTTTGTCACAGCAGCATCTTCGCGTTTGTAATATTCGAATTGCTCTTTAATGCTATCATTACTGTAATAAGCAATAACCAAACCATTCAAATCACGAGTATGAACTTTTGGAGTAGAATCTTTTTTAACTTCTTCTTTTGAACCACAAGAAAATATAATTGCTGTTGGAATTACTAACAGAGAAATAATTTTTATCATATTAATTAGCTTGATTGTTTAATTTATTAGATGCTTCTTGCCAGTCGGTGCGCATTTCCACAAAACGTTTCAAACAATTGGAAAGAAATTCACCTTGAATAATTTTTTCTAAATCATCTAAATTCATAACATCCATTTCACTGATTTTAAACAATTGTTCAAACTGTCCCAATTCAATTTTAAGAATATATTTCCCATTGTATTGATGAATTTGAATCAAATATCGTTCGTGTGGAATTTGTTTAACAAGTCGCATTTGTCAAAAGTAAAAGAAATTATTAAGGTATCGCTTTCGTTCTGGTAAAAAGGAACCTTTTGTGAAATTAATTCCTAGTATAATACCAATTTACTTGTTAAATGACGTAATTGAAAATCTATCTGGTATAATGCCGAGTTAGTTTTCAACGAGTATTCTATACGACAATTGAAAACAACTTCGGTATAAGACTGTTTTAAAAGTCATTAATCGAGGCTTTGCAAAATTTAATACCGGAGTTAACCCTTGTTAATGAGGACATTAAATTTTTTAAGTAACGATGAGAAATGGGTTTTGCAACGGTCTTAATATTTGAAAGCTTCTCCAAGCGAAAATAGTTGGTTATCATCGTACTTTAATTGCTACCCTACCACTCAAAAGCTTTGTCGCTCATCCAATTACCTTGAACCCTTAATGTTTGTTCGATAACGTCGCGAACACAACCTTTTCCTCCATTTATCGGAGATTGATAATTTACAACTGCCTTTATGTCGATTGAAGCATCTTGAGGGCACGTGGAAAGACCAACTAAATTTAAAACAGGTAAATCGGGAATATCGTCACCCATGTATAAAACTTCTTCATCTGTAAAGCCGTACTTTGCTTGTAAATCTTTGTATTTACTCAATTTATGGTGAGTTGCCAAATGCACTTCTGTTACACCTAATCCTAAAAGTCTTTCTTTAACTTCCGTTGAATGACCACCAGTTATAATGAAAATTTTGTAATCCATTTTAGATGCATATTGCAACGCATAACCATCTTTTGCATTCAAAGCACGCACCAAATCATCCTTCATTAAATATACTAGTCCGTCTGTTAGAACTCCGTCTACATCGAACATAAATACTTTAATGTTTTTTAATTTTTCTTTATAACTAATCATTTTTTGAATACGTTTCGATGATGTTTTGTGAGAGTAATTTATAGATTTCCTTATTTCGTCCTTCTAAATAAGAAAGATGATTTTCAATAATCAATCGGTCATTTCTTTTCGCTGGACCTGTTTGCGCCTCGTAAGGACTTACTATTTTCAGCTTTTCAAATGTTTCGTTTAACAAAGGTTGAAAAAGCGACCAATCCAAATTGTTTTTAATTGCTTCTTCTTGAGAAATATAAACCAAGTGATTGACGAAATTGTTTAAGAAAACGGCACTTAAGTGTATTTTTTTTCGTTTTTCAGAATCGCAATGTTGAAATTCGAAACCTATTTCTTTACAAATTACTTCTAGTTTTTTTTGAAGGAATTTGGTATTCGCTTCCAATAATATTGGAATTTCTTCTGCCTTTAGATTTCTACCTTCCGTAAAAGATTGAAGTGGGTAGAAAACAGCTCTTGTTTTTTTATTTTCGATAGCTTCCAATGAAATACTTCCGGCAGAATAGACCACAAACTGTTTCGCTGAAAAAGAATCTACAACCTCTATTACGTGTTGGTCAGCTACTGCAACCAAGATTAAGTCAGCTTTTAAATCTTCGAGTGAATCAAAAAAAGGCGCATCTACTTTTTGAGCGAGCGCCTTTCCTGTTTCTTTATTTCTACTGTAAATTCCAGTTATGTTAAATCCTGCTTGGTGAAATATACTGGCAAAACCATTCGCAACTTTACCTGAACCAACAAAGGCCACACTTTTTATTTCACTTTCTGCACGAATCATTTACCATGACATTGCTTATATTTCTTCCCGCTTCCGCATGGACACAAATCATTTCTTCCCACTTTTGGTTCAGCAATTACAGGTTGACGTTTCTCTTCTTGTGGGAAAGAATTTTCAATCGCTTGTTGATAACCTTGTCTTCCTTGAAATTGTGGTGGATTTGTAGAACTTGTATTTCCATTATTGATTTGTGCTTTCTCGTAGTTACTTTGTTTCGCTTCTTGATTGGTGCTTTGCAATTGTTGTTCAATTGGCATATTCAAATTCATCAACATCTCTACAGCTCCTTCATTCAAACGATTCATCATCGAACGGAACAATTCATACGACTCTAATTTGTAAACTACTAATGGATCTTTTTGCTCGTAAGTTGCATTATTTACCGCTGAACGCAAGTCGTCCATTTCACGTAAATGCTCTTTCCACTCATCGTCAATTTTAGCTAAGATGATATTTTTCTCGAACGATTTTGAAATTGCTTTTCCATCTGATTCATACGCTTCTTTCAAGTTTACCAATAATTCCATTTCGCGTCTGCCATCCGTTAATGGGAAAACAATATTTTTGAAACGATCTGACATTGTTTCGTGAACGTGCTTTATTTGAGGCATTGCTAATTGTGCAATTTTCTCGCATTTACGAATGTACTGCTCACGCATTGAAGTATAAATTCTATCTACTAAATCATCTTTTGATAAGGTTCCGTATGCGCTTTCATCAACGGGTGAATCAATACCAACCACACGAATTAATTCAATTTCAAATTCGTCGAATGGTAAGTTTCCATATTGTTTAACCGTTGTGTCGCACAATTCAAAAAACATATTGTCAATATCAATATCTAAACGATCACCAAATAATGCGTTTTTACGTTTTTTGTAAATCGCTTTACGTTGTGCATTCATTACATCATCGTATTCCAATAAACGTTTACGAACACCGAAGTTATTTTCTTCTACTTTTTTCTGTGCACGCTCAATAGATTTTGAAACCATTCCAGCGGTAATAACTTCGCCTTCTTTCAATCCCATTCTATCCATCAATTTTGCAATACGCTCTGAACCGAATTTACGCATCAAATCATCTTCCAATGAAACAAAGAAACGAGAAGAACCAGGATCTCCTTGACGACCAGATCGACCTCTCAACTGTCTATCCACTCGACGTGAATCGTGACGTTCAGTACCAATAATTGCCAAACCTCCAGCTTCTTTTACATTTGGACCTAACTTGATGTCGGTTCCACGCCCAGCCATATTCGTTGCGATTGTAACTGCACCTGCTAAACCAGCATTAGCCACAATTTCCGCTTCTTTTTGGTGGTATTTTGCATTTAATACTTGATGTTCGATTTTTTTCATCGACAACATTCTGCTCAATAATTCAGAAATCTCAACTGTTGTTGTACCTACCAAAACTGGACGTCCAGCGGCAACTAAAGCTTCGATTTCTTGAATTACAGCATTGTATTTTTCACGAGCTGATTTAAAAACAAAATCGTCTTGGTCTTTTCTTGAAACAGCTCTATTCGTTGGAACTACAACCACATCCAATTTATAAATATCCCAGAATTCTTTTGCTTCTGTTTCTGCTGTACCAGTCATACCCGCTAATTTGTGGTACATACGGAAATAATTCTGAAGCGTAACAGTTGCATACGTTTGGGTCGCAGCTTCAACCTGAACATTTTCTTTGGCTTCAATCGCTTGATGTAAACCATCTGAATAACGTCTTCCGTCCAAAATACGACCTGTGGATTCATCTACGATTTTAACCTTATTTTCTAGAATCACGTATTCTACTTCTTTTTCGAAAAGGGTATATGCTTTCAATAATTGGTTTATAGAATGAATTCGTTCGGATTTTATTGAATAATCGCGAACTAGAATATCTTTTTTCGCTAAAAATTCCTCTTTTGGTAAGTTTAGCTTTTGAAGATTTGCGATTTCAGCACCAATGTCTGGCATGATATAAAAATCTCTATCATCTGCACCAGAAACTAAATCGATACCTTTATTCGTTAACTCAATTGTGTTATTTTTTTCATCAATTACAAAGAATAATTCCACATCAATTTTTTTCATGTGTTTTCCTTGCTCTTGCATATAGTAATTCTCCGTTTTCTGCAAATGAACGCGAATTCCTGGCTCCGATAAGAACTTAATTAAGGTTCTATTTTTTGGTAAACCTCTATGAGCTCTTAATAATGCAATTCCACCTTCATCCAACATACGCTTAGCTTCGTTTTTATCCTCAGGTGGCGTATTGATTACGGTTAATAATTTTTTAGCTTCACTTAAACATTGCTGAACATATTGTTTTTGAGCATCTACAACACGTTCGATACGTGGTTTTAACTCATAAAATTCGTGTTCGTCACCTTTTGGTGTTGGACCAGAAATAATTAAAGGCGTTCTTGCGTCATCAATTAAAACTGAATCTACCTCATCGACAATTGCAAAATGGTGTTTGCGTTGTACCAAATCATCCACATGCCCGGCCATATTGTCGCGCAAGTAATCGAAACCAAATTCATTATTTGTTCCGAAAGTAATATCTGCTGAATAAGCTGTACGTCGTTCTGGAGAATTTGGTCGGTGTTTGTCAATACAATCAACTGATAAACCATGAAATTGGTACAAAGGTCCCATCCATTCAGAGTCACGTTTTGCCAAGTAATCATTTACAGTAACGATATGAACACCTTTTCCAGCAAGCGCATTTAAGTAAACCGGTAATGTTGCTACTAATGTTTTACCTTCACCTGTTTGCATTTCAGCGATATTTCCTTTGTGAAGAACAGCACCTCCCATTAACTGCACATCGTAATGAACCATGTTCCAATTGATTTTCGTTCCAGCAGCAGTCCATTCACTGTGCCAAATTGCTTTGTCATTTTCAATAGTGATTCCGTCTTTTTTCATTGACAAATCACGATCGAAATCTTCAGCGTTAACTTCTAATTTTTTATTATTAGACCAACGGAAAGCAGTTTCTTTTACAACTGCAAAAGCTTCAGGAAGAATAGTTGCTAGGGTAGCTTCGATTTGCTCATTGATTGTTTTTTCGAGTTTATCAATTTTGTCAAACAGATTTTCTTTATCTTCGATTGGCGTATTTACGTCTTCAGCTTTCGTTCTTAAACTACTTAGTTCATCTTCAAGTGTTTGTTTTTCAGCTCGAATTCTAGCTTGAAATTCTCGAGTTTTATCTCTTAAACCTTGGTCGGAAAGTGATTTAACTTTCTCTAATTCAGCTAATGTTTGTTCAGCATACGGCCAATATAATTTTTTGTCTTTTGCGTTTTTATCGCCAAAAATCTTTTTTAATAAGTCACTAATCATGTAATTGTAAATTTTGCAAGAGCCAAAGATAAACAATTAAGTAGTAGTAGGACTTAGTAATAGTTCGAGACTTGTTAATTTTTTGCAATAGAATAATGAATTGGGTTTTAATCGTAAGCCTCGAAGGAGCAATATCACATTAGCTCCGTAGGAGCGAAATCATACTAGCTCCGTAGGAGCGATATTATTCACCCCAATCAAAAAGGTATTTTTCATCGTATTCGATGTCAAATTTTTGAAGCAAAGTCAAATATTCATCTTTAAATTTTTTCTTTTGATGATGTTGTTCTTGATTGTTTATGTATGCAATTACATTATCTAATTGTGATTGAGCATAAGAAAATGCACCAAATCCCTCTTGCCATTGAAATTTTCCTCTTACAAATTCATTTTCATTAATCCATTTTGAGGAATTGGCTTTGATATCCCTCACCAAATCTGAAATAGAAATGTTCGGTTTTATACTTACCAATATATGTATGTGGTCTTCAACTCCTCCAATAGCATATACTTTTTGTCCTTTCCCATTTACAATTCCGCAAATGTATTTGTGCAATTCGTCCTTCCAATTTTTCTGGATTAGATTTTGTCTTCTTTTTACTGCAAATACAATCTGTATATACATTTGTGTGTAGGTGTTCGCCATTATTTATTAAGTGAGTTTTATAATTATTATTTCGCTCCTACTGAGCTTTTATATCATTTCTGTTTTTAGCTATTGTTATTTTCATCTCGCTCCTAGGGAGCTTCTATAACATCTGAATTATTTTGTTATCTAAATTTAACAAAAAACTAATTTTTTACAAAACAGAAACGAAATTTTATTTAACCATTCAACCAAATTAATAAAGCTCCATCGGAGTGTCATAATAATAGCTCCATCGGAGTGTCATAATAATAGCTCCATCGGAGCGACATAATAATAGCCCCAGTGGGGCGATATAAATTATCACATTTAGGTTTTCAACAATTACAACCGTACATTTTCATTTTAAACGCATCAAAGGACAAAATTCATTTTTGGATATTTAAGATGAACAAATGCTAAAATCAATCATTTATTCCACCTTTCAACATCCTATGTTTATTAATACTTAAAAAAGATAGTTTCATACAATCGAATCGAATTATCTTTGTGCCATGCATGAAATGATTTTAGTTTTAGATTTCGGTTCTCAATATACGCAATTGATTGCCAGAAGAATACGTGAACAAAACGTATATTGTGAAATTCATCCTTGGAACAAAATCCCTGAGTTAACACCCAATATTAAAGGTGTAATTCTGTCAGGAAGTCCATTTTCGGTGAGAGATGAAGCTTCACCACGACCAGATTTAACGGCTGTTAAAGGAAAAATACCCTTGTTAGGGATTTGTTTTGGCGCACAATATCTTTCTCATCATTTCGGCGGAGAAGTGTTGCCTTCCAATACACGAGAATACGGTAGAGCGCATTTGACTTACGTGGACGAAAACAATATCTTGACTGAAGGTATGACTTTCGGTTCGCAAGTTTGGATGTCGCACGGAGATACGATTAAAAAGATTCCAAGTAATTATAAAATTATTGCAAGTACGATCGACGTGGAAGTGGCTGGGTATGAAATTCAAGGAGAAACAACCTTCGGAATTCAATTCCATCCAGAAGTTTATCATTCAACAGAAGGCGCTACTTTATTAAGAAATTTCGTTCGTACTATCTGTGGTTGTAAAGGCGATTGGACTCCTGATTCATTTGTGGATGAAACAACTAAAAAGTTAAAAGCGCAATTAGGTGACGACAAAGTGATTTTAGGTTTGTCAGGAGGTGTTGATTCATCTGTTGCAGCTGTATTGTTGCATAAAGCAATTGGTTCAAATTTACATTGTATATTCGTTGATAATGGCTTATTGCGCAAAAATGAATTCAGTTCTGTTTTGGAGTCATACCAAGGAATGGGCTTGAATGTGAAAGGTGTAGAGGCATCCGATAAATTCTACGAAGCTTTGAAAGGATTAACTGACCCTGAATTGAAACGCAAAGCAATTGGTAAAGTGTTTGTGGATGTTTTTGATGAAGAATCTAAAAAAGTGGAAGGAGCAAAATGGCTCGGACAAGGAACGATCTATCCAGATGTGATTGAGTCTGTTTCTGCAACTGGTGGACCTTCACAAACAATTAAATCGCATCACAATGTGGGAGGTTTACCTGACTATATGAAATTAAAAGTTGTCGAGCCTTTGCGTTTATTGTTCAAAGACGAAGTGCGAAGAATCGGACGTTCATTGGAAATCGATCAACGCATTTTAGGAAGACATCCTTTTCCAGGTCCAGGCTTAGGAATTCGTATCTTAGGTGAAGTAACTGCCGAAAAGGTACGTATTTTGCAAGAGGTTGATGCACTATTTATTGATGGCTTGAAAGAAGATAAATTATACGATGATGTTTGGCAGGCAGGAGCGATTTTCTTACCTATTCAATCTGTTGGTGTAATGGGCGATGAGCGAACGTATGAGAATGCAGTTGCTTTACGTGCTGTGACTTCAACCGATGGAATGACTGCCGATTGGTGTCATTTACCGTATGAATTTTTGGCAAAAATTTCAAACCGAATTATCAATCAAGTGCGCGGAATCAACCGTGTCACGTATGATATTAGCTCTAAACCACCTGCAACAATTGAATGGGAATAATGAAAGTTAAAAGCGTTTTTTTCTTGTTTTTCTTTTTCTTGCTGAGTTTACAACAGTTTGCAGCACAGCAATATGCTTTAATTACTCAGAAAGATGGCAAAAAATACTACAATCACACGGTAGTAGATGGGAACAGTATTTTTGGTTTACAACAAATGTACAATTGTCCGGTTGAAGATATTTTGGAAGCAAATCCTGGAATTGAACGCGGTTTGAACGATGGTCAATTGGTACTAATTCCAGCAGAAGAAAAGATAATTTTACATACAGTTCAAAAACAAGAAACGCTTTACAAAATCTCAAAAATATATGCAGTTTCAGTGGATACAATTATTGCGAAAAATCCAGGTTGTGAAACTAGTTTAAAGGTTGGTCAGCGCTTGAAATTGGAAAATGCAGTTCCGCTAATTCAAGTAGATTTATTGAGTGTAAGTGTTGAAGAAAACACACGCGAAGTTCCAAAACCAAGCGAAGAAGTAAAATCAAAATTTATCGTTTCATTTAAAGATTCTATCATCAGCCATGTGGTTTTGCCAACAGAAACAATTTACACGATTTCAAAACGATTTATGGTTCCTGTGGAGACTTTGAGAAGTGTTAATAATCTTAATTCGAATAAAGTACAAACGGGACAAAGCATAAAAATTCCGCTTAAAAAAGAAAAAATTGAAAAGGTAAAAATACGTGAGGTTCCAATTAAAAATCGCACTACAAAAGACTCTTTGTTGGTGTTTGAGAAAAAAGAAATGTACACTATTGCTTTGTTTTTACCTTTTAATTTGGATTCAACAGCGACCTATAATAAATCCGTTGTAAACGCAGCTTTTGATTATTATATGGGGGCAAGTTTAGCGATTGATTCACTTCGTAAAATTGGTTTCCGCGCCAATTTTTATGTGTATGATTATCAAGCGAAAAACGAAACAATTCAACAGCAATTAGCAAAACCAGAATTTAAAGAGATGGATTTGATTTTTGCGCCACTTCAAGTAGCAGAAGCTGAAATCGTTGCAGATTGGGGAAGAAAAAATAAAGTAAGAGTGGTTTTAAGCGTGAATATGCCTCCAAAATTACTAGAGTCAAATCGCTATGTTTATGCTTTGAATCCTGATAATGAAATTCTTATTCGGAATTTAGCATATCATATTTACAAAAAACACGACAATCAACAAATCGTTTTAATCAAAGGAACGAAACCCGATGAAGATTGGATGAATCAAGTTTTTATGAATTATTTCAAAGAGTTTCCTGCGAAAAATTCACGCCCGCGAGTGATAGAAGCTGATTGGACAAATTTTAAAAATTTCGAAAGTTTAAGTGCGCAAACGATGTTTGTTTTTCTTTCAACGGATAAAGACAAAGTGATTAAACTGCTTGATAAATTCAAAGGAAATCAAACAGTTAGCATTTTCGGTTTAAAAGATTGGGTGGATTGGAAGGAAGTGAATGGTACGGTTATGAATAAATATGAATTTACGTATGCTTCACCAACTCATTTTGATTTGCGCGACCCACAAGTAATGAATTTCCACAAACTTTACAGACGTTTTTACAATGCCGATCTAACCAAAACAGCTTGTCAAGGATACGATGCAGTATTAAATGTTTGCTCGGCTTTCTTCCTAGATAAGGAATTGAAAAAAGGATTAATCAATTCGTATCAATTAAACCAAATTGGTACTGGAAATGGCATTCAAAATGAGGGAGGTTTTATTTTGAAATTCCAAGATTTTGAACCAAAAGTTGACAATCAATGACAAGTGAGCACATAAAATCGGAGTTTAGAAAATTGCAATTGCACATTTGTGATGCGCTAGAGAAAATCGACGGTTTAGCTCTTTTTCAAGAAGACGCTTGGAAGAGAGAAGAAGGTGGAGGTGGCTTCACGCGAACCATTTCAAGTGGAAATATTTTGGAAAAAGGTGGCGTTGCATTTTCAGCAGTTGAAGGCCCAGTAAGTGAAGCAATGAAAAAACAATTAGGAATGCAAGGCAATGCTTTTTTTGCTTCGGGCGTTTCGATTGTATTGCACCCTTTTCATCCGCGCCATCCGATTATTCATATGAATGTGCGTTATTTTGAATTAGATAACGGAACTTATTGGTTTGGTGGAGGAATTGATCTTACGCCCCATTACATTAATGAAGAATCCGCTACACTTTTTCATCAAGGCTTGAAACAATTGTGTGATATATATAAAATTGATTTTTACACCAAATTCAAACCATGGGCTGACACCTATTTTCATTTGCCACACCGAGGAGAATCACGAGGAATTGGTGGAATTTTCTTCGATCATTTGGATGAAAAATGCGGTTTAGAAAAATCAAAAATTTTCGAGTTTTGTTTTGAGTTAGGTAAATTATTTCCAATTCTGTATGGTCAACAAATAGATTTTACGACAGTATCACAGGCAACAGAGGTAGAATTGGCTTGGCAAGCTTCGAGACGTTCGCGTTATGTGGAATTCAACTTATTGCACGACCGAGGCACCAAATTTGGAATCTATTCAGGCGGTCGCACAGAATCCATTTTAATGAGTATGCCTCCAATGGCAAAATGGGATTACAATGTACAACCAAGTCCAAATTCAGAAGAGGAAAAAACCTTAGAACTATTAAAAAAGGTGGTTGATTGGGTGTAAAGAAACTTTTTGTATTCAAGGTCAGAAATTACAAACTCTGAATAAAATCACTGATTGAATTTACTAATTGACAGTAATAGTAAGTAAAATCAATTCATTAGATATCAGCAAAAGGAAACAAGCGTAAACTTCTATGTTTTAACTGCTGAACTGAAACTCTCAATTTCTAGAATTACTGCTGGAAATTATTTACCTGCAAAAACAGTATTCATACATTCAATAATAATTTTTTCGCATCCACTATTATCTTTCTTTGCAGCATCAAAATCTTCATAGTTGTCTTCTATTTTATCCAAATAGCAATCAAAATAAGCTTGTTTTTTGTCGCCCAAAATAGCTAAAGAAGTTTCAATTTTTGTCAATTCATCCTTTGCTTTTTGTTTATCCTCATCAGTCCAAGCTCCTTTTTTACTGTTGTTACAAGCCGCTAAAAAAGCAAATGCTGCAACCATAATTAACACTTTTTTCATTTTTCTATTTCCCCAAAGATAGTTCAAAAGTTAAGTAAACTTTCAAAAAAAGATTTTAAGATTCTTATAAATGTTCTATCAATTCTAACACGATTATGACTGTCTGAAAAATTCATTTGAAATGACTATTTTTGCGTTCTATGTCACTTTTGGGAAAATTCATGATTCGTTATAAAACTTCAGAAGAGATTGCTATCATGCGTGAAGCAGCTCAAATTGTAAGTCGTACTTTAGGTTTGATTGCAAAAAAAATGCATCCTGGCACAACACCGAAAGAATTGGATGCAATCGCTGAAGCATACATTCGCTCTCAAAATGCAGTACCAGGATTTTTAGGTTTATACGGTTGCCCTAGTACGCTTTTAATTTCTGTTAATGAACAAGTTGTTCATGGTTTACCAACAGAACGGCCATTTAAAGATGGTGATATTGTTTCAGTTGACTGCGGTTCACTATACAAAGGATATTATGGTGACCATGCTTACACTTTTGAAATAGGTGAAGTTCGTCCAGAAGTGAAAAGATTGTGTGAAGTCACCAAAGAATGTTTGTACATCGGAATTAAAGAATGTAACACAGCCAATCGCATTGAGGACATTGGTTGGGCGATTCAACAACATGCAGAAAAACATGGTTACGGCGTTGTAAGAGATTTGGTTGGTCATGGTTTAGGTAAAAATCTACACGAAGAACCACAAGTTCCAAATTTTGGCAGAAGAGGCCGTGGCAAAAGGATTCAAAATGGACTTACAATTGCAATTGAGCCAATGATTAATTTAGGAACTGAAAAAGTTATTACTTTAGAAGATAAATGGACAATTTCAACAGCTGACGGACTTCCAAGTGCACATTTTGAGCATGATGTCGCCGTTGTTGATGGACAAGCAGTGATTTTATCCACATTTGATTTTATATACGAAGCACTCGGAAAGTAAATGAATCGAGAAAAAAGAACCATATTCCTTGTTGTTCTTACACTAGTAACTTATGGAATCTCAATTTTTCTGGATAAAGGTTCCTTTATTTTACCTTTTCCAATTTTTGATTTTATATTAATTGTTGTTGCATTACAGTTTGCTTTTTGGAATTGGCGTGATATTTTTACTTTTAGAAAATGGTACTTCTACCTCTATTTTCTGGCGATTTTAGTTAAATTATCAACAAATCAAATTCTTTGGAGCATTATATTAGACGATAAAGATTTAGCGATTTTCAACGAAACATTGGTTTTAGACACATTAAGAATAGTTCATTTAATGTTGCTTTTTTTGTCAATTTTATGCTGGAGCTTTGTTGAAAAACTGAAATACAAATTAACAGCGGCTATACTTTTTACACTTATATATTTCTCTGGATTCACTGACCAAACTTATTGGCTTTCGTACATTAGTATTCCACTTTTTGCGACTTATGTTTTATACCAAAAACCTAAAAATTCATTAACTTACCTTCTTTTATTGAACGGAATACTTGATTTATTAAGTCTTTTTATGCTCATGATGGTTAATTGATTTTCCGATTTAAACTCTTAAAAAGCTATTATAGATTACTTTACGATTTTTTTTTTGAATCTTCCAATATTTACTTTTCAAATTTAAAAATCTCATTATCTTTGCACCCTTGTTTTAGCTAACAACAGTTTTATAGCTTTACAAAATTAAAATTGTTGGGTCAAACAAATTATGGCGAGATAGCTCAGTTGGTTAGAGCGTTGGATTCATAACCCAAAGGTCCCGAGTTCAAATCTCGGTCTCGCTACAATTAAAACAAAAAGGTTTCAAGAAAACTCTTGAAACCTTTTTGTTTATTTGGGTTTTATCAATGTTATTTGAATTAAAGATTTTAAAAGATTCTTTTTATGAAAGTTGTTTTCTTTACTGGCTCTGGTATTTCGCAAGAAAGCGGTATTCCAACATTTAGAGAAAGGAACGCTTTATGGGAAAATTTTAATCCCGAAAACGTTGCTTCGATTTCCGCATGGAGAACAAATAAGGAAGAAATGCTCCATTTTCACAATGAATTCAGGAGATTGGTTCAGGAAACGATTCCAAATGAGGCGCATCATTTTATTGCCGAACTGCAGGAAAGACACGAAGTGGTGGTGATTACCCAAAATGTTGATGACTTACACGAGCGAGCTGGAAGTCGAAGCGTAATTCATTTGCACGGAAATCTTTTTGAAGCTAGATCAACTTTAAACCCAAATTTAATCTATCCTTGTCTCGAGGATATAAATATTGGTGACCGATGCGAAAGAGGAAGTCAACTAAGACCTAATGTGGTTTGGTTTGGGGAAAATTTGAATGAAAATATTCTTCAGGAAGCTGAAGCCCATATCCGAGCATGCGAACTATTAGTAATTATTGGCACTTCTTTAGCAGTTTATCCCGCATCCGATATGCCAAACTTGGTTGATGATGATTGCAGAATCATTGTGGTTGACCCAAATCCATTACCAGAACACATTAACCACCGAAACACACATATTATTCAAAGCACTGCTGTTGGAAGTTTGGACGAATTAAGATTATTAACTTAATTGAGTAGTGAAAAGACTCAATTTTATATTGTTTGCATACAATTAGTTTTAACCAACTAATTCTAATTGTTAATTATCTTCTCCCGAAACGCTCAAACCTATCGTTATGCCATTGAATATATCTTTCATGGATTGTATGATTGTCATTATTCTGCTCAATTATTAAATTTTCATCAATAGGAATATATAAATAATCTAATTTTTTGTGACAATTCGGGCATACACAAATCATATTCCCCAGAATATCATCGCCAATATGTGGCCCACCTAAAGGTTGAATATGGTGAACTTCTGAATACGGACGACCTGCCGTTCCTAGTCGTGTTTCGCATATTTGACAAGTATTTTCTCTTATTAATTTAACTTGTCTCACAAGGTTTTGATCTCGTATAATAGAATCTATGTTAACACTTATTCTTTGTACAGGTCCTGGTAAATTTTCATTTAGGTAGTATTCGTTAATTCGATTAAGTTGAAATCTCTGCTCGAAATCAACATTCAACCTAAATATATTATCATCATTAACAATTGCTCTAGCATTATTTGTAGCAGCTCTTCGAGGAAACATATCATATTCATCATTCATAAATTGATTGTTGTCAAGCCATTGAATGTCGGTTATCTTAATACATTGAATATCATTGTTATTTACTTGATTTAATACATTTAATATTAAATCTCTAAATACATTAAAATCAGCAGCGCCATTTCTAATACCATATTCATCCCATGCATTTTGGATTGATAAATCTTGAGTTAACACATATCTTCCTCTTCCTACAATTTGTTGATTGTTTCTATCCATAAAATAGAAATAATCACCTATTACAAGTTGAGGTTGACCCTGAGTCCGCCTAAAAAAATTCACATCTTGAGTTATTCCATTGACTTTAAGGAATTGATACCATTCTTGATTAGTTCTATATATGTATATCATAATTTTTTCTTGAAGTTAAAAATTGAATTTTTCCGGTTCGTAAATTTAAGAAAATTCTAATCAAACTATCTCACCCCTTCCCACTATTTTTCGTAATTACCTTCTCCAAAACACTTAGGCGCTCTAAAATCATCAAATTGTCGTTGGAAACGCGTTTGTATTGCTCTAACAGATCGTGGTTTTGATGCTGAAGTTTTGAAAATAGTTCATCATTTTTCTTTTGAAAAAATTCCCATTGCCTTTCTTTTTCAGAAATTTCTTTAGGCTTAATCGAGAAGAATTTTGGCTCGATTTCATTTGCGAAATAATGGTTTTCAAGTTCTGATACTTTTTCTTTTAACTGATTTACTATTTCTCGTAACTCTGAACTGTCAACAATGTAATTGGAACGTTCACTAAAACGCTTAAGCTTATCGATTGAATCAAGGGAACGGTTAACCACTTTTAAGCCATAATCGATAAATCTTTCTCTTCTTTTATCCATAGTAAAAACTTTAATTTTCAAATTTAATAAAAAAAATTGATTTAAAACTTGTAAGTATAATATATAAATACTATATTTGTAGTAAAAATAACAAATATATATGTATGTAATTCAAAAAACAAAGAAAAAATTAAATCTTATTCATCTTACGTATGCAGCTTTTGTATTTCAAGATTTGGGTGTTATTGAAAGGATATTACATAGAAGTGGTTCTTTTATTGGAATGAGTTATTCAAAGTTTATGATGTTTTTACGTTTGGAGTTTAATAAAGCGGATGATGAAAGTTTCTTTAATACTGGTGGCATGTTGCGGCAAGGTCATATAGACATTGCAGATTTCTTGGGAAATCGATGTTTCGTTTTTTACCGAATTATAAATAATAAACGTGTGATAAGTCCTCTGCTATTTATTCCGGATGAAGAAGGCAAGCAAATTGTTTCAATTAAATTTTCTAAAAAATTCACTACTGAAAAGAATTTTTTAAGATGCACGAAACAATTTAAAGGAAATGATCAGAAGGAATTTAATTTATTGTTTAATAATTAATTAGAGATGAAAAAGTTATTTCTTGATGATGTGCGTTCGGCGGAAATGGTATTTATGAATACAATTGACCCGATCTATGAGAATAATAATGAGTGGGAAATAGTAAGGTCTTTTAATGAATTTGTTTCATACATCGAAGAGAATGGCCTTCCTGAGTTTATCTCTTTTGATCACGATCTTGATTTCGAGCATTATAAACTTGAAAATCAACAGGATATTGATTACGATAAAATGGAAATTAAAACAGGTTTTCATGCTGCACAATGGCTAGTGAATTATTGTGCCGATAACAAACTGAAATTACCCAATTACAAGGTTCATAGTATGAATTTAGCAGGGAAAAGAAATATTGAAAGAATTCTTGGGAAAGATGGAGATCGTTGACGTTATGCAAATAAGTCATAAATCGAATTAAAAATTTAAAATCAAAAAATATTTAAAATGAATCTAGAGAAAATCATTAATCGAGATACATGGATGGAACTTCTTTGGTCTTTTGAAGAAGGCAATTTGAATGAGGATTTGGTTGCGCCATTGTATCAATTTATTATTAATTCAGGTGATGTTTGGAACCTTCAAGGTTATCATGGTTCAAATGCGATCATCTTGATTGAGCAAGGGTTATGTGTTTATGGAGAAAAACCTTTCGAAAGTGCATACGGAATGCTTTATCCTTCAAGGTTCGAATTAACTGATGATGAGCCCGGTTCGCTCGCGTATCAGGAGAAAATGGGGCAAAGGTTTATTAACGTTTAAATAAAAGTGAATATGTATAATTTAATTATGAGTTTGAAAGCCAAGGAATCAATGTGGTATCCTTCTTCTGGTGACGATTTTAGACCGGTTCACCATGTCGCGTTTAATAATCTCTACATCGACCCAGACATTTTAATTTTTAATGATGTGGATAAGGAGGTTGATCCAGCATTCGTTTCATCAATAGCAGGTTGTGAGGTTGTTGCTCAAAATAAACTTAAATTCAATGGGGTTGAGTTTTATGTTTTCAAACTAAAGGTTAGTTTTGGTCGGAAAAATCGTATTAAGGAATTATTTTTCTTTCGTCTTTCGAACAAAAAAATGTTTGAGTTTCTTTCAAAATATAAAATTTCACCGCAAAGCGTTTTGATACATGGGATGAACGAAACAAAGGATTACATGGAAATGGGCTGGCTCGAAGCTATTCAGCAATTGGGGGTGAAATATTGTTACACCGATAATTGGTACTCGTTATCATTAAATATGGAGTTAACATTTCGTGAAATTCTTGTTCGAAGAAACATTCGGTATATTAGTAAGCAATCCTATTTTGGCTTTAGTTTTAGTAAAAAATTGGATACTAAGATAAAATTGGCTATAAACAATTGTTTCGCAAGTATAATTCACTTGTTTGAAATTCCATCTGCGTACACCAATTAAAATCACTTTTTTTTTGTTTTAGTGATTCTTAACTAGCACAATTCGGCTTTAATTTTTTATCTACAACCCTTACTCCCAAATTATTAGGTGATAAAAAGTTAAGATTTATTTCAACGGAAGGGTTTAGACCAATATTTGGATTTATACTCACAAAATAATTATTGAAAATTAATTATCCAAAAGAAACAGATTAATTACAAATTGTGATTTTCGCGCTAAATCTTTTGATAGAATTTACCTCTTTTATCAGCCATTTTCCGAAAAATTGCATGCAATCCATAAGGTTTATAACCCAAAGGTCCCGAGTTCAAATCTCGGTCTCGCTACAAAAGCTCAGTTTTACTGGGCTTTTTTTATTCGAAAATGAATTTACTTATGTTGATTTTCTTCTAAAAAGCACCTTTATTAATTCCTTAACAATCATCCAGCAATTCGAATGAAAATTCTAGACAAAAAAAATTAATCAAAGTCTAGTTTAAAAGTGAATAGATGGAAGAAAGTTCCTCAAATTTCAAAGTTGTTTGTTCGCCTGTTTCCATATTTTTCAAAACAAATGAACTAGAATTCAACTCATTTTCGCCAATAAGAATCACAAATTGAACATTTCTATCATTAGCATATTTCATTTGTTTCTGCAATTTTGCAGCACTCGGATATACTTCGCAAGCTACTTTATTTACACGCAATTCATTTGCCAAGTCCATGCATTTTTCAGCTTCGTTTGCCCCAAAATTTGCAAACAAAACAGATAAGCCTTTCGTTACTTCAGCTGGAAATAAATTCAATTCATTTAGTACATCATAAATGCGATCGGCACCAAATGAAATTCCAACACCAGAAACGCCTTTCAAACCAAAAAGTCCAGTCAAATCATCATAACGTCCACCACCACAAATACTTCCCATCTTCACCTCTTTTGCTTTGACTTCGAAAATTGCACCCGTATAATAATTTAAACCACGAGCAAGCGTAACATCAATAAGCAATTCGCCGCGTTTCAGTCCAATTCGATTGATGTGCTTCAATACAACTTTTAATTCTTCAATTCCTTTTAAACCAATTTCAGAATCTTTCAGAAATTCAGTCAAAAGTGCAATTTTTTCATCGTTTGAACCTGTTAAACTAAACAAAGGTTGAATGCGTTCAATAGCAGTTGCAGATACACCTTTTTCAGCCAATTCTTTCACCACTCCCTCCTCGCCTATTTTATCCAATTTATCTATCGCAACTGTAATATCAATCAACTTTTCAGATTCGCCACTCACTTCTGCAATTCCAGAAAGTATTTTGCGGTTATTCATTTGAATAGTGAAACCTGGTAGATTTAAATCTGTTAAAACAGCATCAAAAATCTGTATCAATTCCACCTCATACAAAAGAGAATCACTTCCAACTACGTCAGCATCACATTGATAAAACTCTTGATAACGTCCATGTTGTGGTCTATCCGCTCGCCAAACTGGTTGAATTTGATAACGTTTAAAAGGGAAAGATAATTCATTCTGGTGTTGAACGACGAATCGAGCGAAAGGAACTGTTAAATCGTAACGTAATGCTTTCTCAGCCAATGAGCTCGCAAATCTTGGCAAATTATCATTTTGTAATGCTTCAATATCTGCCTTTTTCATTTTATCTCCAGAATTCAATATTCTAAAAATCAAACGATCGCCTTCTTCACCATATTTCCCCATTAAAGTGGAAGCTAATTCAAAACTTGGTGTCTCAATCGGAGCGAATCCGTACAATTGAAAAACGGACTTTATAGTGTCGAAAATATAAGATCTTTTGGCAACATCTTGAGGTAAAAAATCCCTCGTACCTTTTGGAATTGCTGGTTTTTGTGACATTCTATTGTTTTAAATCTTCTTTATACATAGCGTATATCATTCCATCAGACAAGCCAATTTTTGGAACGATAATTTCATTTGCGCCCATTTCTTTCATGATGTAAGTGAAAATTTCTAAAGCAGGAACGATGACATCTGCCCTATCTGGTTTCAACTGATATTCCGACATTCTTTGATCTAAACTTAAAGCCGATAAACTGCGCTTTAGAGTTTCTAATTGACTCAAACGAACTGGTTTATTATCTTTAACTCCAATAATTTTATGCGCCTTATTAATGTTTCCACCTGTGCCAAATAATTGGTGATAATCAGATAAATCTACGTGTTGCAACATCCAATCGTGGATTTCCGACCAAATTGTATTTGCTACTTTTTCCTTTAGTAATCGAATCGTGCCAATTTCAAAAGATTTAGAAGCTATTCGTTCTCCCTTTTCAAAAACGCTAACTTCCGTACTTCCACCTCCAACATCAATAACAATAAAAGGCATTTCCTTATCTATTTCAAGCAAGAAAAAAGTACCAAAAATCAATTCTGCTTCAACCTCGCCAGAAATTACTTCTAAGGTAATACCTGTTTCTTCTTTGATTTTTTCTACAATTTTTTGACCGTTTTTTGACTCACGCATTGCAGAAGTTGCAACAGCTCGCAAACGTTTTACGTCGAAAATTTCAGCTATTAAACCAAATGCCTTTATTGTATTAATAAAATCTTGAACTTTTTTCTTTGAAATTTTTCCATCGTCGAAAACCTCATCACCTAATCTTAAAGGAATTCTAGTGTAAGACACTTTTTTCACAAACGATTTACCATTTTGATGAACCACTTCACCAATCAATAACCGCGCTGCATTTGTCCCAACATCTATTGCTGCATAATTCATCAACACAAAGTTAAAAAAATGGTTTAGATTGAGCGTTTGTTTCATTGCATCGCATACACTTTTATTAATATTCGCATAAAACAAAAAAGTATTTACTTTGTAATTGAACTATGAAAAAATTGAACCTATCTTTTCGAAACAACGAATCTGCCAAAAAGGGATGTTTATTGATCTCAGATCCATTTTTAGACGATCATTACTTTGGTCGTTCAGTAATTTTACTTTGTGAACACAATCAAGAAGGAAGTTTTGGATTTGTTTTGAATAATTACATCGAATTAGACCTTCGTAATCTAGATGAAAAATTTCCAGACATCGCAACCCGTTTAAGTGTAGGTGGACCAATGTCAAAAGAAAATTTATTCTTCATTCATCGCTTGGGTACTGAGATAGATGGTTCTACTATCATTACTCCGGGAATTTATTACGGTGGAAATTTTGATGAACTTTCCAAAAAATTAGCTTCAGATCCCAGCCTACGTAATCAAGTTCGTTTCTTTATTGGCTACTCAGGATGGTCAATTGGACAACTCATAGAGGAAATGAAAGAAAAATCATGGATATCAGTGAGCAACATTCCTTTAGAAATGATTTTTAATACTTCCGATGAAAAACTTTGGGCTAATTGTCTTGAATTACAAGGAAATCGATTCAAAATGATGTCAAAATTCCCAATCAACCCTTTGGACAATTAGTGCTTTTGGTGCTAATCTATAACGATTCTAAATTTGTCCATTAATAAGAAAAGAATCACTTTTAATCAATTTAAAAAGAGCAAAATAGCTTGAATGATTGTAACTTTGTTGAAAAAAATATAATATGAACACACGAGTAGAAGCAGCATTAAATGACCAAGTATTAAAAGAAGCATCATCCTCCCAATACTACCTTGCAATGGCATCTTGGGCCGAAAATAACGGATTAAATGGAACATCAAAATTCATGTACACGCACTCCGATGAAGAACGTTTTCACATGCTTAAATTGGTTAAATTTGTGAATGAACGTGGAGGAAGAGCAATTATTCCTTCAATTAGTCAACCACCAACGGAATTTGATAATCTTAAAAGTGTTTTTGAATTGTTGCTTAAACATGAAATAAGTGTAACGGATTCCATCAATAATTTAGTCGATATTTGTTTACAAGAAAAAGATTATACAACCCATAATTTCGTTCAATGGTACGTTTCTGAACAATTAGAAGAAGAAGCTTTAGCAAGAACAATTTTGGATAAATTAAAACTGATTGGTGATGATAACGGTGGAATGTATATGTTCGATCGTGATTTGGAAGCTTCTGTTTTAGCTGCTCCAACTTCGCCAACTGAAGGAAAAAAATAGTTTGTTGTGAAGCAATTACTTTTTTGCCTTTCGATTCTTCTTCTTGCTCTCTATTCAAGAGCACAGGGAGATTTTCGTTTCAATAATTTCACAATAAGTAATGGATTATCACAAAGTTATGTTACTTGTATTCTTCAAGATAAAACCGCTGCCTTATGGATTGGAACGCAAGATGGGCTCAACCGTTTTGATGGTAAAAATTTTGAAATCTACAGCTCAGACGACTATCCAGGAATTGCAAATAGCTTTATAAAATGTTCAGCGAAAACCAGAAATGGAGATTTATGGTTTGGAACTGCGAGTGGTCTTTTATTGTTTGAGCCCAACAAAGAAAAATTTACTACTTTTCAAGTTAAAAATTCAGTTTTACTGCAAATTGAAAGTATTTCAAGCGATGGAAATGACAATCTTTGGCTTGGAATACCAGGTTATGGTGTTATAAAATTTAATAGTTTAACGAAAACTTTTTCAAAGCCATTACCAAATCTTCCGACTAAAAGAGTAGTATTAGTTTCATATGTAGGGACTGATAAATTATTAATTCAAACGGAAGATCAAGGATTATTAGTTTATCACCTTAAAACAGGTAAAGTTGATGCCGTAGATTTTGAAAATACGAACAAAAAAAATATTTCCGTTCTTAAAATTACTTCAAACGCGAATTTAATTTACATTGGAACGAATAAAGGTGTTTTTACATTAAATAATGACTTAAAAATTGCAAAACGACTTTTCAATCTTACCGATAACTTAAGTTCTATTGTAGCCACAGATGTTATTACCACGGGCGATAAATTATTTATAGCCACTGAATCCGATGGACTTATAACAGTTAATAATAACAAAAAAAAATTCACGAGTACTTCAGATATTTTTCAGAAAAACTCACTTGTTTCTAATAATTTAACTTTTCTATTTAGAGATAATACAGGAAAAATTTGGGTTGGAAGTGATCGAGGGATTTCCTGTTTCGACCCATATCGAACTGGATTTTTAAGTGTCGGGCCGAGTGGGAATTTAAGTAGAGGTCTTCCCTCACCTAACGTTTGGAGTTTTGCAAGTGCTAAAAAATCATCTGATATTTATATTGGCACTGATGTTGGTGTTTCAAGGTGGAATAAACAAGCAGGGGATTTTGATCAATTCAGCAGAATCAATAGTAACTCGACAAATAGTGAGACGGGTAAAAAAGTTGTTTTAAGTATTTATGCCTTATCAAAACAAAAAGTATTAATCGGTTCGTTAGATGGTTTATACGAATTAAATATTCTTTCCAAATCAGATTATTTCTATAAAAAAATAGAGTTCGTCTCCAAAAATCAAGCTCAAAAGCATGAACGAGTTTATTCAATTGTACCATATTCAAACGATGAATATTTTATAGCAACAAACGGGGGTGTTGTTCTTTACAATTACAAAACTAAAAAATCAGAAGTTTTTGAGCATAATCCAAAGGACAAACAAAATTCAATTTCTCTTGGTATTTGTCGACTTATTTACAAAGACCCATACGGGAAATATTGGTTTGCAACAAGTGGGGGCGGGATCAACTATTTGAGCACTAAAAATGATGAAAAGCGAATCATTCAACATCCATTTAGTAAAAAATTAATTCAAACTTCTAAAGACTATGTTTCAGCAATTTGCTCAGTTGGTCCAAATAAATTATGGCTTGGAACTTTTGGTTCAGGATTGATTTTCGCTAATTTAGAAAACAATTACATTCGTGTTTTAACAAAAAAAGATGGATTACCAAACAACGTAATTTACGGTTTACTGAAAGATAAACAAGAAAGACTCTGGTTTAGTACTAATCGCGGAATTGGTTCTTACAATTTATCTACCGGTAAAATTCATACTTACACTGAAAGAAATGGCTTAGTTAGTGATGAGTTTAACTCCAATGCTATTCATAAAACAAAAGATGGAGAAATGTTTTTTGGTGGGATTGAAGGTTTTAATCACTTTTTACCTTCAAAGCTCGCGCAAGAATCCGATAATTTAAAAGTTTGGATTACTCATTTTAAAACTGGTAATGGTTGGCTTATTCCAGGGGATAAAGATTCTCCGTTGACTGAAGTAATTTCTCGGACAAAAAACTTAGAGCTCGATTACAAAAACAGAAGTTTCACAATACGTTTTCATGCTGACGACTTAAGTAATCCACTCTTAATTAATTACAAATATGAGCTAATTGGTTCGGATTTAGGTGAGCAATTACTAGGTTCTACAAATGAGTTATCTTTCAACGCACTTTCGCCAGGTGATTATACTTTAAAAATTTATGCGCGAATTGGCGATGGGAAATGGAGTAAATCACCGACTATTTTACAAGTTAAAATAAACGCTCCTTTTTGGGCTCGAATTTGGTTTTGGGTTCTAATTTTAGTTGTTTTGGGATTACTAATTTTTCTTTACATTAAAAAAAGAATCGAACTTTCAAGAAGAGAACAAGTACTACTAGAAATAAAAATCGCTGAACGTACACGCGAAATTCGTCTTCAAAAATCACAAATTGAAGAACAAAATAAGCTCATTGAAGACAAACGGAACAAACTTGTTGATCAACAAAAATTGCTTCAAGCCGAAAAAGACAAAACGGAGAAGTGGTTGAATAACACTTTACCGTCCGAAGCCGTACGCGAATTAAAACAACGAGGAAAAGTTAAAGCACAGTCATTTAAAATAGTTTCTGTTTTATTCACAGATGTAGTGGGTTTTAGTCGAATTTCAGAGCGCACTTCACCAAATCGTTTGGTAGGTAAATTGGATGTTCTTTTTCAAAAATTTGATGAAATAATCGAAGCAAATAACTTGGAAAAAATTAAAACAATTGGCGACGCTTATATGTGTGCAGGAGGCGTCCCAACCGAAAACTCTACTAATCCAATTGATGCTTGTATTGCTGCAATTCAAATTCAAGATTACATGTCGAAGTTAAAATTCGAAGCATTAGCAAACCATAAAGATTTCTGGGAAATTCGTTTGGGGATAAATACCGGACCAGTTACAGCAGGAATAATTGGAAACCTTCGTTTAGCTTATGATATTTGGGGTTCCACAGTGAATTTAGCGCAACAGATGGAAACACACGGCAAAGCGGGACATGTCGCAATAAGTGGAAATACTTTCAATTATGTAGAACCTTATTTTGAAGGAGAATATATTGGAAAAATAACCACAAAAACCAATACACAAGTTGATATGTATAGTGTTCACCGCATAAAACCAGAACTTTCTGTAAATGGTGAAGGCTTAATTCCAAATTCTAGATTCGGTGAAATTGTTCGTTTACACCATTTTAGTTCCATTAAATACTATAGAACGGAACGATATGTTTTGAATATCCTTGAAGAAAATCTCCCAGAAAAATTCTATTATCATTCCTACAAACACACAAAAGATGTGGTGAAAGCTGTAGAGCGAATTGCGCTCTTGGAAGGTGTAACAGATGAAGGATTGTTTTTATTGAAAACCGCTGCAATTTTTCACGATGCCGGATTTATTGAACGTTACGAACATAATGAGCCAATTGGAGCACGAATGGCAACTGAAATTTTGCCTAAATATGGATACACCGAGCAACATATTAAAACGATCGTTGAATTAATTCATGTAACTGAAATTCCACATCGACCAATTAATAAATTGCAAGAAATTATTTGCGATGCCGATTTAGATTATTTAGGTAGAGATGATTTTGAGAAAATCGCCGACCGTCTTAGGAGAGAGCTCCGTGAAATGAATAAAATCGATAGTGATAAGGCTTGGGATGAGCTGCAAATTAAATTCTTAAATCAACATAGATATTTTACAAAAACAGCAAAAGAAACGCGCCAAAAAAAGAAAGAAGAAAATATAATTCTTGTTCTAAATCGCTTAGAAAAAAATGATTACATTGATTAAAAGTGGGAAAACTTGAGATTCAAAATTATTTAAAAACTTCAAGTGTGTCAGCAATCGTACCAGTAAAATACTTTAAAATTGAAAATCAATAATTTAATCGAAGTGAGAACTATTTAATGATTATTAACGAACCGTTATTGTATTAAATTTCTAGGTTTTAACTACTGAACTCAAACTGTTATTTGTAAGGATTTCAATTCCGTTAACTAACAGATTAAAAATTTAAATTCTAGAAAGGAGTTAAAATTGTTCGCAGCGATTTGTAACTAATTATATAATACTGATTTGCGAACAAAAAGAAATGCAGAGACTTGGCTCTTTTAGCTTTGCTGTTACTGCGTGGTGTTTCTTTTTTTGATAAGAAAAAAGGCAAGATTAATGATAGCTCAAATTGAGATTTTTTTCGGTTATGAATTGCAATTGTATTATTTTCTGGTGGTGCGAAAGCGTTTACTCAAAAAAACTTTACTAGTTATGAATTTTCTGGAAATCAAATTACCTATTTGGAAATTAAAGAAATAGGTTTCGCATTGTTCGTTTTAAACTTTAGCCTTGGGGAGCGACCTTTATTAAATATTTTGTTGCTATTCTCCTTGCCTTTTCTCAGTTCTTTTTGTTCCTCTTCCGGTAAATGAATAATCTGAAAACACTCATCTGAGCATGTGTTTTCCATTTTTGTTTTGCAGATCTCACATTGAATAAACAATAAATGACAAGCATCATTTACACAATTTGTATGCGTATCTGCAGGTTCACCACATTGGTGACAAACAGCAACAATGTCTTTAGTAATTCGTTCACCTCGTCGTTCGTCAAAAACAAAGTTTTTTCCAATAAATTTGTTTTCTAATCCCTTCTCATTGACATCATTGGCGTATTTAATAATACCACCTTCTAATTGATGAACATTTTTGAACCCCCTGTGCTTAAACCATGCAGAAGCTTTTTCACAGCGTACACCACCTGTGCAATACATTACAATATTTTTATCCTCATTACCCTTCAAATACTCGTCCTCAATAAATGGAAGGGACTCTCTAAATGTATCAACATCAGGTAAAATTGCACCTTTAAAATATCCAACTTCAGATTCATAATGATTTCTAAAATCAATAAGAATGGTATCGGGCTGATCAGTCAATTTATTAAACTCCTCAGCATTCAAATGTTTACCTTTATTCGTAACATCAAAAGTCTCGTCATTTAAACCATCTGCCAGTATTTTATCACGAACTTTGATTTTTAATTTCAAAAACGGAAATTCTGACTCTGAATCATCTACTGCGAAATTTAGCCGAATTCCATTGAGAAAATCAATCTCATATAGTTCCTCGCGAAAATGACTTAATTTTACAGTCGGCACAGCGATTTGAGCATTAATACCTTCTTTAGAAACGTAGGTTCTACCAACGATATCATGTTTAGACCACTTCAAAAATAAATGATCTCTGAATAAGCGAGGGTGAGCAATATTTGCGTATTGATAAAAAGAAATAGTAACATATTTATGTCCTACAGTTCGCAAATGAACCTCTAATTCCTCCTTATTTAATGTATTCCACAGTTGCATACTATGTTGAATTAAATAATTAGTAAGGCAAAATTATTATTATTTTCTGAATTTCAGTAAAAGTTCTATTCAATTTATAATTCTCCGAAATCTAAAAAGGTTAGAAATGGTGTAAGATGACAAATTGATAATTTTCTAACACACTTAAAAAATAAGAAAGCGATTAACCGCATCTATTCTAACTATCATTTTTTGTAGCTTTGTTAACTTATCGAATTTAAATCAAAAAAATGGAAACCGTAACGATTATTACTGGATTGCCGCGCTCTGGAACATCTTTAATGATGCAAATTATGGAACGAACTTCGCTTCCTATTTTATCGGACGACTTGCGTGAGAAAGACATCAATAATCCCAAAGGTTATTATGAATTTGAAGCAGTAAAAGGGATCGTTAAAGACAATACATTTTTGAAAGATGCAGGAGGTAAAGTGGTAAAAATTGTCACTCCACTACCCCTTTTTTTAGATAAAACATTGAGTTATCGTGTTCTTTTTATGCGCAGAGACATTGAGGAAATTTTGCGCTCACAAGAGAAAATGTTAGACAAAGACCAATCTTCAGAGCGAGAAAAATTCAAAACAATTTACGAATTACACCTTAAAAAAACATACGCTTTTTTTGAGCAAAATTCAATCCCATACATAGATATTTGGTACAAAGATTTGATTACCAATTCTGAAATTGAACTAAAAAGAATCATTGATTTTTTACAACTTCCCCAACAATTGGAAGATTTAGCAAGCGCTGTACATCCTGAGTTGTATCGCAACAAACTTGATCAATAATTAGTAATGAATCAAAAAGAGTTCCGAATAATGAACTATTCAACTGAGAAAGAATTAGTTGTCCCTCCAAATAATGGGAATCGAAGTAATTGAGCTAGTACCAACCCGATTTTTATTCTTCGTAAATACGATCTATTGTGAAAAAATAAATCTAACTTCAACAATACGACTTGTTTTAAGGGCGGGTCGAGTGCCTGCAAGCGGTACCTTGTAGTTTGCAACTTAAAAACTTAAATCTTCGTTGACATAAGTTTTTCAGTAGACCCTATTTAAAACTACCACAAATTAAAAAACACTTTTGGCAGAACTATTCTACAACCTCAAACTCAGTTCTACGATTTTTTGCACGATTTGCATCCGTTGTATTTGGAAACTTTGGCTTTGATTCTCCAAAACCTTTCGCTTTCAATCTGTCTGCCTGTATTCCTTTTTCAATTAAATAGTTTTTAACTGCATCCGAACGATTTTGTGAAAGTTGACGGTTTTTTTCATCGTCGCCAAGGTCGTCTGTGTGACCATTTATGGCAAACTTCAAGAGACTATTTTTTAGTAAGTAAGCTGAAAGTCCATTCAAAATATACTTGCTTTTTGTTGTCAACAAGTATGAATCACTATCAAAAACAATATCGTCAATACTGAATGCTTTACCAACTTTAACAGTGTCAATTTTCAACTTCCCTGTTTTTATTGCAAAACCGTCTGTATTTGAAAGTGTTTCCTTTTCAATGACTTTCGCGTTGTAGGCATAACCTTCTTTGTTTATACTTACGGTAATATCTTGTTTTTGATAAACTTTCACAACAGCAGCATATTTTCCGTCGTCACCATTTACTTTAAACTGTGTTTTCTCGCCAGTATCATTGTAGGTGATTTCAACCTCAGCACCTTCAATCGGTTTTCCTTGTTCGTCCACCAATTCGCCTTTTAGAATTACGACTTCTTGTGGACGGGCTTCTTCGTACAAATCAAAGGAATAAATATCCCAATCACCTTCTTTCATGCTAGAATAGTAGGCCTCTTTTCCATTTGTTGAAACGAATAATCCCAATTCATCCTCTGTGGAGTTGATAGGATAACCAATATTTTTCGGCTCTGTCCATTTGTCCCCTTCTTTTCGAATGTAGAAAATATCCAAACCTCCCAATCCTTTTCGTTTTTTAGTCGAATTTGAAACAAAGTACAACGTTTCCCCATCTTGGTGAAAAAATGGACTTTTATCTTTTCCGTCCGTATTAATTAAATCGAAAGGTTTAGCTTTACTCCAAGTGCCATCACTTTGTTTTTCTGAAATGAAAATATCATCGTTTCGAGATCCTTTTCGCAACGAAGTAAAAAACAATAATTTACCATCAGCAGACAAAGAAGGTTGTGCTTCCCAGCCATCTTTTGTATTTATCGCTGGTCCCATATTCACAAGAGTTGTCCATTCAAAATCGTTTCCTCCTTTTCCTGTTCGTTTATAAGTAGTTGTGTATAAATCACAATTCAGATAATCTTGGTTATACACTTTCTCCACTTTGCACGCACAAATAATCATTTCTTTATTGTCCACAGAAAGGGTTGCCGTTCCATAATTGAAAAAAGTTCCATCGTTGAAAGGTTTTGGAAGTGGGTCGCCGGGTGTAAAAGATCCTTTTACTTCTGCTCTTGACGAAATCGTAAATTCTTCACGAATATTGGAAGAAATATCTCCTAAGTTTTTTCGATCAATTTTACGCGTAAAGAACAACAAATCATTATCTGGAGAAATCATCGGAAAGTATTCATCTAACATTGAACTTACCATTTGAACTTTCTTAGGAACAAAAGGAACTGGATTTTCCTTCATTTTTTTTTCAAAAGCCACATCTTCTAAAATTGATTCGATTTCCTTTTTCTTTTGTGGATAATCCACTTGTAATTTTGAGAAATCATCTTGTGGAAAATCAACAAATTTCTGAAAATAAGGAATTGCATTTTTTAAATCTCCATTTTGTAAAAGTGTTGCACCAACGATGTAGTAGCATTCAGCGTGAAAATTTGGACACTTTTTCACCGCATTTTGATAAAATGGAATCGCTTTTTTCTGTAAGACTTCACCTTTTGAATACGTTTTCTCTTCACGCATTAGAAACGTCGCTTCATTGCTACACAGTTTTGCGTAGAGGTAATACGTTTCTGCATTGTCTGGAAATTTTTGCATTGCTTCAGCAAATTTTGCTGTTTTGGCTTCAAATGTCTCCTCTCCCATTGCGTTTGCAAGCAGTTTAATGAGTTTTTTATCGCTTGTTATGCACGGGTCATTTTGTGAAAAAAGAGGAAAAAAGTTAAGAAAAAGTGAAAGATAAAGTAACTTTTTAAGCATATCAATTAGTTTGATGTTGTCTAAGCAATATATAGACCAAAAAACAGAAAAGGTTACAGTAAAGGGTGTTAATTTTTCATACTTTTCAAACCTTCACATACCTCATCAATCTGAGAAAAGGAAACATCTAAATGCGTTACCATTCGAATCATTCCAGGTCCAAATGCCATAATTTTGATGTCTTTTTCTGCCAATTTTGAAATAATCAAGTCACGCTTAGAAGCGTCTTTCAAGATGGCAACAACAATATTAGTCTCAACAGGCATTACTGAATCCACCCAATCACATTCTAACAAAGTAATTTCCAGTTGCAGGGCTTTCAAATGATCTTCTTTCAGTTTTTCGACATTGTATTTCAAAGCGTATAAGCCTCCTGCAGCAATAATTCCTGCTTGGCGCATTCCACCTCCAAAAACTTTTCTTACACGACGAGCTTTAGTTATAAAATCGGTAGTTCCAAGCAAAATTGAACCAACTGGCGCACCTAAACCTTTGGAAAGACAAATTGAAATCGAATCAAATTGAGCCGCATATTCCTTGTAATCAATACCATTTTCAACCAAAGCATTCATCAAGCGCGCACCATCTAAATGCAAAGGCAACTTGTGGCGATTACACATTTCTTTGATTTCCTTCATGTCGTTAAAATCGTAAATTGCTCCTCCTCCCCTGTTTGAAGTGTCTTCTATGGAAACCAATTGCGTCAATGGAAAATGAACATCATGAGCAGGATTTATCCATTCTTCGATTGCTGCTGCTTTTAATCGACCGCGATTTCCGTCAAGTGTACGAATAGAAGCACCTGAATTTCGAGCAATTCCTCCACCTTCATACTTAAAAACGTGGCTTTCTTTATGACAAATCACTTCTGCTCCAGGTTGAACGTGCACATTAATCGCAATTTGATTCGTTTGTGTTCCTGATGCACAAAACAAAGCGGCTTCTTTTCCAAAAAGTTGAGCAGAATATTCTTGTAATTCGTTGATTGTCGGGTCTTCACCAAATACATCATCCCCAACTGGCGCTGAGAACATTGCGTCTAACATTTCTTTTGAAGGCTTGGTTACGGTATCGCTTCTTAGGTCTAGCATTTTTTTTAGGGACTTTAGGATGTTAGGATTTTAGGATATTAGGATGTTAGGATTTTAGGATATTAGGATATTAGGACTTTATGAGGGAATGAGTTTATGAGGGAATGTTATTAAATCAATTAGATCACCTCCCTATATCTCCGTCAGCTGACGGAAGGGAAACCAAAATCTCACTTCGAGCTAAAAATCTTAACTCTCAGTTTTCAGTTCTCCACTTTCAATTTTACATTCTACATTCTTAATTCTTTTTCTTCTTCTTTTTCTTACTCGGTTTTGTCGGTTCACTTTTTATCAAATCAGGATCGTCATCTGTTGCAACGGCATTTTTCGCAGCTTTTTCTTTTTCCTTCTCTGCTTTTTTATCTACACGTTCTTTGATAACATGTTTTGCCCCCGTTAATTCTTCGAATTCAGTTTCTTCAATGATTTGTCCTTTTTCATAAACAGTAATATGTTTTGGTTTACCATTCGAAAAATTAAATATGTGTGTTCCTTCTGGAATTCCTTTTTTGAAAAACTCTTGCGATACAATTTCGCCTTTTTCATTCAAGGTTTTAAACTCACCATTTTTCACATTCATATTCCAATTTTCAATATGAGCTTCCATTCCATTTGGATAATAGAATTTCCAAGTTCCATGCTTTTTGCCTTCTTGGTAATTCATGTCAATTTCCAATTTTCCTTCAGAATTATAGGTTTGATGTTTTCCATTTAATAATCCATTTTTATAGTTAACTACCTTCGCTAAAATAGAATTGTCAAAATACTCTTTTTGCGGACCATCGTAAACATTATTCTTATAGGAAATAAGCTTTAGGGTGTCACTTTTCGCATTGTTTTCAAACAAGATGTATTTTCCATCTAATTTATCAAGACTGTGTGTTACTTCAATTTCTTTTCTACCAGAACTATCAAAATAGAAGACACTTGTTCCATTTAATTTCCCAAGCACAAACGTTTGTCTTGATTGCAAACATCCTGACTCGTAATAGGCTGAATCACTCTCACTGTCTCGTTTACCATTTACCACATTTATTTGCTCTTGTAATACTCCATTTCGGTAGCATGCTGAACATTTACCAGAGTATAAGGTGGTGTAGTCAGATTTTGATAAATAAGTATTGGTTCGATCGTCATAAGCCACTATTTCGTTGCAATTTGTGACCAATTTATAGTTACAAATCTTTTTCTTTTTGTAGCACGGAACATTGGTAGGACTTGCCGACGGTGCTTGCGCAAAAAGTGTATTGCAGAAAATTCCCACAAAAAACACAAAAAATACATTTTTCATTTTATAAATTTATTCAGGTTTTCTTAATGATTCAAGAGCAACTTTCATTTCTTCAGGTATTACTGTTGTTTTTCCAACTCTCGAATCAAAACTCACCATCACAGAAACGCCTTTTGTATAAATTTCTCCATTTACCTTTACATCATAACTTAGTCTAATACTTTTAGAACCAGCCTCTTCAAAATACATGTGAATTTCTGGAACGTGTTGAATTAAAATAGGTTTGATATAATCAATTTCGTTGCGAACTAGTAAAACCCCATGTGATTTCCAGTCCCATTCTAAGCCTAACAATTCTCTGAAATAATGAACACGCGTCATTTCAAAATAACTTAAGTAAACAGCGTTATTTACATGTCCCATAACGTCAATATCGGAAAATCTTACTTGAATTTTTGCGGGTTTAATCATTCGTCTAATTTTTCAAAGATTGAATTATTGCTTTTATACTCTGCCACTAGTTGCTTCATTTTTCGTACCAAAGAATCATTATTTTGAAGCGGTATCAAAGCTATCAATTCTTCGAGCAATTGTTCTTGTTTTTCGTCACAATCTCTCGTTTTAGCTATTAATATTTTTGAGTGATGCGTCGGAAGGGTATTTTCTTCATTTGCCAAAAGTTCTTCATACAATTTCTCTCCCGGACGTAAACCAGTCACTTTTATCTCTATATCTTTTCCTAATTCCAA
This sequence comes from Crocinitomicaceae bacterium, assembly GCA_044374225.1. Taxonomy (GTDB): domain Bacteria; phylum Bacteroidota; class Bacteroidia; order Flavobacteriales_D; family Crocinitomicaceae; genus UBA952. Next base: position 18,917 of record JBILOX010000015.1, on the reverse strand, counting down.
GCCACTGAGTGAAATCATTTTCTTCGCTAAATCAATAATATTAACTGATTCACCCATGTCAAAAACATAAATTTCGCCGCCATTACCCATTGTTCCTGCTTCCAAAACCAATTGACAAGCTTCAGGAATTGTCATAAAAAAACGAGTAATTCGTTCATCTGTTACAGTTACTGGTCCACCTGATTCGATTTGCCTTTGAAAAAGTGGAATTACTGAACCATTGGAGCCAAGCACATTTCCAAAACGCGTAGTAATAAATTTTGTCGTTGACCTAGCATTTAACGATTGTACAAACAATTCAGCAATTCTCTTTGATGCACCCATCACGTTCGCAGGATTAACAGCTTTATCCGTTGAAACCATTACAAATTTATCTACCTTAAATTCATCAGCTAAAGTTGCGATAACCTTTGTTCCAACAACATTATTTGCTATTGCTTCCACTGGATTTTCCTCCATTAAAGGAACGTGTTTGTAGGCTGCTGCGTGAAAAATAACTTGAGGAAGAAATTGTGCTATAATTCTTTGCATTCTTTTTTCATTGCAAATATCTCCAATAATAAATTCGAAGTGAATCGTGGGAAAATCTTTTAACAACTGAATTTGTAAATCATATAAAGCAGATTCAGCTTGGTCAATAAGAATCAGATTTGCTGGTTTAAAACTTGCAATTTCTCTCACTAAACCACTTCCAATAGAACCAGCAGCACCTGTCACCAATACTACTTTATCTTTTAGTTCCTTTTGAATCGATTGGTTGTTCAATTGAATTGGAGCGCGGCCAAGTAAATCTTCAATGTTGATTTTTGCAAACTGTTTTACAGAAAATTCGCCATTCACCCAACTCTTTAGATTAGGAACTTTTTGAACACTTATTTTCAATTCTAAACAGCGATCAATGATGTTTTTTTGACTTTCTAAATTAGGCTGTTGAATAGCAATAATTAATGTTTTAACAGAATTTGAATTGGTGATTTTCTCAAGTTCGCTTGTGTGAAAAACATGTACACCTTCAATTCTTGTTCCTTTCAATTTCGGATTATCATCTAAAAAACCAATAATTAATTGATTATTTCGCGTGTCATTTTCAATAGTTCGTTTGGTTACCATTCCAGAAACACCTGCTCCATAAATAAGCACACCTTCTTCTTCGTTTTTATTTTTTATTGTTTCGAGATAAAACAATTTTACAATAAATCGACTACCGACAGCGAAAGCAAAACTCACCAAAAATTCCATTACCAAAATTGACATTGGAAAAAGAAAATATTGGTCGAGGTAAAAATAGCGAACTAATCCAGCGATAAGAAATATAAGTGAACAGATTAAACTCGCTAGAAATAAACGCTTTAAATCTTCGGTTGATGTGTATCGAACTAAACCTTTGTGAATTTTTAAAAAGTAAAAAACAAGAAATTTGACTCCAAAATAAAACAGAATTGATTTTGATAAAATGAGCCATTCTTTTTGAATCAACGAGTTATCTGCTTTCAAATCGAAACGAATTAAATAAGCAAACGCAAGAGCACTTGCCGCTAAAAGCAAATCAAAAACAACAATTACCCAACGTGGAGTGCGCGATCTGAAATGTAAAAAACTCAATTTCGTATTTTCTTAATTCCTGAATACTTTGACTATTCACAAAAATAGCAAAAAGAAAATAGAAGGGAGTTGGAAAAATTTGTTGTCTAGAGCTTAATACTTAATTCATCTATACTTTCGTATCTTTGCAATCTCAAATTTAAAAATGAATTTTTTTTTTGCAATTATATATTTGCTTTTAGGTTTTACAAGCTATTCTCAAAAACCAGGTTCTCCTAGCGATGGTGTCATTTTTGGTAAAATCATTGATACTAAAACCAACCAGGCAATCGAATATGTTGCAGTGCGCTTATTAAATGTGAAAGATTCATCTGTGGTTTCTGGTCTATTTACAGATATGGATGGGAAGTTTAATTTCCAAAATGTCGCTTACAAAAAATACCTTATCAAAATATCATCTGCGGGGTTTTTAAGTAAAATAATAAGTGATGTTTCTGTTTCTGGTAGCGCAAAAATTTATAATGTCGGTACAATTAAATTGGAAGTAGACAAAGCGCTGCAGCTAGATGAAGTTAAGGTAGTTGGTCAGATGGATGTTTTAAAGTCCGGAATTGACAAAAAAGTGTATAACGTAGCTGAGGATATTTCTGTTCGCGGTGGAACAGCAAATGATATTTTGAGTCGCCTTCCTTCCGTTGAAGTAGATCAAGATGGTCGTGTAATGCTACGTGGAGAGGGAACTGTAACAATTCTTATTGATGGTCGTCCGAGTTCTCTTTCTGGTGGAAATGGAAAAACATTGCTCGACGCTTTGCCAGCGGGTTCGATTGAACGTATTGAAATTGTAACGAATCCTTCTGCAAAATACGACCCAGATGGCACCTCTGGAATCATAAATATTGTATTGAAAAAGAATAAATTAAAAGGATTTAATGGTGCAATTTCAACCAATCTTGGGAGTGGAAATTTATCAGGTGGAAATGTTGCAGAAGGTAATGCATCCATAAGTTATAGAAATTCTTGGTTCAACGTATATGGAACCTACAATGCTCGTTACCTTGCTGGCTACAGAAATAACACTTCTTTCATCAAACAAAACTTCACCGATGGCTCGCAAATTATTGTGGATCAAAACAGAACAGGGACGGATTTTAATGCAGGGCAAACTTTTCGATTAGGTGCAGATTTTAACCTTAAAGCAAGAAATACAATAGGTTTTTCAGGCACTGGAAATGTCGGAGTTAGAGACAGAACTGGAGATTTATGGAATAATATCTTAGATGAAACACAAACTCAAACTCAACTTTGGCAACGAACATCACTTGATCCATCTCAACAAAATAATTTTGATTTTAATCTCAATTATAAGTGGGATTTAAAAGATGAACGAGGGAACTTAATTTTTGATGTCAACCAATCGCTTGGGAACGAAAAAATTCAAGGATTTTATCAAAATAATTATTTCAACCCTTCAGATTCAAGCGCTGGTGTTCAATCTTTTGAGAAACAGCAATTATCCAATGTTGAGAAAAATAATATTACAAGTGCGCAGTTAGATTTTACTTATCTGATGCCAAAAATAAACGCACGAATTGAAACTGGAGCAAAAGTAATCCTAAGAAATCAGCAGGTTAATACTTATTCTGAAACGTTGGATAACACCACCAATACCTATTATCAAGATACTTTGGCAAATTTCAACTACAAATACGACGAGCAAATTCTCGGTGTGTATGGGATTTGGGGGCAACAATTAGGTAAATTCAAGTATCAAGCTGGGTTGAGAGCTGAACAAGCTTATCAAATTCCAAATTTACTTTCAGACTCCATTCGAATTGTAAACGACTATTTTAAAGTGTTTCCATCTGCTCATATTCGCTATGCATTTACTCCAAAATCTGAGGTTAGTATTAGTTATAGTAAACGAATTACGAGAGCTGCCTCCTCAGACTTAAATCCATTTACAAGTTATTCTGATCCTTTCAATTTAAGAAGAGGTAATCCCTATTTGAATCCTGAATTTATTGACTCTTATGATTTGGCTTATTCATTCGAGTCGAAGAAATTTAATCTTTCAGCAAGTTCTTACTTCCGAAGAAATACAGGTGTAATTACAAGATTCAAAGAGTTTTACGACAATAATACAAGCGCTGTCACTTTCAGAAACATTAGTGAAACCAACAGTCTAGGAAATGAATTAGTGCTTGTTTACAAACCAACTGCATCATGGAGAAATACACTTTCTTGGAATGGGAATTATATCTGGTATATCACAAATATGGTCGATTTACCGAATAGACAGGGTTTTAATATGAATATGAAATTTAATACTTCTTACGAGTTTTGGAAAAAAACAGCGACGGTTATGTTAAGTGTTACATACAATGGACCTAGGGTTACAGTTCAAGGGATTGCACAGCGCCAAGGACCTATTGACATTGCGTTTGAGAAAAAATTTAAAGAGGGGAAATGGTCTGTCGGGGCTCGAGTTTCAGATGTCTTTAACAAGCAAGGTTTCTTCATGGAAATTGACAGAGAAAGCGTCTATCAAACTTCAGAATTCAAATGGCTTACACGTCGAGTTTATGTTTCTGCAAGCTATAAATTTGGAAAGTTAGAAATCAATAATAAATCGAGATCTCTTGGAGGAGAAGGTGGTGGAGATATGTAATATAATTCTTGATTCTTGATTTAACAATAAAAAAGCCGTTCATGTCATTTTGAACGGCTTTTTTGAATTCATTTTTAATAAATCACTTCACTGCGATTTGATCTTCAACATTTTGAGCAATTGCCGATTTTTCTAATCTAAATTTAGAACCTTCAGTTTGAATTAAAATAGTTGTATCAGCAACTTCCATAATTTTTCCATGAATTCCTCCAATCGTTACAATTTTATCACCAACTTTTAAATTTTCTCTAAATTTCTTAAGCTCTTTTTGCTTTTTCATTTGAGGTCTAATCATAAAGAAATAGAATACTAGAACCATTAATCCTAGCATTACTAAACTTTGCATTCCTTGTCCGCCCATAATTTTGGTTTTTAATTGTTGTTATTTAATTGTTGCTTTAATTTCCAAAACAGTCACATTTGGTTCTGTGTTGGTCATTATCGTTACTGATTTGTTTACTCTACTTGTTGTTAAATTATCTGTTTTCACTTGTGCAATGATTTCACCCGTTTCTCCCGGCTGAATTGGTTTTGATGGTTTGTCGGCAACAGTACACGAGCAAGAAGGTCTAATTTCACCAAATACCAGCGGATAATCACCTGTGTTTTTGATTTTGAATTTTGCGTTAATTACTTCACCTTTAATCACTTTTCCAGCATTGTAAACTGGATTTAATTCCATCGTTGTTTTTTGACCAACTTGGATGTTTTGCTCATCGCCACATGAAGTAAGCGCTGCAACTAGTAAACTGAATAGGAATATTTTTTTCATTTTGATGATATTAGGATTTTAGGACTTCAGGACATTAAGATATTAAGATATTAAGATATTAAGATATTAAGATATTAAGACTATAGGGGTGAATGAGCGAATGAAAAATGAGGTAATGAAAATTAATCTGCAATTTGTAATTTTCCAATTTGCAATTTAATTTTTCATTTTTAATTCATCAGTCCTCTTCCAATTTTTATTATTTTCTTTTCTTTCGTTAATTTTTCTATTGCTTTATCAAGAATTCCATTTACAAACAAATTACTTTTTGGTGTGCTATAAAATTTAGAAATCTCTATGTATTCATTTAAGGTCACTTTTGTTGGTATGCTTGAACAAATTTGCAATTCGGTGATTCCCATTTTTAATAAGATCATATCCATTTTCGCGATTCGATCCAATTCCCAATTTTGTGCTAATTCCATGATCAAAGTTTCGTTTTCTTTGTCCATTTCAATAGTTTTACGCACAAGATTAACGATAAATTCTTTTTCATCGTCGTCTTCTTTGTAAAGAGGTAGAACTGTAAACTCTTGCTCTTCTTTTGCCAATTTCATTGATTTAAGTACCATTGAACAACACAAATCTATATCATCTTGCCAAAAAATACTTTTCTCTTCAAAGAAGTTAATCAATAACTCCGAATTTGCTACTTCTATTTTAAATAACTGTAGAACAAATGCTTTGTCTTCATCGAAACCTTCATTTCCATTTTTCATGAATTCAAAAAACGTCTCACTATCCATAATTTGGATATACATTTTACGAAACATTTCTTGTGACTCGACGCCCATCCAATTTACTTTTCGTTTCTCAGAAAGTTTGCACAATTCTGGACAATCCTCTAATTGCTGAATCAATGCATTCTCAACAAACTTTAAGTTTGGATTCAAATCCTCAGCTGTTGGTCGCATTTTGCGTTTGCGTTCTTCTATCTTGTTATTTGCAGCTGTTTTCACTTCTGGAAGCGTCAACAATAAATACAAATAGAGGTCGTACATTTTTTCAACAGAATGAAGTAACTCATTTTGCGCTTTTAATACATCCTCTTCACCTGCCTGAAAAAAGGCATAAAGAATTTGTAGGACTTTAATCCTTAAATGTCGTCTGTTTAACATGTTTTGGTTTACATAGGTAATTTTACACGACCGATAGATTCGATTCGCTCCTCAGCCATTCTATTTGCAATTTGATAAGTAGGAATGCTTTCGTCTTTTGAACGTTTTACAATATTGAAAATAGTTGTGTAAATATCCTCTGCTTTTTGGTGAGCCCATTCAGCTGACAATCCTTGAACTTCTGAAAAACAATTGATTACACCACCAGCATTCAACGTGAAATCAGGGGCATAAATAATCCCTTTTTTCATTACGTCAACACCGTGTTGTCCTTCAACTTTTAATTGATTATTTGCAGCACCTGCGATAATTGAACATTTCAAACGCTCTAAAGTTTCGTCATTTACCGTTGCCCCTAAAGCACATGGAGCGTAAATATCCATATCAACATCATAGATTTCATCTAAACCAACAACTTGAGCTCCGTATGTTTTAGAAACACGCGTCAAAGCATCCTGATTGATGTCTGTGATATAAACGTGTGCATTCTCTTGTGTTAAATGTTTCACTAAGTATTCACCAACGTGACCAACACCTTGCACTGCGATTTTTTTACCTTCTAAGGAATCTGAGCCAAACTGATGTTTCGCGCAAGCTTTCATACCCATATAAGTACCGTAAGCAGTTACAGGAGATGGATCGCCACTTTTTCCAGGTAAACCCACAACGTGTTTAGTTTCCATGCTCACCCAGTTCATATCGATTGGAGAAACCCCCACATCTTCAGCAGTAATATATTTCCCAGCTAAACTGTTAACGAATTTTCCAAATCTTCTAAAAAGAGCTTCTGATTTAATTGCTTTTGCATCGCCAATGATTACCGCTTTACCACCACCAAGATTCAATCCTGAAATGGCATTTTTATAAGTCATTCCGCGTGACAAACGCAACACGTCATTTAACGCTTCCATTTCATTTTGGTAAGCCCAAATTCTTGTTCCGCCAAGCGCAGGACCTAAGATTGTGTTGTGAACTGCGATTATCGCTTTGAGACCAGTTGCTTCATCGTTGCAGAATAAAATTTGCTCGTGACCCATGTTAGCCATTTGACCGATTACAGGATTTGAAGTTAAATCTAATGTGGAGAGGATTTTAATTTCAGACATGTTTTCTTTTTGGTTCGTTAACTTAAGATTTGATTAGCTACATTTGCAACTCAAATAATTGCGCGCAAAATTAGAAAATAATCAATGAAGTCACTGCAATACCTCAATAAATATTTTGTTATCTACAAATGGCATTTTTTGCTCGGTATCGTTTTCACTATTATCAGTAACTACTTTGGTGTTCGGATGCCGCTGTATGTAAAAACCACGGTTGATAACCTAATGGGAACCACCTCCATAAACAGTGTGAACGATGCCCTTTGGCTTTCTCTTCGTATTGGTGGAATTTATATTTTGCTTTCTATTGGAAAAGGTTTTTTCTTGTTTTTAATGCGACAAACGATTATTGTTATGTCCCGTTTGATTGAATTTGACTTAAAAAATGAAATTTATAATCATTATCAGAAATTAGATCTCGCTTTTTTCAAAAGAAATGCAACGGGTGATTTAATGAATCGCATTTCAGAAGACGTCAGTCAAGTAAGGATGTACCTCGGGCCTGGAATAATGTACACTATCAACTTAATTGTTTTGGTAGCGATGATTGTTACTCAAATGGTGAAGATAAGTCCATCTCTTACTTTTTATGTGCTTCTCCCTTTACCGCTGTTGTCATTTTTGATTTATTGGGTTTCTTCAAAAATGAACTTAATGAGTACAAAAGTACAACAAGAACAATCGCGAATGTCAACCATAGCACAGGAAACCTTTGCTGGCATTCGGGTAATCAAGGCTTACAATCGCGATCAAGAGGTACTTGAGAAATTTGAATCTTCTGCAAATGAGTACAAAACTCGAAGTATGAGATTAGTATTAATCAACGCTTTATTTATGCCAACAATTATATTCTTAATTGGACTTAGTACTTTGGTTGCCATATACTTAGGCGGATTGATGACCTACGATAAACAAATATCGTTAGGAGATATCGTTGCGTTTATCTTCTTTGTAAATAACCTAACGTGGCCATTTGCAAGTGTAGGTTGGGTGACTTCAATAATTCAACGTGCAGCGGCATCACAAAAACGCATTAATGAATTTCTAGAGACAACACCTGAAATTTCTAACCCATCGTCGAATGAATTTAGTTTTGATGGAAGAATAGAGTTTAATAACGTCACTTTTACATACCCCAATACGGGAATTATGGCAATTGAAAATTTAAGTTTTAAAATCAACAAGGGTGATACATTGGCAATTGTAGGTAAAACAGGAAGTGGAAAATCGACTATTTTAAATCTAATAATGCGGCAATATGACTGTGATTCAGGAGAAGTTTTAGTGAATGGAATTGACATCAAAAAAATTAATTTAGATGCCTTCCGAGAACAAAGCGGTGTTGTTCCACAAGATGTTTTCTTGTTCTCAGATTCAATTGCCAACAACTTAAAATTTGGGTTAAAAAACGATAAAGTCGAATTGGACGTTCTAATTGAAGCAACTAAAAGAACACACGTTTACCACAACATTAAAGAATTTCCCGATCAATTTGAAACACTATTAGGTGAACGTGGTGTGAATTTAAGTGGTGGTCAAAAACAGCGTGTTAGCATTGCCAGAGCACTAATTCGTAATCCAAAGTTTTTACTTTTAGACGATTGTTTGTCGGCCGTTGACACTGAAACAGAAGAAATTATACTAAGAAAATTAAACCAAGATGCGAAGAATAGAACATCAATAATCGTAAGTCATCGAATTTCAACTATTAGAAATGCCAATCATATTTTGGTGCTTGACAAAGGTGCAATTGTTGAATCAGGAACTCATCAATCATTAATGGAATTAAATAAACAATATGCGGAAATGTATCATAAACAGCTAACGGAGAATTGAGAATTGAAAATTAAGAATGTAAAATCTAAAATGGAGTTGAAAACTGAGAACTGAGAACTGAAAGTGAAAAATGAATTACAGATTGCGAATTACAGATTGCGAATTATAATTCATTTTCAAATAAACTCATTTTCAAATTTTCAAATTGTCTTTCCCTCATTAAATCATTTATCATTCACTCATAAAGTCTTAAAGTCATAACGTCTTAATATCCTAAAGTCTTAATATCCTAAAGTCCTAATATCCTAAAACCATAAAGTCCTAAAATCTAAACAAAATGCGCTACAACCTCTCAGAAATCAACGAACTAATTCGCAACAGAAGAACGATATTTCCAGAGCAATTTTCAGAACGTAAAGTTCATCGAGAACAAATTGAAGTAATGCTAAATAATGCACAGTGGGCTCCAACTCATGGAAACACACAACCATGGCGTTTTCATGTTTTTATGGAAGAAGGATTAAGTACCTTAAGTCAATTTTTAGGATCAACCTATTTAAAACTAACTCCTGAAGATCAGCAAAATGAAACTAAACTTGGAAAATTAATTCGTCGTCCACTACTATCTTCGGTTGTTATTGCCGTTTCAATGAAAAGACAAGCAGAAGAGAAAATTATGGAAATCGAAGAAATTGAAGCTGTTGCTTGTGCAATTCAAAATATGCATTTGACTTGCACAGCATACGGAATTGGTGGTTTTTGGTCCACACCAAAATTAATTTACAGCGATGAAATGAATGATTTTTTAAATTTAAACGAAAAAGATAAATGTTTAGGTTTGTTTTATATTGGCTATCCTTCAATTGAATGGCCGACAAATACCCACCGTAAACCTATAGAATACAATACAAAATGGATAACCCAGTAGAACACTTTGATCTCGGCTTTGTAAATTTTACGCAACACCCTGATAATAAGGAATATGTAGTATTTCGCTTCGCAGACTCCAATCGTGCTGCTAGTTTTAGAGCGGAACTAGAAAAACAAAGAATTTGGTTCGAAGAAGCAATAGAAGAAAAAAAACAAGTTACGTATATCCTTTTCGGATTGCATAAAACAGATTATAACAAAGCTCAAAAAATCAATTTTGCTGTTGAGGCGAAACATAAAAAATTTCTTATTCCAGGGAAATTTTTCAGATGGTTTGTCGTTCTTTTTGGTGTGACCATGATTGGTTTAGCCATAATTGGTTATTTTAAAAACTCTAAAAACAAGGGTAATAAAAGCAACATAGAAATTAATAATGATAAATAAAATAAGTTTTTCTTTCGCGTTTTCTGTGTTATTCTTTTTGTCTAGTTGGAGTCAGATTGGTAATCAAGGTAAATATCCGAGTTATTTTGGCTTTCAAGTAAGAACAATTTTTTCAACAAAATTCATTGGTGAAAAAGAGTTGACTATTTCCAACGAAAGTTTTTCAACCACCATCACTCAAAAAATAGGATATTCTTTTGGGGCAACTGTTCGTGCCGGACTTACTGAATTAATCGCTTTTGAAACTGGAATTAACTTAACACAACGCTATTTTTCACTGAATATGGTTCACGAAGACTCTAGTCTTAGAGGTAATGAGGATCTTGGATTTATTCAATATGACATCCCAATTAACGCCTTAATTTATATTAAATTTGACGAAAAATTTTATATGAATGCTTCGTTTGGATTGGCCTTAGCTTATAAGCCTTCTAGTATTGGAACGATAAGTAATGTTGGCGGTGTTCATCAGTTTTTCAACATAGGTTTAGTTGACATCAACAAAAAAATTGGTCTCGATTTAAATGCAAATCTAGGTTTTGAATATCGAACTAAAAAAGCAGGTATTTACTACTTCGGAGGTTCTGCTAGGTTACCATTTGGGCCGTTATTTGGTCTAATTTCAGAATATAGAAACGTAAACTATCGTTTAACAGCCTTTGGTGAAGTTGAAGGATCTTATTTATCTTTAGATTTTAAATATTTTCTGCCTAATTTTGGTGGAGGAGGAAGATACAAACCACATGGACCAATTGAATAAAAAAGTACAAGAAATTGTTTCAGAATTAAATTTACTTCCTCACCCTGAAGGAGGTTTTTACAAAGAAACTTATCGTTCAACTGAAAAGTTAGAAAACATTGATAGACATCTTGTTACATCAATTTATTTTTTATTAACTTCTGAAAATGTTTCGCGATTTCATCGAATTAAAAGCGATGAACATTGGTTTTTCCACGCTGGAAGTCCATTGATTGTGCACACTTTAGATGCAACTGGTCATCACCAAACATTAATTGGAACTGATTTATCGAAAGGAGAAAAGCCGCATTTCGTGGTTACAAGGAATACAATTTTTGGAAGTTCCGTTTCCGATTCTACAGGTTATAGTTTAGTTTCTTGCGTTGTTGCCCCTGGTTTCGATTTTGCTGATTTCGAACTATTTGAACGTGATTATCTATTAAAAGAATTCCCAAATCACTCCGAAATTATTCAACAACTAACCTAAATAAAAATGAAATTTATTGCCTTTTTATTTACCTTTTTTCAACTCACCACTGTGGTAGCGCAATCAACAAAAACACCTATTTACGGACATCGTGGTTGCCGAGGAAATTTTCCGGAAAATTCGATTATTGCTTTCCAAGAAGCACTCAAAATGGGAGCTGACGGAATTGAACTAGATATAGTCGTTAACGCTGAAAAACAATTAGTTATATCGCACGAACCTTATTTCAAAAAAGAATTTTGTTTGACACCCGATAAAAAAGCAATTGAAAACGAAAAGGAATTTAATATTTATAAAATGACGCAATCGGAAATTAGCGAGTTTGATTGCGGAAGCATCGGAAGTACTAAATTTCCCAATCAGAAAAAAATGCCAGCTTACAAACCTTTGTTGAGTTATTTTTTCAAAGAAGTAGATTTGAAAGATAAAGTATTACTGTTTGAAATCAAATCGGAAAACAAGGAATATGGAATTTCTCAACCCTTTCCAAAAGAATTTGTGGACTTGATTTTAGCGGAAACTAAAGATTTTAAAATGCAAGAAAATTTAATCTTTATGTGCTTTGACCCCGAAATTTTAGAAGAATTACACAAAAGAGGCGTTCCAAATAAAATGATTTATCTTACTTATAAACCCAAGTCAGCGAAGCAATTATTTAAAGAAATTAGTTTCAAACCTTATGCTTTAGGAATGTTCCATGCAACAGCCACAACTGCAGTAATTAATTATGCTCATTCACAAAAAGTGAAAGTATTCACTTGGACAGTTAACGAGGTAAAAACAGGCAAAAAACTTATTAAAAGAGGTGTGGATGGTTTGATTACCGACTACCCAAAATTGATGGACGAAAGCAAAAAATAGTACTTTTGACTATGAATAATTCGGCGCCATTAGCAGAACGAATGCGTCCAAAAATCTTGGATGATTATATCGGTCAGCAACATTTACTTGCGAAAGATGCATCTTTACGACGCGCTTTAGATGCTGGAATTATTCCTTCAATGATTTTCTGGGGTCCTCCAGGAGTTGGAAAAACTACTCTAGCTCAATTGATTGCCAGTCATTTAAATCGTTCAATTCATACCTTATCAGCAATTTCTTCAGGTGTAAAAGATGTGCGAGAAGTCATCGCTCGTGTGGAAAGCAACGGTATGTTTCAAACGAAAGGAACCATTTTATTCATCGACGAAATTCACCGTTTTTCGAAGGCTCAACAAGATTCTTTACTCGGTGCAGTTGAGAAAGGAACGATAACTTTAATTGGCGCAACTACTGAAAATCCATCTTTTGAAGTTATTTCGGCTTTACTTTCTCGTTGTCAAGTTTACGTTTTAGAAGAACATAATAAAGAAGACTTATTGCAACTACTAAACCGTGCAATAAAAGAAGATAAAATACTTGCCTCCAAGAGGATAACTTTACTTGAAACAAATGCTTTGCTAACTATTTCAAGTGGCGATGCGCGCAAACTTTTAAACGTTTTTGAAATTATTATTGGTACTTTCCAAAATCAAGAAGAGATTGTAATTACAGACGAAGTTGTATTAAAAAATGCACAACAAAGTCTTTCTCGTTATGACAAAGATGGTGAACAGCATTATGATATTATTTCAGCGTTTATCAAATCGATTCGCGGAAGTGACCCAAATGCTGCAGTTTATTGGCTTGCACGTATGGTTGAAGGCGGTGAAGATCCAAAATTTATTGCTCGAAGATTGATTATTTCTGCTTCAGAAGACATTGGCTTAGCTAATCCAAATGCATTATTAATGGCAAATTCTTGTTTTCAAGCGGTGAACACTGTTGGCTGGCCTGAATCCAGAATTATTTTAGCGCAATGCACGATTTACCTTGCATCGTCACCTAAAGGAAATGCAGCCTACAATGCAATCAATGAAGCACAAGCAATTGTTCGAGAAACTGGAAATTTGGGTGTTCCTCTCCCCTTGCGCAATGCTCCAACGTCGTTAATGAAACAATTAGGTTACGGCGAAGGATATTTATATAGTCATCTTTTTCCAGGGAATTTTGCAGCACAAGAATTTTTACCAGACGAGATAAATGGGACTTCCTTTTTTAAAGCAGGAAGTAGTTCCAAAGAACAAGAAATCGCTAACACAATTAAGCATTTGTGGAATGGAAAATATTTATAGATGAGCGCACTACTTTATTACCTTATAGTCTTCCCTATTTCCTTTTTACCACTAGGATTGCTGTATAAATTTAGTGACCTTTTGTATTTCATTTTTACCCGCATTTTTCCTTATAGAAAATCGGTAATCATTGGAAATATTCAACGTTCGTTTCCTGATAAAAGTGAATTAGAACAGCAACAATTAGTTAAGCAATTTTACAGACATTTTACAGACATTTTAGTTGAAGGAATAAAGAATTTAAGTATTTCAAAAAAACAACTTAAGAAAAGAATGTTAGTTCGAAATCCAGAGTTGATGCAAGAACTTTATGATGAAAAACGAAACGTAATTCTTGTTTCAGGACACTTTAATAATTGGGAATGGCTAATAAGTTCCCAGAATTTACTTTTCAATCATCAATCCTTTGGAATTGGAATGCCAATGACTAATAAATTTTGGGATAAAAAAGTAAATCAACGTCGTGAACGCTTTGGAATGCAAGTGATAAATGCTTCCAATTATCAAATTAAATTTAGAACTTTCAAAAAGAAGCCTTTTGCCGTTTTAACTTTAGGTGATCAGTCACCAGCACATTCCTCCAAAAGCTATTGGATGAATTTCTTGAATCAAGATACAGCTGTGCTTTTTGGGACTGAACACATGGCAAATGACTACAATTTTGTGGTTGTATTTTTCGTTGTCCACAAAATAAAAAGAGGATATTACGAATTAGAATTAAAATTAATAACCAAAGATGCCAAATCAATGAATTGGGGAGAAATTACAGAAAATCACACCAAATTATTGGAAGCCGAAATCATCAAAAATCCTTCACAATGGTTGTGGTCACACAAAAGATGGAAAAGAGAAATTCCGGAGGACGTAGAAGCATTAAAACGCAAACAGAAAAAAAATTTCGAGGAACGTTTTAGGGGAATTTAAAATCGCAGTCCAAGTTCTGATTTTAAAATTGATTTGACGATAAAATAAAATCGAAAAGACAAATTACTTTATCCAAAGTATTAAATTAGCTAATTTGGTTAATCTAAACAAATCAATTTCCTATCAAATCTTAACCATTCTATAATCCCCAATTAACAGGCAATTAACTAAGTTTAGTACATTTGCAAAAAAAAAAATATGCGAATCCTTTTTTTTCTCATCTTACTTGTGTTTACTACCAACAATTTTGCACAAAAAACAAGAACTGTAGTATTCTACAATGTTGAAAATTTATTTGATACTATTGATGGAGTAAACGACGATACTGAGTTTTTGCCGGCTGCTAAATCGCAATGGATTACAAAAAGATATGAAGAAAAATTAAGCCACATCCGCAAAGTTTTAACTGAAATTGGCAAACCTATTGTAGCCGGATTTAGTGAAATTGAAAATGTTAATGTAGTTCGTGACATTATCAAAAATCAAAAAGAATTTAAAAATTACGGTATTGTTCATTACGATAGCAAAGATGCTCGGGGAATTGATGTAGCGATGATTTATGATAATTCCAAACTCAAATTACAGCAATCTGGTTTTATTCGATACATTTTACCAGGCGATACTGCAGCAACTTCGAGAGACATTGTTTGGGCGAAATATAAAATTAAAAAAGAAACATTTTTTGTGCTAGTAAATCATTGGCCAAGCCGAAGAAGCGGTGTTACAGAAAGTGAAGCGAAACGTGTTAAAGCTGCTGAAAGTGCAAAGACTTTTATTGATTCTGTTTTGAGGACTGATAAAAATGCAAAAATAATTTTGATGGGTGATTTGAATGATTATCCGCAAGATAAAGCACCTCAATTGATTTCAAAAATCTTGTCTCCAATGATTGTAAAAGAATCTGGAAAGTTTGGAGGTACTTATAGTTACAAAGGTGAGTGGGAAATAATAGATCACATTTTTGTTTCTGAAGGGTTGAAAAATATGGGAAGAGCAAAAGCTATTGCAAATTCAGGTAAAATTCATTCCTTTCCCTATTTATTAGAGGAATATAAAGGTAATATTGTTCCTTTTAGAACCTATGCAGGGACAAAATACTTAGGCGGCTATAGCGATCATTTACCTGTTTCAATTGAGATTTCTGTTCCTTAAAAAATCCAGAAAAAAATCGCTATTTATGCTTGATTTTGTGGAGTAAATTTCCAAATTGAATTACAAATAATACACTAGTTTCTTAATTATCAATTCAATATTTCTATTCTACTTTAATTAGAAATTGAAAAGATAATCACCTCAACAAATTAATGTGGCCTGTTAAAATCGTGCTTTTCGCGTTTCCTAAACCACTGTATTGAATGTAATAGGAATAGGTTCCATCTTGTGATTTTTTTCCTTCATAAGTTCCGTCCCACCCTTTACGATAATCGTTTGTGTAAAAAATTTGTTCCCCGTATCTATTCAAAACAGAGCATTCATAATTGCCTTCGTTTACCAATGTTGAGAAAATAGGTAACCAAATTTCATTTAATCCAATTCCATCAGGTGTAAATGTATTTGGGATATATACGTTCAATTCTTCTTTAAAACTTACTTCTTTTTGAATTGAATCTCGACAACCAAATTCACTTTCTACAATTAATTCAACTATGAATGAAGTAGCATTTTCATAAATATAAGTGTGAGTTGGATTGTTGTTATTAATAGCAGTTCCACCATCACCAAAATTCCACCAGTTTTGCAACGCGTTTTCACTAGAATTCGTAAATCCAACATTCGCTGAAGTCTGGTAATTAGCTAATTCATTGAAATAAAAATTCGCAATAGGATTTTCATAAACACATACTAAATCCGTGTAACTTACTGTATTTGAACAACCATTCGTTCCTAAAATCGTTAAGGAAATATCGTAGCAATTTGGATTGTTAAAGGAGTAATTCAAATCACCACAATTAGTACTAACTTCTTGTCCGTCGATTTTCCACGAACAAAGACTCGATTCTAAAAATGGAGTTGAAAAAGAAATAGTTAATGGCGCACATCCTTCTGTTTGCGAAGCGTTAAACGATAAATCTGGTAACTCTAAAACAGTGATAGTTGCCGAAGCACTTGTTGTACAGCCGTTTAAAACATAAGAAAACGTAACGGTTGTATCAGCTTGTGGAGAAAACAGGGCACTTGAAACTGTTGAACCATTTCCCCAAGTAAAAACTCCGCCAGGTAAAGTACTTGAAGCGATAATTGTTGCTGTATTTCCTTGACAAATAGTTACATTGCTTGCATTTAAAACAAAAGGTGGAGCGATAATTACGTTAATTACTGCAACGGAGGATTGACAGGTATTTAAAGTGTAAATGAGCGTGTAAGCTGTATTTTGAGTTGGAGTAACTTGAATCGAAGTAGTCGTTTCGCCAGTATTCCATAAATACGTTCCGCCAGCTGTCATTGGTGAAACAGAAATTGTTACCGATTGACCTAGACAAACGCTTGTATCTTGGTAAGTCAAAACAGGACTTGGCGTAATGTTTACCATTCCAATTCCGTTGCTTGAGCATCCATAGACGTTGGAACCAACTACATTGTAAGCTGAGCTAATACTTGGTGAAACGTTGATGTTACTTGTCGTTTGTCCATCGCTCCACAAAAAAGTTGTGTTCGGTTGATTACTAGAAACTGTCAATGTTGCAACCTGACCTTGACAAACGGATGGAGAATTGAAAGTTAAAATGGGTGCTGTTTGAATTGTTAAATCTAATTCTTCCGTAAGACATCCATTTAGAAAGGTATAAATCCCTGAAGCAGTGTAAGTTTGTCCATTCAAAGCCCATGTGTAAGAATTACAACTGTTTACGATAGTTGTATTTGTAGAACTTGGGGCTATTGTTAGATTTAAAATTTCTGTGTTACATCCAACAAGGTGCGTATAAATTCCTGAGGTTGTGTAAGTCGTTCCATTCTGTAACCATAAATAAGAATCACAAGCGCTGACAGTTGTTGTGTTTTGAGTACTTGTTGTAATTGTTAAAACTAAATTTTCTGTTGTACAGCCATTCACGAATGTATAATTTCCACTTTGTGAATACGTTTGATTATTTATAAGCCAAGTATAAGTATCACATTCAGAAACAGTTGTGTAATTTGTTTGGCTTGTTATTTCAGAAACTGTTACTGTTTCTTGACTCGTGCAAGTTCCACTTCCAGAAGCTGTTACAGTGTAATTTCCTGCTGTTGTGATAGTTGCTGAAGAATTAGAACCTAGGCCATCAGACCATTGATAAGCGATTCCTCCTGAGGCTGTAAGTGTGGTGTTTGTTCCTGCACAAAAAACAAGTGGTCCGGAAACTACTAAATTCGGAGCTGAATTAACAGTAACAACTTGATTTAAAGTCATAATTGGACAAGAACCAAAAGTTACTACATTTGAATAATTTCCTGCCATTGCTGTTGTAGCAGCTGAAGAAACTTGTGGATTTTGGCTTATGGAAGAAAATCCATTTGGGCCCGACCAAGCGAAGGTCATTCCAGCGTTTGTATTATTGACTCCTACGGCGAAAGCGTCGTTTTCACAAATAGAAATTGGTGCTTGAATACTTGGACCATCTGCCCAAATTTCAACATCGTCGATATAAATTCCTTCATCGTTTCGGTCAAAATTAGAAGCCGTAGGAGTTGGATTTGTCATCATCGCAACAAAATTGGTGCATTTAATCGCCGCATTTGCACCAGTTTGAACATTAACAGAAATTATTTTCACCGATACAGTTGTTGTTCCTACTGGAATTGGAAAAGTAAAGGTATTTGGCGTTTGATAGGTAACGTCATTTGGAGCAACACAAGCAACAACTCCAACACCACCCGTCTGAGTCCACGAATAGCTATGATCATTACTCCCTCCTATTCTTGAAACAGTTGTAAAAGCTCCACCATCTACCGACACCATAAAAATAACACCTTCTCGCACGTCAATTCCAGGTCCACTTCCGCCTAAAATAGAATGATTCAAACGTAAAGTTGCATTGGAAAGCAGCGAAACATCTATAGGGTCCAAAATTAAAGTATTGCTCTCCCCTGATCTACCAACTCGCGCGGAAAAAGAACCAGTTTGAGCATGTTGGGTTGTACGATTTCCACCCGAATAAGTCCAATTTTCAGGACAAGAGGGTGTTAAATTTTCAAAACCTTGTGCGTAAAAGCGTATTTGAGAAGTACAAAACTGAGCACTAAAAATAAAAAATATAAAAATTAAAAACTTCATACTTTCGAAAAGGCTTTCTTTAACTTTTATGTAAATATACGATTTAGAAAGGTATAGAAAAACAAA
>JBILOX010000055.1:0-18173 GCA_044374225.1 Crocinitomicaceae bacterium | reverse complement strand
TTTTTTAGAAGATACCTTGACTAAATTAAAAAATAAAAAAGTGAGTTTAATCCGTTTAGATAGTGGTTTTTTTCAAGCCGATATTTTAGACTATTTAGAGCAAACAACCAAAAATTATATCATCGCTGCAAAATTCACACACCCTATTCAAAGACTTATAGATACTAGTGTTAATTGGGTTTTATTAGATGATGGTATAGAGATTTGTGAGCAAATGTACAAGAGTGATTCTTGGGAAAAAGAGAGAAGAATGGTAGTTGTTCGACAACTGATTAAGACCAAACCTAAAGCACCAGGTAAAACATTGAGCCTTTTTCCAGAAGATGAAACTCACCGAAATTATCGCTATTCAGCCTATGTAACAAATCTTGACTTTGCAGCTGCAGAAATATGGAGAATGTACCGCGGTAGAGGCGATGCAGAAAATAGAATCAAAGAGCTAAAATATGATTTTGGATTCGACAGCTTCAATCTAAATGGATTCTTCCCAACTGAGGCTGCACTTACTTTTGCAATGATTGCATATAATTTAATGTCTTTGTTTAGAACTTTTGTTTTACAAGAAAAAACTCAAAAAACACTTTCGACTTTACGCTATAGAACATTTGCAATTGGTGCTTATTTTGAAAAACAAAATGGCAAACTTGTATTGAAAATCGCACTCAATAAAAAACGAAGGGCTTGGTTTAGTGGATTATGGAATTATCAAAAGAAATTCCCTTTTGAAATCTCTAATGCGTAATCTGGGTTTAACACAAGAAGAAATAACTAACTTATACAACGGTTGTTCAGCGTCAACGATTACATCTCAACCAAGCAACCAAACGGTTAACCCAACAACTTCAGCGCAATTTGTAGTTAATGCAACTTCAGGAAGTACGTTTCAATGGCAAACAGATTTAGGCTTGGGCTTTCAAAACATGAGTAATGCTGGACAATACAGCGGTGCTAACAATGATACACTTGTTGTTTCAAATGCATCTACTTCGAATAACAACCAACAATTTCGTTGCATTGTAAATCCAGGAAGTTGTGCTGATACTTCTGATATTGCTGTGTTAACAGTTTCAACCGTTGGAATGAATGAATTATCAGCTCAAGTTAATGTTAACTTGTATCCCAACCCAGCGCAATCTAGTTTTGAAATTCAAACAAATTTGGTGTACTCTAAAGTTGAAATTCGCGACATGCAAGGCCGTATTGTCAAAACTGAAAATGCAGGAAAAACAATCACTATCGCTTCCTTGCAAAAAGGTACGTATTTAGTTCAATTGCTAGATGATAAATCAAAAGTGCTTGCAGTCCAACAAATTATTAAAGAGTAAGATTTCGACTTTTTATAAGTAATAATTGGGTCGGAGAAATTCGGCCCTTTTTTTGTTTGATAAAAAGTAAATCTCTAACTAGCTTGAGGATTGAATTTGAGGTTTAATCTATCTTTACTTTAGAATGTTAAATTTGTACTAATTTTTATACAGATTAACTAGATAAAAGCGACGTTTAAGAACCACATAGAGTCAAATAGAAACTAATACAATAATTTAAATCATGAAAATACTTTTACTTCCAGTTGTACTTCTAACAACATCACTTGGTTTCTTCGCTTTCAGAAGTGAATTAACGAATTTGAATCAATTTCACAAAAGTCCAATGAATTCTGGTGGAAGTCAGGCTGCTCGAACAGGCGCACCAGGTGAGCAAAATTGTACAGCTTGTCACAGTGGTTCAACGCAAGCAGGAACAACTGAAAATGTTTTTACAGTCTTAGATGCAAACAACAACCCAGTATCATCTTATATTCTAGGTGAAACTTACACTGTGAATTTAGCTATGGCATCAAATCCTGCAAAAAAAGGGTTTCAATCAACGGTTTTATCAGCATCAAATGCAATGGCAGGTGATTTTACAGCAGGAACAACAACTCAAGTAAATACTTCAACAATTTCTGGTGGACAAAGAAAATATGCGAACCACAAAAGCACTAGTAATTCGAGTTCAACTCCCCTTTGGTCTTGGTCTTGGACAGCACCCGCAACAAACGTAGGCAATGTTACTTTTTACGTTTCATCGAACAAAGCAAATGGAAATGGACAGGTCTCTGGAGATCAGATTTACTTGTCTCAATATACAATCGCTGCTCCTTCTACTACTAATATTGAAGAAAATGAATTTAAATCATTTTTCAACGCTTCATTTAACGCTGATAAAAATGGAGTTCAGTTAAACTTTAATAGTTTGAAAGCGGATAGAATTCACATTAATATTGTTGATTTAACAGGTAAATCTGTAATTGCAAGAACTATTGGTATCGCGAAAATTGGCGAAAATTCAGAATTTGTTTCTTTCGCAAATCAATTACCAAAAGGGTATTATGTTGTAAATATGTTTTTAAATAACAAGGCTTTATCATCTAAAATTGTGGTTCAGTAATAGATTCACAAAATTGATTTAAATTTTAGAGCCGACACTTTTTTTGAAAAGTTATATTTCGAAAAAAGTGTCGGTTTTTTTAAACACCCATCAACTCACCTACATTTTTTCGTATTGTCGCACTTATTTGCTCGATTGGTAAGTCGTTGTCGTCTTCGCCAAAAGGGTCTTCAATCTCCTCGGCTAAAATCTCCATACTTACCAGCGCATAAAATACAAAAGTTGCGATTAGGGCTGAATAATAGCCAAACAAGTTAACGAAGGCAAGTGGCAAAGTGATTACGTAAATGAAGATGAATTTCTTAATGAATAAACTATACGAATAAGGGATTGGTGTGTTTTTGATTCGTTCACAAGCGCCAATCGCATCAATTAAAGCATTCAAATTCTTGTCCAAAACGTACAAATCTTCAGGATTGATTACACCTTGCTTATAAAGCTCAGTAATTCGTTCTCTCATACGTTTAACTACCCAAATAGGCTTATGACTTACATTAAGAATGGCTAATTTATCATGGTCATCTTGTAAATTGTAGTCAGTCATAGTTTCACCACCTCGTAAATGATTTTTACTGGCGTAAGAAAAATTAGAAATCATATTAGAAAACCATATTTTTTCAGCGAGATTTTCACCTAGAATTGCATTTAATTTGGAAGCTAGATTTCTGCTATCATTGACTATTCCTCCCCAAATTTTTCGACCTTCCCACCAACGATCATAAGCAGTGTTGGTCCTAAAAACGAGTAACAATGAAATCACAAAACCAAGCAACGAATAAACAGCCATCAGATTTTTAAGCCCATCAGCCTTTGGAAATAGGTGAATTTCTAAAAATGTAATTAAGGAGGAAAGTAAGCCAATATAGACTATTTCTTTCCATAACATTCTGAAAGTGTCGCTTTTATCAAACGAAAAGATGAGTGTAATCCAGTTTTTGGGGTTGTAGTTTATCATTTTATTATTTGTTCAAAGATAATCAAAGCTGAAAAATACGTAATTTCGAATTAGTTATTATACGTTAAACTCAATACAATGGAAATCACTCCTGAAATCAAACAACGCCTTGAATTACTAAGTGAAAAATATGGAGCTTTAGGTCAAGATTTACTTTCTTATTTAGATGGATTAATACATGCTGATGTGACCACTTATTGGGATTATATTCAGCTAGAAACCTTGTTGAGTTTACAAAAACCTAAAACTAAAATTCCCGATGAAATGGTGTTTATTATGTATCATCAAATCACCGAATTATACTTTAAATTAGCCCTTTTAGAGTTTGAACAAATTGGAAATAGAGAAGATTTAGATGCTAAATTTTTCATTGAAAGAGTAACACGCATCAATCGTTATTTTGAAGCATTAATAGTAAGCTTTGACATCATGATTCAAGGAATGGATCGCGACCAATTCTTGAAATTTAGAATGTCTTTACTTCCTGCAAGTGGTTTTCAATCAGCACAATATCGCCAAATAGAGATTTACAGTACCGATTTTATAAACCTTGTTGACAAACGTGATAGAGTAAATTTCAAAGTGGATGATCCAATTGAAACGATGTACAGTCATATCTACTGGAAATCTGGTGCAACTGAAGTTGAAACGGGTAAAAAAACCCTTACACTTATTCAATTTGAAGAAAAATATAAAGATTCTTTCATTGCTTTGGGTGAAAAATGTAGAGATAAAAATCTGTGGCAAAACTATTTGCGCTTGAGTAAAGAAGACCAAGAAAAACCAGAAGTGAAAGAAGCATTACGCACAAACGATTCAAATGTCAACGTCAACTGGCCTTTAGCACATTATAAATCTGCAGTAAGGTATTTGGCAAAAGATTCTAGTGATATTGCCGCAACAGGCGGAACAAACTGGCAAAAATACTTACCTCCAAGATTCCAAAAACGCATTTTTTATCCTGAACTTTGGACTGCTGAAGAATACGAGAATTGGGGGAAAGCTTGGGTGGAAGAAGCGTTTAAGCGCTGAATTCGTTAATTCTAATTAGATAATGTGCTAAATTAACTAATGTGCTAATGATTCAATGTGGTAATGAAAAAATGTGCTAATGATTTAATTAGTTAATTGGCATATTAGTATTAACAAATTAAATTTAATCCTTAAAAACACTTAAGAGATCAACTTTCAATTCAGGAAAAAGTACTGAACGAACCTCAGTTGCACCATCATTGATGTTAAAAACACCAACTGACTCAAATTTTTCCTCCACTTTGGTGAAAATCTCCATACTTTTTGAGTCAGGGTTTACAATCCAATATTCTTGTACGCCATTTTCTTCGTAAAGATTAAACTTTTCGTTGTAATCCTTCTTCATGGTACTGTCAGAAGTAATTTCAACTACCAAATCTGGGGCGTCTATTGCTCCTCGGTCGTCCAACTTACTTAAATCACAGAAAACAGAAATATCGGGTTGTACAACAGTGTTTACCTCACTGTCACTTCCTTTATTCTTTTTAAGTCGTACGTCGAAAGGAGCTTCGTAAACCTCGCAACTTTTGGAATTGAAATAATTTCCAAATGACATTAACAGTTGAAAAGAAACCTTCTGATGTTTTCTTCTTGGCGCAGGACTCATTTTGTAAATCCAACCTTTGATTAATTCAAGACGATCATCGAAATTCCACGTTAAATAATCGGCGTAAGTGTATTGTTTCTTTAGATCCAATTGCGAAAAGTCGGTTATTTGTGACATGCTGAATGATTTTAGTGTAAAGTTAGGAATAATGTGTTAATGTGTTAATGATTTAATGTGCTAATGGGTTAAAGTTTGAAATGTAAATTATGAGTTTTTTTTAGCTTATTTTTTCAAAACACCATTATACTCGGTATTGCTCATCAACACACTTTTGGCTTTATTGAGTGCTCGGTCGTAGCGGAAAGAATCGAGTGTTCGCCCTTTTTGGAAATAATATCTGGATACGATTTCATTTTCCAACATTTCAGAAATTTCAGTTTTGAATTTGTCTAAATCTCTTTCCTTTGAAGGTGTTAATTTCGTTAGCATTTGATCGTATTCCGACTTTACATCTTCGAAATAACCTTCTTTTTCTGCGGTTTCTTTCACTTTCTTCAGCATTTCCTCTGAGGCGGTGTTGTACTTAAAATCTTGAGCTAAAACGTAAGTTTTGAATTCATTAAATTCTGCATCGGAAAGTTTGAAAGTTCCAGCTTCTGCAATTGTTTTGTTTTTAATTGCATAATCGGTAGCATAGTTGAAAATGTGATTTCCAGTCAACAACATTCCTGCTAAGCGACTTAAATCCTCCAATTCGGTTGCTATATCAGGTTCAATTCCACGGCCGTCGATTACTTTTCGTCCGCCTTTTGTTTGGAAAGTCTTCAATAAAGAATCGGCAACTTCTTTTGGTTTGCTTCCGTTTTCTTTGTCGTAATATTCTAATCGCTGCACGCATCTTCCTGATGGTGTGTAGTATTTTGCAATTGTAATTTTCACCTTCGAACCGTATTTCAAATCATACGTTCTTTGTACCAATCCTTTACCGTAGCTCGTTTGACCAATTACCACAGCTCGATCTAAATCTTGTAAACTTCCAGCAACAATCTCACTTGCAGAAGCAGAACCATCATCGATTAATACTACTAATTTTATGTTTTCAGCAATTGGCTCTTCTAAGGTTTTGTACACGCGATTTTCTTCTTTCACACGTCCCTTTGTGGTTACAACAACTGTGTTTTGAGGCACAAAGAAATTCACGATTTTAACAGCTTCAATCAACAATCCACCACCATTTCCACGCAGGTCAAGAATCAATTTTTCCATTCCTTCACCTTTCATTTTCTCGATTGCTGACTTCACATCTGATGCAGCTGTTTGTGTGAAGCTATTTAATTTCACATAACCAATTTTATTCTCCAAAATCCCTGAATACGGAACATCTGGAATCTTAATTTCATCTCTCGTAATATCAATTACTTTAATTCCTTCACCTTTACGGTCAACTTCCACTTTAATCGTTGTTCCTTTCGGACCTTTCAATGCGCTAGAAACCTCATCTGTTGATTTTTTGTGCATATTTTTCCCATCAATGGATACGATTTTATCTCCCGCTTTAATTCCTGATTTTTGAGCAGGATTTCCCTCATATGGTTCTGCGAAAAATGTATCATCGCCCATACGACGAACCAATGCACCAACACCACCATATTGTCCTGTTGTCATCAAACGGTAATCTTCAATATTTGATTCGTGATAATAAACGGTGTACGGGTCTAATTCCTTCAACATTGCATCAATTCCTGTTTTGGAAAGTTTTCCATTTTGCGGTTCATCCACGAAATATAAATCCAAATGCTCGTAGATTTGGTCCATAATTTCTAGGTTTTTTAAGACCTCAAATCCATTAGATTGAGTCCATGAAGTTGTTGCATTGAAAAGAAAAGCAATGGAGGAGAGAAGGATTAACCTTTTAGTTTTTATCATTTTGATTTATTTGTAAAGTTAATTTGCCAATGGCTTTAACCAATTTTTGTTCCAATTGTGAAAAGGTCAGTTGTTCTTTAGACGTGTAAACAACGGCAAAAATAAGTTTCTTATTGTTACTTTCAAGTTGCGATTCCAATTCGTGCTTATTTTTTCGCACCACTTCACGAATACAACGTTTGATATAGTTGCGATCGTGCGCTTTTTTAAAAAGTCGTTTTGGAACCGAAATAAGTAGTTGAAATTGCGTTTTAGCTAGCAATTCGGTAGGTGAATAAATGATGGTAAGCGGATATTCTTTAACTTTTTTACCTTCTTTAAAAAGACTGTCAATTAGATTGTGGCTGCACAATTTGTATTCTTTTCCGAAGGAAAAATTCATAGTAAGGTTTACGTTTTACGCGTTGAACAATTCAACGATTTTGTACCTGAAATCAGTCAATTTTTTAAGTTCAGTTGCGTTATCATACGATCCTTTAAACTCCGTCAAATGATCGATATAGCATTGTTTGATTGCGTGAAAATTGGTGTGATTGCTTAGTTTTTTATAAACAGAACCCGCTAAAAATCCTGGTTTTTCACCCAATGATAATTTTGTCAAACCTTGAACGAGTTCGTCTGATAATTCAATTAATTCTTTTTCATCCATTGGTCTTAGTTTTAGTTAATTTCTTCAAAGTCATCAAATTTGTCTTCGTCTTTATTTGACTTTGAATTAAAGTTTGTTTTAATGTCAACGACTGGTTTTCCAGAAATAATATAATTGATGGCGTTTATCATTTTCATAATCATTCCAAGCAAAAAGAAGAAACCAATAATCTTAAAGATAAATCCAATTATTACCGTTGATTCAATGTCTAAAATACTTGATTTAAACCAATTTGCAATGTTGTTACTTGCATATTGAGGAAAGAACAAAAATCCAATGAATAAAGCAATTGACACAACAATTAAAATGATTTCGGTTTTTAAGTTAAAATCATTCGTTTGTGGAATTTGTGCATTTAGTTGTCCAAAAAGTTGTACTCGTTGTTGCTGTTGTTGAAGTTTACCGATAAAATAGGTAACCAAAACGATTGCACTTGGCATCACGTTGTAAAAAGAAACATCGTTTTTATTCAAATCCAAGCAGAATAAGAAAGTCACATTCACCAAAAACAAGTATTTCACTGATTTGATTAAGTAATTTTCGCCAATCGTTTTTTGTCTTCCAGCACGCAGAAAAGTCAAACCTAATTCAATGAAAAACCATAGAAATCCATAGATAGCAAACAATACGCCTAAGCGAAAAATGAGATTCAATAAATCCATTTTCTATTTTTTGTTAAAGATAAGGTATTCTTTTGGTGCTTGAGGTGCAGTTTCTGGATTAAAATCTAAACCTATCACTTTACCTTCCGTTCTTCTATTTACTTGGTGTAAACGCTCAAATTTTTCTTTGTCGGTCGTTTTAAACTGATTAATGTAAGCTTCCGTTAAAACTGTTTCAACGCCAGCTTCATCCATCCATTTTGCAGGATCTAATTCTCCTTTTCCAATTGGTACTAATCTTCGAGGATCGATTCCTTTGGTTTCAACCAAATATTTGTAAACAGCCTTTGCTCTATTTTCAGAAAGTAGTGTATTTTTCTTATCATCGCCACGCGCATCGGTGTGTGAAATTAATTCCAATTGCATTCCTGGATATTCTGTTAGCAATTGTGCCACTTTATCCAAAGAATCTGTTGATTTAATTAAACTATCATTTACAAATTCCCAAGAGCCAAGTGTGTATCGAACTTCAGGCAAGCGAATTATTTTTTGCACAACTAATGCTGGTTCTGTTAATTCAACGGTTAATGATTTTTGCTGACCAATTGCATCCGTAACTGTTATGGAATAATTTCCTCGTTTTAATTGCGCTAAATCTTCTACATTTTTTCCATCCGACCAAGTGAATTTATACGGTGCAACTCCACTTTTTACAACCACATCGATTGTTCCATTATTTCCACCAAAAGCAGTAATATTTGTGTGAGTTTCGGAAATTTCTAAAGCTGGAGGAGATAATTGTTCCGTGAAATAAATATCCGATTCTTTCGCGTTTCTATTACTGGACCAATAATAGGTTTTACCATATTTCACAAGGTAAGCATCGAAATTTGGCGAGTTGATTTTATTGCCCATATTTACAGGTGTTGACCAATCTCCCCAACCTGATTTTTTAACGGAATAGAAAATATCGCAATCTCCTTCACCTCCATGACCATTGCTTGCGAAATAAAGTGTGTCACTATTTGGACTTAAAAACGGAGAAATCTCGTAACCGTTGGAATTGATATTATCTCCTAAACTTTTCGGGCTTGACCAAATACCAGCTGTATTCACTGAATAATATAAATCTTCTTGCCCTTTTGAAGTAGGACCAGCATAAGAAATGATAACCACTTTTTCATCCTTTGAAACAGTAAAACCGAAATTAGTACCCTTAATTAACAACTCAGGGATTTGAATTTTCACAGGTTTCGACCAAACTCCTGATGCGGTTTTTGTGGATTTCCCAAGTCCTTTATTCTCGTTTTTAATTCCGTTTGAAAACAAAACGTACAAACTATTTCCATCTTGACCTAAAGCAACTACGGCATTATGGTCTCGGTTGTTTAATTCTTCCACATTAGAAGCTTCTCCCCATTTTCCTTTTTCATTTTTGGAGCAAAACCAAATATCTTGATCATTCTCCCCACCGTAATTGTATTCTTCAAACGTTCTAAAGAAGTACAAATCCTTTCCATCAGCTGACAATAAGGGCAAACTTTCCTCTGCTGAAGTATTGATAAAAGCACCCAAACGTTTTGGAGTTGCCATTTCATTGTATCCTTGTTGAGCTATAGCATCTAAGCCCATCAAGAAAATTAAAAAGAGTATGAAATAATTTCTCATTGGATTAAAATCTATAGTTAAGAACTAATTCGTGTCCACCAAAACTAGATTGAATAATCTTGTTCGTAGAAGCATCAAAAGTATAACCAATTCTAAAAGCTGGACTTACTTGAAACCCAACAATAACTCCTACTGTTGCGTTATGGTGGTAATTTACTCCAGCGAAGATGACGTCTCCAAAATTTCCAATCGCTGAAACTTCTAAAGAGGTTGGTGCAGGCGACATTTTTTTCACCACCACGGTTGTCAAGGCTTTAAATTCTTCAGTAATTTGAAAGTTGTAACCTGTCATTAAAAACAAGTGAGAAGTAAGATTGAAATTTACATTTGAACGTCCGAATTGGATTGCATCCTTCGTCAACTGATTTGCTGCAGCTCCAACAAAGAAATTACCATATTGAACATTAACTCCTACTCCTAAATTGATAATGTTAGCATTCCACTTTTCGGCTGTAAATTCATCGTATTCAGTGTCGCCGCCTTGATAGTTAAGTTCAGGATTGCTCACATTTAAAACTTGTGCTTTGTCGGCGTCAAAACCATTGTTACTAATTCCAAGTTTCAATCCACCAGAGACTTTTAGTAAACTCGTAAATTGATAATGTGCAGCATAAAGTCCAGCCAATTGAAAGGATTTGAATGCGCCATATTTATCTGAACTTAATTGCCCTCCAAAAGCTTGAGAAAATTTACTTTTTTGCGTTCTGTTATCGTCAGGAATTGGCATACTAACGCGCATCGCAGGATTATAAATTGGCTTAGCTTTGATTTTAATGTTGCGTTCAAAGTTTAAAAATGCAGATTGAGGTTCGTTTCCAAAACCTATCATTTGCCATCTTCCGCCTAAGGTGAAATTTGTTTTAGGTTCGTAACCAACATAAGCTGGATTGTACAAACTTCTATTCATTGCTACCTGCGAGAATTGAGGCATTTGTTGTGCTTGCAAACTTCCGAATGCAAGAAACATAAATATAAAAAGTGCTATTCTCATTTTTTAAGAATTATAGAAACGGTTCCACTTAAAGGTTCAATAGAACTGTCGCTCGAACGTTGAATCACGAAATAATAACTAGAAACAGGAAGTACGCCTTCTTTGTATTTTCCATCCCACGGTTTGTTGGAGTAATTTCCTTGCGTGGATTCGTAAATTGGTTCGCCCCAACGATTGAAAACGCTTACTTTACTTTCTGGAAATTGCTCATCTAAACCAATGATTTCCCAAACATCATTTGTGCCGTCGCCATTTGGTGTGAACGCAGTTGGAATAATCAACGGACAATCTTCAATAAATACAGTAACCGCTGTGGCTTGACCTTCACAACCATTGAAATTTTCAGTCGCATAATAGGTCATTGTTTCTTGATTAGACGGTAAGAACGAAATACTTGAACCTAGAAAAACAGTAAGCGCTGAATCGGCATACCAATTAATTGTTCCTTGTGCGTTGGTGACATAAATCTCATTAACATTTGAGTTTTTACAATAAACACTATCTCCAGCAATAATTGGAAGCTGAGGTCCATCCGTCATCGAAATTGTTTGCGCCCCGACCATCACATTCGTACAATATAAATCAGTGATTGAATCCAAATCATACACTCCAAAAGCATTTCCGATAGAAATTGGAACAGTACTTTGATCACTAACAACTTGGGGTACACCATCTAAATTGTAGTAAATTGTATAGTTTGGCGTTCCTTCCACAAATAAGGTTAAAGGATTAAATTGAAAATTCTCACAGTAAAAATCACCACCTGTTAATTCCAATAACCCTGGCAATTGACGAATTATGATTGTTGTTGTATCTGTTACGTTTACTCCACAAACTTGCGCTGTGTAAGTGATGTTGTAAGTTCCTGGCGTTGAACTAACAGGGTTAACAGCACCCGTTAAATTATTTATATTTAAACCTTGTCCAATCGTATTGTAAATCCCACCACTTACAAAATTTGGGTTTAAGGTTGGTAAAACAATTCCTTCGTTCAAGCAAATGTTCTCTGGATAAGTTTGTCCTAAATCTGGATTTACAGTTGCCATTGTGATATTTACGGATTGTGTACACGCTTGGTCGGCAATCAATTTGATATCATCAATTGAAAAATCATTTCCAATTGCTAAATATTGTTGATCGATTAGACAAAACTCAGCGATTGTGTTGATTCCTGAATTCCAATTGTATGAAACCTCACTCCACGTACAAACTTGTGGCAAAGCAGTAGAAGAACCAATGGAAACATCATTAATTTTTGTTAGAACAACTGCTTCATTGGTTGGTGAAGTTGTTTGAAGACGGTAAGAAAAGGTATAGTCTTTATTCGGCTCAACGGCTATTTTTTGGCACCAAAACTTATCATTTCCTTGGTTGTAAGTTGAACCATCGATAACCATGAATTTTCCTGTTCCATCTCCGATAGTATAATCAACACAATTTCCAAATGAGGGAAACCAATTACTTGAATTTGTTACAATTCCATAAGCTCGTTGCGCTCCTGTTGGATTTGTTGGGTTGTAGTAAATATATTCTGATTGAAAACCAACATTTCCTAGTTCAAAGTCGCCATTAAAAACCAAGTTGACATCCGTAACATTGGAAGAAACGGTGTAGGTTATGTTAGAAGATGGAGAAACTGAAATACTTGCTGTGTTCGTAACGGTTAATTCTGGGTCGTTTGGACTTGAACTCCACGAATAACCCGTGCTACTTCCACTAGCGGTAAAAGTAAGGTTGGAGTTTGGACAAATTGCTGTGTCTCCTGGCGTTATTGATAGAACAGAATTAGTGCTAAGAATCACATTAAAAATAGAATCTCTGTCGCCAGTTGCATCTTCCAAACCAATTAAATAAGTTCCTGCTGTTAAATCTGTGAAAATTCCTGTTGTATTTGTAACTGAATCGGTTCCTTCTACTCTAAAAGTATAAGGTGCAATTCCTCCTGTTGGATAAATTGCAATAAATCCAGAATTGGGATCACTACAATTGGGATTAGTAACTGAATACGTAAACGATAAAGGGGAGGGGGGAGGCGTTAAAGCAATGTCGTCTAAAGCGAAATCATTTCCCACAAAACCTGTATTATTATTATAAATTTCAATATTGACACAAGCATTTGTTGGAGTAAACGTATAGCGAACTTGCTGCCATCCAAAATTTGGAAGTGGTGCCAAAGCTTGACCAAAAACGAGCGAAACATTACTTGCATTGTTGAAAGAAACACCAATATTTGCTAGTTCATTGTTGTTGGCAATTGCATTTGATACGGTTCGAATCCAATAGCTAAAAACATACGTTTGACCAACGTTTAAATTACAAATTCCTCCGCCATTGTCTCCAGCTTTCCATAGTCGTTGTTGTCCACCAGTTGAATTTCCGTCAACAGCTAACATTTTTCCTGTTCCTGTGGTATGGTCACCTGAGTTCACAAAAAACTGTGTGTTAATTGTTTGGGGATTGGTTACAAAAGCATAATTTCCTGCTGATGTACTTCCAGAATAAGGAGGTGATAGTAAATTGTAGCCTTGTCCATCCACAACGAAACCAACACCTGAACCGCCGTATTCAAACGTGCCGTTGTTGATGAGATTTTGCGCAAAATAATTTGCAGGAATTAAAAGGACAAGAACCCAAAAAGATAGTAGTATTCTCATAGTTTTATAATCGTTCAAAATTAACATTATAGAAATACCAGCTTTTTACAAAGCGAATATGTTTTCAGCAAGGATTCGTTTAAAACTCAATCCAAGCATTTGCACGGAGGATCCATTACAATTTTCACTTTTTGTAATTTTTCTTCTAGCTGTTTTTGAAAAATGGTGCCGTACATCGTCCCACTGATATCCAAATAGTTTAAAGCTTCTAACTCATATATTCCTTTTCCAAAATCAGCAATTTCATTGTTGTAAAAATCCATTTTTTGAAGATTTTTCGCATTGCTGATATTATCGGGTAAATAAGTTAATCGATTATTGGACGCTATAAAAGTTTTAAGGCTTTTCAAACGCGTTATTGGCATTGGAAATAATTCAAATTGATTGTGGTCTAAACTCAGAAATTCCAAGTTGCTAAATCGATCAAAACTATCGGGAAGTGCACTTAATTTGTTTTTATCTAAATATAATTTTCGAAGATTTTTGAATCGCCACAGACTTATTGGTAGTTCAGTTAACTTCATTTTTGACAAAGAAAGATTGTAAACGGTATCTGGATTAGCAAGCTGTACTTCCTCCCATTTATAAATCTTTTCAGTGGATTTCTGTCCGAAATAAGGGCTAAGAAATAGTAGAGAAATAAGAGCGAATAACAGCTTCATCTTTGCTTAACTGAGATTTGAGAATAGCTAAGTTAACAAATTTTTCCTCTTTGCGAATACGTTTGTAAAGACTTACTTTTAAATGTTCCGCATAAAGGTTCGCTTGAAAATCAAAAAGATAAACTTCAATGGATTGTTTTTGGGTTTGTGAAACCGTTGGACGATAACCGATGTTCATCATACCGAAGTAGGCTTTCTCTCCATTTAACAACTGAACTTTCACAGCATAAACGCCATTTGCTGGAATCAATTTTGTGTTGTCATTCAAATCTAAATTCGCAGTTGGAAAACCAATTGTTCGCCCTAATTGTTCGCCTTTTATGACTGTTCCTGAAAGTTCAAACGGTTTATTTAAAAAGGCATTAGCAATTTCAACAGAACCGTCTTGCAATGCTGTTCTAATTTTTGTAGAACTAACATTTACCTCATTTATTTCTTCAGCTGGAATTTCGATAACATCATAGTTGAAATCGTTGGCGTGTGCAATCAAGAAATCAATATTTCCTTTGCGGTCGTTTCCAAACTGATGGTCGTAACCAATAATTATCTTCTTCGCTCTCAAGTTTTTATATAGAATGGTCTGCACAAAATCTAAAGCTGACAATTGTGCGAATTCTTTGGAAAAAGGTAGAATAATTACATTTTCTAAGCCATTTTCTGCCAAAGTTTGAAGTTTTTCAGCTTGTGTTTGGAGCAATTGTAAATTGTGATTGTCGGGAAATAAGACCAATCGAGGATGAGGATGAAAGGTAATCAAAACACTTTCTCCATCTATTTTCTTTGCTTCTAAAATCAGTTGTTGGATTATTTTCTGATGTCCGATGTGAACACCATCAAAAGTTCCAATCGTTACGACCGGATTTTTTATTTGCCCCACATTTTTTAGACCTTCAAAAATTCTCATGTTCATTTTACGAGCGCAAAGGTAATGATTTGACTTGTTTAGGGTGAATTATTTCTTAAGGATGAAATTTTAGAAAAGAACGCATTGAAATAAATTGATTTGTCAATAAACCTTGATTTTTCATTTAAAACCTTTTGCTTGAAATGAACTATTTCACTAACTTAAAGTGAAAAACAACAAATGGAATTAGAATTAATTTAACGTAGCATCCTCGAAATCAGAGGAAAGAAAGTTATGCTAGACATGGATTTAGCAACAATTTATGAGGTAGAAACAAGAGTTTTGAAACAAGCAGTTCGCAGAAATTTAGATCGCTTCCCAGAAGACTTTATGTTTGAATTAACATTTGAAGAGATGAATAACTTGGTATCACAATTTGTGATACCCACCTTAAATCATTTTGGAGGAGCTAAACCTTTTGCGTTTACAGAACAAGGAGTAGCAATGCTTTCGAGTGTTTTGAAAAGTAAAAAAGCTATTCAAATGAATATTGCAATTATGCGCGCCTTTGTTTTGATGCGACAATTTGCACTTATACCAATTTACTTGTTAAATGACGCAATTGAAAATCTGTCTGGTATAATGCCGAGTTAGTTTTCAACGAGTATTCTATACGACAATTGAAAACAACTTCGGTATTACCTATCAAGAACTTTCGGAACAATTAAAAGACCTTGAAAATAGGCACAACCAGAAATTCGACGACATTGAACAAGTCTTGAATTATCTCATTCAAATCGATAAAAAGCAAACGCAAACAGGAATACGTAAACAGGTTGGGTACAAAAAATGAAGCCGAAAAAGTCTGTCTTTTTGTTCAATTTTATTGCTTGAAATCAACTATTTCACTAACTTAAAGTGAAAAACAACAAATGGAATTAGAATTAATTAAACGTAGCATCCTCGAAATCAGAGGAAAAAAGGTCATTCTCGATTTTGAGTTGGCGAAAATGTATCAAACAGAAACCAAAAGACTAAAAGAATCTGTGAGAAGAAATATAAAAAGATTTCCAGATGATTTTATGTTTGAATTATCACTCCAAGAATGGAATTCATTGAGGACGCAATTTGCGACCTCAATGAAAGGTGGTACAACTCATCCTCCTTTTGCATTTACAGAGCAAGGTGTTGCAATGCTGAGCGGCCTTTTGAATTCTGATGTGGCAATAGAAGTAAATATAAATATTATGCGCGCCTTTGTTTTGATGCGACAATTTGCACTTACTTATCAAGAACTTTCCGAACAATTAAAAGACCTCGAGCGTAAGCACAACCAAAAATTCGACGACATTGAACAAGTCTTGAATTATCTCATTCAAATCGATAAAAAGCAAACGCAAACAGGAATACGTAAACAGGTTGGGTACAAAAAATAATGCCGAAAAAGTCTGTTTTTTTTGATTTATTTCTAAAAAAAAGTAGTGAATTTGCGAATAAAATCAAAAATAATAGGTTCAACCAAAACTCATAGATTAACAAAGAGTTTTACAAATCTCTATGGTGAAACAAAATTCTCAGTAATTAATCGGGATAATTTCTTCGAAGAAATAGAGCAGGTTGGGTTGAAGTTTTAAAACAAACCTCTTTAGTTTTAATATTCCCTCATCACGTTCAAAACGGTGGGGAATTTTTGTTTTAATCCATTTTTCCTCATTCTATCTGAATAAATTGTTATTTTTAACATTTAATTCAGATATAATGTATATTGAGTTTAAAAATCACTTTGATAAAAGACCTTTAATTTCTCTGATTGAAATACAAAAGTCCTTTCCAAAATTAGATAAGAGAAGATTGACGGAATGGATTAAAAAAGGATACATCGACAATGTTAAGCGAGGTTTTTATCGATTTACCGACCAGCCTATTCATCAAGGATTGATTTATTTCGTAGCAAATAAAATCTACAGCCCTTCTTATGTTTCCTTGGAAAGTACATTAACTTATTATCAAATAATTCCAGAAGCTGTTTTTAGTGTTACTTCGATTTCGAGTTTAAATACAACTAAATTAAATTCTTCGGTTGGAACACTAACGTATAATCATTTGAAGGCAAATTTGTTTTTTGGTTATGAATTAAAAGAACTAAACGGATTAACGATAGCAATGGCAAGTGCTGAAAAAGCAATTCTTGATTATTTGTATCTTCATTCTGAAATAAAAACGACTGTTGATTTTGAAGCATTGAGATGGAATAAAGAAATTTTAAAAATGCTTGATTTGCAACAATTTTCTGATTATCTTCAATTGTTCAATTCAAAAAGAGTATCAAAGCGTTTTCAACTTCTATTAAAATACATCCATGATTGATTTAAAAGAAATTAAAAGATTTTATCCAGATTCATTACATCCACACGAACGATTTTTACTTAAAGAATACCTGCAATATAAGATTTTGGATATTGTTTTTTCTAGTAAGTACGGCTCAAAATTGGTGTTTATTGGTGGGACTTGTTTGCGAATTGTTCATCAAAACCAACGATTTTCTGAAGATTTAGATTTTGACAACTTTAATTTGACAGCCGATGAATTCAACGATTTGGGGCTACTAATTAAAAACCAACTGGGATTACAAGGGTATGAAGTTGAAATCAAAAATGTAATAAAAGGCGCTTTTCATTGCCACGTTCGTTTTCCAAAATTATTGATGCAATCTGGACTCTCAGGGTATGCTGAGGAAAAAATACTCATTCAACTAGATACAGAAGCTCAAGGTTATAATTTTCAATCAGAAACTTATTTCTTAAACAAATTCGATGTATTTACTTCCATTAAAATCGCTCCTTTGTCCTTATTGTTGGCACAAAAATTCTATGCTGTATTAAATCGTAAACGCAATAAAGGCCGCGATTTTTTTGACATTGTTTATTTGTTGAGCCTGAAGGTAAAACCTGATTTTGGTTTTCTGGAACAAAAACAAGGAATCCATAACACAGAACAATTAAAGGAAGCAATTTTAACGCATTGTCAAAAAATAGCTATGACAGAAATGGCAAATGACGTTGCTCCATTTCTTTTTAATGAAAGTGATACAAGGAAAATAATTCACTTCGAATCGTTTCTAACCCTCGAAAAATTCTAGCGTTTTGTTCATCCTCCTCGCCTATTTAATCGTACTTATTTCGCTGACTCTATTTCAATTCAAGGACTTTAAAA
>JBILOX010000054.1:0-18388 GCA_044374225.1 Crocinitomicaceae bacterium | reverse complement strand
AAAAAAGAATTAGAAATGTATTTAGTAAATGAACCACGTATCGAGTACCAAAACGATTTATTTTTCTTGTAGAGTATATGCTATAAACGACGAGAAACCTGAATTTTATAAATACACTTTTAAGTACTTTAATAACTTAATTTTTACTTTAGTTTTTAATATTTATTCACGTTAATTATTCCCCCTAAAACCTCCCCCAATCTCCCAACTTCTTCCGCCGAAACACCTTGAACAAAAACCCCAGAGTTTTCATTTGAACGTGTGCCTCTTAGGAAAAGATAAATCACCCCACCAAATTGTTTCTCGAAATCAAAAGTTGGTTGCTTGGATTTGAGGAATTTCTCCACTGCGAGCGCATAAATCAAGTATTGTAAATGGTAGTTATTTTCGTTCATCGCATTCATAACTGCGCTTTGGTCGTAATGATGGAGTTGGTCGCCTAAGAAATTGGATTTCCAGTCGAGGATGTAGAATTTTCCGTTGTGCTCAAAAAGTAAATCGATGAAACCAGTCATCATTCCCATCACATTTCCTCCCGTAACGTGTAAGTCGCGCACAGAATCGTCTCCAAAAAAATGAGCCAAAGCTGAAAAATCGATTTCATTTTTCACTGGAAAGTTAAATTCCAACTCGTTGACACGTTTAGCCCTAGATATGGAGTTTAAAGGAATGCGCTCCCCTCCTACTTCAATTTTTGCAGTCAAGGTTTGTTCCACCAACATTTTTAACGATTCCAAGAAATTCGGTTTAGTCAAAAGACCCGGTGCAAATTGCTGAACAGAACGTTGTATGTGCTGTTCCCAAGTAGTGGCATCCGTGAAATCAATAAATTCAAAAATGGCGTGCAGCAAATTACCAATGTGTGCTCCTTTTGGTAAGTCTTTAAACACAAAACGGTCATAGTTTTCTTCATCATAAAGCGTGCTGTTTTCCTTCTCACTTTTACCATGTTTACCTGCCAAAAAAGAATAACTGATTTTGTGGTAATTTTTATCAGGAAAATCCGCTAAGGGAAAAGGTTTAGGAAGGGTTTTATGGATTTCTGGCTTCGGTGGTTTCACTAAAAGACTGTTCCAATCAGCTGTTTCGCCGAATGCTTGCAGTTTCACCGTAGTTGTTGGTGATGCAGTCAATGCGTTAACATAAGGGGTGAGCAAATGAGTACCTGTTTTAGCAAAGAGAAACACATTGTATTTTGCACGTGTCAAAGCTACATATAACAATCGCTCGTTTTCTTCTTGATTTTGTTGCTCGTGCTCAGTTGAATCAACACCTTTTAATCCATTCAAAGAGAAATAATACGTGTTGTTTTCCTGATCTTTTTCCTTCTTACGAAAGGAAGTGAAGGTGTAACTCGCTTCTTTATTATCCAAATTTAAAAAAGGCAATAAAACAATGTCGAACTCCAAGCCTTTACTTTTGTGGATGGTCATGATCTTCACGGCATTTTCGTCACTTTCAATACCTTGCTCGTATTCACCAGTAGGTAATTCTTGGATTTTACGGCTTAAAAACTGATACAATTCAAGCGGAGTAAGGGATTCTTGCAAGGTTTTTTCTTGAAGAATGTCCACTAATTGTTGCCAATTGGATAATTTTTGATGTCCACTCGTGACGTCGTCTTTCCATTCGTTGATTAAATCAAATTCCTTGACAAATTTTGCCGCCATGACAAAAACTCCTTCTTTTTGCCACAAACCTTTTAATGCATAGAAAAAGGGCACCACTAGGTCGGTGTTCACTTGGTATAATTCAGTGATTTGTTTGCCAATGAGCGTTGTCAAAAGCAGGCGATCGATATTGCTTTTTGAGATATTCAGTACAGCGTTCAATAACTCTTTCAATTCCAATGCTTCCTCAGAGGCGAAAATGCTTTCTTCCTGAAGAATAACCGATGGAATTTTCAACTTTTGCAGAATACTTTTTACACATTTTCCTTGGCTTCCAGTTCGTACTAAAACAGCCACATTTGAAGGTCGAATTGCAGTTGCATTTATTAAAAGTTCACCTGAAAAAAGGAGTTTTAGTGTAGCTTCAATGGAACCTTGTACTGTGTCGTTATTGGGAAATTCACTTTGAATATGAATGGATGGAAAGGGTTCTTCTTGATTACTTTTCCAAGACAAACCTACACTGGTATTTTCGTGAGCTGTTACTGGAATGTAGTTGAGTTTTGATTTCGTATTTAAACTAAAAAAATCGTTTGCTGCTGCTACAAAAGATTGAGAAGATCGAAAGTTTTTATTCATCACCAATTGTCGCATATTAACGCTTTCTCTTGCAGCGTAATAGGTTTCTAAATCAGCTTGGCGCCAACCGTAAATGGATTGTTTGGGGTCACCAATAAAGAACAAAATCGTATTTTCATTTTCTTGAAAAAAGGACTTAAAAATAGCGTATTGATTCGGGTCTGTATCTTGAAATTCATCCACAAACACAGCACTGTATTTTTCACGTAAAAAATGTTTAAGTCGTTCATCGTTGCTTTTTTCAAATAACAATTTGATAAGGTCATCAAAGGTTAGCGCATTTTTATCGTTTAAACGTTCTTTTATTTTAGGAAGAAGTAATTTGGTTGCTTGATTCAAGTGAAAATGTGCAACCTTTTTTTTGAGAATATAATTATTCTCTTCGTTATTACGAATTTGTTCAATTTCTAATGAAAAAAGAATATCAAAAGAAAAAGCACAACTATGGCTTAAATAAGTGTAAAAGGTCAATCCATTTTCCAATTTTTCAAGCGCCGAATTTTTTCTAAATCCTTTTGCGTTATGCGAGCGTACGACTTCTCTCAAATCATCGATATTATCATCGAAAGAACTAATGATTGCCTCTTTGTTGGAATCTATCTTCTCAACTAAATCTTGAAGAGTTGAAATGGCTTCAAATGGTGGTAATAGTTGTTGACCTCGCAACGTGTTTTCCAAGGCGCTTTTCCAAATGGATCGGCTAGCGATTCCTAAGTAGTTCCAAAAATCGTAATCCGTTGGGGTAATGTTATTTCTCCAATACTCATTTAATTCCAGCTCAACGATTTCAGAAATATCGGTCATTAATTCTTTCCCAAAAACTTGTCCGGTTTCAAAAGCAAATTCATTCAGTGTTTGTTGGCAAAAACTATGAATGGTACTCATTGTCGCTTTGTCAAAGTCTAACAATGCTCGATTCAGTAAATGTTTGATTTCTGCCCTTTCTAATTTCGATTTGGCTATAATTTTTTCAATTGTAGCATCTTCACCTGAACCTTTTAACGCTGTTTCACGAAGGGCAAGCCGAATGAATTTCACAGCACGTTCTTTCAGTTCTGCAGCAGCAGCTTCTGTAAATGTGACCAGTAAGATTTTTTCAATTGGAATTTGCTGTTCAATCAAAAGACGCACTACCAAAATGGCCAATGAATAGGTTTTTCCTGTTCCTGCGCTTGCTTCAATCGTATTGTTCCCCGATAAT
This sequence comes from Crocinitomicaceae bacterium, assembly GCA_044374225.1. Lineage (GTDB taxonomy): Bacteria > Bacteroidota > Bacteroidia > Flavobacteriales_D > Crocinitomicaceae > UBA952. The sequence continues at coordinate 14,938 of JBILOX010000054.1, read as the reverse complement.
TCTTGGTTTACAACATCAAAAGGGATACTCTTATTCAATTTACTCATAACTTGGCTTATCTTAAAGGGGTGATGAATTCAGTAACTTTTTCGTGCATCAACAAAAACGAACTAGCTTTGGAATGATCTCTAAAACCATTGTTTTCAGCAATTTTCCGGAAATAATCAGATGGATACACCGAACCAAATCCATTCCCTAATTGATTGTTTATTCTAGTATTCAACGAAATTGGAAAATGACTGTCTTCGCTTTCGGAACAATTGGTCAACGATAAATCAGCTAACTCCGCGCTAAAGGCCATTAATTCACTTGTTCCTCGTTCAAATAACTTACAGCATTCTTCTAATCCAATGGTGACATCTTCGATTTCAACCGACTTGGCTTTATTTTTCGCCAGGTAAAACAAATTATTCACGTTCTCATCAAATGAATGTGCGAAATAAAAATTCATAAGTGCTCGAATTTGGTATTTGGGTTTGTTACTTGAAACGGTTTGAAAAAGAAGTGTGTTTCCATAAATACCGTTAACCGATCCTTTTATAACATATTCACCAATAATTTTTTCACCTTTCATTGCTATAGGATTTTGATTGGCTATCAATTCTTGGAATGTTTCATTAGCTAGAACTTTTTCCATTTCTATTTTATTCAAATCAAACAACTTAGCACCAATAGCTGATAGTGGAAGTTCACCTTTCATTTTTAGTTTTTCGACTAATTCATTTGGCGATTGATTATTGATTACAGCTCCTGCAATCTTATCTTTCAACGACCAATTTTGAAGTATATCCAATTCGAACAATTCGGTTTCTGCTAATTCATTGGAATCATCACCGTAATAAATCCCTAGAACTTTGTTAAAATAATGTCGCACAGGATCCTCTACAAATCGAATCAATTCATGTAAGTGAATGACTTTTTTGCCGTTTTCGAGTGGTAAATCTAAACAACTTAATGTTGCACCCGTATCCAGTAATTGTGTTTTCAAAAGTTCTTTTTGCTGATTGTTTTGAAACAAAATCAGTGGTGAATTTTCATCACGGTTGTACTTGTTGCTAAAAGCGTGAAGTGGGTGTTTAAGGATAAATTTTTCGGTGTCTAAGTCGGGAATGATGGACTTTAAATTGTCTATTAATTCATCGATTAAAGTGCTCGGCGGAATGGAAGAATTGTCTTTAACACTTTGGCCTATGAAACTGAAATACACTTTTTCTTCCGCTGAAACCAAGAGGTTTAAAAACAAATTTTTGTCTAAATCAGCTTGCGAAATACCCTTTTCACCTCTTAAATCAAAACTCAAGCGGTGTTGTTGACGTGGGAAATCTCGACCATTCATTCCAAGAAAAGCATAAATCTTAACCGGGCTCGATAAATAGGGATTCGGAGCCACAAAACGAACGCCACCAAAACCTTTTCGCTCGCCACTTTCAAGTGAACCCAATGCATTTATCAAGTAATAACGCATTGTTTTGTATGACACTTTTTGTGGGTAAAAACTTTCTACCTCCAATAATTCGCCCAATACTCTTCTGAATTTATTGGTTTCTAATTCTTTAAAATCAATGAAGCTATCAATGGTATCGTTTTCAATAAAAGTGACCCATTCTTTAAGTGTTTTGTCTTGTTCTCTTTCCGACAACCAACTGTGTAATCCTTCTACAAATTGGTGCAGACGTATAATTTCCAAGGTAGCCGTTTCTTCAAATTCATCTACTGGGAAAAAAGTTGAACCCGCAATCGTCACTTGATCTTGTTGTGGTGGCAAACAAAAACCCAGCACCAATCTTTTAAGTCCATAACGCCACGATACATAAGCCGTTTCAATCGTTGCATCTCCTTCCATACCATGACGAATATTGGCCAAACTCACTGCTTGAAACAAAGTGTCTAAATCTTCACTAAATCCAAATTTTTCACGGATGTAATTGAATTCCAGCAAACTCATCACTTTTTTAGAGGTAAATTGGTCTCCTTCCAACTGCAACAATGCTTCAATAGCCGTGTAAGGTGAAGCGTGTACTTTGTGGCTTGTATCGTAAAAAGTGCAATCTATTTCAAATTCTTTGTTGGAGAAAAACGCTTGAATAGCAGGTGCATATTGTTCAATTGCTGGGGTAACTACACAAATATCGCGCTTGCTAAGTGAAGGATTTATTTCAAACTGACGCACCAAATAATGGTACAATGCTTCCACTTCTCTGGAAATTTTGAAGTTATTCGAAACGGTAACAGAATCATCCATTCTATTCCAATCGCTTTGGAAACCTTTTATTTTTTGTTGCAAAGCCCCCAACATATCTTGAGGAGTTTTGGGTTCCTCTAGTAAATTTTCAGTTGGTAAATCCCTCATCAAATCTTGTTGAGATTGAATTAATTTACCAAAATTCTGAACGATTCGGTTGCTTCCGTCATTTTGAAAAGCCACCTGAAAAATGGAAACTTGACAATGTTTTGATAGAAGTTGTAAAAAGTCAAGTAATTCCTTCGTGTAAGGTAAATGTCCGAAGAAAGAAATATAGGGTAATTTTTCAGCTAGGACTTTTTGTTTTTCCTCATCCAACAATGCTGTTTGAATTGCTGTATAAACTTTCGTTAAATCAGGTAATTGATCTCCTATTTGCGAAGTGAGTTCCAACCATATTTTTCTTTGCCAAATCTCATCTTCGCTTAATTTAACTTCTAGTTTATCATAAATTCCACCTTTGTTCCAAGTTTCAATCATTGCTGGTAATTCCTCTTGATATGATTGAAATAATGCGGCAATTTTCTCAGCTAAAGCGAAACGTTTTTGCATGTCAGTATCAATGTATTCTTTGATTTTCAAAAATTCAGTTTGACTCAAAAAGACCACATCTGACAAAATTCCATCAATCACCCAAACGAGTTGCGCTCCGTTTAAACGCTCTTTGAATTTAGGTCCTGCTTCCAGTATTGCATAGACCATCTCTACTAATTGATTTGGACGCTGAAAAGCAATATTCGCCGCAATGCCATTCTTTTCTGCCATTACTTGTACGAGAAAATCATTCGTTGAAGAATGTCCTGTTACCACAAAATGTTTCAAAAACAAATTGGTATTATTTTGCTCAACGTATGCCAATTTTTCAGCCAAAAGCAATTGGTCCGCTGCGGTATAAATTTGTAATGCCATACTAAATTGTGTTGATTCGTTGTTGTACTCCAGAAACGCGCTCCACTCCTTTTTGAACGGTACTTTTGATGGTTTCCATATTCGATTGAATGATTGCCTTTTTCTTAGCCCGAGTAACCGCTGTGTAAAGTAATTCTCTCGTTAATAAGCGATTGCTTTCTTGTTTTGGTAAAACCACCATCACTGCATCAAATTCTGAACCTTGACTTTTATGAATGGTCATCGCAAAAACGGTTTCCCAGTCGGAAATCAAAGCTGGGTTGATAGCCATAATTTGAGTATCATCTTCTCCACTGTCCTTTTTAGAAATAGCTGTAAAATAGGCTTTCAATTGCTTGTTTTCATCCAAACGAACAATGCCTACATCACCATTGAATAAATTAAGTACAGGCGTGTTTTTCGTCACCATTATCGGTTGATTGTGGTAAAATCCATCTGTAACTTTCAATTCAAATTTGCGGCGAAGAATGGTTTCTATCTTCGAATTAACCGCGTAAACTCCTTGTTCTCCTTGACGAACAGCACACAAAACTCGTAACTGATTTAATTTCTTTAAGGCCTGTTCAATGTCGGGTTCATTCAAATAGGCTTCATATCCATTTACAAAACTTGAAAACACACTTTCAGAATAGATTTCATCCACTGTCAATGATTCGTCCTCTTCCGCTAAAACACTTTTGATTCTATCTTGCTTTTCTTTAATAACAGCTTGGGTGAATTGTCCCAACTTCGAGGCTTGTTCATAACGATAGGTCTTTTTTAATCGTATGATTTGCTCGTCCAAAAAAGATACTTGGTTGGTAAAAACATAGGTTTCATCCAGTGTATTTTCACCTGTGATTAAAGTATTGAAAAAGTCAATTTTTGCTTGAGTGAACTTATTTTCGTTTGCAGCTAAACCTTTACAAATGTCTCCAAATAAACTACCTGAATCAACAGATGCCAATTGGTCTGAATCCCCAAGAACAATCACACGTGCTCCATTTTTAATAGCTGAAAGTAATTTGGCAAAAAGTCCAACACCAATCATAGAGGATTCATCGATGATAATCACATCTTGATCCAATGGGTTTTCTTCGTTACGTTTAAAAAATACAGAATCTTTTTTACTCCCCAATAAGCGATGAATGGTACTTGGCTCCACTTGTTCCACCACCGATTGAATACCAAGATGTTTGTTTCGTTCATCACTTACCGTATTCATCAATGATTCTTTCATACGCATAGCTGCTTTTCCGGTTGGAGCAGCAAGTGCCAATTTAAATCCTGGTTGAATGGCATTTAAAAGAGCTAGTACTTTGGCAACTGTGGTTGTTTTTCCTGTTCCTGGACCACCTGTAATGATTGTGAAATTATTCAAAAAGCCACTAATTGCAGCATAGAATTGCCAATCAGGAAAAGGCAAACCGTTGTCGTCTGTTATGGAAGAAGAATGAAGTTGTTTTACGAATGAAAGATTGGTTTTTAATGCTTCCATTCGTGCGTTTTGTTGATCAGAATCAATTTTCGCTAATGCTTTTAATCGTTCTATAACTTTTGTTTCGTAATAGAAATTTCTTCCAGTATACAAGTGATTATTATGTAAAACGAATGGTTTATTCATATCCAATTCACTTCCAATCAAATCAGATTCCTTAGGGAAAGTTAAAGGGAATTTTGGCTTTTCACCGAATTCTATCCAATATTCATAATTCGTATTTATTTTATCCAAATCGATACAAATATGACCTTCTTGCATCTTTTTAGACAAATAATATAGAAAGGGTTGCAATGCTTTTTCGGTAAAGAAGTTTGCAAAAGCAAAATGGATGGAGTTGTTCATAATGGGCTAAATTCTCTTCGTTATTCCTCTCAAATTCTAAAATAAGCGGCAAAATCATCTTGCCTCTTGTTCAGTGTTTTAGTTTTTAAAAGTACGTATTATATGTAATTTATCGTATTACTGAAATGATTCAAAAATATAACAGCTTAGCATCAGATTAAATGTAAAAACTCAATGAGTCTATTTATTAAATAGTTAGGTTGATTTATTAGCGCAAATAGTAATTTTCTGTAACCATTTCAAGTTATTTCATTTTACAGAAAAAGGATATGCAACATCTTTACTTAAATTATTTCCTAAAAATTAAGCAAGATGAAAACGCATATACTATTCTTCGCAATTTTAATTTCGAATACTTTATTTACTCAGAAACAAACTTCCGCAAACCAGAAAACTGCTGTCTTAGTTGTTGGAAATGATGTTGGTGAATATGCAAAAGAGCAACTCGACGAACTTGCAACCTTGTTTCGATCAAAAAACATTTTTGTCTATAAATTCTATTACCCAAATGCTGATTGGTCAAAAATAAAAAACGCTGCCAAGACTTGTTCATTTTTCGTTTACAATGGTCATGGGTGCTCAAACTGTGGACTAGATGGTGAATATGGAGGCATGTATGTAAATGATTTTGTAAAAGCCGAAATGATTACAACTGAACTTCATTTTGAAAATAGTCCGTTGGTTGTAATTCAAAATTCCTGCGGTGCTGCTGGAGCTTCATCCTCTGATGTTAATTCAATTACTTATGCAGAAGCAAAAAACAGAGTAACCGACTCTGCCATCCCCTATTTTATAAGTGGTGCTGGTGCATACTTTGCAACCAATTGGATGGGTGGTGCATATACTTTTATTGAAGATTTTTTAGTAGGTCAACAACTAGAAGAAGCGTACAATAAAGTTGCAATTTTAGAGGATAAAGTGATCACTAAAGTGATTTCAAGTTCAAATGAATTGAATGGAAAATCCATTTGCTTGGGCTATTCAAACAGAGACAGTAAAAACATTTTCAATACTGCATTTATTGGGGAAACAGGATTTTGTCTTGCAGATATTCACAGGTAAAAATAAAGTAAAATGAAAACTGTCCTAGTCTTTTTATTAATTGCATTTCAATCATTCTATGCGCTAAATCAAACTCGTAAAAACATTGGTATTTTTTGCGCCTATAATTTCGGACAAAAAAATCAATTACAACCCTCTTTACAATTAGGCCTTTCGAAACAATTTGGTAAATATTTACTACCTGAGATTGGTATCCGAATTGAAAACAAAATTCCATTTAATCAAGTGATTGCCTACACAGGCGCTTTACAAATTAGAAAAAGTTTGTTCAAATTAAGGGTTCATAATCGAAGTGGAATCTGTAAAGCAGAAGTTGTAGAATGTTTCGTTACACCCGAATATTTTTACCTCAAAAACGAAAGTCGAACCAATCCTCAAAATCAATTTTCAATGCGTTATGGCTTGAGTCTTTATCATTTAAAAAGTGGAGGTTCAAGGAATTCAAAGTCGTGGGTAACAAAAATAGAAATCTACAACAGAACAATTTTCACAACCAAACAAAATGAAATGGGAATTGCACTTCGTGTTCAGTGTTTTAGGAAACGAGGGTGGTGAAGATTTTGAAACATCAACCTATTGATAAATGAATTTCAAAAGGATAAATCCTTTTGAAATTTAAATTTTTCGAAAAATATCATAATGTTGGAAACAGATTTAAACTCCAATTCTAGGTTATGGAGGCTTAGTTGCTTTTCCTGCTTTAAGTGAATAAGCTTTAAAAAAGTCATTTCCAAGAATAGCAATCCAACTGAAAAAAGGAACAAATCAGACTATACATTAATCGCTTTTAAATTAGAAATCAGATTTATTAGGCATTTAATGAACGAATACAGTGCCCTACTTTTGCATTTATTATCTGTTTGAATATTAAAGATGAATCATTGTAAAGTCAGTCAAAAAACTAAATATTAGCGTTTAGTAATTAGTCGAATTTTCTACTTTAGATATACGATTGCTTTTTTGAAAGATAAAAGATAATCTTTAAGAATATATGCTGTTTAGTATGAGCAACCTAGATAGTGCTTTCTTGTTGTTAGTATTCGATTATTTTGGTATAAAAAAATTATCCTCATTTTTTACTTTCGTTTAATAGCATTGTTTCATCTATGTTTGAAAAAAATATTTAGACAACTTGGTAACTCAAAATGCATAAAATGCTACCACGAAAAGAAATAAAACATTAAAGCTGCCATAAAAATTGCTGATAGATAAATAGCTATGTAATATTTGCGTTGCAGTTCACTTGGCGGGATTGATTTTGCATTCCAAATTTCATCAATAGTAATATCCTCATATTCACTATATTCTAATTGATAGTAGATATATGATGCTATATCATAGTTCATTTCGTTTGGTATTTCCCCGTATCTCGCCATTAAAAATCTTGAAAACTTGATGGAAATTCGCTTTATTTCAAGAATTCGTCTATTAAGGATTGATTTAAAGTGATATAATAAAATCGCCAATGAAAAACAAAGTAAAATAATCCATATGACTTGCCCATTGCAGATAGATTCATATAAATCAAAAGAAAAATAGATTAGTAGTATTGTAGATAGCAAAATGTTAAATATCCAGGTTCTTAGCAGGTATTTATCAAAGCAAATCGAAAAAATTCGGGCACCATCTAAAAATCCACCTGGAAATAAATTAAACGCATTAATAAATAAAGACAAATTAGCAAAAAGAATCAAAGACACCGCTATTGGGCTAGAAGAAAACTGAGGAAAGATAAGAAAGACGAGGAAAATGCTCAAACTGATGAGCAAACCCGGCAATGGACCCATGATATACATCCAAAAATTTTCGGATTCAGAATTGTTTTTCGAGTATCCAGTTACAGCGGCCCCTATAGGGCCAAGAAATATTAATGAAACATTTATAAATCCATATCTCTTTTGAATTATTAAATGCCCTAATTCATGAACTAGAAACACGAGCATAAAAATAATACTAAAAAGAATGTCAAATCCAAAGGTTAGATAAATTAGCACAAAACTTAAAACAGCACTAATTAATGTTTTTGGCCAATTGAATGGCTTTTTTTGCAATGTAAGGGAATTCTCTTCGTTAGTCTCTTTAACAAATTTCTTTATATCTTCCTCAATTTCTAAATCTTTCAACAACTTTATTGAGCGAAGCAATTGATCTCTTGGTATTAATTTGTCAAATATTTCTAATTCTGAATTTACCATATCATAATAAATGATTACTAACGGTTTGCAGCTACAAGAAGTTGGCGATTTTTACCACAAATGTTCATACGAAGAACGAATGTTTGTTGAATCACTAAACTGTCATACGAAGCACCGAACCGCCAATTTTTTGTAGGTGCTGTTATAAGCTGGCCTTCTTTCTTGTCAAGCGACATACCATTATAATATTCAATCAGTTCTGTCATTCCGTTTTTGTCTGTCGGGCTGTGTGCCGGCAAAGTTTTATTTTTCTTTAAGGGGGTCGAGTTTTTGTTTTTTTTTGGTTGGAAAAAGCATACTCTTTTGCAAGCTTTGATTTGTGTCAGGGCTTGTGCGGATTGCAAATGTGTATGCTTTGTGGGCTGGATTCATATTTACATTTTCTCTTTCAGATTAGCAATATCTGTATTTGGATCTTTTTGTTTGAGTTTTATTATTTCCAATACTGTTTCTGACAAGTACGGATAGTCAATAAAGTTAAAGCGATAATTTCTAAAATACCATGCAATTTCGGCTAAGACATCATTAAGTTTAGTTTTCTGAGTATATTCATCATTAGCTACAAATTTTTTATCAATTTCAAGAATTTTATCAATTGTTGTTTTTAAACCATCATTACATAGTTTATATTTACTAAGTTTATCAATTAATTTAACTACAAGTTTAGTTTGCTCTATAGATTTTAATTGAGTTAAAGCGTTTTCAACTCTTTGTTCGCTGTATTTTTCATTCAATACTTGTTCAGAATTATAATATTTCTGCAAACTCAACAATTTTTGTTGTACTACTGTTTTATCCCCAACTATTGACATATCACGTTCTACGGATTTTATAGTAGTATTTATTATTAATTCATCCAAGGGTTTATTGTATGTTTGAATTATTAGATTTAGGATTTCACTTTTCCCTTTTTCTTTTTCTTGAATAGATTTTTGCTGACCAAGTTCTTTTTCTTGAGCTATTTGCGTATCCTTTGTAGAAATTAAATTATTTAATTCGGTTAATTTTAATATTAAGGAATCACATTTTGCTTGTAAATTATCCCTTTCAACTTTGATTTTATTTTTATTTAATTCAGCAACACTACTTTCAATAGTTTTTAGTTTCTTATTCAAATCACTCTTTTCAATTTCTAATGCTTTTACCTGCTCATTCAATTTAGTTATTTCATTAAAATGAGCAGAATTCAATTTAATAATGCTATCATTCAATGGCTTTATTACCTGTTTTTGCAAGCTGTCATTTGCCAATGTCAATTTTTGTAATTCCTTAAACAAATCTTGCGTGTATGCAGTAGAAAAGCCAAACATTATCCATATTAAAACAATTATTTTTTTCATTTTTCCTCTTTTTTATGGTTTTTACGGTTTTTTATAATGATGATATGCATCACTATTGTACCCACTCAACAATCTATCTACGCTTTTATAACCATCGTCGAAAATTTTAGCACCGATGCCATAAATATCATTATTTAAAGCATCTACTTGATTTCTCAGCGGTGTGTAAATCGATTTTGAATAATCAGATTGAGAGGGGAGATTACTATATTCGACTCCATAGGCGTTAATTTTTTTCGTTAAATAGCTTTTGTGCTTGTCGAAAAGAATTTTAGGGATGGCTGGTAATCCTTCTTTTAATCGGGCGCAGTTATTTACATAACTATTATCGAGATTGTTTGTTATGTATGCTCTTGATTTTTGTATTTTATCACTTACATCAGGATAAGTGTTTTTCAAATCGTAATTAGAATATGCATATCCTTTGCAAGCATTTATAAAGTTATTAATTTCATCGTATTTTGCTAAAATGGTATTAATGTCGTTAAACGAAGAAACTAACCCAGTATTTCCAAGATATGTTGAACTTTTAAGTGTTTTTACTTCGCTTCGAATAAATACTAGGTCATCGTTTTTCCATTCGGTACGACTAAACACATACATAGCTTGTTCTACAAACTTAGGAGCGTATGCAGAGTAAAGGTTTTTTAACAAGATCTCTTGCCACTGGCTATTGTCACTCTCATTATTACCCAAAAATCCTTGATTGAAATAATCATTTATGCGATACTGTACATCATTGTAATATTTCTGACAGAATTTGCTTTCTGGCATTTTTTTCAATGAGTCAATCTCGTTTTCAATCCTTTCAGTATATTGATTCTTGGGTAAACCAATATCTTTTGGAGGGTCAAAATCTATTAACCACTTTGTTACAAAAAAGCCAATTAAGGCTACAACGACAATTGCCAAACTTATTTTTATTGCTTTCATTTTTATTAGTTTAATTTAATTTGCTCTAAATTTCTTGCGGATTTCCTGTCTATCTCAGGAATATTTTTGAATTTATTGAACGAAGCTGAATTCTTGCAAATTTTATTTAAATAATCAATTATATCACCGCCATTTTTTTTGTGATCATTTAATAGTTTAGTGTAGGAATCCATTTGAACATTACTACTATTAACCAGCCCCCAAAACTTTTCATTAAGGGTATCATCGACCTTTTTCCCTCCTTGTTGATCCCCTCCTTGTTGATCCCCTCCTTGTTGGCCACCTCCTTGTTGTCCTCCTCCTTGTTGTCCCGGCCCTTGTCCCCCTGTGGCAATTATTTCTTGATCTCTTAAATCGTTTTGTGTTTTTCGAATTAAGTCTGCAACTTGATTTAAATTCATTCTACTTACTGTGTCAGCTTTCAAAGCAGCACCAATCTTGTCTTTATACTTATCAACTATACTATCAATTGCATTTTTGAAATTTTGTTGTGAATCTGAAAACACTTTACCTTTGAGCTCGTCAATTTTACCAAGATTAATAGCATTACGTATAGCAATTGCATCATCAATTTTTGAGCAATACTCTGGAATCCCCTTTGATTCATTGATAGTCTTCCTTTCTTCATCTGAACCAAAAGGCCAAAGTTTTTGCCACAAACTTTTTTCTTTTGGAACACTTTGAATAAAAGTAGTACTATCACAATGTTTTTTCTTGTATTCTTTCAATGTGTCCAAATTCATTTCAATGCCATCAACATAAGAATTTATTTTATTACTAATTTCAGTGCTGACAATATCTATAGGCCCTTCAGTGCCATCTGATTTAATTACAAGAAAAGCAGTTGAAGCAACAATTGCAATAAAAAGGGATACCCAAGCTAATTTCGGAACTTTTAGATACCATGACTCTTTTAAAATGGCTTCTTCACTTTTGATTTCGCCACCCTTTATACCAGGATTTTTAATGTCCGGTTGTTGACCAGTAACGCTAAAAGTTCTCTTCTTTAAGGTTACATATTTAGGGTTGTCATGTTTTGCAGGACAATAATCAAAAGGTTCTGTTTCATAATCTCTAAGTGAAACTGAAATTCGCCATGTTTTATCTATTTCTTCTCCTATAAATACAACTTCGCCATCTTTGGGTTGGATTTCTTTATTAGTAATTTGAATGCTATAATTATACTCTAAGCCATTTTCGCCTTGAACATTAAACTTAACTTTTTTATGCTCGGATAAATCTAATTTAAGCGTACCGGATTGATTCTCCGGGGTTATAGTCACAGATTTTGAAATCCAATTGCCTCTCTTTGCTGAAACAGTCCAACGATTTTTTGCTTCTTCGCCTTCAAATTTAATCTCAGTTCCAGTAATTTTTTTTTCTTGACTAGAGTATTCATTTCTACATGTGATTTCTGCATCGTAAACATTGTTCCCATTGCCCCCTTTAAGTTCACACGTAATGTTGTATTCAACTTTTCTTAACTCAACATCATTTTTAATTTTTAATTTGTTTTCATCGACAATAATAATGTATTGACTGATTTTATAATCCAAAAGATTTCCGCTTTCTTCGATAGGAATATAAAATTTATTCTTTGAATATTTTATTCGGATATTATCCTTTTTCTTGATTTTATCTTTGTTGTTGCGTTTGGAATTGTTTGCCCAAATTTCAATAATAACTCCATCTTTCCCTTGTCCGTGGAATTCTTTTATTGTGTATGGTTGATTTTCTAAATCAATTCTCACTGTCAAATTTGCATTTGGGTCGTGACGGAGGGCATTCAATGGGTTTTCAGGTTTGCCTTCAAGATTCTTTTCTACGAAAAATATTTGCTTGTATGCACTGTATTCTTCCTGATAAGGAGAGTCGAAATATTTTTGCAAAGTTGCGTTGCTCTCATAATATAAAAAAGCAGGGTCGGCTATACCAGATTGCAATTCTTCATCATTAGGTTTAAGTTTATTTTCACAATGATTTTTTAAGGCAGAAACCAAAGCCCAATCTTCACGAAAATTATCAAGATTGTCATTTTCAATATGCTTATTACAAAAATCATTGGAAAGGTTATCTAATACAGCTAACACATCTTCACCTGAAAGCTTTTTAGTATGTGGTATAACTAAAGAAAAAGCAACATTACCAGTTCTTTTGTCTCCAACTACATCCCTAATTATTTTATATTTTGAAAAAACAATATTACTTTCATTATAATTTATTGAATATGCTTGTTGGCCTATTGATCCAACTTTATTTGAATCAGGCCTTGCGTCAAACAATTTTTCTTTCTCAACAGTAAAAATGTGATAACCACCATTTGTACCATGTATTACAATCTTCATAATTTTACCTATTTAGCCATTTTGAAATACAATTTTCACTTACTGGCTTTACCTTTTTAAGCAAATCCTCAACAATATTTGTTGCATAATAGTAATTTATTTTACAAATACTCTTGAAAAACACATCGCCAATAGAAAATATTTTCACATTGAAATCAACAGAATCTTTCTTACATCGATGTTTAATAACATCCATAAAATTCCCAAAATTATCAGATAAAAACTTACCTGCTAATTGTGTTCTTTCTTCACCTGAAATATCGCTTTTATTATTATCGGATTTAATCTCGTCTGATTTTGTTACTACCACGTAAACAGCATCTGTTTTTTTCTTAAAAATATGCTCCCTGTCACGAAAATAAGTAGCTGCAGCATTCAAATAGTTTTCTTGAGTAAGTTTGTGCTTGTCTCTTGTGCCTTTAGTTTCCTGCTGGTAATCAATAAAAAAGAAATGAATTTTTTGATTTTTACTGCCTAATAATAAATTTAAAGTTTTAAAAGCACTTTCAACATTACTTCTATCAACATCATCTAATATATTACAATTATTTTCAAGTTCATAAAAATACTTAAAAACTTCTCCACTTAACTCAAAGAATGATATTTGTCTGTATTTTTCTTCATTTCTTTTTTTTAATAAGAAGGGCATATATTGAGTTCTGTCTTTTTGAGTAGCAGCAGGCAAATATGCAGTTTGATTTTTAAAAATATTTATCAAGCTATCTCTATATGTTGCACCAAATTTTTTCTCAATTGTAGGACTTGTTATTGTGTAATTATCTTTCATGGTGCACAAAATAGTTGCTAAAGCACAGGTTTTACCTGAAGATGGGATTCCCCAAAAAAATACATCAGTAAATCCTTGCGGAATATCTTCAATGTTTTGCGGAATATCGTTAAATTTCAATTCAGGTTCATCATAATTATTGACTACATCATAATCAATCCCTAATTCATTACATAAATCCCTTAAAAATTCATCACCTAATTCATTTTTTAATTCATCTGGCTTATAGTCGTTTATGTTGTATTTAATGCTCTCAAATTTCCGCCTCTGATTTTCTCTTTCCTCCGCTTCTTTTTCTCGGATTTTTATATCTACTCTTGCTATGTTATTGCTGTCTTCATATTTTGCCTTAAATTCTCTTAAAAGCTGTAATGTTGTGGCATTATTAAAATCAGAATCTTCTTGTTGATATTTTGCCAGCAAATCTTTAACAAGTTTTTGTTTTGCAACTTGAAATTCCCCAGTTTCTTGAGCCTCTTTAAATGTAACGATTCCTCCTCTAATTGCATCTGCAATGATATCTGCAGTGATATTTGGGCGCGAAATATTTGTTAATATTGACTTCTTTTCCATATATTAATTGATTAAACTTATTAGTACTTGATATCAATACCATCATTTATACTTTCGGTTTTTTTACCAAATAAGGTATAATGATTTTTAGAGTGTCTTCTAGTGATAAAATATGACAAAAACATTAATAAATATAATCCAATTCCAATAAGCAATGCTATTAGATTTGGCGTATTACTCTGATTAAATTTGCTAGAAACATCGTCAAAGGTTAATAGAAAATCAAAATCGCCTTCTGCTTCACCTTGTGCACGAAATGAAGAATAAGATTTGAGTTCGTCAAACCATGAAGTAGTTTCAATTTTCAACGTATTCACTACCTTAACTATACCTGTGGGAGACCAACTTTTTACCTTATTTTTTGAATCGGACAACCAAGTTGAATCAACCTGTTTCATATCCAAATAATTAGATGGGTAAAGCTGTGCTTTTAATGTAAACATCTTGTTTTCAACTTGTGTGTTGTCATCTGTTGCTTCAATAAATCCAAAGTCTTTATACTCTTCAGGATTTACTCTTTTTGCTGCGACAATACTATTTAAACGACTTTTGTATATGTTTAAGCGATTGTCTGCGTAACTTTCATACGATAAAAACAAACCTTCTGCTTGTGTGATATTTGAAACAACCTTCTTCTGAATATTTTCTTTCTGTGCAGTAACAACAAAGTAATGTGAAAACGGAAATATTGCAAAGAAAGCGACAACTATGAATAAGAAAATTAATACCC
>JBILOX010000022.1:0-50690 GCA_044374225.1 Crocinitomicaceae bacterium | reverse complement strand
AATTCAAACGTTACAACTATTGGCTTCACAGCATTTAATGGTCAAGAAATAGCATTGAGAGCTCAAGGAATTCGTGTTTTTACAACAAGTGCATCAGTTGCTCAAGATTTAGAACCAGAATATTTGGCAGTTTCTGAAGACAATACAAAAGCGTATGTAACACTTCAAGAAAACAATGCAATGGTTACAATAGATTTGGCAACAAATACAATTACGTCTTTGAATCCTTTGGGTTATAGCTCTTACGCAACGGGATCCGGTAATGCCTTGGACGCTTCTGATCAAAGTGGAGCAGTATTAATCACAGGAAATTTACCAATTAAAGGAGCGTACATGCCAGACGCTATGGTTTACAAAACGATTGGGAATCAAGGTTATATTTTTACCGCAAACGAAGGTGATTCAAGAGAATTTGGAAGTGTAACTGACGCCAGTAGAATATCATCAGCAACTTTTAATAACGTATTAGATGCAACAGCTTTTCCAGATGCTTATATTTTGAGAAATAATAAATTTCTAGGTCGACTGAACGCTCTAAAGTACTCAGGAGATACAGATGGAGACGGTGATTACGACGAATTACATGTTATGGGTGGACGCTCATTCAGTATTTTCAATCCAATAGATGGTTCTCTAGTTTGGGATTCAAAGGATTTAATAGAACAAATTACAGCGAATCACCCAACTTTCGGTGCTATTTTTAATGCATCTAATTCTGAAGGAACTCCAACGTTAAAAAATAGAAGCGATGACAAAGGACCAGAACCAGAGGGTATTACCGTAAATGTTATTAATGGTAAAACTTATGCTTTTGTTTCGTTAGAAAGAATTGGTGGAGTTTTGATTTTTAATGTTGAAAATCCAACGAATCCTGTATTTGTGGGTTATACCAACAACCGTTCAACAACAGCAAGCGGGCCGGACTTGGGAGCAGAAGGAATTATACTAATCCCAGCAGCACAATCGCCAAATGGAAACGATATTTTAATTTTAGCGAATGAAGTAAGTTCAACATTATCAATTTATCAAATCAATAGTTGTGCTGTAGCATCTGGAGCAACAATTTCAGCGAATGAAACAACAATTTGTCAAGGAGAAAATGCGCAACTTTCAGTAACTGCTATTCCAAACGTAACTTACCAATGGATTAAAGATGGTCAAGTTTTGGCAAATCAAACGGCAACAACTTTAACTGTAAATCAAACAGGAGTTTATCAAGTTGCTATTTCCAATTCATCTTTAGCATGTTCAGACACTTCAACTACTTTCGCTTTCCAAGTGAATGCGCTACCAATAGTTGAAGCTGGAAATAATTTAACAGTTTGTAGTTTAGATACAATATCATTGACAGCTGGAGGTGCCGTTTCCTATACTTGGAATAATAACGTACTAAATGGTGTTGATTTTGTTCCAACAATTGATACATTAACTTATATTGTTGTTGGAGTTGATAATAATAATTGTTCAAACTCAGATAGTTTAATTGTTATCGTAAATGCGTTACCTATCGTGACGATTATTGGTGACGAACAAATATGCTCTAGCGATTTACCATTAGTTTTAAATGCTCAATCAGCTAATTTTGGTGCAAATACTTATTTCTGGAGTACTCAAGAAACAAACCAATTAATTCAAGTTACCACTTCGGGAATTTATTCATTGATTTTTACAGATGAAAACAATTGCCAAGCATTTGACACTTTGGTTGTTACTGTGAATAATTCTCCAACGGTTAGTGCTGGCGATGATGTAACTGTTTGTGAATACAATCTACCCGTTACAATTTCGGCATCTGGAAGTGAAGCTTCATTTGTTTGGAACACAAATGCAACTACCCAGTCTATTACTGTTACCGTAGCTGGAAGTTATATTGTTACAACAACAGCATTAAACGGTTGTCAAGCATCTGATACAATGCAAGTTTTTACTGACGAATGTGCATCTTTATTGGATGAATCAATCGCGTTTGGCGTATATCCAAACCCAACGAGTGATTTCGTTACTATAACTTCAACAATGAGTACGGAAGCTAGTGTTTTCGTTTACAATTTAGAAGGTAAAATCGTTCATCAAACAAGTATT
Organism: Crocinitomicaceae bacterium; assembly: GCA_044374225.1. Taxonomy (GTDB): domain Bacteria; phylum Bacteroidota; class Bacteroidia; order Flavobacteriales_D; family Crocinitomicaceae; genus UBA952. Next base: position 48,608 of record JBILOX010000022.1, on the reverse strand, counting down.
TCAGGAAACGAAAGTCAAATTAATCTCTCAGATTTGTCAAATGGAACTTATTTATTGAATGTTACAAATGCGTTACAGGCAACAACTTTTAGAATAATAAAACATTGATCACATTTCCCTACTACTAAGTGTTTTAGAGCCTGTTCAGAAATGGACAGGCTTTTTTTATTGTCACCTTCGAGAACCTCAGTCAACAATTTTGAGTTTCAGTCAATAATTTTTATACTAAGGAAATCAAAGGGAAGCAGTATTGTAAACTAGTTGTCGCAAACAACCACATACGAGTTTTTTTTACCACTTTGGAGATAAAGCAGAATAACTCTCACAGATAAAGTGATGAGTAGAGTAACTACGAATTTTGTCTGAGTAACGCCTTAAAGGAACTAAGATTTCTGAATTAGAAATAGTATCACTTAGCAAGAAACTACTTTTATTTCTAAAAATCTACGTGACGTTCTTTTTTATCTTGGAAAATGTCAGCAATTGTTACTAAAATTCCTGTCTCTTCAACATTTCCAAAATCGGGATTTACCGCCGTTCCAAAAGTTTTCATAGTTGGCGACAAGTTCATGTAGATATTTACCAATGGTGGAATAAACTCACCTTTATCGCGAATGTGACCATTCAATACTTTGAAACCATCTTTAAAATCTAAACCTTGCAACTGGCTTTCAACGTATTCTTTATCATAATGTTGAACCAAAGGATGAAACGGTTGCATTAAATTTTCAGCGTCTGGGAAATAGTGATGCATGAAATGTAATAAGAAATCTCGACAATCGGTGTTGTAATTTGGATACATGGTTACTTTGCCGAAAAAGTACTTTTTCTTTGGATAAAAACGCACCAACGCACCCAATCCATCCCAAATATTGTCCAAAGCAAATAATCCTTTTCGTGGGTCAATGCTTGGCTGAAACATGGGTTGAACCCAACTGCGTCCTAATTCAATGGTATGCGGTAAATAATCGTTTAAGAATTGTTTTGAAAAATCGAAATAATGGGTTGTTGATAAATGAATTGTTCCTTCAGAATCAATGGCATCATCGCATAAAATGAAACGATATCCGCCAATTATTTCTTTTTCAATTGGTGACCAAACAATCAATTGCTTATAACAAAATTTGCTTGTGTCATATTCATCCAAGTCTATTTCTTCGCCAGTTCCACCTCCTGAGGCACGAAAAGTAACTTCGCGCAAACGTCCAATTTCAAGTAAAGTATTTGGAGCATTATTATTATCGACTATGTAAATTTCGTTTCCTCCTTTTCGCGTCAAACGTACCAGACCAGTAGCTATTAATTCTTCTTCAATGATCGATTTTGGAAGTGGGTCAATAATTTCTTTCATAATTATTTCTTTAGTGAATGAACTGTTGTTCGCAACATTGCAGCTGCATCTTGGTCATTAATTGATTTATCAATTTCACCTGCTGTTATTGGCTCACCAACTGTAAAAGTGATGGTTCGATTGAACTGTTTGAACAATTCATTGGACAGATAAAGCATTTCAATATTCGCTTTGATACCCACTGAACTTCTTATTTTCGATAGACGATAGAAGAAATTTGACAACTCACCATCAATATGAATTGGAACAACGGTTCTATTCAAAGAACGCGCGTACAACATGAATGTTTTCTTCCATGCTAAATCTTGAACAATACCATCAATCTTACGACTCACCAAGCCCGCGGGAAAGATACAAATTGCATTTTCTGACTCAAACGCATTTTTTATTTGATTGCGAATACTGTTGTCATTTTTGCCATGTTTATTTACCCCAATAAATAAATTACTTAAGTTCTTTAAATTCAGCAATAAATCGTTAACAATGAATCGCAAATCTCGACGGTGATCTTTTAAACCAGCAATTAGTGCAATCGCATCCATTCCTCCTAACGGATGATTCATAGCTATTATCAATGGACCATCTTTTGGAATTAGTTCTTTATTTTTAATTACAACTTTAATATTGAAGTAATCCATCATTGCTTCACAAAATTCTTGATCGTACTTATCTTTATTTTTAACAAGAAAATCATTGATTTCATCTTCGTGCAAGATACGGCGTAAATAATTGATTATGAATGAAGGTAACCAACGCAAAAGCTTTGGGTTTTTACTTCCGATTAAACCTTTTACATCTATAAATTTTTCACTTTTCACAGTGACGAAATTAAAATTAAAATTAAAACAACTTTATTTGAAAGTATTTAATTATCCACATTGAAAATGTTAGTAATGAAGTTATCTGACGTTTTCCGCTTAGAAAGAAACAAAAAAATAATCAATAATAAAACGGTATTTTCAAACCATCGTAGGCGAGGAATACATTTTCTGGTAAAGTCATTTCAACTTCTGAATGGCGACCAAATAAATGCGATATGTGTGTTAGATACGCTTTTTCAGGTTTTATCTCTTTAATGAAAGCCAAGGCCTCTTCTAAATTAAAATGGGAAATATGCGTAGATCGATGCAATGCGTTTACAATTAATGTTTTTGTTCCTTTCACTTTTTCTTTTTCAGTCTCACTAATTGTTTTTGCATCAGTGATATACGTGAAATCTCCGAAGCGAAAACCCAAAACGGGTAACTTGTAATGCAGCACTTCAATCGGAATTAAAGTTAAATCATAATTGAGTTTAAAAGTTGTTAAATCGATATTGGTCAATTGAAATTTGGGTACACCAGGATATCTTTCTCCTGAAAAAGCATAATGGAATTCGCGTCTTAAGGCAATTTCCACTTGCGTTGTACAATAAATTTCCATCGGTCGTTCTTCTTTGTAGTTGAATGCACGCACGTCGTCTAAACCTGCTAAATGGTCTTTGTGTTCGTGGGTAAAGATCACTCCTCTCAAGGTTTTTACTTTTTCGCGCAACATTTGACTTCGAAAATCAGGGCCTGTATCAATTACATAATTTTCGTCTTGAACATTGATCATAATTGAAGAACGTGTGCGATTATCTTTAGCTTCTATTGAGCTACAAACGAAGCAACCACATGCAATCACAGGTACACCTTGTGAAGTTCCAGAACCTAAAATTGTAACCAAGCCTTCCATTCTAACGAAATTAAGTATAGTTTTTCAAAGACAAATTTAGTATTCAATAATTTTGAGTGAAGTATCCTTTCTTAAAAACAAATTTAAGATGGTATTTATATCGCGATTTTCATTCTGAGGAGCTATATAGCGTTTCCAATTTACTGGCTCATTGCCATTGAAATGATACGGGGCAAATCCGTAGCCTTTGTAAGCACCTTTTTCAATCCAAACCATACTTCGCTCTCCTTTATTACGACCTTTATCCAAGATGTAAAAAGATTTCCCTTCAAAGGATAGTTGTCTCACTAATTCTGAAACGCGCTCGTTATAAGTTGCTGGCGATTCTTCACCTACACAAGCTCCTTTACATTGCTTTATTGAATGGTGAAAACAGCCAGATTGAGATGGGTAAACTCCACATAATTTCTGACAAAGCTGATATTTCTCAACGATATAAGTCATGTAATCGTTTCCTTCTTTTCGTGTTGTGAAATGCAATAAAGGAGTAATTTCTGTTTTCGAAATTGAATGAACGGTTAAATTCAAATATCCTGTTGCATCTAACACGTCAAATAAGCCAAAAGAAAATGAACTTTTACGTAATTTTCGATTATAAAGTGGCTGATTTTTTTTAATCAATTCTGACTCTAGTAACATTGCAATCAATTCAGATCCAGTTAATTCGTATTCAACTCTAACAATTTCTTGAATCATCTTAAGTCCTTTAGCCGTTGAATTATTGCGAAGATGCTGTTCTACTCTTTTCTTAATGTGAATACTTTTTCCGATATAAATTATTTGATTAAATTCATTTAGAAACTTATAAATTCCAGCTTTATTGGGTAATTCATCAATGATTTCGATATTCAAATTTGGATGAACTGATTTGGGATTCACTTCTTGTTGAATAAAAGTCGAGAGGTGATTGGGATCTTTGTGATAAATTAAGTCAAACAATTTAGTGGTTGCCAAAGCGTCGCCACCAGCGCGATGTCTTCCAATAATTTGAATTTGAAGTGCACGACTTAATTTACCTAGGCTGTATGAAGCGTGACCCGGAATCACATAGCGCGAAGCTCGAACGGTGCACAAATGAGGCAAGCGAAAATCAAAACCTAAACTTTTAAATTCGTGTCGAAACATTCCGTAATCGAAAGCAACATTATGGGCAACGAAAATGCAATCTTCAGTAAATTCCAATACTTTTTTTGCGATTTCGTAGAATTTGGGGGCATTTTCAACCATTGCATCGGTGATGCCAGTAAGTCGAACTATGAATTCTGGAATTTGTTGTTCTGGGTTGACTAGCGTCACAAATTCATCGATGATTTTTTCGCCATTGTATTTGTACATCGCCAATTCAGTTATCTTAGAATTCTTAGGACTTCCTCCAGTAGTTTCAACATCAATGATAACAAAATTCATGCTTACGAAGGTATTTAAAAATGTTTAATTTAAGCCAGCGTTTAGAATTTTGAAAAGTATAACGGCGGAAAAAACGATGAGGTTCTATTAGACTTAAGATTGATGGTTATATTCGAATGTCTATTTTTTACCTCACAAAAACCCATTCATTTTCATTTGACTGTTTTGCATCAAATGAGTATCCATCAACGGAGTAAAGTTTTAAATCTTCAATATTTGTAATTTGATTTTGAATTAAATATCTAGCCATTGCTCCTCTAGCATACTTTGCATACATCATTATTATTGAGAATTTCCCTTTTTTAAAATCTTTAAATATTGGCGTTATAATTCTGTTTTTGATTTGTTGAAGATCAATTGCTTTAAAATATTCGTTAGAAGCAAGATTAACAATTACCTCCTCTTTTTCAAGCTCTTTTTCAAGCATTTTTACAATTTTATCTTTCCAAAATTCATAAAGATTTTTTTGTTCCTCAAAAGGGGAGAAGCGAGTGCCCATTTCTAGACGGTAAGGGTAAATTAAATCGCCTGGTTTAAGAATCCCATACATTCCAGAGAGGATGCGTAAATTTTTGGAGGCAATTTCAAGTTCTTCTGAATTTAAACTAGCTAAATCTAATCCGCGATAAACTTCTCCTGAAAATGCAAAGCCAGCCGAAATCAATTCTTCACTTTCAGAATCTGATTTTTTCCAATTTTTATACCTTTTCCAATTTAATTGCGCCAAATCTTCAGAAATAGACATTAATTGCTTTAGGTCATCAACTTTAAACTTACGTAAGTTTTTAACAATTTTTTGCGCTTCATTTTGAAATATAGGAATCGTTGAATCTATTGATTTTATTGCTTTTTCGTTGATGCTTTTCGCAGGTGAAATTAATATTTTCATTTTTCAAAATTAGTTTAGGATTTTTAAATGTGAACAAGTAAAATCAAAATATGTTAACATAATTAGTCAATAAATTATTTCAAATACCTAAATTTAGTCGCAAAACTATTAAACACTCACTATGAAAAGAATATTTACGCTATTAATCGTAGCTGCAAGCTCCAGTTTATTTGGGCAAGAATCGCAGTTTATGGGTTATTTTTCTCCAACAACAGCTGAATTAGTTCCAACACCAAAAGGACAGGACAATCCCAAAAATCAAGTAATTAAGCCGAATTTTAAAGGCAGAGAATTAATCGAGGTTGATAATAGTCAAACACATAATCCAGATTGGGTTTGGCAACAGCACGAAGTCGCAAATCAACAAAAATCTCTAACAGCAACTATTCTTTGGTCCAAACCAGGTTTAGGTGTTGGTATTTCTCCACCAGATCCAACTGTTGATGCGGATAGTACAGTAGCGATTAGTGCTACCAATTCAAGTGGTGGTTCTGTTTATCGAATTTTTAATAGAACTACGGGAGCAACGGTTGGAAGTTCTTCTTACACGATGCGTAATCTCGTGGGTGGAACATCAATAACGGGTGCTGGTGATCCAATTGTTTTGTACTACAAACCTGCTAGACGTTGGTTTTTAACTGAATTTTCAAGTTCAGGGAATAGATTGTTAGTTTACGTTTCTCAAACAAGTAATCCGCAAGGCGCTTATTATCGTTATGCATTTACTTGTACCAATTTCCCGGATTATCCAAAATATGGTTTTTCAACGACATCTGATGCTTTTTTAGTTTCCACAAATGAAGGTGGACCACCAACCGTTTATGCAATGAAATTAAGTGCTTTATTAGCAGGTACAACTTCTCCATTTATCAAAAGAGCAATTGGTTATTCTTTAAATGGCTTTGGTTTTCAATCGATTACACCTGTTGATTTAGAAGGAGATAATGCAGCTCCAACAGGAATGAAGCCATTGTTTGTTCGTCATAGAGATGATGAATCTCACTCTAATGGTTCACCAGATAGTGGTTCAAATGACTGGATTGAATTGTGGGAAATGGATATCAATTGGACTAATAACACGGCAACAACTACAAAAATTCAAGATATTTCCATTGCTGAAATTGACTCTAAATTGTGCGGATTAACTAGTTTTCAATGTATAAAACAACCAGGCACAACTAGTTTGTTAGATCCACTTAGAGAGCCAGTTATGTATAAAGCACCAATGCGCGTTTTCGATACCCACCAAGCTATGATTTTATGTCTTTCAACTGATGTTGATGGAGCTGATAGAGCAGGCGTTCGTTGGATTGAATTAAGAAGACCAACAGGTGTAATTACCCCAACTTGGACAAAATATCAAGAGGGAACTTATGCACCTGGAACAGCAACAAGTCGTTGGATGCCAGCAATTAACATTGATAAATATGGGAATATTTTGATGGCATATTCAACTTCAAGTAACACTGCTGGCGATTTTCCTTCAATCAAAATGACGGGTAGAAAACCATGTGATCCGCTTGGAACAATGACAATGGCAGAAACAACAATTATAGCTGGTACAAATTCAAAGATTTCAAATGGTGATACACGTTGGGGAGATTATCACCATATGGCAATTGACGATTTTGATGGTGAAACATTTTATTATACAGGTGTTTACCAACAAGGTGCTAACACTGCTTCAGGAACAAAAACAAACGTTTCAGCTATTAAATTTAATCCAGATGTGAAAGACGCGACAATAACAGGAATCTTTCAAGTTATTTCTGGAAATGTATGTGGTTCTTCAACACAATTAGGTGTGATAGTTGAGAATCGTGGAACAACTGCAATTACCTCTGGAGTTATCCAATGGCAAGTTGGATCTGGAGCTTTTACAAACGTAAATTATACGTCTAATCAATTAATCGCTGTTGGTTCAACTGACACTGTTTACGTTACCGTTTCTGGCTTGGTTAGTGGGGCAAACACAGTTACTATTAATACAACCACAGTAAATGGAACTTCGCCCGATGATAATGTTTGTAATGATTCAAAAACTTTAGCTGTAACCGTTAGTTCTGGTTCAGGATTATCTTCTTCATCAACTATAAATTCACAACCAACTTGTAATGGAAATGAAGGGGGAATAACTATTTCAGCAATTGGAGGAACTGCACCACTTACGTATGCTTTAAATAATGGAACTCCACAAGCAAATGGTACTTTTAGCAATTTAGCTGCTGGTAATTATACTTATACTATAACTGATAATATTGGTTGTACTGGAACAGGAACGATTAATTTACTCGCTAACGTAGTAATTACTGTTAATCCTTCTCAAACAGCATCAATACTTTGTTTTGGAAATCAATCAGGTGCAATTTCAGTTAGTGCTACAGGTGGAAATTCTTCCTACACGTATTCAATTGATGGAACAAATTATGTTTCCCTTACTACATTTACAAGTTTAACAGCTGGAACATACACTGTTTACGCGAAAGATGGAAATAATTGTGTTGGGCAGTCTACAGTTACTATAACTGAACCAACAACTTTAACATTGAATGCAATTCCAACTATGATTACTTGTAATGGAAGCGATAATGGAATCATCACAGCAGCAGGAAACGGTGGAACGACACCTTATCAGTACAGTTTAGATGGTACAAATTTCTTTACTTTGAGTACAATCAACAATCTTTCTGCAGGAACTTACACTGTAACTGTAAAAGATGCAAATGGCTGTTTGAAAACATTCAACACGACAATTACTGAACCAACGGCACTTGTCGCAAATGCTGTTTCAACGGCGTCAACAGGAACAAATGGAACAATTACAGCTTCTGCAACAGGTGGTTTAAATCCTTATACTTACAGTATAAATGGTACAAATTATTTTTCAGGTTCTTTGTTTTCAAACTTAGCTCCAGGAACTTATACAATTTATGCGAAAGATAATAATGGATGCGTTAGTACTATAAGTGTTGAAGTTGAATCAACAGTTGGTTTAGACGAATTTGAAGGAACTTTCCAAGTTGTGAAATTATATCCTAATCCAAATAATGGTATTTTTGAATTAGAAGTTAATGGTATCCTTGGGAATGACTTAACTTGCAAATTGTTTAATGTCAATGGTCAAGAAGTTGCTGCATTCAAAGTGGATGTCCTAAATGGCAAAGCTTCAAAAACAATTGAAATGAGTCGTAAATTAGCTGCAGGTTCCTATTATTTAGGAATTTACAACGGAAATAAAGCCATTGTAAAACAGTTCATTAAGGAATAGAATAATTCATTTAGTTCGGAATAATGGATAAAAAGTCGGCTTTAAATAAGTCGACTTTTTGTTTAATATTTTTATCCCACCTACTAATACCAATTTACATATTAAATGACGTAATTGAAATCCATTAGTTATAGTCGTTGTAAGTTTTCAACGAGTATTACATAATACTTCACCATGGCGAATGATAACTGACTTGTCCTAAAATAGGTTTATATAAAAAGTATGTGAACCACGATTACTATTTGTTTTGTGAAGTTGTATGACCCGAAGAAATGTAACAAATTTTTCTCCTATTCAAAGATCAATTCATCTACAAAAACCCACGTTTTATTTCCTTTTCCTAAGTGCCAAATTGGACATAAACCAGGATTTTTAATGGTATAACGAATAGCTTTGATGGTTTCATTTTCTATTTTAGTGGTGAAAGCAAACGTTTTTGGATTTTCATCATTTGGACTTGCAGCAGGAATCAAAATACTTGGAATAGCTTGGAAATTTGTTCCATCTTTTGAAATTTCTATTTGGATTTCTGAAGGAAGGAAAATCCAAGATTTTTGATCGCGAATAAAGGAAGCACCAATTTCTTTGATTGTTTTTAACGAATCAAAAGTGATTACTGCTTTCACATCTTGACCATTAAATCCTTGCCAATCGCCTGTTCTAAATTCTTTGCCTCCACGAACACCATCAATCAAAGCATTTGCTCCAGCTGCTGCGTATTCATTGGCGTAGACTGTGTTAAGTTGTAGTTTTACACTTTGGTCTCTTTTGTGAAAATGAGCTGATACTGTTGCACTTTCATACACATTACCATCAGTAGTCGTTTTTTGAAGTTTTGTGTAAATAGTAGTTGAATTTTTAATTACAAATGAACGCTGAAAGTTTAACCAATTTTTCGCATCAAAGCTGTATAAAAGGGTATAACTATCACTCTCATCTACTTTTAAGTAAGAAATATCAATTTTTGCAGCATCGGTGAATAATGGATTATCGTTAGTGATAAATGGTGCAGGAACAAATTCAGCAGGAATTTTTGCTGAAAAGAAATTAGCTGTTTCTAATCTAGGTGCTGGTTTATTTCCCATTTCGAATTCTAAAATTCCACCATTCAATAGTTGTAAATGACTAATTTCATTGGATTTAAGAAGATTTCCGTTCCATTTGATAGATTGCACAAATTTATTTTCAAGACTGTTATTTTTGCTAACAATTTCTACGAATTTATTGTTTCCTACGTTTATTTTGACTTTTTCGAAAAGCGGTCTTCCAATTTGATAATTGGTATTTCCTGGTGCAATAGGGTAGAAGCCCATTGAACTTAGCACATACCAAGCGCTCATTTGTCCACAATCTTCGTTTCCTGAAAGTCCATCTGGTGCGTTGAAATAAAGTTCTTTTAAGATTTTATCTACATACAATTGCGTTTTGTGGGGTGCCTTGGTAAAATTATACAAGTAGGCAGCGTGATGCGAAGGTTCATTCCCGTGGGCATATTGCCCAATCAAACCTGTAATGTCACTTTGAACGCGACCGCTTAATTTCTTTTGGGTCGTAAATAAATTATCTAACCAAACTTCCAACGAATCTTTACCACCAAGAAGATTGGTTAAAACTTCAATGTGTTGGGGTGCATAAACCGAATATTGCCAACTGTTCGCTTCGGTGAAATTGAAGTTTACTTCTGTTGGGTCAAAAGGTTCGTACCACATCGCCCCACGTCTAGCGCGTAAAAACTTGGTACTTGGATCAAAAAGATTGATAAAATTATAGCTTCGTTTATTGTAAACTTGATAGGCTGAATCGTTTCCTGCAGCTTTTGCCATCGAAGCTATACAGAAATCATCGTAGGCGTATTCGATTGTTTTAGAAGCTGATTCTGGTTCTTCATGCGCACTTATGAATCCTTTTTCACTGTATGGAATTTTACCATATTCATCTAATTGAGTGGTTTTTATCATCGCAGCAAGCGCTTCTTTCGAATTGTAATCTCGTAAACCTTTCATATAGGCATCAGCAATTACAGAAACGCTGTGGTAGCCAATCATACATTCCGTTTCATTTCCTGCTAATTCCCAAACCGGTAAATCGCCACCTTCGTTGAATTGACGTAAAAAAGTGCGGATAAATTCGTTGGTGCGTTTCGGTTGAATAAGTGTGTAAAGCGGATTGGTTCCTCGATAAGTATCCCACAAGGAGAAAACGGTATACTGATTTTCAGATTTTTCTATTTGATGGATTTGATTGTCAAGTCCTCGGTAACGTCCATCAACATCGCTGAATAAATTGGGGGCAATATAATTGTGATATAAAGCGGTATAGAAAATGGTTTTTAACTCTTTATTCTCTGTTGATACGTCTATTTTACCTAATTCTTGATTCCATTTGAAAACAGTTATCGCGCGCACTTGATCGAAGTTAGCAGCTCCAATTTCAGCTTCTAAGTTATTTTTCGCACCCTTTTCATCAACAGCTGAAATTCCAACCTTTAAGATGATTTTGTCAATCGATTTTGGATATTCTAACACTAATTTATGTTCTCCATTTTTAAAGATTTTTTTCGCTTTAGTGAAGGGTGTCGAACTTGTTAGGTAAAAATAGAAATGTTGATTTTTAGCCCAATCTTTAGAAATTCGGTTTCCAGAAACAGCGTTTTTTCCAATGACATTAATGGCTGCTGAAAGTACTTCATCGCGGTGGTCTAAATCAATTAGAATAAATCTTTTTTCATCTTTGGTTTCAAAGGTATATTCATGAATTCCAGCTCGTTCAGATGTTGTAAGTTTTACTCCAATTTTTCCATCTTCTAAAAAAACGTTGTAAAATCCGGGACTTGCTTCTTCTTTTGTGTGAGAAAATCGGGAGCCGTAACCAGTTGGTGATTTATATCCTGGAACTGTGTTTGCTTTTCGTGTTTGTGGTACAATCAATAAATCGCAATAGTCAGGAACGCCTGTACCACTTAGATGTGTGTGACTAAATCCATAAATAATTGAATCCGAATAATGATAACCTGAGCAACCATCCCAGCCTTCATAACGCGTATCCGGACTTAATTGCATCATTCCAAAAGGGGCCGTTGCTCCTGGAAACGTATGTCCATGTCCGCCAGTTCCTATGAAAGGATTGACAAATAAACTCGGAGAACTCGTTGAACTTGTTGGCTTTGTAATTTTGTTTTGTGCTTTATCACTTGCTTCTTGAATGCTTGGAAAAGTTCCCTGTGCAAAGTTGGTCGTGGATTTAAAAACTATTAAAACTGCAATTAAAAAGAAATTTCTCATTTGAATTTTCGTTGATTGAGTGAGGAATAAGTTTTATTTTTTTGAATGAAATAAGCCCACAAAATACTGCCATCATATTTAAAAAAAGCGTGTTTGTCAGCTTTTAAAGCTAATCGTTTGCGGTACATTTTACCAAAATTTCGATAAAGTGCCATGTGAGCCAAAAAAACTTTCCAAGTGAATAGAAAATTACCTTCTGTCAAAAATTTCACTGCTGCAATTCCGTCTAATGTCATTCTGAAAAACAATTTTGGAAACAATAGACCTTGATGGTTTTTCACAAGCATAAACAAGTTGTTTCTAAAATTCAAGTAAATTTTATTGGGAGAATTGTAAGCTAAAGTTCCACCTCCCAAATGATAAACCACACTTTCAGGATTGCAAACTAATTGATAACCTTTACGTTGCAAGCGTAAGCACAAATCAATCTCTTCCATGTGTGCAAAAAAGTCAGTATCAAAACCACCTGCTTGATGAAAAGCTTCCGAACGAATTAACATTGCTGCACCTGAAGTCCAAGTAACTTGTTGTGAATGATTGTATTGTTGTTCGTCTTTTTCTACATTGTCAAAAATTCGCCCACGACAAAAAGGAAAATAATTTGAATCAATATGTCCACCACAAGCGCCTGCGTGTTCAAAATTATCTTTTTGTAAGTAAGCAAGGATTTTAGGTTGAACAGCGACAATTTTTTCATTTTCCAAGCTTTTAATCAAAGGTTCCAACCAATTTGCTGTCACTTCAACATCGCTGTTAAGTAATAAATACGCGTCAAATTCACCCTTTAGTTGTTCCAATGCATCATTGTAACCTCTTGCAAAACCATGGTTTTCAGCATTGTGAACTAATCTAAGTTGTGGGTAATTTGTTTTTAAAAAGTCAACAGAATCATCGGTGCTTGCATTTTCAGCTATGATAACTGTATGTTTTCCTGAATGTTTCAGTACACTCGATAAATAAGTTTCCAAGTGCTTTCTACCATTGAAATTTAGAATTACAACCGCAACCTTCAAATCCTTCATTTAGTACTGTCTAAAAAGATCATTGCTATTTCCACCAAAGTGCTGTTGATAGTTTTGGTTTGGATTGTCAACATTTCCGTTGTTAGTATTACGTTTTGCAAGAATTTGTTGCCAGCCCAAATTTTTCGTTTCGCCCAACATATCTGAATGCAACAAACGGTAAGCATTGTTCACTAAATCAGGATTGTAGAAAATAAAGCGTTTGTTGCTGAAGGAAGCAATTTTGTTGTAAGTCCAAATTTCGTAAGGATACTCAGAAGGTGATGTTTCTTTGGTTACAACCGAACTTGGGGAGCCAAATTTCAAATAAACGCGACCACGATCAGTTTCAAATCCATCTTGGAAGTTGTTTCCATAAATTTCATTCACAAATTGTACTTGGATTTTGTATTTCATCCAAGCATCATAGCTGTTTTGAGGACTTGACTGCACCCAAAATGCTTGTAAATGTTTACGGATTTTCTCTGAATTTTTAGTTTTTAAGGTTGCAATAATATTCTTGATTTCTGCAGGACGAGCGATTGGAATTAAACTCGCTAAATAAAACGAAACGCTATCGTCAGTGATTGATTTTTGAAATGCTGGGTCGAGTACCATTTGCTCGGGATTGAAACTGGCAACCACTTCATTACTGCGTTCAAACGGATAATTTTGTGTAGCTAACACTTCCATTTTTCGATTCACCAATTCAACCACTAGCTTGTAAGTACCTGTTTCTAAAAGTTCTATGTCGTAAGTTTTGAAAATTGGAATCACTTTTTCGTTTTTCACACGCGTCATTTTTGTAAAGGATTCAATTTCTGTATCCGTTTGCGCATTGACAATTTTTTGAACAATTCCTACCAAAGTATCTTGCAATAAATCAGCATTATAAATTTCAAAATAGGCTGGAATTTTCGTTAAGTTAGAAGAATAAAAGTTTGAAATCCAAGGAATAATGTGATAACCTGATTTTTGGAAATTTGATGCAACATCCGAACGATAAGCGTATTCAGCAACTTCGATATCAGAAATTGAGTAGGTTTTCGAATAATCTTCAATAGAAATGGGAACTTCAGCTGCAACTGATGATTTTTCTTTGTTGATATCAACTAAATTCAACTTTAAATTAAAATTTCCTGGAGGCAACAAAAAGCGACGAACTTCATAGAAATCATCTTGAACACTGTCTTTTGATAGTGGAGATTCTAGGATATAAACGTCTGAATTGATTTTGTTTTCTTCTTTATAAATTTCAATTGAGACAGCAATTTTTGCTTGAATTCCATCTGTTACAGGAATAAATTTTGCTGTCGATCCAACAAATTGAAGGTAAATTTCAATGTAATTTCCAGTTTCAGGCGCGTAGAATTGTTTTGTGTCCAAATAAGCTTTCAACTTGGAACCTTGCGAAAAGGAACTAAAACTTAGAATTATTGTGAAAAGAATCAGAAAATTTCTCATACTATATTTTAGTTAAAGGTAGAGATTTCTATTTATTCTTCAATATTTAGACGAATTTTTTGTGCCAATTGACGATTATAGGTCTCCAACAAAAATTTGAAATAGTTGTCTGTACTTTTGGAAATACATTTTGTGTAGTGCTTAATGCGGTGTTCGATGTGATCCTGTAAACTTTCTTGCAAAAGTAAGGCGTGGTCAAGGTTTTTGGCAGAAGACTCAATTGCTTCGAAATGATTTACCAATGAATTTCCGATACAATTTTTTCCTTTTTCACCACGTTCCATACAACTGAAATAATCTTCTTTGATATTGAAACTTTCAAGCTTTTGTATATCAATAATCTTTTCAAAACCTTTAGGGAACTCAAATTCGATTTCAAATTCCATATCTTCCAATTCGGAAACGCGCGATTCTAAAAAGCGATCTGGAAAACGGAAAGCGTCTTGCCAATTAATATAGTCTTGCCAATAACCGAAGCGCCGAACGTTATTTCCTAAATCAATAATTGCGAAAGTATCTTTTTCAGGTAATTTTCGAGAACCACGTCCAATCATTTGATGATAAAGTGTCAACGAACGTGTAGCTCGATTAATGATTATTGTTTTTACAGTTGGTTCGTCAAAACCAGTTGTCAAAATCCCAACGGAAGTCAAAATTGCATTTGGTGTTTCACGAAACCAACTCAATACTTCTTTTCTATCTTTATCACTAAAGGTAGAATCGAGGTGACGAATATTGTGTTTTAGCTTTTTAAATGATTCTTCCACACGTCGTGAAGTTTCGATTCCGGCATTGAAAATCAAGGTTTTTTGTCCAAGTGCAATTTCTTCGTAAGCAAAAATTAATTTTTCTTGCATGAAGTAATTACTGTAAAGGACATCGGAACTTCCAACCGTAAAATCACCATTTGTTCCAATTTTCAAACCATGTAAATTCACATCGTAAGAATACGTTTCGGCGTTGGCTAAATAACCATTCTCAATTAAGTTTGAAATCGATTCTCCAACTAATAATTTATTGTAATTGTCTTTTAGCGGTAAAGCTTTGTTACTACTTAAAGGTGTTGCAGTAACTCCTAAAATATTGCTTGTTTCATAAAATTGAAAAATCTTACGGAAACTATTATAATGTGCTTCATCAACAATTACAAGTCCAACATTTTCAATAAAGTTGTCATTTTCGTTCAAACGATTGTTCAACGTTTCTACCATCGCAATAAAACAACTGTAATCCTCTTGATCGTTCAGGTTTTTCACCTCTGAATTAATAACCTTGTTGTTGACTCCAATTGCATTTAGCTGCTTTGAAGTTTGTACAGATAGTTCAATTCTATGTGTTAAAATTAATACTTTTTTTCCCCATTCTTCAATGTAACGTTTTGTTATATCAGAAAAAATTACAGTTTTTCCACCTCCTGTCGGAAGTTGATACAGTAAATTAAAATCCGCTCCATTTTTGCGAAGTTCGTCCAATATGTTGGTTACAGTATTTACTTGAAAAGGGTAAAGCTTTTTTGCTTCGTATAAATCGAGATCAATCATTGGCGGTTGCGAAGTTGCAAAGATACGCCTTTATTTGAATTTAGTGGGCAGCGAGCGAATATTGCTTAATAATTTAATAATGATTTTCTAACCTTAAACTCTAATAAATTTGAAAATTACAATCAATTGTCTTTAAATCAGTGAGAAACGCCATTTTGAGTGTGTTAAGAAATTTTCTTTACATCGAAATGAGTCAAAGACTTTAATTTGATTAATGCATGGGTGAAAATTCACTTGTCCTAGATTTGATTTTTTAAGTGCTATTTAAGATTGAAAACTTGTAGCAAGGAGCGTACTATCGATGCGTTAAAAAAAAGGTGTACGCGACAAATTTGAATGGTTTATACAAAGTATTAACGTAGTTAACTTTCAAAGTAGAAATTTGAGTTAAAAGCAGTGAGAGCGAGCAAAAAAACACACATTCACACTAATTTTATCATTAAATCCTCAATTCGAATTTCTTCACCCCTAACCAATTTAGCTCGTCTTCTAGTCTCAATCATTCCGTTTCGAATTACAACACCAGAATCAACAATGTGCTTTGCATGACCGCCAGTTTCAGCAATTCCTAAGGCTTTTAATAAACCAAGAAGTTCAATATATTCACCTTCAATTTCAAATATCTCTTTCATCTTATTTTCCTTTTAGTTCCATTGCCTTCAAGGTATTCATCATCAATGAAGCAATGGTCATTGGACCAACTCCTCCTGGAACTGGTGAAATAAAACTTGTTTTTGGTGCAACATTTTCGAAGTCAACATCTCCTGCCAATCGCCAACCTTTCACTTTACTTGCATCTTCAACACGCGTAGTTCCAACATCAATCACAACCGCACCCTCTCTAACCATATCAGCCGTTACAAATCCAGGTTGACCTACCGCAGCAATTAAAATATCTGCACCACGACAAACAGCAGCAAGTTCTTCTGTTTTTGAATGCGCTAAAGTAACGGTACAATTACCTGGGTTTTTGTTGCGACCAAGTAACAACGAAAGCGGTGTACCAACAATATTGCTTCTTCCTATTATCACACAATTTTTCCCTTCTGTTTCGATGTTGTTGCGTTCAATCAATTCCATAATTCCCGCTGGTGTTGCACAAATAAATCCTGGAATATCCAAAATCATATTACCTAAATTACGTGGGTGAAATCCGTCCACATCTTTCTTAGGGTCAATTGCTTGCGTTATTTTTAATTCGTCAATATGTGCAGGTAATGGAAGTTGAACAATGAAACCATCGATGCTTTTGTCTTCATTTAACGATTGAACTTTACCCAATAAAATTTCTTCAGGTACAGAATCATCGTAACGAATTAAGGTACTTTCAAAACCAATTTCTTCACAAGCTTTAACTTTAGCATTTACATAGGTCACGGAACCACCATCATTGCCAACTAAAATAGCTGCTAAATGTGGTATTTTTTTACCTTCTTGTTTTCTTTTTTTCACTGCCTCAGCAAGTTCCAATCTAATTTGTGCTGCTGTTGCTTTTCCGTCGAGTAATTGCATTCTAAAAGTTTTTACAAAGATAGAAAGAAGTATTTGGTTTACTTAAAAAGCAAGTATATTTGTATAATGAAATGATTACTGAAAAACGGTAAGTTCCAATTATAATTGGAACTTTCATATGAACAAGAAAATAATATAAAATGACAAAATACATCACCTTAATCTTATGCCTTAGTTGTGGGCTAAAGTCATATTCACAAATAACTTTTGACGGTCAGGAGATTGGTGCTGAGGTTTATGCAGGATTCTCAAATTTGGGTGGAGCCTTTGGTGTGGAGTTAAAACACGCCTCGATTTTGAATGAAAAATTTGCGGTTGGACCTTCATTAAGATTACAGCGAACGTGGTCGAATAATTTCGGTCAGCAAGCAAGTATAAATATATGGGGGCCAGGAGTTTTTGCTCATGCGCGCTATCGAGACATGGTTTTTGGTGGTGCTGAATTTCAAATGCTTAGAAGTCCTTTCAACTTTGTTACTTTCGCTGAAGAACAAAAAAAGTGGGCGCCAGTTTTACTTTTAGGTGGTGGCTTTTGTTTCAAATTGGGAAAACATATTCGTCTGAATGCTGCAATTTTTTATGATGTAATAAACGCAAAAAACAGTCCTTTTAGAAGCAGTTATAATTTTAGTGTTAAAAACGAAGCCGGTCAAATAGTTCGTGTTTTGCCAATCATTTATCGTGTTACTTTCTTTTTCCCAATAGGACAAAAAAAGTAGATAATAATACAGATTTTAAAATGAAAATAGGAATGGTATTGTACCCAACTTTTGGGGGAAGTGGTGTTGTTGGGACGGAGCTAGGAAAAGCACTTGCAGCTAAAGGTCATGAAGTTCATTTTATAACTTATTCTCAGCCAGTGCGATTGGGTAGTTTTCGTGAGAATATTTTTTATCACGAAGTGGCAGTGTCAGATTATCCTTTGTTTGATTTTCAACCTTACGAAACAGAATTAGCGAGTAAAATGGTGGACGTTGTAAAGTATGAAAAATTAGATGTTTTGCATGTACATTACGCAATTCCACACGCGTCTGCAGCTTTTATGGCAACTCAAATTTTAAAGTCGCAAGGGATAAATATTCCGTTTGTTACTACTTTACACGGAACAGATATTACTTTGGTTGGTCGCGATCCTTCTTTCGAACCGGTAATTACTTTTTGTATCAATCAATCGGATGCTGTAACTGCTGTTTCTGAAAGTTTGAAAGCTTCAACATACGAGCATTTTCAAATAACAAGAGAAATTCATGTAGTCCCAAATTTCATTGTGCCTTCAGAGGAAAATTCAGATTTTTCAAAACACATGCGAAATAAATATGCGTGTGATGGAGAACGAATTGTTTGCCACGTTTCCAATTTCAGAAAGGTAAAAAGGGTAGAGGATGTTTTATTGGTTTTTGCAAAGGTGAACAAAGAAATTTCATCTAAATTGATTTTAGTTGGTGATGGTCCAGAGCGCTACCATTGCGAGCGTTTATGTCGAGAATTGGATTTGTGTAACAAAGTTATTTTTCTCGGGAAATTAAGAGATACAGCGCATGTGTTGGAAATTGCTGATGTGTTTTTACTTCCATCAGAAACAGAAAGTTTTGGTTTAGCGGCTTTAGAAGCAATGGCTGTTGGTGTTCCTGTAATTTCTTCGAACACTGGTGGAATCCCAGAAGTTAATGTTCATGGTTTCTCTGGATATTTATCAGATGTTGGTGATGTGGACGACATGGCAAAAAATATGATTAGCTTGTTGCAACCTGACCAATTACCAACATTTAAAAAGAATGCAAAAGAACGATCTCGTGTATTTGATTTGGAGAAAATTCTACCAATGTATGAGATAATTTACTCAGATTTGATTGAAGTTAAAAGTTAAAAGTGAAGAGTTATGAGTGAGTGGTTCATTCAAAATTAAAAATTCAACATTAAAAATTATGAAAGTAGGAGTTTTATTATCAGGTTGTGGCGTTTATGACGGAGCTGAAATTCAAGAATCTATTCTCACATTACTTGCAATTGAGGAAATTGGTGCAACTTATACTTGTATTTCAATTGATGCAGATCAATACCATGTTGTCAATCATTTGACGGGTGACGAAATGCCAGAAAAAAGAAATATGATGGTTGAAGCTGCACGTATTGCGCGTGGAGCAGTAAAAGAAATAAAAAGCATTCAACCAGCTGATATTGATGCCTTGGTAATTCCTGGAGGTTTTGGTAGTGCTAAGAATTTTACGACTTGGGCTTTTGATGGTCCCAATGGAACGATTCGCGACGATGTGAAATTACTCTTGGTAAATATGATTAACGTTGGAAAACCAGTTGTTGCTTTGTGTGTAAGTCCAGTGGTATTAGCAAAAGCGTTTGAAGGCTCGTCTGTGAAATTGAATTTAACGATTGGTTCCTCAGCTGAAGATTCTCCTTATGAAATTCCACAATTTGAAGTAGGATTGCAAGCTACTGGCGTAAAAACAGCCGAAAAGACAATTCGTGAAATATTAGTTGACCGTGAAAATAAAGTCATTACTGCACCTTGTTACATGATGGAAGCTTCGGTTTTAGAAATTAGAAACAATATAAAACAAGCAATCGAAGCGCTTAAGGAATTAATGGATGCCTAATCAAACGCAACTCAATGACTGGTTTCGGAAACGAAAAGCAAGAACTCAAAGTTTGAATGCTGAAACCCTTTTGCCTGAGTTAATTTCAGGAAAAAGAACAGCTTTGAGTGCGGCAATTACTCTTGTTGAAAGTCAACTTTCTAACGATAGAAAAGAGGCAAATGAGTTGATTCAACGCTGTTTACCACATCAAAAAAAATCGTGGAGAATTGGAATTACAGGTGTTCCAGGTGTTGGAAAAAGTACATTCATTGAATCTTTTGGAAAAATCATCTTACAGAAAGGATTAAAATTGGCCGTTTTAGCTATTGATCCTTCTTCTAACGTAACCGGTGGAAGTATTTTGGGAGATAAAACCCGAATGAATTGGTTGTCGCAACAAGAAAATGTCTTCATACGTCCAACGGCAACAGGAAATAATTTAGGAGGAGTGGCACGCAACACACGAGAAGCAATCATTTTATGTGAAGCTGCAGGTTACGATGTAATTTTGATTGAAACAGTAGGAGTGGGGCAGTCGGAAACGCTCGTTCATTCGATGATTGATTTCTTTTTGTTGCTTATGCTTTCTGGTGCAGGCGATGAATTACAAGGTATCAAACGAGGAATCATGGAAATGGCAGATGCAATCGTAATTACAAAGGCAGACGGAGAAAATCTATTAAAAGCTAAACAAGCGCGCAGTCAGTATGCCAATGCTTTACATCTATTTCCTGCTAAAGAAAGTCAATGGATTGCGACATCACAAATTTGTAGTAGTTTACAAGAAGAAGGCTTAGATGAAATTTGGCAAACCATCGAGCAGTTTTTTAATTTAGTAACTGTCAATGGATGGCTGAATCAGAATCGCAAGAATCAAGAATTGAGTGTTTTACGTGAACATTTAAGTTTCTTATTACAACAAGAATTTTTCGGAAAAGAAGAATGGTTACTTGCCCTTCAGCAAATGGAACAAAAAATCCAATCGGGTACAATTTCAGCATTTAAAGCAGCAGAGGAATTGTTTGAAAGCTTTAAAGCTCGTAGTAAATAGAACTTGCAAATTGAAAAAGGATAAACTAGGTTTTAAGCATAAAACAAATAATCAACTAGTCTTTGATTACAGGATATCCCGGATATTTCTTTTTGTCAAACACAAATTTAGCATCATCGACATCAGGATTTGAAGTAAATTTGGTTAACGAATACGTCATTGTAGTTCCATCTTTTGCTTTCATAGTCGCTTTCTTTAATTCATTATCTGCCTTACCGATGTACAAAAAAATCGTGTGAAAATCACTTTTCGATGGGTTTTTAGGGAATAAGCTAATTACACTGACTGCTTCACCTCCTAATTTATCTTCTTTATCGAATTTATTTTTGAAGCCTGTTTCCCAAATCGTCATTAATCTTTTAGGATTCATACTTTCATCGTCTTCTTCGGAAGCATCTGATTCATAAACAGATTTCTCTTCCTTTATTACGGTCCAAGTTTTCACGCCATTACTGATGATTGTATTTTCCCCATATGATGCGTAAAATTTATTTCCTTTTACCCAACCTTTTCCGGTTTCGTTTTCATTTTGACCGCTATCAGCATTTTTAATACTTGCACTGAATTCGATATAGAATGATTTCATCCCTTTCATTTTTGTAGAAAGTTTGTCTAAAATCCCTTGTGATTTTGCGTCTTGTCCGAAGGCAACTGCTGTTCCTAAAACTACAAGACAAATACTTAAAATTAATTTCATTTGTTTTATTTTCTGTGCAAATATCTAAAATTATGCCAAAAGAGAAATGTACCTTTTGTCAAATTTTACGAACACTCCCTATTTAACTCCTTTGCGATTTAATTAATTATAATTGCTTCATTCACTTTGTCATTCATCAAAGCAATTTTCAAAACGTCTTTCATTTTGCTGACATAATTGATTTTTAATCCTTTTAAGTACTCTGGATTAATTTCCAATATATCTTGTTCGTTTTTATCGCATAAAATCAATTCTTTAATACCAGCTCTTTTTGCTGCTAGTATTTTTTCTTTTATTCCACCAACTGGTAGTACGTCGCCACGTAGTGTAATTTCTCCTGTCATTGCTAGGTTACTTTTAACTTTACGTTGTGTAAATAAGGATGCCAATGAGGTTAACATTGTTATTCCAGCGCTTGGTCCGTCTTTTGGAGTTGCACCCTCAGGAACGTGAATATGAACATTATGTGTGTCAAAAACAGATTGATCCAGATCTAACCAAGAACTGTGTGCTTTTAAAAATTCCAAAGCAATAATTGCTGATTCTTTCATAACGTCACCTAGGTTTCCAGTCAAAGTAAGCTTCCCTTTACCTTTTGTGACACTTGATTCGATGAATAAAATATCGCCTCCAACACTTGTCCACGCAAGTCCAGTAACTACACCAGCAACTTCGTTATTGTCATATTTTGTACGTTTCCTTCCAGCTCCAAGGAAGGTAAATAAATCATCTTCCGTTATTTTCACTTCAAAGCTTTCTTCCATTGCAATTTGGCGTGCACGATTTCGAACCAATTTTGCTGTGAGTTTATCCAAACCGCGTACACCTGACTCATTGGAATATTCTTCAATAAGTTTCTCCCAAATCTTTTTATCAACAGAAATATCTTTTTTTGTGATTCCGTGTTCAGCAATTTGTTTTGGCAATAAATGACGTTTAGCAATTTCAATTTTTTCTTCGATGGTGTAACCGTTTACTTCAATTATTTCCATTCGATCTCTCAAAGGACCTTGAATTTCCGCTAAACTATTTGCTGTGGCAATAAACATCACACGCGAAAGGTCGAATTCAGTTTCAACGTAATTATCGTAAAATGCACTATTTTGTTCTGGGTCTAAAACTTCTAATAATGCAGAAGAGGGGTCGCCGTGATTGCTTCTCCCTAGTTTATCGATTTCATCTAATACAAATACTGGATTAGCCGTTTCAGCTTTTTTAAGATTTTGCATAATTCTTCCTGGCATAGCGCCAATATATGTTTTTCGATGTCCTCTAATTTCTGATTCATCATGCAATCCACCGAGTGACATTCTAACATATTTTCTACCCAAAGCTTCAGCGATTGACTTCCCCAAAGAAGTTTTTCCAACTCCAGGAGGTCCATAAAAACAAAGAATGGGAGATTTCATATTGCCTTTAAGTTTCAAAACAGCGAGGTATTCCAAAATGCGTTCCTTCACTTTTTCCATGCCAAAATGATCGCGTTCAAGAATTTTTCGAGCACGCAATAAATCCAAATTATCCTTTGTGTATTCGCCCCACGGAAGGTCAAGTAACAAATCCAAATAATTCATTTGAACAGTATATTCTGCACCTTGTGGATTCATACGTTGCATTTTTTCTATTTCTTTGGTAAACAATTTTTCAATTGTTTTATTCCATTTTTTAGCCTTAGCACGTGCTTTAAAGTCTCTAACATCTTGAACTTGTGGGTTGTCACCCAATTCGTCTTGTATTGTGCGTATCTGTTGTTGCAAGAAATAGTCACGTTGTTGTTTGTCTAAATCTTTTCGTACTCGATTGTGAATTTCATTTTGCATTTCCAACATTTGAACCTCCAATGTCAAATGTTCTAATACTTTTATTACTCGTTTTTCCATGTCCATTTCTTCCAACATTTCTTGTTTTTTAGAAACGTCTGCATTCATATTTGAGGAAATGAAATTTACTAAAAATGTGGGGCTGTCAATGTTGCCAATCGCAAATTGAGCTTCAGAAGGAATATTTGGACTATCGCGAATAATTTGAAGGGCTAAATCTTTGATGGTTTTAAACATCATTTCCAATTCCTTATTTTTTTTGTCAACTGATTTTTCTTTAAATACATTGACAATTGCTCGCATATAAGGTTCTGTCTGTAAAGGTTCAATAATTTCAAAACGCCTCTTTCCTTGAATGATAACTGTTGAACTTCCATCAGGCATTTTCAGTAGGCGAATGATTTGAGCAACTGTTCCTATTTTGTGCAAATCATCAAAACTGGGAGTTTCCTCCTCCTGATTTTTTTGAGAAACAACACCAATAATTTTGTTTCCTTTGTTTGCTTCTTGAATTAATTTAATTGATTTATCACGACCAACGGTAATTGGAATAACAACCCCAGGGAATAAAACATTATTTCTTAATGGTAAAATGGGTAAATCTTTTGGAAAGACTTGTTTGTTTACATTATCTTCTTCTTCTGCAGTTATTAATGGGATGAACTCAGCATCAGTGTCCATTCCTGAAAAACCAAGGAAATCATTTTCAAAAAGTGTACTCATATATTTTTTAAAGCGACAGTTTGTCAGTTGTTAGTAGTGTTGTCCTTTGAAATAGTAGTATTAACGAGACGTCGTCATGTGTTCAATAGCTATGCCAAAAATTAAAATAATGGTAAAAATAGCTGTATACGAAGTTGATGTTTTTATCTGTTAGGTCTAAAAAAAAGCTGCCTCAAAAATGAAACAGCTTTTGTCTTTAAAAATTTTATATAAAAATAATTGAAAAGTACTACTAATTTTAAAAGTCAAATTTAAAAAAGGGTAAGCTACTCTTATCGCACCGCTACAACCTCTGGCCTTTGCTACGTTCCCGTCCTGGAGGATTAAGAGGGAGCTGGTCGTAAAAGACTTACCCCACACAAAAGTAATATTTTTTTATAATTAAAAGATTTAAAAGTTTTAAATTTATTTACTGATTTTTTTAGGAAGATTCTCCTTAATTTATCGAAACCTAAATTAATTTGGTATTTAACTTTAGTGTTTTGATTTTGAAAGAGATACTAATGTGAAGATTACAAAACCGACAGGACCAAACATAAATGTAAAAGGTAAAATAAGACTATATATTAATCGAGAAATATTGAGTTCTTTAGATTTTCGAACGATATAAGCGCCAACAAAAAGGTCAAAACATAAGTAATGAATCCATCCAGCCAATAAAGCTTCATCTTTTGAAAAAAGTTGTTTTACGTTTGACAAAGTTGAAAAATCTGAAACATTAAAATTCATTATTCCTTTGAGAACTAAAATAGAATAAATTAGACCAAGTACCACGAGAATTCCATATTTAACAATTGTTTGAGTATGTTTCCAATTGGGTGCGCTGAATAAGAGAAACCAACCTAAGAAAGCATAGAAATTCGCAAAGTCAAATAGGGTAGAAGGAGACATTTATTTTGGATTATAACTCGAATTATTGATTTTTAGAAAGTCTACTTTTCGCTATCCTTAATAAATTGCATCACTTTTTCAACCATTAATTTTGAACCAACATAATAAGGTACTCTTTGATGCAAACGTTCTGGTTTAATTTCCAAAATTCTTTTTCTTCCAGTTGTTGCTAAACCACCTGCTTGTTCTGCGATAAATGCTAATGGGTTACATTCATAAAGTAACCTCAATTTTCCTTCTGGTGCACTCAATACATCCGGATAAATGTAAATTCCACCTTTGATTAAGTTTCTATGAAAATCAGCAACTAGTGAACCAATGTAGCGTCCTGAATAAGGCATGCCAGTTTGATTTTCTCTACTTTGACAATAATTAATGTAATTCCTCAACCCTTGTTCACATTCAAAAATATTACCTTCATTCATTGCATACATACGACCAATTTCTGGCATTTTCATCATCGGATGCGATAAGCAAAACTCCCCAATTGAAGGATCTAAAGTAAAACCATTTACCCCATTTCCAGTTGTATAAACCAACATCGTTGAAGAACCATATAGAACGTAACCTGCTGCTATTTGGGCTGTTCCTGGCTGTATCATGTCTTCTAAAGTTGCTTCTGAACCTATTGGCGAGATACGTTCGTAAATTGAAAAAATAGTTCCAATTGAAACGTTGACATCGATATTGCTTGAGCCATCTAGCGGATCGAAAAGCACAATATATTTACCGTTCTTAGATTGATCATTTTTAAAAGCAACAAAATCATCATTTTCCTCAGAAGCAATCCCACACACTTCCCCACCTTGCTCGAATGCTTTGATAAAGGCAACATCTGCAACAACATCTAATTTTTGTTGGTCTTCTCCTTGCACATTTTGTCCACCTTGTGCGCCTAAAATATGGTCAACCAAGCCAGCTTTACGAACATCTCTAGAAACAATTTTAGAAGCTACCACAATATCGTTTAGCAGTCTTGAAAATTCACCTGTAGCAAAAGAATAGTCTGCTTGGTTATTTAATATAAATTCTTGAAGTGTCGTCAATTTAGACATTTTTCGGGATTGTTATAAGCAAAAAAAACCGTCAATTTGACGGTCTAATTATTTTTGTTAAAAAATTACATTGCGAAAATACTGGTTGTATCCGATTCTGATAATGTTTCAATAGGATTTAGTATTAAAGCAGGGATTAATGCATCGTTTGTTATAATATACTGCTCATAATTACTGGATAGTAAAGTAAATAATCCACTATTACTTAAGTTCATAATAGCAATTAAATCAGCATCTACACTTGTTGCATATTTCACAACTTCCTTATCGAAGCCAACTCTAGGGATGATAGATGATTTAACATTAATTCCCCTTTCATTGAAAAACTTCTGCGAAAAAGTAATATTTGAAACAACTTGGTTTCTTAAATATTCATCACTTTCGTCTGGTGTTACAACGTGAACATCAGAATTAAAAAACTTAGCAAGATTTGCAACTACTGCTAATTTTTGTTTTGTTTCTTTATGTAAATCCATCGGTACAACTATTAAATCGTATCCAGTTGGTTTGATTGCCTTTTCTTTCTCTTGAACAATGATAAATGGAACCGGAGATTTTGTTACTACTTTTAAAGCATGACTTCCAGTAACATGCTGCCACCCGTGCGCGCCATGCGTCCCCATGATAATTAATTCGGCCATGTGTTCAGTAGCAAAAGCACCGATATCCTCAAAAATATTTCCTATGCGTACGTTCGGCACAATTTTAATTCCTTTGTTGTTGTGCTTTTCAACTATGGCCTCAAGTTTTTGAATTGATTCTTGAATTTGAGACTTTTTAGAGACAACATGAAGTAGTTGAATAGTTGCATCCAAAGGCTTTGCAGTTACAATAGCATGTTCCAAAGCAATGTCAGCTACATTGGTAAAATCGTGTGGAACGATAAAAGTCTTAACACTCATAAAATAGATTTTGAATACAAAAGTAAAATAAACTTAACAAATAAAGCGAAATTTTTTACCTTTATTTTTGTTTTTTAATTAAACTTTGAAAATAAAGATAAGTAAAATCGAAATCCATGGCTATCATTGGGAAATTAATAAAGAAAACAACCGCTATCAGCTACAAGAGAAATGCGATTAAAGGTGTTGAATACAAACATCAATTGGAAGCGCTAAAATTGTTACTTGAAAGTGCTAAAAACACAAAATTTGGCTTTGTTCACTCATTCCATGATGTGCTTAAAAAAGTTGATGCTGTATCTTATTTTCAAAAGAATATTCCCTTAACTGACTACGATACTTTCTATAAATTATGGTTAGAAGAAACGATAAATGGAGCCAAAGACCACACTTGGAAAGGTAAAATTAAATATTTTGCTCTTTCATCTGGAACAACTGGTTCGCCAAGTAAACGTATTCCTGTGACTATTGAAATGATTCGTTCTTTTCAAAAAACAAGTTTGCGACAGCTTTCAGTTTTACATGAATTGAATTTACCAGAGGCTTTTTTTGGAAGTAGTTTTTTATCTGTAGGTGGTTCAACAAAATTGAATAAAGTAGGAAATCACATTGAAGGAGATTTAAGTGGTATCCTAAGGAAACATACTTCTTTTATAGCAACACCCTTTACAAAACCGGGTAAGCGAATAACGGATTTAAAAACGTGGAATGAAAAGCTAGAGGCAATAATTGATAAGGCGCCACTTTGGAATATTGGAATTATAGCCGGTATTCCTAGCTGGTGTATTTTATTAATGGAAAAATTAAAAGAGCATTATCAGCTAGATTCCATTCACGAAATTTGGCCAAATCTACAGGTTTATGTACACGGAGGCGTTTTTATGGATCCTTATATCAGTCGATTAGAGAAATTAGGGGCAAAAAAAATTGAATTACTTGACACATATTTAGCATCAGAAGGATATTTTGCTTATCAAACTTCACCACTTAGAAAGGGTATGAAATTACTTCTAAATTGTGGTATTTTCTATGAATTTATTCCGTTTAATTCAGTTTATTTCGACGAAAATGGTAAACTAATTGATAATCACAACGCACTGACAATTAGTCAAGTTAAGGAAGGTGTTGATTATGCACTTGTGATTTCAACTAACGCGGGATTATGGCGCTATTTAATTGGTGACTTAGTTCGGTTTGTAGATATCGATAATTATGAATTAATAATAACGGGTAGAATAAAGCAATTTTTAAGTTTATGTGGTGAGCATTTGTCTTTAGATAACATCAATCAAGCGTTACTTTCATTAAACGAAGATTTAGGTGTCGCCGTTGACGAATTTACTATTTATGCAGATGAATTTGAACAACGTCACATTTGGTACCTTGGCGCTGACCAAACAGTGAGTGAAGAACATATTTTAAATTTTATCGATTCTAAACTTTGTAAGTTAAATGACGATTATTCTTATGTTCGGAACTACAATTTGAAAGAGCCCATTGTTCATCTTGTGTCGCCAACTTTATTTTATGATTTCCTTGCCTCTCTTGGGAAAACGGGTGGACAGAATAAAATGCCACGAGTATTGAATCAGGAACAGTCCAAGTTATGGGTTCATTTTGTAGCCAAAAATAATTAAATTTTATTGTTGTTAGCACTGTTGAATTTGAATTTTTAAGAGTAATTCAATAACTAATTCTAAAAAAAAAACAGAGTGGTTAATGGTTTAAATTGCACTAAAAACTGCCTGAAAGTTGGGATGTAGTTAAATTAATAAATGCATCATAATTCTCAAAAATAAAGTAATGAATACAATTATTCTTAAGTCTTATCGTTTATTTTTTATGCGATTTTTAATTTTTAGTTTTTTCTTTTCACCGTTTTTAATTTTTACCCAATCTTCAGTTGGTTCAAATGGTTTCGCATTTTTGAATGGAAACTATTCTGCTAGAAGTACTGCAATGGGAGGGAAAACAATAAGTGTATATGATAATGATTTGAGTCTTGTAAATGATAATCCCGCTATTTTAAATGAAAAAATGAACGGAATGATTCATCTGAATCAAGGTTTGTTGCCCGCAGGAATTAACTTTGGTGCCGTAAATTATGCCATTAAAACCAAAATTGGTGTTTTCGCACCATCTGTTAAATATGTCAATTACGGGAAATTTACGGAAACAGATGAAACAGGTCGTGTGCTAGGAAATTTTTCAGCGACTGATTTCAGCATCGGCACCAATTTCGGTCGAAGTATAAACGAAGTTGTTCATTTAGGTGCAAATTTCCAATTTCTTGGTTCAAACTTAGCCTCTTTCAGCGCATACGGTTTAAGCTTAGGTTTTGGAGTTGTAATGACGCATCCAAACGAGTTAATTTCAGGAGGTTTGTCGGTTCGAAATATTGGTTTTGTTTTCAAAGAATATACTAGTAATGCAAAAACTTCTTTACCAATTGATGTACAAGCAGCATTCTCTTTCAAACTGAAACATGCTCCGTTTCGTTTTTCTATTTTGGGACATCGTTTAAATCAGTGGGATATTGTTTATCAGGATCCAACTTTGAAGCCCACTTTTGATGCATTAACAGGCGACACAATTCCAGTTCCAACTGTTGGTTTTGGTGAGAAATTAGCCAATCATTTTAATTTCCAATTAGAATTGTTAGCTTCTAAATCAGTTCAACTTCGCGCTGGATTTGATTACCATAGGAGACAACAATTGAAACTAATTGATCGTCCAGGATTGGCAGGTTTTTCTTTCGGCGTTGGATTGAGATTCAAAAAAATAAGTTTTGATTATGGATTTATGGTTTTCTCCAAAGCCGGTCAAAATCACACTTTGGGCATTTCAACTCAAATTAGCGATTGGCTTAAGAAGAAAAATTAATACGTCAATACAATCTCAGTTGTATCAAAAGCAACGGTCGTTACTTCTTTTAACCCTTGGGTATTCGTATTTACTAACCAATAATAAATAGAATAAAGCGTATTTCCTTTATTGACACAATACAAAGTAGTGTCTAAAGCGCCATAATAGTTTTGTTCTTCACTTGGGCAACATTCTGAACAGCCCTGATACCCCGCTTGTTTAATGAAACGTAAATGGTCAGAACCAACTGAAGGATTATTGATAATTCTTATTGCTGCCCACGATTTTGCTTCAGTTGAAAAATTCCTAACGTTTTCTTCTTCAAGACTTAATTCTGAATAAAATATACTTTGCTCAATCGTGAAATAGTTTTGTTTTATTATTCTAATTATGTATTTCTCTATTTTTTCACGAGGAAAACTAATCATATAATTTCCATCTTCACCGATAGCAACAGTTTCGATCAATAGCTCACTAGTTGTCCCAATTGGTACTTTGTAAATTTTCATTTCCGCCCCTTCAAAACCTGTATTGAAGGTTAAATCTGTTACTTTTCCTTTAAGAACAAAACTTCCTGTACCTTTTTTACAGGCACAAAGGGACAAAGTTATAAGGACAAAAAAGTAAAAGCAGTTTTTCATTAAGAAATGTAGTTTTGAAAGATTTTTAATTTTTCTTTTGGCACGAAGAAATAATCTCCTTCTTCTTTTTGTAAGCCTTCTTCTGATACAAAATGAGCGTCGTAAATTCCAAATTGTAGATAATCGAGCTCGATAAATAGTTCCAGTAATTGCTTTTTATTTTTCTCTGAAATCTCAAGTTGAACAAACGGACGTTGAGAAGCAATTATAGGTTTAATTTCCTCAAAAACAATTCCTTCGTATCCTTCAATGTCACATTTAATGTAGTTAATTTTAGGAATTTCACCAATAAATTCCGATGCTTTCACAATTTTTACATCTTGTGTCTTGTGCATTTTTTTTTCTTCTTCCGAATGTGCAATGTGTGGCAGCCCCGTACGAATAAAACCATCTGATTCTGGCATAACCATTGTTATAGTTCCTTCCTCCTTACCGAGGGCAACGTTGTGAATTTCAACGTTCTGGTTTTTACCTAAAAAATAGTTTAAGGTGTTATAAAACATCGGTACAGGCTCGATAGCAATCACTTTTCCATTTGGTGTTAATCGAGCGAAGTTTTTAGCGAAATAGCCAAGGTTTGCTCCAATGTCTACAACCACAAAATCCTTTTGTATGATTTTTTTTATCGCATAATGATATTTGAATCGAGAATCGTTTTTTAAAAATCCTAAATCATAAAGAAAATAAAAAACACGATGTAAAGTTCGTAGATAGGATTTTTGACTTAAAATTTTAGCAAGAAATTTTTTAATAGTTTTCATTAAAAACGAAGGTACATTTTTCATCTTAAATCGCATTCAAAAAAGATTTATTTTGAAAATACTTTTTATGAAATTTGATGGTGATATGTTTGAAACATCAAAACAAAACCATCTAAAATAAAAAAGTTAAATCAACAATTGAAACTATCAATGTATTAGGCATTTCTTATTTCCACCAGTTGTTTAATTGCTAAATGAAAATTTTCAATCAACTTTTGTTATAAATTTGGTAACTTTGCATGCAAAAAAATAAGCGCACAAAATGATACAATTATCAGATCGCCTAATGGCAATGGAAGAGTCGGCAACAATTGCAATGTCGAGAAAAAGTCGTGAGTTGAAAGCACAAGGAAAGGATGTAATTTCGTTGTCCTTGGGTGAACCCGATTTCTTCACTCCTCAATTTATTAAAGATGCAGCATTGGAAGCTATGAATAAAAACTTCACAATGTACACGCCCGTTCCAGGATATGATGATTTGCGCGAAAGTATTTCTTTGAAGTTTAAAAGAGATAACAACTTGGATTATGCGAAAAATCAAATCGTTGTCTCAACAGGTGCTAAACAATCGATTGCAAACGTCGTTTTAAGCTTGATTAATGAAGGAGATGAGGTTATTATTCCTGCTCCATATTGGGTTTCTTACTTAGAAATCGTTAAAGTGGCTGAAGGTGTGCCTGTTGTAATTAACGCTGGAATCGAAAATGAATTTAAAATCACAGGAGCACAGTTAGAAGCAGCAATTACGCCAAAAACGAAGTTGCTTATGTTTTCAACTCCTTGTAATCCAACAGGTTCTGTTTACAGTAAAGAAGAATTACAAGACTTAGCAAACGTGCTTAAAAAACATCCAAATATAATTGCATTAAGTGACGAAATCTATGAGCACATTAATTTCGTTGGAAAACACGAGAGTTTGGCGCAGTTTCCTGAAATTTATAATCAAGTTGTAACCGTAAATGGTGTTTCAAAGGCTTGGGCTATGACAGGTTGGAGACTTGGTTACATCGGTGCTCCAAAGGAAATCGCAGACGCTTGTGATAAAGTGCAAGGTCAATTCACTTCGGCAACGTGTTCAATAACTCAAAAAGCAGCAATTGCAGCGATGAAGGCAGATCCAGCAGTTTTATCTGATATGATTGCAGCATTCAAAAGTAGAAGAGAATTAGTGTTGAATGCTTTGAACCAAATGCCAGGAGTTATCACAAATAATCCAGAAGGAGCGTTTTACGTTTTCCCTGATATTTCCTCGTTTTTCGGTAAAAAGTATGGCAACTACACGATTAACACAGCGGAAGATTTATGTATGTATTTATTAGATGAATCATTGGTTGCGTTAGTTAGTGGTGAGGCTTTTGGTGATGCAAATTGTTTCCGAATTTCGTATGCTGCTTCAGAAGAAACATTAACAGAAGCAATGAAAAGAATCGCTGAAGGACTTGCAAAATTGAGCTAGTGAATTACGATCAATTATTTTCTAAATTCAATAATGTACGTGTTCTCGTTATCGGTGATGTGATGGTGGATGCTTACATTCTCGGTAAAGTAAATCGCATTAGTCCCGAGGCGCCCGTACCAGTGGTTTCTTTTGAACAAGAGGAAAAACGAATTGGCGGTGCTGGAAATGTAGCCTTGAATTTAGTGGCTTTGGGTGCTCAACCAATAGTTTGTTCAGTTATTGGTGACGATGAGCAAGGTCAAGCACTTTCCAATTTGTTTGCTGAAAAAGGAATTTCTTCACAAGGAATTATTATTTCAAAAGATAGAAAAACAACAGTTAAAACGCGGGTAATAGCTAACAAACAACAATTGTTGCGCATAGATTCTGAAACAACGAGTCCAATAAATGAATCGGAAGAAAATGCCTTGTTACTTCAAATTCAGGCATTAATAAATGAAGGAATTGACGGAATTATCTTTGAAGATTATAACAAAGGCGTTCTAACCCAAAACTTGATTCAACAAGTGATTGTGTTTGCAAAAGCAGCAAATATTCCAACAACCGTTGATCCAAAAAGAGATAATTTTCTTGCTTATAAAGGAGTTACACTATTTAAACCGAATTTGAAAGAATTAAAAGAAGGGTTAAATCTTACTTTTGATTTTAAAAATGAGCAACATTTATTTGAGAAAGCAGTTGCAGTTTTAGAAGAAAAGTTAAAAAATACGGTCTCTTTCATAACATTATCAGAGTTTGGTGTGTTTATCAAAGAAGGAAATCAAAAACACTACATTGCTGCTCATTTGCGTAATATTGCCGACGTTTCTGGTGCTGGTGACACAGTGATTGCAGTTGCGACACTTTGTTTAATAGCAGGTGGATCAATTGCTGACATCGCTGGGATTTCAAACGTAGCTGGAGGTTTGGTTTGTGAGCAATCAGGTGTAGTAAGTATTTCAAAAGAAGAATTAATAAAAGAATGGAGAAGTATAACTTCTAACTAAATCATAAATGTCAAAAAAAGTAGTAAAGCCCTATAATTCAGATCGTTCTAAAAAAGAAGAAGTTGCTGAAATGTTCAATAATATTTCAGGAAGATACGATTTTTTAAATCATTTTTTATCGCTTGGAATCGACCATTTATGGCGTGCACGTGCAGTTAAAGAATTGAGAGAAATCAATCCGAAAAGAATTCTTGATATCGCAACTGGAACGGGGGATTTTGCAATTGCTAACCTTAAATTGAAACCAGAAGAAGTGGTTGGAATCGATATTTCATCGGGAATGTTAGAGGTTGGAAAAGAAAAAATGAAAAAGAAAAAAGTAGATCATATCGTTTCTATGCAATTGGGCGACTCTGAAGATTTACCTTTTGATGACAATTATTTTGATGGTTTAACAGTTGGTTTTGGAGTCCGTAACTTCGAAAATCTTGAGAAAGGTTTAGCTGAAATGCTTCGCGTCATACGTCCTGGGGGAAAAGCAATTATTCTGGAGTTTTCGAAACCTAAAATGTTCCCAATCAAACAAGCTTTTGGTTTCTACTCCAAATATTTCATACCATTTTTTGGAAAACGCATCTCAAAAGACGAAAAAGCCTATGCTTATCTACCTGAATCAGTTGCTGCTTTTCCCGAGGGTAAAGCCTTTGAAAATGTGTTAGAGAGATTGAATTACAAAAATATCAAATTGATTCCTGTTTCCGGTGGAATTGCCACAATTTACGTTGGGACAAAATAATCTTGCAACAAACTTGTATCTATTGCGTTCTTAGCTCAATGAATAAACGTTTTTTTCTTCTGATTTTCTTAATTTCCTTCGTTTCATTTGGACAGCGATTGAAGCAAGAACGTTATAAAAATTTTGATAAGCGATTGTTTCACTTTGGATTTATGTTAGGTTTTAATTCTGCTGATTTCACTGTTTATCAAGAGGTTAATGCCTATAATCAATATGGATTAGTTAGTCTAACCAGTAAATCTACTCCGGGTGGACAAATTGGAATGTTGGCAACTATGAAATTAGGCACACCCGTTTTACGCTTGCGTTTTATTCCTACTTTATCGTTTCAGGAACGTGTTTTGAGTTACCAGAGTTTAGACAGCTTTAATTTCAAAAAAGGAGTAGGAGAGGAGCGTGTAAATTCAACTAATTTAGATTTCCCATTGATGTTGCAATTTCGAACAAAACGCTTCAATAATTTCACAGCTTATACTTTACTTGGAGCACAATATTCCATTGATTTACAGTCGCAAGAAAAGGCTTCACAAAATTACATCGATCCATTTGTGAAAATTAAACGTAAAGATTTTCAAGGGCAAATTGGTGGTGGAGTGGAAATTTTCGCGCCGTTTTTTAAAGTAGGTTTTGAGCTCAAATATTCACATGGATTTAAAAGTACTTTTGTTCAAGACAATACGCCTGTGTCCAATCCAATCAATCAACTTTATAACAAAGTTTGGTGGTTTTCCATAATTTTTGAAGGCTAATGCAAGATATTCAATTTCAATGTTCTCCCGAGGAAGCAAAGGACGAAGCATTTTTACTTTCTAAAATCAAAGTATTAGGAAACGTTTCATCAACTAGCAAAATTGAATTTCGTTGGAAAAAACGAAGTATCGACGCTCGAAAAGTTCAAATAAAAATCAATTGTACACTTACTTTTTCTGAAAATAAAGCTTTAGATAATAGACTACAAGATTTTGATTTTAAAAAAGTTATAAAATTATCAAAAGTCGTTCACATCATCGGTGGAGGTCCAGCTGGAATGTTTGCCGCCTTACGTGCTTTGGAGTTAGGATTAAAACCTGTGATTTTTGAACGAGGCAAAGATGTGCGTAACAGACGTCGCGACTTAGCCATTTTAAACAAAGAAGGAATTATCAATTCTGAATCAAATTATTGCTTTGGTGAAGGTGGCGCAGGAACTTATTCTGATGGAAAATTGTACACGCGGTCTAAAAAGCGAGGTGACGTCGACAAAATCTTGCAATTGTTAGTGCATTTTGGTGCAAGTGAAGAGATTTTAGTTGAAGCACATCCGCACGTTGGAACGAATAAACTACCACAAATTATAACTGCAATTAGAGAGAAAATTCTTGAGAAAGGTGGCGAATTTCACTTTGAACATAAGCTAACAGATTTGAAAGTGGAAGGTCAAAAAATCAAAGCTATTCAAATAAATAATGGAGATTTTATCGAAGTTGAAAATATGGTATTGGCAACAGGTCATTCAGCAAGAGATATTTTTGAGTTGTTACATAATCGAGCAATTAAAATCAAAGCTAAACCTTTTGCGCTCGGAGTTCGAGTGGAACATTCGCAAGCATTTATCGATAAAATTCAATATCACGGAAGGTTAAACGATGATTATTTGCCACCAGCTTCTTATAGTTTGGTGACACAAGTAGAGGAGAAAGGAGTTTATTCATTTTGTATGTGTCCAGGAGGAATCATTGCTCCTTGTGCTACTGATGCAGAAGAAGTTGTGACAAACGGTTGGTCGCCATCGAAACGCAATAATCCTTATTCAAACGCAGGAATTGTGGTGAGTATCGACCCTAGTGATTTAAAAGGCAACGAAAACGATCCATTTGTATGTTTGAATTTTCAAAAAGAAATTGAGCGCAAATGTTGGGAATTAGCAGGGAAAAATCAGCAAGTACCAGCACAATGTTTATTGGATTTTGTGCAGAAGAAAAAATCACAAGGTTTCCCCCGTTCGAGCTATCAGCCTGGAATTGTGAGTATTGAAATGGATAAGATTTTTCCAGAATTCATTACGGAGCGTTTACGTCAAGCGTTTGTTGATTTTGGTCGAAAAATGCACGGTTTTGTAACAAATGATGCAGTAATTCACGCACCAGAATCTCGCACTTCCTCACCGATTTTGATTCCTAGAAACAATGAAACGTTACAACATGAAGAAATCTCAAATCTTTATCCATCAGCTGAAGGAGCAGGTTATGCAGGAGGAATTGTTTCTGCCGCGATTGATGGGATGAAATGCGTGGATGCTATTGAGAATAAATGTAGAAGTTAGGACGTAAAATGTAGAATTGAAATTTTCTTCGAGTAACTTATTAGAAGGTGGTTTCACAACAGTTTTGTAAATTGAATTGACAACTGAAAACATTCCACGTTTAAAAAGAAAGCCATTTGGGTGAGTAAAAACACGAAAACACTTTGCATTTTGATATTTTTTACTTCAAACGGTCATTCAAAATTAATCTGTTAAGTATTCCTTCTATTTTAATTGACTTCAGTAAGTTTTAAGAAATCGATAAAAAAATAGTCCCACTAAAGATTCTCCAAAACATAATCCAACATCATTTGAAACAAGTGGTTACGTGTGTTGCCACCATAAATTCCGTGATTTTTGTCCGGATAAATGAATAAATCAAACTGTTTGTTTGCTTTCACCAAGGCGGAAATCATCTCCATAGAGTTTTGGTAATGTACATTATCATCTGCTGAACCATGAATCAAAAAGTACTTTCCTTTCAATTGGTCTACAAAATTGATTGGTGAATTGCGATCGTAACCATCTTCATTTTCCTTTGGTGTGCGCATAAAACGCTCCGTGTAAATGTTGTCGTAATATCTCCAATTTGTAACCGGAGCAACAGCAATTGCCATTTTGAAAACATTAGCACCTTTTGTGATTGCCAATGAAGCCATAAATCCACCGTAACTCCAACCCATAATTCCAATTCTAGTTGGGTCAACGTATTCCAATTTTTGAATTTCTTTTGCTGTATTGATGATGTCCTCAATCTCCAATTTTCCAAGTTGTAAATATGTTGATTTTTTGAATTTCGCTCCTTGATACATTGTTCCTCTTGGGTCAACTGTTACAACGATGTAACCTTTTTGCGCCAACAATTGATGATAGATAAAATCGTTTCCATCCCAAGCATCCAAAACTTCATTGTGTCCTGGACCGCCATAAACATTGAAATAAACAGGATATTTTTTTGTCGCATCAAAATTCGCAGGTTTTAGCATCCAACCATTTAACTTAACTCCATTTGCGTTGAAAGTTAAAAACTCTTTTTGTGGGAAATTGTAGCTTTTTACTTTGTTTTTAAGTTCTTCATTCGTTTCCAAATCTCTCAGTTTTGTTCCATCATTTTTGTAAAGTGCATGAGTAGGAGGGGTGTTGCCATCAGAATAAGATAAAACACAATACTTCATTCCTTCAGTGAATTCAGCTTCGTTGTAACCTTTCGCTGAACTTATCAATTTTTTGTTTGAACCATCAATTTGAATGGAATAAATCGCTTTGTTGATAGATGAAGGCTCTGCCGAACTATAGTAAATTGTTTTGTTGGCAGCATCAATTCCTAAAAATTCAATGACATCCCAATTTCCCTTGGTGATTTGCGTTGTTTTTCCATCAAATCCTAACAAATAAATGTGATTGTAACCATCAATTTCTGAAGTTCTAAGTATTGATTTTCCATCTTTTAAAATCAAAAGATTGTTATCAACTTCTACATAAGTATCTGATTTTTCTTCAAATATGATACGTTGAGCTGGTTTTTTAGCGGTGAAATCAACTAAGTGATATTTCAAATGACTTTGATGACGGTTTAATGTTTGAATGATTAGCTGATTCGCAGTTTCAGACCAATTTAATCGTGGGATATATTCATAATCACCTAAGTTTATGTTTTTAATAGCTCCGTCCTTTAGATTAATTGTGTGGGCTGTAACTTTACTATTTACTTCACCCGCTTTTGGATATTTGAATTTATATTGATCTGGATATAATTCACCGTACATTGCCATTGTAAATTCAGGAACTTCGCGTTCATCAAATTTTAGAAATGCAATCAATTTACTATCAGGTGACCATGAATAAGCTTTAGTAATAGAAAATTCTTCCTCATAAACCCAATCAGTTGTACCATTAATTATTTTATTCTTTTTTCCGTCCTTTGTCAATTTTGTTACCACACCCGATTTGATATTTTTAACAAATAAATCATTTCCATGAATGTAGGAAACCATTGTTCCGTCTGGAGAATATTCGGCTAAAGTTTGAGGTTGATGCTCTGTATCTAAAGGTTGTAATTTCTTTGTCGCAATATCATAAAGAAAATAAACAGCTTTAAAACTTCTTCGATAAACAGGTGTCGTTTCAGTTAAAAAAAGAATTTTCGACTCGTCTGCATTAAATTCATAATCATCGTAAACTACTTCTTTTCCTTGGTACAATAAATCTTTTCCGTCAACTAAAGTGGTGCCTTCATAATTTTGATTTACGATGCTATACTTTTTAATGGATGCATCTTTAATAGGTCGTGAGTAAGTTTCTCCATCGTTCATCGATTTAAAACCTTCGACGCTTTTTGCATAGAATTCGTACTTTTTCCAGATCTGTTCAATTGTAAGTTCTTGATTAAAAGCTAGAAATGAAATAAATAAAAAGGCAATAAAAACGATTTGCTTGTTCATATTAGTTAAATTTTAAAATCGAAGATAAGGATAAGTTTGAAAGCATAAATTATTTTCAACAATTAGCTAAAAAAAATAAAATACGATGTTAACAAATTCATAATGTTAAGCATTGAAAAAAACTTTATTTTTGTCCAAGTTTAACGTGTCCACCTTGAAGCAATTTCGCTGAAACCACGTTCAAACAGTAACTTTAAAAACGAATTAGCATTTAATTGAAATTTATTTCTGCATATTCTGTTACAATTATCTTGTATTTTAATCTAAAAATCATAAAATGAAAAAACTATTACTTAGTATTGG
The DNA here is from genome assembly GCA_044374225.1 of Crocinitomicaceae bacterium. Lineage (GTDB taxonomy): Bacteria > Bacteroidota > Bacteroidia > Flavobacteriales_D > Crocinitomicaceae > UBA952. Next base: position 8,972 of record JBILOX010000022.1, on the reverse strand, counting down.
TCTCTTAACAAGTACGCTTGGATTTTCCCAAGTTACTGATTGTTCACAATTATTCATTTCTGAGTACGTTGAAGGATGGGGAAACAATAAGGCACTGGAGCTTTATAATCCAACTGCGACTCCTATCAATTTATCAGGTTATTTTGTCTCTCGTTATTCTAATGGTTCAACAACTGCAACAGTTTCAAATTCTGTACAGCTATCAGGAACAGTTCCTGCTTATGGCGTTTTTGTTGCAGTTTTAGATAAAAGAGATGAAAATGGAGAAGGTCAAGAAGCGCCAATTTGGGATTCGTTAAAAGTTAGAGGTGATGGATTCTTTTCCCCAGTTTACAATACTTCAAATGCTTTTTATTGGAATGGAAATGATGCAGTAATGTTAGCAAAAGGAACTTTACCAGCACAAGCAACAACATTAATTAATCCAAATAACGTTACTGGTTTTCAAATTGTTGATGTATTCGGTAAAATTGGTGAGAATCCAGCAAACGAAACAGGTGCCTCTTCAGGAAATGATGGTGCTTGGTCAACTCAATTTCCTTACAGCACGGGATTGGGTGTTTTAGTTACTAAAGATTATTCTATGATTCGTAAAGCTTCCGTTAAAAAAGGAGTTGTAGCAAATCCGTCTTTCTTTGACCCATTATCCGAATACGATACGATTCCAGCTGTAATTGTTCGATTAGATGCTAATGGCGATACACTTTTTGGAACAAGTGGAAATCCAATTTTAGATGGTAACTGGTTTTCTTTAGGAACTCACGATTGTGCTTGTAATCCTGCTTCAGTTGATGAACTTAATACAAATTCATTAATGGTTTATCCAAATCCAAGCAACGGAATTGTAAACATTCGTAACAACGGAAGTTTAAAATCAATTCAATTAGTGAATTCTTTAGGTCAAACGGTTAATACGGTTTCAAATATTACAAACAAACAATTGATTACTTTGGACTTAAATGATTTAAGAGGAGTTTACTTCTTGAAAATTACCAGTCTGAATGGTGAACAACAATTAAGAAAAGTTATTTTAAGATAATCTATTAATTAATAAAGGGAAGGTCGAGTAATCGACCTTTTTTAATTTACAAACTTTAGTTATGAAGTTAATCCTATCTATATTTATTGTATTTTTCTCTTTACAATTAACTGCTCAATCTGCAGGGACTTTGTCGGGTACAATTAAAGACAATGTTACAAAACAGCCTGTTGTAGGTGCTAAAATCACATTGACCGACAAGGCAAATACAATTCTGAAAAGGGGAGTTACCGATTACGACGGTAAATATGTACTGACAAGCCTCCAATATGGCTCATACAATTTGATGGTTACAATTTTATCTTTTGACACGATCCGAACAACAGTTAAAATTGACAAAGCCCAAGTTCGCGAAGACATTATATTGGGTGGGAGTCAAGAATTAGATGAAGTAAAAGTAATTGGAAACTTGGTTAAAGAAGGAAATGTACCGGTTGCAGTTACTAAAATTTCACTCCAAAAGATCACTGAAGAACTTGCGTCAAGAGATTTACCCATGCTTTTGAATGGTACTGCAGGAGTTTATGCGACACAAACAGGTGGTGGTGATGGAGATGCTAGAATTAGTGTTCGTGGTTTCGATCAACGAAATGTGGGGGTGATGATTGATGGTGTTCCAGTAAATGACATGGAAAATGGTGCTGTTTATTGGTCAAATTGGTTTGGTTTAGATGCAATTACCTCTCAAATGCAAGTTCAACGCGGATTAGGCGCAACCAAAATCGCAATGCCTTCAATCGGTGGGACAATCAATATTTTAACATCTGGAATTGGAAGTAAAAAAGGTGGTTCTTTAAAGCAAGAATATGGAACTGGAAATATGCTTCGTACAACTTTTGCATACAACTCAGGAATGTCTAAAAAAGGCTGGGGATTCACCGTTTCGGGATCTTACAAACAAGCAGATGGTTGGGTTTATGGAACACCAAGTCAAGGTTTCTTTGGATATGGAAAAGTTTCTAAAAAAATCAAGAACCATTTAGTAACACTTTCTGCCTTTGCTGCACCTCAAAAGCATGGTCAACGTTCATTTAATCAAGCGATTCAATATTTTGATGCTGACAAAGCGAGAGAATTGGGAGCGCAAGTTGATTCATCTCAAGTTTTCTTCAATGAGGGTATTCGCTTCAATCAACATTGGGGATATAGAACGAATGAAAATGGTGAAAAAGAAATAGTAAATGAACGCTTAAATTTCTATTCTAAACCTCAAATTACTTTAAAAGATTTCTGGAAAGTAAGTGATAAGTTAGCTATTTCAAACCTAATGTATATGTCAATCGGTCGCGGTGGTGGAACAGCAATGTTGAATTCTGGAATTTTAAGAGATTCAACAGGTTTAATTAATTGGGATTTAATAGAACAAGAAAATAAAGTAAGTTCTGTGTTCGGAACGCCAAACATAAATTCCCTTTACAGCGCAACTGAAATTCAATCAAGTCAAATTTTGTTGGCAAGTATCAATAATCACTTCTGGTCAGGTTATTTAGGACAATTTAATTACACAGTATCTAAGAAAATGGAGATTTCTGGTGGTTTAGACGTCCGTTATTATGAAGGAAGACATTATCAGCAAGTACAAGATTTATTAGGAGGTGATTATTTTGTGAGCACTGCAAATAATAATTCTGCAACTGCAATGATGCGCGTTGGCGATCGGATTGCGAAATACCCATTTAATGCCGATAGAAAAGGAATTGTTCAATGGACAGGTGCTTTTGGGCAAATGGAATATACATCGGATAAATTTGCTTATTTCATTAACTTATCTGGAATTGTAAATGGTTACAAAGGTGTTGATTATTTCCAGAAAAAAGTTTTGGATTTGGGTGATACTGTTTTAAGAATTGGTGCAAAAGACACAATTACTTACAATGGAGAAACCTACAACGCATCTTCTGATGGTTTAGAAGATTATGCAACTGATTGGAAATTTATTCCTGGATTTACTTTTAAATCCGGATTTAGCTACAATGTACACAAAGACGCAACTGCCTATATTAATTTAGGTTTTTTGAATAGAACGCCACAATTTTCTAATGTAATTGATAATAATTCCAACGAATTTTTTGAAATAATCAATAATGAACAAATTTTAGCCCTTGAGGGAGGTTATAACTACGCAGGTAAAAAGTTCGGTGTGAATGTGAATGCTTACGCAACCAATTGGAAAAATAAACCTTTTCCTTATGGAGTTCCTGTTCCAGATCCACAAGATCCAGACGAGTTTATTAGAATAAATATCAACGGTATGGATGCGGTTCACTTAGGCGGAGAAATTGACATTGCTTATAAAATAAACGATAAGTTATCTCTTGAATTGATGTTCTCTTACGGAGATTGGTTCTGGAATTCATCAAAAACAGTAAATGTTCCTCAATATGACACTTCATTTACTTTTGATGCAAAAGGGGTGCACGTTGGTGATGCTGCACAAACAGCATTGGCTGCTTCATTAAGATATGAGCCAATCAAAAATTTGTATTTCAAGATTCAAGCACAATATTTTGATCGTTATTATGCGAATTTTGACCCATTCTCACTTAGTGGTGCAAACGGTGGAAGAGAATCTTGGATGATGCCATCGTACGGTTTAGTGAATTTATTTGCAGGTTATAGATACCCACTTAAGTCAGTTGCATTTATTGCGAGTGGTTCTATCACTAATTTATTGAATGCCACTTATATTTCCGATGCGACTAACAATCAAAACGGATCTTTTGATAACTTTGATGCTCAGTCTGCCAACGTAATGTTTGGTGGTGGCTTCAGATTTAATGTTTCACTTGGAATACAATTTTAAATTTTAACTATGAGAAAATCAATTTTAACTGGTTTCGTTGCTTTTGCAAGTTTATTTGCATCTGCTCAATCCATCGCTGATGTCCGAAATTTGGGTATCGGTCAAACTGTTACCGTTTCAGGTGTCGTAACAAACGGCTCTGAATTAGGTAATATTCGTTATATACAAGATGGAACGGCGGCTATCCCAGCTTTTGGAAATAACTTAAGTTCAATTCAACGCGGAGATTCTATTACTGCTACTGGTGTTTTGTTTGATTTCAGTGGGTTATTGGAGATTTCTCCAACGTCAAGTTTTGTTAATCACGGTCCAGCAACATTACCAACACCTTTAATCGTTCCACTTTCTGCAATAAATGAATCATTGGAAGCTCAATTAGTTCGGGTTGATAACGTCACATTTTCTGCTTTTGGAAATTTCGCAACTGGTAACTCAACCGTTCAAATTACAGATGGTGTTACAACAATGGACGTTCGTATCAATGGTTCAACAAATATTGATGGCACTGCAGTTCCAACAGGTCCTCAAACAATCATAGCTTTAGTTGGTCAATTCAACACAAACTATCAATTGGTTCCTAGAAACTTGAATGACATTTTCGCTTATGTTGCTCCTGCGAAAGAAATCAATGTTAAAATGAATGGAACAACAGTTTTCAATAACGGAACTTATGTTATTGGTAATACCCCTTCAACTACGATTACGATTGAAAATTCAGGTATTCAAGTATTGACAGTTTCGGGAACTACATTAACTGGAACAAATGCTGCTGACTTCTCAACGACCTTGTCAACATCAACTATTCCTGCAACAGGAAATCAAACATTCACACTTTCTTTTGCACCGCAAGGAACAGGTTCAAGAACAGCGATTATTACAATTGCAAATGATGATTCTGACGAAAATCCATACATAATTACCCTTTCAGCTGTTGGTACTGACAATTTAGCAACACAACCAACATCAAACCCATCAAATTTAACTTTTCCTTTAGTGAAAGCTTATACTGTTGGTGGTCAATACACAGCTGGAACAGGTGCTGAAAAATACATCGTTCTTTGGAAAAATGGTTCAGCAATTACAGGTGTTCCAACAGACGGAACTTCATACAAAAGAGGTGATGTTGTAGGAGACGCAAGAGTAGCTTATATCGGAAACGGAACTGGATTTACACCAAGAGGAGTGATTGCTAATCAAAATTATCACTTTGCAGTTTATGCATTTAACGGAACAGAAGGTTTTGAAAATTACCTTACAACAGCTCCAGCAACAGGAAATGTAACAAGTTCAGGTTTGAATATTGGGAACTACTATAACGGAATCAATTCAACAAGTCCGAACTTTGTTACTGCATTGTCTGCCAAAATTAATCCTCATACATTTGTTTCTTACTTCAATTACAAAACAACTGTTATGAATCAATTTGAAGTAAGGGATACTACAAACGGACAATCTTATGTTACTTGTTCTTATTCTGGTGAGCGTAAAGTATTTAACGATCCTTTCGATTGGACAGCTGTAGGTTATTCTAGAGAGCATACTTACTCGCATTCTTGGATGCCAACTTTCCCAGCTGATGAACCATCTGAAAAACCAGAATATTCAGATCAACATAACCTATATCCAACGAATTTGCAACAAGCAAATACCCCAAGAAGTAATTTACCTTTAGATGTAATTACAGGAAATGTAGTATTCTCTTATTTAGATTGTAAAGTTGGTTACAACAGCTCAAACCAATTGGTGTTTGAACCACGTTCAATTCAAAAAGGAAATGCAGCAAGAGCAATTATGTATATGGCAACTTGTTATAACGGAATTTCAGGAAATAACTGGCAAATACCAACAAATCAATCGCAAGATATTTTAAAACAATGGCATGAAGCTGATCCTGTGGATAATTATGAAATTGCACGTCAGGAGTTTGTTTTCTCAACGCAAGCAAACAGAAATCCTTACATCGATTCAGCTGATTTTGCTTGTCACGTGAATTTCTCAAACATGACTTACAATGCTTGTTCAGTTGGTTTACCTGAGTTATTAAAAAGTAATTTCTCTGTTTTCCCAGTTCCTTCAAACAATAAAGTATATGCACAAGTAAATGGCTTAAACATTACAGCTTATAGTGTTACTGACATGACAGGACGTGTAGTTGTTAAGAAATCTAAAGTTGAATTGCCAGTTTTAGAGTTAAACGCATCTGATTTCAAATCAGGAGTTTATATTCTCAACGTTGAGACAACTTATGGTGAAGTTCAACAACAATTTATTATTGAGTGATTTTAAGAAAGCTCATATTACTTTTTGCGGGAGCAGGCCTTTGGGCTTGCTCTTCGCATTTGGTGGTAAATACGAATGTATCAAAAGAACCTGTTAGTAAAACCATCACTGCTGATAGTTCGTTAATTGCGTTTATTTCACCTTACAAAGATTCGTTGGATAAACGAATGAATGAAGTACTTGCGATAGCAGAAGTGGACTTCATTGTTCACCGACCTGTATCCAATTTAATGAACTGGGTGGCAAATGCATTATTTGTAAATCAAACTAGAGCAGTACGATTGTCACAGCCAGTGGTTTGTTTGCTTAACACAGGTGGAATTCGCTCCAGCATCGGTAAAGGAAATGTGACTTTAGGTGATATGTATAAAGTGATGCCTTTTGATAATACGGTTGTTTGGGTAGAATTACCAATCGAAGTTTTACCAGAGATTGAAGCTTATTTGAATAAATCAGGTGGTGAACCAATGGCTAATTTAACTTTAATTGAAGGAAAGTTATCAATAACAAGCAGTCCTGAAAATCCAACTCATTTTTGGGTCATAACTTCCGATTACCTATTGAACGGTGGTGATAAAATGAACTTCTTTTCAAAACGTACGAATATAAATGAAACTGGAAAATTGCTAAGAGATGTACTAATTGAAGAAGCAAGAAATCAAGGAACATTGAGAACTGAGAACTGAACCGCTGCTTTGGACAAAAAGTAAAATTTATTTTCTTGCCTTTAAAAAACTCACTTTCACCCCAAAATCAAAGCCAAAAAATGAATTGAAATTATTGGTGTACAAACCTTTTGTTTGGTTGATAAGCGCTTCGCCTTGTGGAGAATATTGAAAAGGGCAATACTCCAAACCAAAAGTAGGACTTAGGGAAATGTGTTCGTTTAATATGAATTGATAGGAAAGTTGCGGACGAATGGATAAGCCAATTCCAAAAGCGTGAATGGGAGTTTCATCGTTGGTGACAGCTTCTGAATTGATTTGACGAAACATGCCATAATTTGGTAAGCCCAATATTAGTTGACCTAAAAAACGATTGGTGATTTTGGTACTTGTGAAAAAACGAGGCGTCAAAGTATGCAATTGCATATCGTTTATAAACCCATCATTTTCTGCGTAACTGTCAAAATAGGAATAACCCAATTCAAAACCGTACTGTACTTTAGTATGCTTTTTGGTCGGAAAAGAGTAGCCAATTTTAGCACCTATTCCATTTCTGAAAAGTGGTTGTTTTGACGTTAAAAATGGTCGCGCTGAATTGTACACACGAACTGCTTTGTCAAATTGCGAGTTGACACAAAAACTATAATTCAATTCAACGGAAAGTGCTTGTGATTCCACTTGGAAATGTAAAATGAGTACCAGTAAAACGAGAAACTTTTTCATTTCAAGTTGAGAATTAAATCGTTCACTGCTTTGTATGCCGATTCCACAGCACCATGCACCGTTTGATGATGTCCGTTGATGTTCATCGCTTCACCAGCAAAAAAGAGTTTATTGTCGATGGGTTGCGTTGCGATTTTTCGAGCATCACCCATGTTGACTGTACTGAAACCATAAGCGCCTTTGATATACGGTTCTTTCGTCCAATCGAAAACGACACCATTCAAGAAATTTAAACTCGCTTGATTGTTGTACATTAGGTCCAATTCAGCAAGTAAAGCTTGAATAATGGCTGCATCGCTTCCTAAACCAGAAAGATATGCTGCTTGTTCGCCCATAATAAATGCCAACAACACATTATCGTTGGTTGTTTTTCCAACGGTATCATCTGCATAAGCTGCACAAATGCTTCCTCCCAAAACAAAATCTTCATAGAATTTAGTGGAGAATCTCAAGAACACTTTCATTCCAGGGCCCATTCCGATTTTCTGAAAAGCTTCCGTTTTAGCTGTTGGAAGTGCGGGAGAAAAGGAAATTTCATTTAGTTTTAAAATACTAATGGGAATCGTCACGATGACTTTATCAGCTTCTAAAATGGTGCCTGATTTTAATTTCACTTGCAATTTATCGACAGTGTAATCAATTCCATCTATCGGAGCATTCAACTGAATTTTCGGCAGAATGGGTTGAGCAATGTTTTGGTCGATAAAATGAAAATAGGTATCTTTAAATTTGAAATCGTCGTCGCCAGCTACCCAATTTTCTTCATCTTTGTGATTCCAATAAGCTGAAAGTTGTGAAGCATCCGCACCTTGGTCGCCCGCTAACGATTCAACGATAAATTTATATTCTGAACCGAATCCTTGTTGAAGGGCATAATCTTCGATCGAAATATCGGGAAGACCTTCTTTGTCGAAAATTTCGATGTCTTTCGGAAGTGTTTTCACCAATTGATTTTGAAACCAATACGTATTTTCGGAAGTATCGTTCGTGATTTTAGTTTTGCTTTTTTTGACCAAATCCGCGAGAATACTGTTGTTTCCATGCAACCATTGTGCGCCCGTGTCAACCGTGTAATCTGATAATCCTTCAAATTTACCCATTCGTCCACCGTATATATTTCGGGCTTCCAAAATCTGGAAATCAATTCCCAGCGATTGCAACAAATAGCCAGCATACAATCCGGCAGCACCGGCACCAATAATGAGTACTTTTCCTTTGTAATTGGGGTTTTCAAACAAGGTATTTTTGGAACACGCCACCAAACTTGGACCGATGATCCAACCCATTGCTGCTAGTGAACTTAGTTTTAGAAATTTGCTTCTATCCATTCTTTAAATTAAGAAATTTTTTACTCTAAAGATTACTTTACTTATAAATGACTTTCATTATCCATCACTTCATTTAAAATTCTTATCACTTCTAATTTATTCTTTTTAAGATTACCTTTTTTAAATAGTAGATT
>JBILOX010000060.1:0-12313 GCA_044374225.1 Crocinitomicaceae bacterium | reverse complement strand
CTATACATAATAAGTTTGATTGAAATCACCTCGTTTAAACCCATTTTGGGTTTTCGTTCATCTCAAATTTAGTTAATTATATTCGAAAAATGAGCTTGAATTTTTAGTTTATGAGAACTACCATTTAAATTTTAAATCAAAATCAGTCTTAATAATTAATGTTTCACATACCACTAATTATAATTAAGTCAATATCTTTGGGAAGTAAAAAACAGTTTTGCGATTAGGCCTAAAGTCTACATATATCAAAGTCTTCATGTCTTAATATCCTAACGTCCCAAAAAAATGAAACGCAGAAAATTCTTAAAAAACTTAGCGCTTGGAACTGGTGGAATTATTGTTTCCAATTCCCTGTTAGCTTCGACTTTATCAGGAGCGAAAAGTAAAAAGATAGTTATTCTTCACACCAACGATACACATTCTAACATCGAGCCTTTTCCAGCTAATCATCCGAAATTCCCAGGAATGGGAGGTGTTGCAAAACGCTATTCTTTGATTCAGAAAATCAGAAGTGAAAATCAACACGTTTTGTTGCTCGATTCAGGTGATATTTTTCAAGGAACTCCTTATTTCAATACGTTTAATGGGGAGTTAGAAATGAAACTGATGTCGAAAATGGGATACGACGCAGCAACGATGGGAAATCACGATTTTGATATCGGATTAGATGGTTTTCTGAATGCCAAAAAGCATGCTAATTTTCCTTTTGTTTGCTCAAATTATAATTTCTCGAAAACAATTTTAGTGAATGAAACAGAGTTGTATCATATTTTCAAAAAAGGAGGAATAAAAATTGGTGTTTTTGGAATAGGAGTGGAGTTGAATGGCTTGGTTCCAAAAGATAAATTTGGTGGAACGGTTTACAACGACCCAATTGAAACCGCTAATTCTATGGCACAATTACTAACCGATTTAGGTTGTAAATTGATTATTTGCTTGTCGCACTTAGGATACGATTACGAAGACAAAACGCGTGTTTCAGATTTGATTTTAGCACAAAAAACAGCACATATTCATTTGATTCTTGGTGGACATACACACACGTTTTTGGAGAAACCCACTGTGCTTTTAAATAAAGATAAACAACAAGTGGTAATTAACCAAGTTGGTTGGGCAGGGGTTAATTTAGGTCGTATCGATATTGATGTTGACGCTGGAATACTAAAGTCAAGTACTTTGGAAGTGAAATAAGTTCAATACATTACTTTAGACTAAAACTTCTTCATAATAACCGAAGCAATATGTCCGCCGAAACCAAAGGTATTGCTCATTGCATAATTCAATTCTTTTGCGCTTGCTTTTCCGAGAGGAAAGTCAAATAAATCAGCAAATTCAGGTTCGATTGTTTCCGTATTAATCGTTGGAGGAATTAATCCTGTTTGTAAGGCTTTCACGCATGCAATTGCTTCAATGGCTCCAGCGGCACCTAACAAGTGACCAGTCATTGATTTAGTAGCTGAAATGGATACTTTAGAATTTGTACCAAAAACTGTTCTTGCTGCAATCAATTCCGAAATATCGCCTTGTGGTGTGGAGGTTGCGTGCATATTCACATAATCGATTTGATCTGCGGAAATTCCAGCCTCGCGTAAAGCTTCATTCATTCCTAAAACAGCACCAGCTCCTTCGGGATGAGTTCCCGTCAAATGATAAGCATCAGCTGCCATTCCGCCACCAACAATTTCACCTAGAATAGTTGCCCCACGTTTGATTGCGTGCTCGTATTCCTCCAAAATCAATGCACCAGCACCTTCTCCCATCACAAAACCATCTCTAGAAACATCAAAAGGTCGTGAAGCAGTTTCTGGTGAGTCATTTCTCGTAGATAAAGCTTTAGCAGAAGAAAAACCACCAATTGACGCTTCATTGATAGCAGCCTCTGAACCACCCGTAATAATCATATCTGCTTTGTCCCATTTGATGTAATTAAAAGCTTCTATAATTGCTGTATTAGAGGTCGCACAAGCAGAAACGGGGCAGAAGTTCACACCTCTTAAACCATATTTTATGGAAATAATCCCAGAAGCAATATCAACTAAAATACGTGGAATAAAATAAGGGGTAAAACGAGGTGTTCCATCCCCTTCACAATATTCTTTCATTTGGTCTTGAAAGGTTTGAATTCCACCATTACCAGAACCCCAAATAACACCAATTCGATCTTTGTTCAAGGTTTCAAAATCAATTCCAGCGTGAGCAACTGCTTCTTCTACAGCAACTAAAGCGTACTGAGAGAATTTGTCGTATTTGCGCACTTCTTTTGAATCGAAATGATTTAATTCATTGTAACCTTTCAGTTCACAAGCAAATTTAGCTTTGAATTTTTCTGTATCAAATTTGGTAATTTGCGCAGCGCCACCCTTGCCTTCTTTTAAAGCATTCCAAAATTCCTCTAAGTTATTCCCAATTGGAGTCAAAGCTCCCATTCCCGTTACTACAACTCTTCTCATTTATCTAATTTTATAGAACTATATTCCTTTGAATTTAAAACACTTATCGCACGTTGCAAAATTTCATTTGAATCATTATACACTTGGAAAAATTCATTTACTCCCCATAAATCTTGCGCAAGGTTTGCTTTTAATCTTAAGTGAATCAATTTTTTACTGATTTCATAATCTTTCTCAACGAATTCTAATTTTGGATTTTCTTTCTTAACATAATCGAAAAATTCGTTCATAAATACAGCATCACACGAAAAGTTTTTATTAAAATCGTCAAAGGATGGATACTTATTTTTCAACTCAGCTCGATTATCAGATAGGTATTTAAAAGGAAAAGAATTAATGTAGCCTCCTTGAAATAAGTCACTTAAATAATCGGAATTTTCTGTTGTATCTAATGGAACAAAGAAATCAGGCATAATACCTCCGCCGGCATAAACTGTTCTATTCGTTTTTAAGGTTTTAAATAGCAATGAATCAGGCATTTTAATTGAATCTGCATGAATGAATTCGCCGTTTAGAAAACGTTGAGTCAAGTCTTTTTTATACATCGCAGGATCATCATAAGGTTTTTGTATAAATCGACCCGCTGGCGTATAATATCTTGCGATTGTTAAACGAATTTCAGAACCATCACTCAAAGGCATTGGACGCTGAACCAAACCTTTTCCAAAACTACGTCGACCAACAACTAAACCTCTGTCCCAGTCTTGGATTGCACCTGAAAGAATTTCACTTGCACTTGCAGAATATTCGTCCGTTAACAAGATTAGTTTTCCATCTTCAAACAATCCTTTTTTACCAGCTTTTAAATTACTTCTCGGTTGAGCGCGACCTTCAGAATAAACAATTAATTTATCTCCTGAAAGAAATTCATCAGCTAATTTATGAGCTGCATCCAATAATCCACCACCATTTCCTTGTAAATCAAAGATTAAGTTTTTCATTCCTTTGGCTTTCAATGCAGCTAGCGCTGTGTGAACTTCATCTACGGTTGTGCGCGAAAAACTGTTCAATCGAATGTAGCCGGTTTCATTATCGATCATGTAGTGTGCGTCAACGGAATAAACAGGGATTTTAGCACGTGTTACATTGAAAACTAAATTTTCTTTTTGCGAAGCTCTTTTAATTTCTAAAATAACTTTAGTACCTAGTTCACCCATTAATTTGGCACGGACATCGTTATTTTTTAATCCAATTCCAGCAATGTTTTTTCCCTCCACACCAACAATTTGATCTCCGGGTAATATTCCCAATTTCTCACTTGGTCCTCCTGGAATTGTAGCTACGACATTTAAAGTATCTTTCATAATCTGAAAGCGAATTCCCACACCAACAAAACTTCCGTTTATAGAAGTTTGTGCCTCACTTAATTCTTCTGCAGGAATGTAAGTAGAGTGGGGATCGAGTTTTTCTAACATTGCAATGATGGCAGTTTCTGTCAACTCCTTTCCTTTAACTGGATCGACGTAAAAACGAGTGACATTATCCATTACTTCATCAAATTTTTGAGAAGTGCTTCTTTCACTGGGGTCAAATTGTGCAAATAGGGAACTTGATAGTAATATAGAGCTAATAAAAAGAAATTTTTTCATAAACAATTTTTAGAATTGTAAACCTAAGAAACGCATTTAACATAAAATCGTGCCTTAATTCAAATATAATTCGTTTTTGTGAATACTTAACGAATTATTAAAAAAAAGGATTGGTATTAAGAGGATATTTTATAAGCTTGAATATTAATTTTGTATTGGAAGACTCTCATGCAAGTAAATATATAAAGGACATAGATTTGCTAACAAAAAAAAATCATCAGCCGTGGCGGTTTGATTTTTACCTTGGATGCTGTTTACGTGGTAATTTTTATGAATAAGTAAAAGAATGGCAAAAAAAATAAATAAAGGATAAAACCAATTATTTTCAGCTGAGTTTTAATTAGGTTTTCAAAAGTTAATAAAAAAAGATATTTATTTTGAACCAAAAACAAACACAGGTGTAAACGATACAAAATAAGGAAAAAATGAAACTCAATTTACTTATTCTGATACTTTGTTCAGCTTGGTTCTGTGCAAGTCAGATTCCAGAAACTAATTCGAATACTAAGATTGTTCCTAATACAAATTTAAACTCCACAAATAATGGTTCAAGTTTTAATTCGGTAACCAACTCAAATTCAACTGAATCTTTAAATATACAAATTATGGATTCTGTTGTTATTCAGTCAGATAAATCGCTCGAACGCAAGGAAAAATACACAAGTGATAAAAAAGTAAAAACAACTTCAAGCGTTGGGAAAGTTCAACCTTCGTCAGTTGATCAAAAAGTTGAAAATCAAAAAATGCTCATTTCAACTGAGTTTACAAAGACAAAAACACAATCAAGCACTCAGAAAACACAGCGAACGCCAACCCCTCAAATGCAACAAGCATTAGATGAAAAAGTAGAAGATTTGAATGAAATCGCACCCAATTCATTTGAATATCATTTATTTAATTATTCGTCTGGAAATTATGATGTTAGCAGAGAAGAATCACTGAATTTTGTTTACAAGCAACAACCAGGAAATATCGAAGTTCTTAAATTAACTTCTGCAAATACAATTGTTAAAGGTGACACATTGAATGCCAAAAAATACTTGAATCAATTGGAATTTAAAAACGTTATTCAGCAAGAAACTATTGATTACACAGCTGATGTACTCAAGTCCGCAGAAGGTAACTCGGCTTTAATAACCCACGGCTTTCATGACAGTTATGGCGCTTACCAAAATCAATTGAACAAAAATCAACAAACAGATATTGATGTTATTTCTCTCGATTTTATGCAAAGTCAGTCTTATCGTGATGTTTTAACTACGAAAGGATATAATGTTCCTGTTCAAAAAGAAGTAAATGTGAATTATCTAAAATCATTTTGTGAGTTGAATGCTGATAAAAACATTGCAATCTCAATGACTTTGCCAAAAGAATATTTAATACCCTTGCAATCTAAATTATTCACTTGCGGTTTGATTTTTGAGTACAGAGAAAGCCTAAATGTCACTAGAAGTACACGACTGGAAGATTTATGGTATAACCAATTGAATAAAAAGGTATTAAATGTTTATCAAACCAGTTTAAGTAATGCCTATGCTGGGAATTATTTACCGATGTTGCTTTATTTGAAAAATCACTATAAACAGCAGAATGACTTGAATAATTTGGAGAAAATAGAAATGGATATCCAAAAAGTGAGTAATAAATCAGGTAAATCAAGTAGCTTGAAAAAGAAATATTAATGCAATTATTTAAACCGAAATATAATTCCTTTACGGACGAAGAGTTGATGAAAGCCTTATCAAAAGGTGATCAACGCGCTTTTGATGAATTATATAAACGGTTTTATGGGCAACTTTTGGGCTATTTTAAAAATATGCTTTGGGGAGACCGAGAAAAAGCGGAGGATATGGTCCACGATATTTTTGCGAAGATTATTAAAAATCCAGATTATTTTGATTCCAACCGATCTTTTCGAACATGGCTTTTTTCAGTGGCTAGCAATATGTGTAAAAACGAATATAAAAAACAGGCAGTGCGAAAAAATACTTCGACAGGAGTTGAAGATTATCGCTCCATTTCTTCGAGTACAAATGTGTTAGCTGAAGTTCAAGATATTCAGTTTCAACAAGCATTTGAAGAAAATCTAGCAAAAATGGATGAAAAACACAGAGAAGTTTTTGCGTTGCGACATTTGGAAGGACTTTCGATGAAAGAAATTGCAGAAGTAATGGAAATCAACGAAGGAACTGTGAAGTCGCGTTTGTTTTATGCTACCAAGTTTTTGGCAGAAAAATTAAAAGTTTATAATCCAGTTTTAAATTATTAGAAAATGGAAGAATATCAAATAGAAATCATTCGCAATACGTCTTTTCACGAGCTAACACAAGCGCAACGAGAAGAAATGAAAGATTGGTTTACGTCAGAAGAAGAATTTTTGGATTTACAGCATTTGTTTGTTGGTGTTCAATCATATAAAAATGCAAGTGAGAAAGAACAATCTACACGCAAGAACGAACTAGATGAATTGTTTATTCAAGTTCATAGCAATAAACCTTCATTTGATTGGAAGAATTTCTTTTTTCCAGCTTTTCGTCCATTTGTTTTCCAGCCAGGTTTTCAGCTAGCCTTTGGTTTACTTTTCTTATTTGGAATAGGTTATTTCGTTAACTCTAATTTTCAAACAGCAACACCAACCTTACAAGCTAAAAATCAGAAAGTAGAAAAAGAGAAAATTGAGACTCAAAAAACAGTCAAAAAAGAGGCAAACTCCAATTTTGAAATCAAGGAGGAAGTACAAAAATTATCAGAAGAACCAATTTCGATTGCTTCGACTAATACATTACAAATAGCTTCTATTGAAGAAGATAGAATGCAAACTGGAAAAGTAGATTTATTATGGGATTCTTACTCAGCACCAGCAATAGCAGAGGAAAAAGTACTTATGGACGCTTCAACGATTTTTTACACAAAAGATTCTGAAAAACAGTTCAATACTTATCAACCTGTTAGTGCTCAACCAGAAATTTTAGAATTGTTGTTTACGACTTATTAGACTATTTTCCTCGAAGTATAAAGTGTTCTTTCACTTGTTGTTTTCTAGGAATCAAAATCCCCATTCTAAATAAATCAATTGAAACATTATATTTTTCAGAATTTCGTAAAATATTCCAAGCTTCAAACATGTCATCACTCCATCGAATGTCATCGAGAATGAAAATAGTATCGTTGTGAGAATGGTTTTCTAGTTTTTGCATATAATCAATTGTAGCTTTTCCATCGTGATGCCCATCTACAAAGATTAAATCATATTTTTCAGTTGAAATTTGATTCAAAAAATCACTAAAAGTGGATTCAATAAAATTGATAGTTGAAACTTTATCCTTTAGGAAATCTTTAGTAAAGTTTAAAGTTTCAGGACATGCTTCAATTGTAGTTATTTGACTTTCAGGATTACCCAAATGAAAATGTAAAGTTCCTATCCCTAAAGATGTTCCAAATTCTAAAATTTTTTTCGGTTGAAAAGAGTTACTTAGTTGATATAGAATTTTTCCATAATGACCTTTACTGGAGCTAATTTTAAAAATTTGTTGAATAGTTCGAGAAGTACCAAGTTTATGAGAACCTGCACCAAAGTCTTTGATTGTAATCGTTTTTTTATTGTTTTTTAATGCTTTATAGGTTTTATTGAGTAATGATAAGTCAGATTTTGGAATCTCATTCCTGAAGGTTGTATCTACTAAATTATAAATAAAAGGAGAATGAATACCATGTCTACCCTTTGCGTTCCATTTATATTTTATATATTCGAAAACTATATTCACAGCACAAAGAAACGCTTTTAGATTAAATTATTTATGACTCCTAATACTATTGAGCAACAAATTATTTCTCAAAGAGAGAAGGTTAGCCAGCCAAATCCAAAACTAAACATAATTTCACCATGTAAAATTGGAAATGGAATTTTAAAACTGTCCGATTCTGAATGGAATTCTTATAACGATGCTTTTAAAAATTTAAATTGCAAAATAGGCGTTTTTATTCCAGCATCTGGTTCTGGCTCTAGAATGTTTGAATTTTTGTTTGATTTTTTAAGTAATCCAACAAATGAAAATAGAAGTTTGGTAGAACGGTTTTTAAATCGAATCCAAAAATTTGCTTTTTTCAGACATTTACCACTAGAACTACAAACAAAACTTATAAATTTTGAAGTTTCTTTAGAAGATTTTGCTAATTTTTTACTTCAAAAAGAAGGAATGGCTTATGGTGAAATGCCAAAAGGTCTGATTCCTTTTCATGTGTTAGAACCATTTGTATTGAATCCGATTCAAGAACATATTGTTCAAGCTAATTTGTTAAGAGTTAATGAATTGCATTTTCATTTTACAATACAAAAAAGATTTGAAGTCCTTTTCAAAAAAACCATCAGTCAAATAGAAGGTTTAACCGGAACAAATTTTCAAGTTTCTTATTCTGAGCAAAATCAAGAAACTGATTCCTTTGTTTTCGATTTAGATGGTAATTTAGTTGAAAATGAGGAGGATCAACCTTTAAGAAGACCTGCAGGTCATGGTGCATTATTACATAATTTACAAGATATTGAAGGAGAATTGATTTTTGTTAAAAATATTGATAATGTGCAGCATTATTCAAAATCCGAACCTTCAATTAAAGTATGGAGTGCAATTGGTGCCTTGCTTTATGAATTCAAGCAAGAATTAATAACAATTGAAAAAGATTTAAATATTGAACATCTTAAAGAATTAAATAAAAAGTACGATGTTTTTTCTAGTTCAGAATTAGATATATTAGAAAGCGATGAACAATTAATTCAACTTTTGAATCGTCCAATTCGTATTTGTGGAATGGTAAGAAATGAAGGTCAACCTGGTGGAGGTCCATTTCATGTCGAGGAAAATGGAATCGTAAGAAAACAAATAGTTGAAAAAGCCCAAATCTCAAACAATCCTGATCAGTATAAGCAAATGGTTCAAAGTACACACTTCAATCCTGTGATGATGGTTTTAAGCACAACCAATTTGAAAGGAGAAAAATTAAACTTAACAGACTTTTGTGATGATTCAAAATATTTTGTGGTTTCTAAAAAACAAAAAGGAAAAGAAGTTCGTTTCATCGAATTACCGGGCTTGTGGAATGGTTCTATGGCTAATTGGACTACCATATTTATTGAAGTTCCAAATGAAACATTTAGTCCAGTGAAAACAGTTTTAGACTTATTAAATGAATCTCATTTGATTTAATCTGGAATTGATGGACTAAAAAATAGTAAAACTTGAATCATTAGCAAAAGTTAGGCTTTTAAACAAACATTCTTACTAAATTTGAATTAAAAATAAAAATGAACATTCCAGTTACTGTTTACACAGAAATGACACCAAATCCAACAACGATGAAATTCGTTGCGAATAAATATCTTTTAATTTCAGGTGACTCTGTTGAATTTGCTTCAAGGAAGGAGGCAAAGGGATTTTCACCAATAGCAGAAGCACTGTTTGATTTTCCATTTGTGAAGAATGTTTTTATTGCTGCAAATTTTATAACCATTACTAAGACCGACAACGTTCCTTGGGATTTCATTACAATGGAATTAAGAGAGTTTATCAAAGAATGGATTGCTACTGGAAAAGACGTTTTAATTCAAATGCCACAGCCAAAAGTCGCAGAAAATAATATCGCTGGAGAAAAAATTGAATTTAATACTAGTGATTATGATGACCCAATTAAAGCATTACTAGATCAATATGTTAGACCAGCAGTTGAAAACGATGGTGGAGCAATTGATTTTCTTGGATTTGAAGATGGTAAAGTGACTGTTCAATTGAAAGGATCATGTGCTGGATGCCCATCTTCAACAGCTACTTTAAAAGGAGGGATTGAAAATTTATTGAAAAATCATTTACCTGAAGTTAAGGAAGTTGTTGCAATAAATGGTTAAAAATCAAATAAAAGATTCATAAGTCTTTCATTTATTTATCTTTTTCTTTTGTAGTCTCTTTTTTATTACTAAATTTAGCATAACAACATTAAGAATTCTGTTTTCTCATATGGAAGAAATTATCGTGAATAATACAATCAGAAAAGAACAAGTTGATTTGAAGTCAGCTTTAAGAAAATATTTCGGATTCGAAGTTTTTAAAGGACCACAAGAAAGCATCATTCAAAATGTTTTGGATGGGAAAAACTCATTTGTTATAATGCCAACTGGTGGTGGTAAGTCAATGTGTTATCAATTGCCATCTTTAATAATGGACGGAACTGCTATTATTGTTTCTCCTTTAATCGCTTTGATGAAAAACCAAGTTGATGCAATTAGAAATGTAAGTGAAAATGACAGCGTAGCACATTTTTTAAACTCATCTCTGACTAAAACTGAAATTACTGAAGTTCGAAAGGATATACAAGCAGGAAAAACTAAAATGCTCTACGTTGCACCTGAATCCTTAACCAAAAAAGAAAATATTGATTTTTTAACCTCAGTTGAGATTTCATTTTTTGCCATTGATGAAGCGCACTGTATATCTGAATGGGGACATGATTTTCGACCTGAGTATAGAAGGTTAAGAGATATTTTTGAAAAGATATCAAATGTTCCAGTTATAGCTTTGACTGCAACTGCTACACCAAAAGTTCAATATGATATTCAAAAAAACTTGAATATGTTGGATGCTGATGTTTTTAAATCATCTTTTAATCGAGATAATCTATATTACGAAATTCGTCCAAAACGTGAAGTTGAAAAACAAATAATTAAATACATACGAAATCATCAAGGTGAAAGTGGTATTATTTATTGCTTAAGTCGTAAAAAAGTTGAAGAAATCTCTGAACTTTTACAAATCAATGGAATTAATGCATTACCTTATCATGCTGGTTTAGATGCAGCCACACGCGGAAAACATCAAGATATGTTCTTAATGGAAGAAGCGGATGTAATTGTAGCAACCATTGCTTTTGGAATGGGAATTGATAAACCAGATGTTCGTTACGTAATTCATCACGATATTCCTAAATCATTAGAAAGTTATTATCAGGAAACTGGACGTGCCGGAAGGGATGGTGGACTAGGTGAGTGTGTCGCTTTTTACAGTTACAAAGACATTGAAAAATTAGAAAAGTTTTTACAAGGAAAACCAATTACAGAACAAGAAATCGGTCGTCAATTGTTAAATGAAATAGTTTCTTATGCCGAGACTTCCGTTTGTAGAAGAAAATTTATTTTACATTACTTTGGGGAAGTTTTTGAAGAGAAAAAATGTAATGAACAATGTGACAATTGCAGAAATCCAAGAGAACGTACCGAAGGACAAGAATATATTTCAATGCTACTAGATGCTGTGAAATTGTTGGATGAAACACAAAAAGCCAAGCATTATTGTGCGTTTTTAGCTGGACATGTAACCTCAGACATCAAAGCATATAAACACGATAAACTACCAACTTTTGGCATCGGCCAAGAAAAAGATGAACATTTTTGGAATGCGGTAATTAGACAAGCATCAGTTGGAGGCTTAATTTATAAAGATGTGGAAACATTTGGCACACTGAAGTTGACGGAAAACGGAAAAAAATTCATTGATAAGCCAGAGTCTTTTTTGTTGATAAAACAACATGATTTCTCAAATACAGATGATGTTGATTCAATTATTCAAGGTGGGAAAGGTGGAGCTTTTGATGAAGAACTTTATAATTTATTGGTTGATTTGAGAAAGTCATTATCTAAACAGAATAATATACCTCCCTTTGTGATTTTTCAAGAACCTTCTTTGAAAGATATGTGTTTCCAATATCCAATTACGATTGAGGAGTTGACAAATATTCAGGGAGTTGGAACGGGAAAAGCGCAGCGTTATGGAGAGCCTTTCGTTGCTTTGATAGCAAATTATGTAGAGGATAATGAAATTGAACGTCCGCAAGATTTAGTCGTAAAATCGCTGGTAAATAAATCAGTATTAAAAGTTCAATTAATTCAAAATATTGATAGAAAATTACCTTTAGAGGATATCGCACAGTCTCAAGGAAAAACCTTTGATAATATTCTAGACGAAATAGAATCAATTGTAAACTCTGGAACACGTGTCAATATAACTTATTATATCAATACCTTGTTAGACTCTGATAATCAAGAAGAAATTTTTGACTATTTTTCAAGTGCCGATTCCGATGATTTGATTACTGCCTACCACGAATTTGATGGACTTTACACGGAAGAAGAACTCCGGTTGATGCGAATCAAATTTATGAGTGAGGTTGCTAATTAAAACTTGTTTCAAACAGCAGTATATTTTGTAAAAAGAATCAATCTATAAAATAAAA
>JBILOX010000074.1:0-4281 GCA_044374225.1 Crocinitomicaceae bacterium | reverse complement strand
AGAACAACTGAAATAATTAATAACGCTCACAAATAAAATTGTGATACTAAAATTTCATTTTCATTTAAGATTACGATTGCTAAAATCATGGTATAAACAGGTTCTAAATTTATACTTAAAGAAACCGTGAATGCTCCTAATTTTTTGACAATATCAATTGTAACTAAGAAAGCAAATGAAGTACATATAAGACCTAAAAATAATAACCAAAGAAAGTCTGATGTTGTCATTTTAAACAAAGATGAATTGAAATCGCCATTATAAACCATAATGCCACTTATAAAAACAAATCCCATGAGTAATTCATAAAATGTCATTGTAGAAGAAGGAATAGTTTTTACCAAATAACCATTAAAAACAGAAAATAGTGCAGCGAATAAAGCGGATAAAAGCCCATAAATTAATGCTTCATAATCCTTCGGATTGAAGTCACTTGAAACAATATATATTCCGCCAATCACCAATAGACCAAGAAAAAATTCAATCCAAGAAAATTTCTTTTTCATGACAAGAGGCTCTAACCACGTAACATGTAAAGTAGTGGTTGACAGACATAAAATCCCCAATGAAGCTGTCGAAAGTTGAATAGATTTATAAAAAGTTAGCCAATGCAAAGCAACAAAAAGTCCAACACCAAAAAGAGATAGAAGTTGTTTTGTAGAATTTATTTTGATTGGTTTTTTAAGAATATAGAGAATTATTCCTAGTCCAACTAAGGCAATTAAAACCCTGTTCCAAACAATATGGAAAAAATCAAGATGAATAAGTTTTCCTAAAATCCCTGTAAATCCCCAAAGGAAAATTATAAAATGTAAAAGGATGTGATATTTATATTTTTGGAACATTGTTTATTATTACGACATAAAATTATACGTCTTTACAAATATACTTTTTTAATCAAAATAGATAGACTCAAGACTAAAAGACAAAAGATTTCAAGACTTATTTATCGTTTCCTTTTTTCACTCCCAACTTCAGTCTTATGAGCGAAGCAGACGTTCGATTGAGTTCACGCCGAAGTCTTGTGTCTTTGAGTTCTGATTTATCAGAACGGTCTTGAGTTTAATGTCTAATTCTCCTCCAATTCTTTTAAAATCTGGTTCACATCTTCTTCTGTCGAAGTCAATTTATTTTTACAAATTTTAATCAATTCAGATGCTCTTTTTACTTTGATTGAAAGTTCATCTACTGTAATTTCTCCTTCTTCGATGTCGCCAACTATTTGTTGTAATTCATCAAATGCTTCTGTGTAATTTATTTGTTTTTCCATTTTTTTATACTTTGGTAGACGTAATAAATTACGTCTTTACTATGTCTATTTTCTATAATCTAACTATCTTTTTTCTTCACCACCTGACTCTCAATTTCTCCAAAATATGTCTTGGTGATGATTGTTTTTCCTTGGGTAATTTCTGTGTTTTCTGTTATCGTTTTTCCGTCCATTAAGGTGATGGAATAGCCTCTTTTTAGTACTTGAATTGGGTCCATTAATTTCACGGATTGTTCCAATTGTTGCAAGGAATTTTTTTGTGAATTTAACTTATTTTGAATCACTTTTGGAAGCAATTCAACCGTTCTTTCAATCTCTCCTTTTTTGGTTTTTAATTCAAATTGTATGTTTTTTCCTACCGTTTCTATTAGACTCGAAATACGTGTTGATTCGGCTGAAAATAGCTCTTTAGCGCTTCTTTTAATTAATTTTTGCGAATTAATCATGTTTTCTCGTTCTCGAAGCAAAGAGAATTTGACATTTGTCTTCACAGAAGTACTTGCGTTTACTAAAAGATTTTTGGTCTCATTCAGACGTTGTGTCGTTACATTTTTAAACAGTTTCACTTCGGAAGTCAAGGACTTATTTTCTTGCTCTAAAATGTTTTTTGAATACGTTCGAATAGTCTTCATCGCGTCCTTCACAGGGACCGAAAATTCGTGAAAAGATTGGATTAAAAAATCTCCTAATTCTGTCGGTGTAATCGCATTTCGATAGGCTACCATTTCTGCCACCGTCATGTTCGTTGAATGTCCAATTCCTGTCAAAACTGGTAAGGGAAATTTTGCGATGGATTTACACAATTCGAAATTATTGTAACACGATAATCCGACTTCACCACCTCCACCTCGAACGATGACAACAACGTCAAAATGGTGCTTTACTTTTTCAATTTTCTTTAACTGTTCTTGTATGGAAGCAACGGCAACATCACCTTGCAAATAGGCTTGAAAAAGAAACGTGAAAAAATGATAATTCCACTGATTGGTTTCTATGACTTTTCTGAAATCGGAAAGTCCTTTACTTGTATCAGCAGAAATTAAAGCAATGCGTTGAGGCAATAATGGAAACGGTAACGACTGATTTAAATTGAGTAAATTTTCTTTCTGCAATCGCAACAAAGTCTCTTGACGTTCGCGTTGTAATTCTCCTAAAGCATAATTGGGGTCGATGTCTAAAATCTGTAAACTCAATCCAAATGTTTCGTGAAATACAATTTTTACTTGCATTAAGAGCGTAGAATCTTCTCGCAAAGGTTCTTTCACTACATCCACAAAACGTTTGTTAATTCGCTGATAATTTTGTTTCCAAATCGAAGCTGTCATTTGCGCAACAATCTTTCCGTCTTCTTTCTGAAGTAATTCTGGAAAACAATGTCCGCTCGGATACATATTTAATTTATGCATTTCCGCTTTTACCCAATACGTTTGATGATAGCGTTCTTCTATCGTTTTCTTGATAGAAAGGGCTACCTGCTTTAAAGTAAAAATTTGACGCGTATCTGACATTAATTATAAAGCTACGATATATTAGGAGAAAATCAAAGAGAGGGTAGTTTTAAACACAAAAGTTAACAAAAGGAAGCATCAAAAGAGACACAAAAGTTTTTTAGTATGGGTAAAACTGCTTTGAAGTTGAATAAATATATTAATAGAAATTTCAACCTTTATTACTGTAAAAATCGAAATCAAAATAATGACGTTTATTATGTTCCCAAATTTCACCAATCAGATTCTTCTCACACAAGTCAACAGGAATAGCTTTTCTTGGAGTTAATTCTTCAAGTGAACCAAAATAGATTGAAAAAGTTGTTTCATCAAATTGAACTGCCATCCAATAAGCTTTTGCACTATGTTTGATTTCAGATGCTCGAGCTTTATCATAAGCATTCGAGCCTAAATTATATCTTGTATTTAACGAGCCTTTCTTTTGAAATTTATTCCTTGCCTTGACACTGATTACCATTTTCAAACCATCTTTTTCGCATTCTAAATCTGCAAATGGTTCATTTAATTGCTTATCATTTAAATTTCGAATTTTATCAAAACCTCTATCTACTAAAGCTTTAATTGCAAATAATTCACCTAATTCGCCTAATGATTTTTTACGAGCAGCTTCTTTTTTATTTATATCATTCATATTGATACAACCTACTTAATAACTCATCTCAACAATCTTCTTTACATCGGCTGGAGTTAATGATTTATGTTCACCTAATCCTAACCAATTTCTTGCGATGAATCTTGTTTCAATTCGTTCTGCTGTACCATCGTATTCTGATGTATATTCTGATAATCTAGTTGGAATGTTTACTGAATGGAAAAAAGCTTCTAATTTATCAATTCCTGCGGTTGCTTTTTCTTCTATTGTTCCTGTTTGAACTCCGAAAACTCTTTCTGCAAATTGAGCTAATTTCTTTTTCTTCGCTTCGAAGTTATAACGGTAATGACTTGGAGCGATAATCGCTAATGTACGAGCGTGGTCGATACCAAATTGAGCGGTTAATTCGTGACCGATAGCGTGAACTGCCCAATCCGTTGGCACACCTTTTTGAATTAATCCATTCAATGCCATTGTACAGCTCCACATATAATTAGAAGCGGCTTCGTGGTTATATGGATTTTCCAATACCATTGGCGCTACTTCAATCAAAGTTTGCATAATACTTTCAGCAAATCTGTCTTGTAAAAAAGCATTCGTTGGATACGTCATATACTGCTCCAAAACGTGAGTGAATGCATCTGTGATTCCATTTGCAATCTGATGTTTTGGAATAGATTGTATTACTTGCGGGTCTAATATCGAAAATTGAGGGAAAAGTCCTGGTCCGCCCATTCCGAATTTTTCTTGTGTTTCTGCTCGTGTAATTACGGCACCTGAATTCATTTCAGAACCTGTTGCAGGCATCGTTAAAACGGTTCCAAAAGGCATTCCTTTTTCTGTACGAATAAACTTTGAAATAATATCCCATGGAGAATCACCTTCAAAAAGTGCCGCTGAAGATAAAAATT
>JBILOX010000014.1:0-61500 GCA_044374225.1 Crocinitomicaceae bacterium | reverse complement strand
AATAAAGTACTCAGAGGTATCATTGCTGTAAACCGAAGCCACTTCTTTTTTGAATTCGCTTATTTTTTTTACAAATTCTCCTGGTTTTGTTTCCTTTAACTGATAAATATCTGAAATTGATTCATCGAGCCACGCTTCAAAACCAAGAATTTTGTAGTTAATATCAGTGGTATCCATTCGATAAAAAACCATTTCAATTTCGTTGTCTTTCTTAAAATTAGAGCGATTGGCATCCATTTCAGGTAAGTCAATATAATAATTGGAATTTGGTTCGATGTACATCCAACTGTATTTGTCATCAAATCGCAAAATAATTTTTTTTATTTCAGGTGTTTGAATCGTAAAAGAAAAACGACCGAAACTATCAATTTTAGTTCTACCTATTTCTTTTTCAGTATTGGTTAGAAAATCAGAAACTTCGTAGATGCGAATTTCTTTATTTTTCTTTGGAACGTAAGTAATTCCATTGATTGAAACATTTTGTGCCGAGACAAAAATGGTCAAAAAGAAGAAAAAAAGAAAAGTGATTTTATTTAGAAACATAAGATTTGATTTGTCATTTACAGTGCCAAAATCAAACGAGTATTTCTGGCGAAGTTACAAAAGGGCTAATATTCGCTTTGTTTGCATGCATTTCGCGAATAATGGATGAATTGATAGCACCGTGTTCTTGATTCGTTAAGAAAAATACTGTTTCAATTCCTGAAATCGCATTGTTCATGTGAGCTATTGATTTTTCGTATTCAAAATCTTTCGAATCACGCAAACCACGAATAATATGGGTTGCATTGATTTCTTTGCAAAAGTCAACTGTCAATTTTTGATAAGTTTGGATTTTAACTTTTGGATAATTTTCAAATAATTTTGTTACGTGTTGAATACGTTTTTCAAGCGTAAACATATATGTTTTCTTACTGTTGATTCCGATTCCGATTACCACCTCGTCAAAAAGATCCAGTGATTTTAGAACAACTGCTTCGTGTCCTTTTGTGAAAGGATCGAATGAACCGGGAAATAAGCCTTTTTTCATGAATTGGTATTTACAAAAAAACTAAAGTGAACGTTACCAAAAGTACGACTTTTTTCAAAGTTGGGAAGATGCTCTAAATTTGTTTGTTTTCCATGTTCAACAACCAATAAGCCGTCTTCGTTTAATAGTTCTTTCTCAAAAATCATCCTTACCAATTCCTCATGAAAAGTTAAATTAAAGGGAGGATCGGCAAAAATTACATCAAATTTCTCTTTTGAATTTTTGCTATATATTACACAATCCGATTTGTAAACCTGCATTTTTTCTTGAATTCCAAGTTGTACAACATTTGATTTTAAATACTGAATGCATCTCGGATGACTGTCAATAGACAAAACGTGGTTTACACCTCTAGAAACAAATTCAAAGGAAATATTTCCCGTTCCTGCACATAAATCTAAGACTTTAAGATCCTCAAATTCTAATTCGTTTTCTAAAACATTAAATAAACCTTCTTTAGCGTAGTCGGTTGTTGGTCGTGATGGAAAATTAGGTGGCGTAGCAAAACGTTTACCTTTAAGAATACCTCTGATTATACGCACAATATGGTTTTATAAAATTCGTCTATTGAACTCCAATGTATCTTATAATTTTCAAACTCTTTGAAGTTAATGAAGGATTCCTGTATTTGATTAAGTGGAATATTTGTTTCAAAGTCATAGAAATTAAGTTTTGTTGTTGAACTCAATTCTAATTTTTGGTGATGAAGGATTAAAAAATATAAAATATCAATTTCGTTCTGATATTCAATATTGTTGCAAATTTGAAGCTTCCCGTTTTTTAGAATAATAATCAAAAATCGTTCTTTGTAAACAACAATTGAAACGAAATCATTCATTTCGCCTCTCGAACGAGCCAATAATTGTCCAGCATGATGTTTTAAAGGAATGATTGGAAAGTAGTGTTCCTTCAGTTCTTTAATCCACTTAGGAATCGAATAAACGATAACTGCTTGTTGCGAATGGAGAATATCAAAATGAAAATCGTGTTCATCGGAAATCTCACCGAAGTTAAGTTGAAGATAATTTTCAATATGTTTAGAATGAAAAACACTTTGGGGAATCAACGTAAAATTAGAAGTTTCCCAATAAATTGTTGAAGGATTACCAGCAATCGTTTTTTCTTTAATAAAAGAAAGAACCTCATCTTTAAAAAAGGAATTTGAAAAATTGAAATTGATTTCCTTCCATTCAGAGCTGTTAGAATAAATTGCTAATTTGTCTTTGTGGAAATCGAAGAAATTAGTCATTGAATTAATTATTCCTCCTCCCAAGAACCTGAAAGATCATTCATTTCTAATTTACCAATATACACCGTTTCTTTATTCTTACTGCCGACAATTTTGGTGAAAGGAATTACACCTTCAATTCGAAGTGTAGAAACGGAATCAACTCCAACTACTACTTTATCAGTTGTTATTTTCCAAGTTGATTTTTTATTGGTGTTAGGAATGTATTTTAAATCTTCAACATTGAACTTCCCAAAGCCATTTTCTCTTCTTTCTTTTATATAGCTGATGTTTTCTGTGAAAGTTGTTTTCAAGAACGACACCTTGATGGTATCTCTCTTAAATCCTTTTAAATCATCAGGACAAATGTTTGATATCGAAAGTCTGTAGGCTTCAATATCATTCATGTTATTGTCAATTGCTCTAGTATCCTTGTATAAAAAATTTCTTTCAGCTTCAGTAATTCTTCGTGATGGTTTTTCTCCTTCCGCTACCACTGTGCTTACTGTCCCTGTATTGATGAAACTAACTAATTCATCCCAACTTCCAGCGAAGGTATTGTAGTTTTCATAGTAGGCTTTTTGTGCAGTACGAATATCAGATAGATTTCTGATTGATTGTGCTTTACAAGATTTATAATTTGCCTGATATTCCATCGTTTCACCAACAGATTGATAAGAATAAAAAAGGAGAATTCCAGAAGTAACCAAAGAAACCCCACCAATTATTTTAGCAGTGAGCGCATTGATTAAACTAGAGGAGCTTAAAAGAGAAATAATCGATCCAACCAATATTAAAACTCCTGATAATTTGAATTCCATTGTTTGATTACCTTTGAATGCAATGGTCATTATCATAATCCCAAGTACTAAGAATATAGCTGGAACTGAATATCTTTTTAGAATAACTGAAATATTAAGCATAGTGTATAAAAATTTTATTGTTACAAATCTACAATATTTACCTTTACAGATGCTTTCTGATAAAAAAAATAAACATAAAATTTTATGTTGAGTTTCAATTCCACTGATTTTAAGAGGCATGTAGAAGCAAATTTTGGCTATTTACTAACTTCTGATCAAGTTGTGGTTTTGGATAATTTCGTCTCTTTTCTCGAAGATTCCGATAAACATTCTATTTTTATTCTGTCAGGCTATGCGGGAACCGGTAAATCTTCTTTGGTAGCACAATTAATAAAAACGTTAAAAACGTATCGTATCAAATCGCGTTTGCTTGCACCCACAGGTCGTGCAGCTAAAGTTTTTTCTGCATTTGCAAATGAACCAGGTTTTACGATTCATAAACAAATCTATTTCTCTGGAAATGAACTCACTGGAAATAAACCTACGAAGGCTAAAAACTTATATAAAAACACAATTTTCTTTGTTGATGAATGTTCAATGATTGCTGGATTTGACCCAGGCGAAGGTTCTAATTTATTAGAAGATTTGATTTCCTATGTTCAAGATGGCGATAATTGCAAATTGGTTTTCATGGGAGATAATGGGCAGCTTCCTCCAGTTGGACAAGAACAATCGCCTGTTTTTTCTTCCGAATTTTGGAAAACAAATTTCCCTTCTTTGTTTATTTATCTTTCTATTTTAGAAAAAGTAGTTCGGACAGATGAATTTTCTTCCATTTTGGAAAACGCGACTTATTTAAGAAGTATTGAGGATTATCAATTACCACTTTTTTGTAAAATAGACGGTAAAGAAGTTATTTCAATCACAGGACTAGAAGTAAAAGAAATATTGGAATCTTCTTATGATACAGTGGGGCAGGAGCAAAGTATTTTGTTAACCTTATCGAATAAAAGAGCCAATAAATGGAACCAAGAAATTCGGGCGAGTTTACTTTATCGTGAAGAAATACTGGAACGAGGAGACCGAATGATGGTGGTTAAAAACAATTATTTTTGGCTGGACCCACTGAGTGAAATTGGTTTTATTGCGAATGGTGAAATTTTTACAATAACTAGATTTATTAAACTTGAAAATCAATATGGTTTTGATTTTGCACATGTTCGCATTCAATTTTCTGACACGAATGATGAAAAGGAATACGATGTGATAATTTTATTGGAAGCCTTGATTTCTGAATCTCCAAATATTCCAAGGGCTCGACTGAAAGAACTTTTTTTTGAAATCGAAAAAGACTATGTTCACGAACGAAACAAAAGTAAACGTTACCAACAAATCCTAAAAAATCCATATTTCAACGCGCTTCAAGTAAAGTATGCAAATGCTATTACGGTTCACAAATCACAAGGCGGCCAATGGGAACATGTTTTTATTGATTACGGTTTTATCCCCGAAGAAATGAAAAATCGTGGCTACCTTCGTTGGCTTTATACTGCAGTCACTCGTGCCACTAAAAAGTTGTATTTGGTTAATTTCCCAGAGGAGTTGATGGGTTAATTTTTTCCTTGAAGTTCTTTTTCAATTTCTTCTATACTTGGCAAACTAGATTTTAAATCTTCTGGTAATGAATTGTTTAGTTCGTTTTTCCAATTGGCAACACTTATTGGATTACTAAACCCATTTAAGGAATATTCCACCAATGTTTTGTTTTTGGATTTGACTAATAAAAGTCCAATGCTAGGCTTGTCGTCAGGATGTCGAAGGCTATCATTTACAATATTCTGATACATATTTAATTTCGAAATGTATTCTGGTTGAAAATCACCAGCTTTAAGTTCAATCACAACATAACACCGAAGTTGTTTTCAATTGTCGTATAAAATACTCGTTGAAAACTAACTCGGCATTATACCAGATAGATTTTCAAATGCGTCATTTAACAAGTAAATTGGTATAACACCTCAGTTGCAGATGATAGAACAATAAATCAATATAGAAATCAGAATCACCTAGTTCAATGTGAACTTGTCGTCCAACAAAAGCAAATTCTTGTCCAAGTTCAATCAAAATTTTTTGAATATGGTCTATTAATTTTTGTTCTAACTCAGCTTCTTTGCGAGGTTCGGCTGTCCCTAAAAAATCAAAAATATAAGGGTCTTTGAATATTTGAGATGTAAAATCAGAATCCAAAGGTGGAATTACATTTGCAAAATTATTTACAACAGCACCTTGTCTTTTATGAAGTTGACTTTGAATTTGGAATTCTAACATTGTTTTTCCGAATCCATTTTCAATTGTTTTATTTGCATACCAAAGTCTTAATTCTAAGCTCTTTAATTTGTCCAAAAGAGTAATATTTGTTCTCCATGGTATTTGTGCAACGGTGCGTTGCACAATTGCTTTATCTTGATAAGCTTCTGCAAATTTCCGCATGTATTTGAGGTTTCTGGGCGAAAAGCCTGACATTTCAGGAAATGATTTTTTTAAGTCAAATGATAATCTATCAATAACTTTTGCGCCCCATAATTCCTTTTGTTGACGCTTTAATATTTCATATCCAATTTCCCAATATAGAATAATCATCGACCTATTTGCTGACAAGGTGACTTTTAGACGTTCTTCAAGAATTTTATTTTTTAAGTTGATTATTAATTCAGAATAATCTTGAGGAAGATTTATTTGATTATAAGTTAAAGGTAAAACTACAGATTTAATGATTTTACCTCTTTGTTTTCTATTTTCGTTTTCCATCTTTTAAGTTAATACTTAAAGATAGCTAAAATTAAATTATAATCAAAAGTAAGTTTATTATTTAATCAAATTAAATCCTAAAATCTTTATACCTTAAAACTTCGTTTCCAATCTTCACTCTGCTTTTTTCAATGGAAGAATTAAGTTGGTCAATAAGCTTTTTGGCTTTTTCCTGACTGAGGTATTTGCTAGCATTAATGTTCAATTCCAATTTTAATTGATTCATAACGGCAACACTTCTAAAAGCACTTAGAGCATCATTTTTTGTGATTTTCCCCGAGGAAATTAATTCTTGAATTTTATTGTGATTCTTGACAATCAAATTGGAAACAACGGGGTCAGTGTACGAATCAATTCGGAAGTAAATCAAACGATCGACTTTCATAAAAAGATTAGTTTTACGCAAACTGGAGAAGGTACTGTCTGCTCGAGCTACTTTCATTTCTTCAGTGGTTTTCCCAGGATAACTGGGCAACTCAATCGCTTCTAAATCTTTCACTAAAGAACCATTTTCCCATTTTCCAACACCATTTCCATTAATCTCAAAGATGAAAGTTAATTGACTGTCATCTATTTGTTGGAAGAATTTTTTTAAAAGGGTACTATCTTTTCCTTGAAAAATAGTTTTGCTAAGGGTGTAAGCATCCGAATCAAATAAATCTTTGAATTCAATTTTAATATCTGCATCATAGAAAGGTTCGATATCCACTTTACTTACGTGCAACATTACTTCGTCGGCATTTTCTCCAACCAAATCCTCAGGAATTGCAATTAATCGAATTTCAAAACTTTCCTTTTTATCTGAAGCAGGAAAAATAAATTCTTGCGTTTTTATATCAAACGTGGTGGAATCATCAAAAATGTAAAGTCCGTCAACTTCTGTGAAATTCACCCATTTCAAGCCCATCTGACGTTTGTAATTGTCCAAAATCGCTTTCTTTTCTTGCCATTCTTTGAGAACAGGTGCTCGTTCTTCTATTAAAGAATTTAATTCAGCTTCAATTGCTTCGTATTCTAAATACAGGTCAACTAGTTCGGTTTGTCTTCGTTGGCGTGCTTTGCGTTTCGATTTCGTATTCGGCGTTTGATTGATTGGTCCGCCGAAACTATTTTCCTTCTTGTATTTTCGATCTTTTCGTGTTAAATGGTTGGGCGTGCGATAATTTTGCTTGGTATGTTCACCGTATTCTGCCTCTTTTTCTTGAATTAAAACATAAACTTCTTCGAGTGATTTTTGAAGCGTAGTGATTTGTTCGTTGTAGCCATTTTTACCTTTTAAGCTATTTTCAAGTTCTTTAAACGTATTGGTGTGTAAGTCATTGATTACTTTTTGGAAAGTTGCTCCTTTTGAAAAAGTTGAATCTGGAGAAAGAAATCGCGTTTTTTCAGATCCAAAAAGATGATAGGTAAAACCATTTTTTTCAATAACAATTGTGGTTTGTTTAGTGGTATTGTAACCCCAAACATCAAAATGAAGATTCGTTTGTTTTCCATTGCCACACGTTTCCATAGTTCGGCTAATCAT
The DNA here is from genome assembly GCA_044374225.1 of Crocinitomicaceae bacterium. Lineage (GTDB taxonomy): Bacteria > Bacteroidota > Bacteroidia > Flavobacteriales_D > Crocinitomicaceae > UBA952. The sequence continues at coordinate 54,106 of JBILOX010000014.1, read as the reverse complement.
TCGATAAGGAATCACTTCTTTATTTTCAACTTTTACGTCGTATGGGAAAAGCCCAATTGCTTTAGGAAGACCTTTGTTCCAATTTCCATCATCGTCGCGCTCGCGTTCGGCTAAAATACCAGCGGTATAACTTCCATCACCAGCAGCTAACAGATAATTCTCAAATTCATTTGATTTTCCACCCAAATTGCGAAAGATTTGTAAGGTGTATTTTTCTATCGTTTCATTTATTGCCTTATGTTGAGCCTCCAAAATTTGAACTTGTTCCTCTGATGAAATAAAACCAAGTTGTCCTAATAAAACACAACGATCGTAAAGTGATAGATTACTATTAAAGATTGGACTTCTTTTGGGGTCAAAAATCGCTTCGTAGTTTTTGGAACGTTCAATTTGCTTTGTAAGATTATTAGAGAAAACCTTCAAATAGTTATCGAAAATCTCTTGGTTGATTTCGTTTTTTCCCGTTTGAATGGAGTTTAAGGTTTTATTCAGCATCCAAACTGCGGTTTTATTCGACAATTCAAGTATCAAACCTTTGGGTGCTTTTGCTATTTCTGCACTTCGAATAACCAATAATTCCGGTTCGTTAATAATAATTGTTTCGAGCGAATCATAATTAATTTGACCATCTTTCAACGGCACTTTAGGTCCAAAATACTCGAAAGCATAGCCGAAATTTCGTTCCAAGATTGGACTTTTACGCACAACGTGAAACAAATAGGATTTCACTTCAGCGGTCAAGCTATTGTTGACTTGCGAATTGAGCTGTGAAGAAAAAAATGAAATGAAAAGAAGTAAAAATGCAAGATTCCGAAAATTCTTTAAAGCAATCCAATTCCCAAAACTATTTCCACTTGATTTTATCATTCTATCAAAAATAACTAAAGATTTGGGTGAATGTTTCATTTTGTAAATTAATTCTATCAAATATTATTCAACACTTTCTGTTTTAAAACTACTTTTGCCACCAAATTTTAAGAATGGAAAAGAAGTTCAAATTTTGGTCAGTGATTATTGGCGTCGTGTTGATTGGTGCAACCTCCTTTTTAGGTTATAAAATCACAGACTTGCGTTTCGATTACGATTTCGAGAAATTTTTCCCTGCAAATGACGACGATGCCGATTATTTCTACGCCCACCGCAAGAAGTTTGAAGCTGATAATAATTTTTTATTGATTGCAGTTCAACGTGAAAAAGGTGTTTTTGATCGTAATTTTTTAAATAAAGTAGAACGTTTTCGTGCTGAATTGAGCGCTGTCAAATACGTAAAAGCAGTTCGTGCACTGACAAATCAGGAAGAAACATTTATCAATTCAACTGGAGGCGCTTTCTCAAAACCCTATATCAATCTTAAAAGTTCCGATTTCAAAAAAGATTCAATTCGCATTTATCGCTCAGAAGAATTGATTAATACGCTGATTTCCAAAGATGGAACTTCGCTTTGTGTCTTTTTGAAACACGAAGATGTGCTTTCTAAAAAGAAAAGTGATTACATCGTAGATGAAGTTGAGCGCATTTCAAAAAAATACAATTTTGAGAAGGTAAGAATGGCTGGAACAACTGCTGGTCAGAAGTATTACATCTATAAAATGAATTTTGAGCTGATTTTGTTTGCAGCTTTAAGTGGTATCTTGATTGTCCTTTTCTTATTTATTGCTTTCCGCTCTGGATGGGGAATTATTGTTCCTCAGGTAGTTATAGTGAGCACGGTCGTTTGGGTTTTGGGTGGAATGGGTTTGTTCGACACACCGATGAATATTTTGTTGACAACTCTTCCATCTATTTTGTTTGTGGTTTCAATGTCAGATGTGATTCATTTGGTTTCACGTTACTTAGATGCTTTACGCGAAAATCACCCAAAATTTGAGGCTATTGTTATGACTTTAAAAGAAGTTGGATTGGCAACTTTTCTAACTTCTTTCACCACTTCCATTGGATTTTTGTCACTTTATTTTGTGAATGTTCAGCCTGTAAAAACGTTCGGTTTGGTAGTTGGAATTGGGGTTATGATTGCATATCTACTAACAATTTTGTGTTTGCCAATTTTGTTTTATTTCACACCTGTACCTAAAATCATTAAAAAACAAGATGATTCTTTTTGGACAAAAAGACTTCCTAAATGGTATGAATGGATTATCGGAAATGGCAAGCGAATTTTAATTGCTAATGCGGTTTTAGTTGCCGTTGCTTTGACTGGAATTTATTTCATCAAAGCTGATAATTTAATTATGGATGATATCAGCGAAAAAGAACCAATCAAACAAGATTTCAATTATTTGGACACTCATTTTGGTGGATTTCGTCCCTTTGAATTAGCTGTAACTGTCAAAGATACGAACGATAATATTTGGAATCCTGAATATTTGAAAACGATTGACAAAGTCGAGAATTATTTGGAAAATGTTTATGGAGTTGAGTTAAAAAATACCTTAGTTTTATCTTTAAAAGTATTGAATCGTTCCGCCCACGCTGGTGATCCTAGTGAATTTAAGTTACCTGAAGATAAGCGAAGTTTGAAAAGATTTCGACGCTTTTTGAAAATTGCTGGTCAAGGACAATTGATTCGTTTAATTGTCGATTCAACAGAAAGAATTACCAGAATTACAGGAGGAATTGGAGATTGGGGAAATAATAAAGTTTCAGTAAAAAATGAGAAATTCCGTCAGTTTTTAAAGGAAAACAATTTAGAGGAAAAGCTCGAGTTTCGTTTGACTGGTTCAGCTTACATTTTGGACAAGAACATTTCTTATTTGTCAATGAGTTTGTTGCAAGGTTTACTGTTCTCCATTTTGATCGTTGCTGGAATTATGGGCCTAATCTATAAATCGTTGCGAATGATGATTATTAGCATTATTCCAAATGTAATTCCTTTGATGGTAATTGGCGGATTGATGGGTTTTACAGGTTTAGAGATTAAAACAAGTACAGCGATTATTTTCACGATTGCTTTTGGAATTGCAGTTGACGACACCATTCACTTACTTGGTAAATTCAAGTTTGAGTTGATGAAAGGAAAATCCAAAATGGATGCGCTTCAAACGGCCTTTTTGGTCACTGGAAAAGCAATGATTTTGACGACTTTAATTTTATGTAGTGGCTTTATGTTATTGTTGCTCTCTAGTTTCAATGGAACATTCAATCTTGGTTTCCTATTAAGTATAACACTTTTCGTAGCCTTGATTTTAGACTTAACTTTATTGCCCGTTTTGATAATGTATTTCTACAAAGAACCTAAGAAGAAATCGAACGTTTAGTTTTTAATCTCAGCCCAAGCTTTTAACGCTATTTTTTGTTCCTCTGAAAGTTGCTCTTGAAGTTGCACTTCGTATTTTGGATAGTAAGTTGAATCGTTTGCTGTTAAAGTGATTTCTTGAAGTTTCCCGTTGCGAATGATCGTCAATGAATTTGTTTCCGAAGCAGAAAATGCTAACCAATTATCTAAATCATTGTTGAGCTTGAAACCGTTTACGCTGATAATTTCATCACCAATTGAACATACGAATGAAGCTGGACTATCGGATGCAACTGCCGTAATGACAGCGTTTCCGTTTTTGGGTAAACTTTTGATTCCAAGCTTATTTTCTGAATACGATTTAGCGTCAATTTTGGCGATTTTCAAGCCTAAATAATTCAAACATTCATTCAGGATTTGCTCGTAATCTTCCGTTCCGTAGAAATAGTTTGTGAACAACGAATCGAATGAAATCCCAGCAGTAGATTCTAGGATTTGTTTATAGATTTCTGAAGTGTAGCCAATTCTTTTTTGAGCGAAATCTGTGTAAAGTGCGCACATCGCATCTTCCAATCCTTTTTGGTTGTTGGTCGTACGACGAATGTAAATATCACTCACAAAAGCCAACAAACAGCCTTCGGTATAAATCGATGTTTTTCTACCCGGAATTCCAGGAACATAGCCGTCTAACCACGTATCGAACGAAGATTGCGCCACTGAATAATTAAATCTTCCAGCGTTGTCGAAATGTTTTTGCAATTGATTATTGAATTCTAAAAAGTAATTCGCTAAGTCAAAAACGCCACTTTTCAGCAAATACAAATCGCCCATATAGGTTGTCACGCCTTCATAAACGTAGCCCAATTCTGAATAATTTTCTTGACTAAAATTGTAAGGCAACATATCCGTTGGACGAATGCTTTTTACATTCCAAACGTGGTATAATTCGTGGGATGAAACGCCCAATAATTCTTTGTAAAGGTCTTTGAAAACTTGATGACTTGGACCTAAAGTAATGACCGTTGTAGTTAAATGTTCCACGCCGTGATAAGCAGTGTAGGGGAGGGCGTGAATTAAAAAATGAAATTCTGGTGTTGGAAAATGTCCGAAATGTTCGATTTGTTTTGTCGTAAATTTTTTGAAGTCTTCAACGACTCTTTCCCAAGGAATGTTTGAAATACCATTGAACCAAATGTGAAATTTATAACCTTGAACTTCGTAAGAAGCTGATTCCAATTGCGACGAACAAATAAAAGGTGAATCGGCTAATTCATCAAAATCTTTCGCAAAAAGGACATTGTTTTCTTGTCTCAATCCACAGGCAATCTTCCATTCAGAATTGATTTCCAATTTTAACTCAATCGGTTCATTTACCAATTCAGGAACGTAAACCATACAATTCACAGGATTTACATACAATTGATTTTCATCGAAATAAGTCGATCCTGCATTCAATTCATTCGCGAAGTATAAATATTCAACAGTAATTGAATCGGTATTTTCGCTTGCGATTTCCCACGTATCTTTGTTCGTTTTACGATAATTCAGTTCTTTTGAATTTGCATCAAAAACACGAAATCCTTTTACATTTTTCGCAAAGTTTCCCAATTCATATCGTCCCGGTCTCCAAGCTGGTAATTTCACTGTAGTAATTTTATCATTTACAGGGAATTCCGCACGAATCTTAACGAAACGTTGTTGTGGATTTTCGGTTGTGATTTGGTATTGAAGGGGAGAAGTGCTTGTTGGAGTTGACATTTTTATTGAATTAATAAGCGAACTATAAATTTGGTTCTAAAGATAATTCAAAATTGAAGTTAATTTACTCCATTTGTAATTGATAATCATATAGAATGGTTCTTATTTTTTCTCGTAAATCTTCGAAAGCATTTCCTACTTCCCCTGGCAGATTACTATTGTATTTAACTTGTTCTCTTAAATGTTGATCTAAATCCCAAATTGCAAGTTTCCATTTATAACCGTCTAATGCGTTTCTAATATCTTCAGCTTCTTCTACTGAATCAAATTCTAAAGTTACTTTCCCCATGATTTTATTATTTTAGTTTTTAATTATTACTTACTTGAAATTAATAAAAATTGAGATTTTTTCTTGTTAAATTGATTATTTTATTACTGATTAGACTTAAAATAGGAAAAAAAACCACGAATTCACGAATTTCACTTTCTTTGTGTTAATTCGTTAATTCGTGGTTAAATTAAGCTATTCCTGAAATTGGCAGTTAACTAAGCGTACAACTCTTCTTGCATCTGCGTGATTTTTTCATCAGCAAGATAATCGTCGAATGGCATCATTTTGTCAATCAATCCATTAGGTGTGATTTCAATGATTCTATTTGCAACTGTATTCACCAATTCGTGGTCATGAGAAGTAAACAACATCGTTCCTTGGTAATCGCGCATCGCATTGTTTAAAGCTGTAATTGATTCCAAGTCCAAGTGATTTGTTGGTTCGTCCATCATCAATAAGTTCGCTTTCGCTAACATCATTTTTGACAACATACAACGCACTTTTTCTCCTCCAGAAAGCACAGACGATTGTTTCAAAACTTCTTCACCAGTAAATAACATACGACCTAAGAACGTGCGTAAATAAACTTCTTCGCGCTCTTCGTCTGTTTGCGCATATTGACGCAACCACTCGATGAGGTTCATTTTACCTTCGAAATATTCGTGGTTGTCGTTTGGTAAATAGGCAGTTGTAATAGTTGTTCCAAGTGTGAAATCACCTGTGTCTGGCTGAATTCTTTTGTTCATGATTTCAAAAAATGTTGTCAATGCAACTGAATTTTTAGAAACGAACGCAATTTTATCACCTTTGTTAACAATGATATTCAAATCTTTGAACAAATACTTTCCATCAACTGATTTTGAAAGGTTGTTAATGGATAAAATTTGATTTCCTGCATCGCGATCTTGGTGGAAAGTGATTCCAGGATATTTTCTTGAAGATGGTTTGATTTCTTCTAAATCCAGGTTCGTCAACATTTTACGACGACTTGTCGCTTGTTTTGATTTGGCAGCATTGGCAGAGAATCGCGAAATGAAATCCAATAATTCCTTTTTCTTCTCTTCTGCTTTTTTGTTTTTATCAGCTCGTTGTCTCAACGCTAATTGCGAAGATTGGTACCAGAAGCTGTAATTCCCTGTAAATAAATTGATTTTGCTAAAGTCAATATCACAAACGTGTGTACAAACGGTATCCAAAAAGTGACGGTCATGCGATACAACGATTACTGTATTTTTGAAATCCATCAAGAAATCCTCCAACCAAGAAATTGTTTGCAAGTCCAAGTCATTTGTAGGCTCATCGAGAATCAACACATCTGGATTACCAAATAAAGCTTGCGCCAACAAAACACGTACTTTCAAATCATTGGAAAGATCTTCCATTAATAAATAATGTTTCGACTCTTCGATTCCAAGGTTACTCAAAAGTGTCGCAGCATCCGTTTCTGCATTCCAACCTTCTAAATCGGCAAATTCTCCTTCCAATTCAGCGGTTTTCATTCCGTCAGCTTCTGAAAAATCTTCTTTCGCGTACAAAGCGTCTTTTTCCACCATGATTTCATACAGACGTTTGTGTCCCATGATAACTGTTTGAAGCACTTGTACTTGGTCAAACTCAAAGTGATTTTGGTTCAAAACGGCCATACGTTTTCCTGGCTCTAATTCCACGCGACCTGTTGTTGGGTCTTGGTGTCCAGTTAATATTTTAAGGAAAGTAGATTTCCCAGCACCGTTTGCACCGATTACACCGTAGCAATTTCCATTTACGAATTTTACATTCACTTCATCGAACAATACACGTTTCCCGAATTGAAGCGAAAGATTATTTACATTAAGCATTTACTGATAATTTTGGCGCAAAGATAGGGAAAAAAAGTTGGGTTTAAAGTGGAGAACTGAAAGATGAAAACTGAGAATGAAAATACGTTTTCAACTTTCAACTATCAGTTTTCAACTTAATTAATTACTTTTGTACCGTTCTTTGGTTTTCGAGCAATCGAAATTAAAAAGGAATCCGGTGTGAATCCGGAGCTGTATCTGCAGCTGTATGCACTGTTAAAGCGATTCTTGAACCACTGTTCAGATTATCAGAATGGGAAGGTGAATTAGCGTTGGTGTGAGCCAGAAGACTTGCCTTTGAGCAGAGAGAAGACTTCAGATTAAAGTCGGACTCGGATGGAGAATTGCTACTTCTCTACCTTGTTCTCTTTTTTCTTCTTCTAGTTTTTATTTTATTTATTAACCGTTTAAAAACTGAACGAATGAAAAAAATGTTACTTGTTTTTGGCCTTGGCCTAACAACTTTCGCACAAGCTCAAAGCTACGTGAACCAAGCAATCATCTTGAATGAAGGCTATTATGATTACACAAACAATGTAATCGTTGAACCCGTTACGATTGGTTCTTACAATCCAGCAACTCAAGTTTATTCCATTGTGGATACACTTGAAAATATGCGTTTTGGATCTGATATCGTCATTTCTGGGAACTATTATTACGTTGCGGCGGATACAAAAATTTTCAAAATGGATTTGAACACGCACCAAGAAGTAGCAAGCGTTTCGTGTCCAGGAGTTAGAAATTTAGGTATTTATCAAAACAAATTAGTAGCAACAAGAGGTGAATACCAAATTACTTACGATTCGTACCTTCATGTTTATGACGCAGCAAATTTGACTTTAATCCAAGCAATTGACACAGTTGCAGGTCCGAGATGGGCAGCACAAAACATCGTTATGGATGGAGCAACAGCTTACATTGCTGTAAATAATGGTTACGAATGGGGAAATGAAAAAGGAATCGTTGGAAAACTTGATTTGTCAACTTTAGCTTACGGTAACGAAATCGACTTAGGTGTTAATGGTACAAACCCAGATAACTTAATGAAATCAGGAGATTTTCTTTACACAGTAAACAATAAAGATTGGTCAGGTTCATCTATTTCTAAAATTTCTTTATTAAATCCAGGTGCTGAAACAGTAAATCTTGCCAATGCCGGAACAGGTTGTGGAACTTCAGCTTTGGTTAATGAAAACATCGTTTACCAAATTTCAGGCGAAACAACTTTGAATGAGTTCAATTATGCAGCAATGAACAATGTTGGTCCAGTAGCAGGAATCAACCTATCATTTTATGAATTAGCAACTGATGAAGTAAACAATTTATTATACGCAAGTTCTACCGACTTCTTTTCTTATGGTAGGGTTTATATTTACAACTCAAATAATGAAGAAGTTAGTAATTTCAACGTTGGAATTTCTCCAGGAACAATTGTTTTTGACATTAGAACAAGCGCTGGTATCGACGAATTAGAAAATGCGTTCGAAGTTTATCCAAATCCAGCTTCAACAGAATTGAACATTGCAAGCAACTTAGAAGGTAAAGTAATTGTTCGTAACGCTTTAGGTCAAGAAGTGATTGTTTCAAATGCAAAACAATTGAATTTAAATTCACTTTCAGTAGGAACTTACACAGTAACTTTCAACGGTGCTGTTAAGAAGTTTGTGAAATTATAAGCACATTTCAAACAAAATAGGAAAGAGGCTATCGGTTAATTACTGGTAGCCTTTTTTGTTTAAGTAAAGGAGAAAGAGTAAAAAATTGAGTCCAAATTTGCAGGCTCTAATCAATACGCTAACAGATGTAGGGCTCTCTAATAAATCAAAGTTTAAAAGATTAAAAAATTAAAAAACATTACTTTTGGTATTAAAAACGAATATTATGCAACTCGAAGAACAAATCCGTCAGCAATTTCAAGAATCACAGCTTGTTTTGGAGCAATTTCAAACAGCTGAAAATTTTTCTAAAATCGCTGAAGCAATTCGATGGATGAGTGATGCAATTAATTCGGGAAATAAAATCATTAGTTGTGGCAATGGTGGTTCGATGGCTGATGCAATGCATTTTGCAGAAGAATTGAGTGGTCGTTTTCGTGGTGACAGAAAAGCACTTGCAGCCGTTTCAATTTCAGATCCAACGCATATTAGTTGTGTCGCAAATGATTATGGTTATGATTTTATCTTCTCTCGCTATGTGGAAGCATTAGGAAAATCAGGAGATATCTTACTCGGTATTTCAACTTCAGGAAATTCAACCAATGTGATAAAGGCTGTTGAAGCTGCAAAAGTTTTAGGAATGAAAACCATTGTTTTATCTGGGAAAGATGGTGGTAAATTGACGCATTTAGCTGATATAGAAATTCGAGCACCCCATTCAACTTATGCTGACCGAGCTCAAGAAATTCACATTAAAGTGATTCATAATTTGATTTTGGGTATTGAATCCTTGGTGAAGTAATAAGGTATTTTTAAATATAAAATCCTAAATTTGTTCAACGCTTAAAAAGGTTACCATTATCATTCAAAACAACTTGAAATTCATGGATAGAATTGACTTTTCTAACTATTCGTTTAAAACCATAAAAACGGAATCCAAAAACGAGCCGACTTTTGAAACGGCAGAGAAAATTACGCTGAAACCAAGTTACACCAAACAAAATACTACAGATTTTATTCATACAAAATATCGTTCGGGTTTTGCCCCCTTTATAGGTGGACCTTACGCTTCAATGTATGTTTCAAAACCGTGGACCATTCGTCAATACGCTGGATTTTCAACAGCTGAAGAATCAAATGCATTTTACAGGAGAAATCTCGCTGCTGGTCAAAAAGGACTTTCAGTAGCTTTCGATTTAGCGACTCATAGAGGATATGATTCTGACCACGAACGTGTAGTTGGTGACGTTGGAAAAGCAGGAGTTGCAATTGATTCCATCGAAGATATGAAAATATTATTCGACCAAATTCCACTAGGAGAAATGTCCGTTTCCATGACGATGAACGGTGCTGTTTTACCGATTATGTCTTTCTACATCGCAGCTGCAATTGAACAAGGAGTGGATATTAAAGCACTTGCTGGCACTATTCAAAATGACATTTTAAAGGAGTTCATGGTGCGAAATACATACATCTATCCTCCAACTCCCTCGATGCGCATTATTGCTGATATTTTTGAATTTACTTCTCAGAAAATGCCCAAATTCAATTCGATTTCAATCTCGGGTTACCACATGCAAGAAGCTGGAGCAACAGCTGCAATTGAGTTGGCATATACTTTAGCTGACGGTTTGGAATACATTCGCACGGGTTTGAAAGCAGGTCTGAAAATAGATGAATTTGCGCCACGTTTGAGTTTTTTCTGGGCAATCGGAATGAACCACCACATGGAAATTGCAAAAATGCGCGCTGGTCGTTTATTGTGGTCGAAATTGGTGCAAGAATTCAATCCAACAAGTCAAAAATCATTGGCTTTGCGTACACATTGTCAAACTTCAGGTTGGTCATTAACAGAACAAGATCCATTTAATAATGTTGCTCGAACTTGCATTGAAGCGTTGGCAGCAGTATTAGGAGGAACACAATCTTTGCATACAAATGCATTGGATGAAGCCATTGCTTTACCAACAGATTTTTCAGCTAGAATTGCTCGAAACACACAAATATATTTACAACAAGAAACAGGAATTACACGTTTCATTGATCCTTACGCTGGTAGCTATTATGTTGAATCGTTGACAAATGAATTGGTAAATGAAGCTTGGAAACTAATTCAAGAAGTGGAAGAATTGGGAGGAATGGCAAAAGCTATTGAAACTGGAATTCCAAAAATGCGCATTGAAGAAGCGGCGGCAAGAAAACAAGCACGCATTGATTCAGGAAAAGATATTATCGTCGGCGTGAACCGCTTCGAACACAATGAAGCTTCACAAATTGAGATTTTAGAAGTGGATAATGCAAAAGTGAAAGATTCACAAATCAAACGTTTACAAGATGTAAAAGCCAATCGCAACAATGAGAACGTAAAAATATTATTACAAGAATTGGAAGATGCTGCCCGAAATTCAACTGGAAATTTATTGGAAATAGCCGTTCGTTGCGCCCAAGCTAGATGTACATTAGGTGAAATTTCTACCGCTCTTGAAAATGTTTACGGTCGCTACACAGCAACTATTCGTTCAATAAGTGGAGTTTATTCAAAAGAAGCTATGAAAGATGAAGATTTTGCAAAAGCCATGGAAATGGTGGAAACATTCGCTAAACTCGAAGGGCGTCGGCCGCGAATTATGATTGCAAAAATGGGACAAGATGGGCACGATCGAGGCGCCAAAGTTATTGCTACTTCGTTCGCTGATATTGGTTTTGATGTGGACATAGGTCCTTTATTTCAAACTCCAGAAGAAGCAGCACGACAAGCAATTGAAAACGATGTACATATTTTAGGCGTTTCATCTTTAGCAGCAGGACATAAAACCTTGGTTCCAACAGTGATTGCTGAATTAGAAAAAATGGGAAGATCTGATATCATGGTAGTTGCTGGAGGAGTGATTCCGCAACAGGATTATGATTTTTTATATGAGGCTGGAGTCTTTGGGATTTATGGTCCTGGGACTAAAATTGCAAAAGCAGCACAAGATATATTGCACCTACTTATTCAAAGCCACGAATAATTTTGTAAATTCGGCACAATAATTGAAAACCGCAAAGTAATAAAATTGAAAAACATGAAAACTACTTTACTATTTCGTCTGACTTTGGCTCTTGCAATTACCTTATTGACTGGAGTAACTTATGGACAAAAACCTTCATTAAGTATGAAATCAAATAAAAAAATTTTAACTTTAGATGAAGAGGATGATAAACCTGGAAATAATACAGTTAAGTTAGAAGCATCATTTGTTGCAGCTGGAACAAAAAAAGTTGGAACAGCTTGGACTATATCAGGTGTTAAAGATAAAGATTGGGAGGTTGTAAGTGGGACATTAAATGATGCCTCCGTTGAGTTAAAATTCAATAAAGTCGGGAATTATGATGTTGCTGTGGCAACAACATACTCAGTTAAGAAAAAACTAAAAAATGGTGAGGAAGAAGAAGAAGAAACGGATATAGAAGTGGAAGAAGAAGCGTTTATTACTGTAACAAATAACTTGGACGAGTTAACTCAAATTCACGCAGACAGTAACTTCGTTAAATTGGTTAAGAAATCTGCTGATTATGTTGTAAAACCTAAGTTTGCTGGTGATCCAACACCAACCATTTTCTTAGCTAAAGGATATTATGGTATGTATAGAAAAGATATTAAAGATCCACAAATTACTGAACCTTATGATGAGGCAATAAGTGCAGTTGCCTCTGCAATAGAAATGGATCAAAATGGAATTTTTTACGTTCCTGTTCACAAAATGTGGTTGAATAATTTTCAAAGTGAAATTTTGAACAATGAAATTTTATTCAAATTGGAAAATCAATTTGGATATCCTTCATTTTATGAAGGAAAACCTGAGAAAGTTCTAACATTAATTGATGAATTAAAAGAAGGAATTGATTTATATCTTTCAATAACAAAAAATCAAATTGCTGTTAAATTTCTTGAAGCTGCTATTCGATTTAAAGCGAAAGACACTAAAACCGCAAATGCGATATGGAAAGTTGAAATTCCAAACTTATTGAAATTAGAAAAAATTGACAAGTTTACAGATGCAGATAAAATTGCATTAAAAACGGGAATTATTTTAACAGCTCAAATGCTACCAGTAATTGAGAAAAATAACACAAATACTTGTTTATTATTGACTAAAATAAAAGAATGGTTCGGTGATGACAAAGATTTTATTGCATTCTATGAAGGAAAAATGAATAGTTGTAAAGAACAATAAAATAATAACATTTAACTATTAATAAATTTGAAAGGAGATCGAAAGGTTTCCTTTTTTTTTATGCAATTTTGAGCATGGACAAATTGAAGCGATTTTTTACTAGCAAATATATTAGAAACAAGTATGTCATTACTTTCTTTGTATTCTTGATTTACTTTTTTTTCTTAGATGATATGGATATCTTTATGCTCGTTAAACAAAGGAATAAATTAAATAAGTTGAAAGCACACAAGATAGACATGGCGCTTCAATTACAAGAAACAAGAAAAGAATTGAAAATGCTCAATAATTTAAATACCTTGGAAGCATACGCACGTTCTGAAAAATTCTTCAAACAAAAAGAGGAAGAGATTTTTGTGATATCGTATGAGTGATTAAAAAGTTCATTCGAAACACGTTTTGTAGAAAATCATCTTCGAACCAAAATCTTGTTTAAAAATTAATAATTAATCATTCAAAATTCATTTATACTTCTAGCATAAACTCTGAAGTTTTGTGGAAAGTTAAATCCGGATAATCTTTTTCAGCCATTTGCAATAAGAAAGTAGTTTCTGCAAGGAAAACTAAGTTATCATCTTTGTCTAAAGCTAAATAATTTGATTTAGCGCGTTTGAAAGATTCTAATTGTTCTTGATTATCAGTTGTAATCCAGCAAGCTTTGAAATAATTTCTCGCAACGAATCGACAATTAGCACCATACTCATGAATCAAGCGGTGGTTGATTACCTCAAACTGCAATTGCCCAACTGTACCAACGATTTTTCTATTCCCTGGTTGTTGGATAAATAATTGCGCCACCCCTTCATCGATTAATTGACGAATACCTTTTTCCAATTGTTTAGTTTTCATTGGATCTAAGTTCTCCAACTCTTGGAAAATTTCTGGTGAGAAACTAGGGATTCCTTTATACATCATCACTTCCCCTTCCGTCATTGTGTCGCCAATTTTAAAATTCCCTGTATCGTATAAACCCACAACATCACCCGGATAAGCTTCATCAATTACGCTTTTATCTTGAGCCATAAACGAGGTTGGATTTGGAAACTTCATTTTTTTCTCATTACGCACGTGATAATAAAAAGTGTTGCGTTCAAATTTACCTGAAACGACGCGTAAAAAAGCAATTCTATCGCGGTGTTTTGGGTCTAAGTTGGCATGAATTTTAAAAACGAAACCGCTGAATTTATCGTCGCTAGGTTCCACTCTTCTTTTGTCGGAATCTCTTCCACGAGGTGAAGGTGAAATCTCACAAAAAGTATTTAATAATTCGCGAACACCAAAGTTGTTAACAGCAGAACCAAAGAAAACAGGGGCAACATCACCAGCCAAATAATCTTCTCGATCAAAAGGGTTATAAACTCCTTCAATTGTTTCAAGTTCATCACGTAATTCTTCAGCCGGTTTTTCACCAACGATTTCGTCTATAGCTGCATCATTGATATCAGAAATGGAAACAACATCGTCAGAAATTTTAGTTTTATTGGCTGAAAACAAATTCAAGCCTTTTTGATAAATGTTATAAACCCCTTGAAAACGATCTCCCATTCCGATTGGCCAAGTCAGGGGTCGAACATGAATGTCAAGTGTTTTTTCCAATTCGTCCAATAATTCAAACGGATCTTTACCGTCTCGGTCCATTTTGTTGATGAAAATAATCACTGGCGTTTTGCGCATGCGACATACTTCCATCAATTTTTTAGTTTGTTCCTCCACACCATTCGCGCAGTCAATCACTAAAATTACACTATCAACAGCAGTTAAAGTTCTAAACGTATCTTCCGCGAAATCCTTGTGACCAGGAGTATCTAGAATGTTTATTTGTTTTCCGTTGTATTCAAAAGCCATAACGGAAGTAGCAACAGAAATTCCTCTTTGTTTCTCAATTTCCATGAAATCAGAAGTCGCCGTTTTTTTGATTTTATTATTTTTAACTGCTCCAGCGGTTTGGATGGCACCACCAAAAAGTAATAGTTTTTCTGTTAAAGTAGTTTTACCAGCATCTGGGTGAGAAATAATACCGAAAGTTCGGCGTTTTTCAATTGCTTCAAGGTTTTTCATCGGAAATTGTAATTAATAAAAAAGACCGCATCTAGCGGTCCTATTTCTGTAAAAGTAGACTAAATTATTAGAAAATCTCAGCAACTGAAAAATGGAATTCACCTTCGATAGCAGCGTTTTCATCTGAATCTGAACCGTGAACAGCATTTTTAGCTTTGCTTTCAGCATATGCCTTACGGATAGTTCCTTCAGCTGCATCTGCTGGATCTGTAGAACCGATTAAAGCTCTGAAATCTGCAACTGCATTTTCTTTCTCTAGGATTGCAGCAACGATTGGACCAGAAGTCATATATTCAACTAATTCTCCGTAGAAAGGACGCTCTGCGTGTACTTCGTAGAATTTTTTAGCTTGATCTTCGCTCAAACGAGTGTATTTCATTGCTTTGATTGTGAATCCTGCATCTGTAATCATTTGTAGGATATTCCCGATGTTACCGCTTTCGATTGCATCTGGTTTCAACATTGTAAATGTGCGATTTGTTGCCATGTTTTCTTTAAAATTTGGGTGCAAATGTAGTGATTTTAAAACTTTAAATGGGTTTCACAATCAACAATATTTGTAAAATCTATTCGTGGTTTCTTTTTTTAACTTTTAAACAAAAGACATTCATGATTTTTTTTTACTTACAACGAAATTAAGAACTATTTTTAAGTTGAAAATTCATTATTTTAGTATTTTCAATATATCGTAAACATACTGCTTTATAAACAGACTGCTTCCAATTTAACAAAAATCCCCAATCATTCATTACCTTTGTAAATGTCAAAAATTATCTCACTTGATTTTGGTTTAAAAAGGACTGGTATTGCTATAACAGATGAAAAACAAATTATTGCTAGTCCTCTTACAACTGTAGATTCCGTTCAGTTAATGAGTTTCTTAAATCAATTGATGAGCAAAGAAAAGATCAACACAATTGTTTTAGGTTACCCAACAAGATTAGATGGAAGTGATTCTCATATTACAGAAAATGTAAGATTATTGAAAGAGGCACTTGAAAAAGAATTCCAAGATAAATCCATTGTTTTTCAGGACGAAAGATATAGCTCTGCTAGTGCGATGGAAACAATTCATAGTATGGGTAAAGCAAAACACAAAAAAGATAAAAAATTGGTTGATCGAATAGCAGCTACAATTATTTTGAAAGAATATTTACAAAGCATTCAAAAATAAACTTCAATATTATATTTTTGTACTCAAAAAAATTCAGAAATGATTTTACCTATTGTTGCTTATGGCGATCCAATTTTAAAGAAGGAAGCTGCAGAAATTGATAAAGATTATCCCGATTTGCAAAAATTAATCGCTGATATGTTTGAAACAATGTATCATGCTAAAGGGGTTGGTTTGGCAGCACCCCAAATTGGTAAAAGTATCCGTTTATTTATCGTTGATGGTGCACCATTTGCAGATGCAGAAGGGGAGGAGCCAGATCCAAAAGCAGTAGGGATTAAAAATTTTAAAAAAGTTTTGATTAATCCAATTATTGAAGAGGAGGAAGGGAAAAATTGGTCTTTTCAAGAAGGATGTTTATCAATCCCAAAGATTCGTGAAAATGTTATTCGTAAAGAGAAAGTGTTAATTACTTATTTTGATGAAAATTGGAAATTTCACGAAGAAAGTTTCGATGGCTATGCTGCAAGAATCATTCAACACGAATATGATCATATTGAAGGGATTTTGTTTACCGAACACCTTTCTTCCTTGAAACGAAAACTATTAACCAAAAGACTTAATAACATTACGACTGGTAACATTTCAATTGAGTACAAAATGAAATTTCCAGAATTAAAAAAATCAAAATTAATATGAGAAAATCAATTTATTTAATTTCTATTATAATTTTATTTTCAATGATTTATTCTTGCGGTGATAATTCCCAAAAAGCTGAATTAACTAGGGAAGATTATAAATCAAAAATCGAACAGATGGAGGATTCAATTGCTGAAATTCAGAAAGATCCAATCGCTGCAGCAAAAATGCCTAGTCTAACAAATATCGAATTAATCAATCGATTGGTTGCCTACTACCAAGCGTTTCCAAAAGATGATTATGCGGCAGACTGCTTATTTAAGATTCACATGAAATATGGAGAATTGCAAGCACATCAAAATGCAGTTGCCTACGGTGATACATTATTAAATTCTTTTCCAAAGTATAAAAATAGAGATTTTCTTTTAGAAAGCATTGGAAGTTCTTATGACCTTTATATTGAACCTAGAGATACATCTAAAATAAGATACTATTACCAATTATTATTAAAAGAGAACACAATTAAAAACGATAAAAAAGAGGAGATAAAAGCAAGATTGGATTATTTAAACCTTGATTTTTTTGAATATATCCAGTTTCAAAGTTCTCCAATTTCGAAACGAAAATAAATCGTTTAAACTAGTTTTTTCTATTTATTTACAGGTTATGAACATTTAGAAATTAGACTTGTTAAATAATTATTATTTGATAATTTTTATAAAGCATTTTAGACGTATTTATATTTACAATAAAATAAATTCATAGAAATTACAAACTATAAATTTAATATTTTGATAATTTTTAAAATTTATTATTAATTTGGCAGTCGTGAATATTGTATAATTATAACAAAAATATGAACATGAAAAAGTATTTAATTGGTTCTGTTGTTTTTGCTGGTGCATGCGCTTTGTTTGCAATTAGCACTATAAACTTCAGTAATTTTGGTGGAAGGTATTCAAAAAAAGGGTTATCCGACGCTCAAGAACAAAAAGCAGACGAAGCAATGGAGTGGATGAAAGCTCGCTATATTGACGAATCAACTGGTCAACCTGTTTCAACTGAAAAATTACAGGAAATCCAAAAACAAATCAGTAAAATGTCAAAAACGAAATCCATTACTTTTATGGATTTGGGTCCAGACAACATTGGAGGAAGAACTCGAGCTATACAAGTTGATCGAAAATGGGAGGATAGAATATGGGCAGGTGGTGTTTCTGGAGGTTTGTACGTTTCTTACAATAAAGGAAATACTTGGGGTCGCGTTGAATCTTATGAGCTAGCAGGAGCAAGTCCATACATTTCGAGTATGACTCAAACGCCGGACGGTACAGTGTACGTGGCAACAGGTTCTAACCAAGAAGGTTGGGCTGGTAATGGAGTTTGGTATACAACTGATGATGGAGCAACTTGGACTAAAATTATTGGTATTTCAGAAAGTACTGAGGTGGCAAGTTCAAATAATGATAATTTCGTTTGGATGGCGACAGCTCAAGGGCTCAAGAAATGGAAACTTGGAGATACTAATGTAACGTCTGTAACTGTTACCAGTGGTTCTTGTGCGGCATTGCAATTATCTAAGGATGGTCAAGTTGTTGTTACATCTTTTGCTTCCAACAAAACATACGTTTCAACAAACGGTGGTATTTCCTTTGCAGACAAATCGGGAACTTCAGCTAATGGTCTTGTCCCTAATGGTGCGTCAAGAATTGAGTATGCAATATCTCCTAACAAAAATTTAGGGAACAATTACTCAGTTTATGCAGTGAGAACAAACAGTAATTTATTGAGTATGCATGTCTCCGATGACAATGGTGTTACATGGTCTCAGTTTGTTGGTGCTTCAGGTCCACCAAATGAATTTGATATTTACAGAGATCAAGGAACATACAACTCAATAGCATCAGTTGACCCAACAAACGCTGAACACTTATTGATAGGTGGAATCGATGTATGGAGTTGGACACAACAAGTAAATAATCCTCCATCTGGTGGCTTTGAGAAAATTAGTCAATGGTTTGTAAATCCTAGTTCACCGATTTATGTTCATGCTGACGTACATGAAATGAAATGGGATTCGAATAATCGCTTTTATGTTGGTAGTGACGGAGGTGTAGGTATTTCTAACGATATCGGTGAAACATGGTTTCCTGCAAACAGAGGGTACAACGTAACTCAATTTTATGGAATTGCGTTTGATAGAAATGGTTCAATAATCGGAGGAACACAAGATAATGGTACGCTTTACAATGATTTTTCGAATGCTACCTATCAATCCTTTAATCAAGTTTCTGGTGGCGATGGTTTTGAATGTGAAATTTCATTCTACAATCCTAAAGTTATGTTCACATCTATCTATTATAATAGTATTTATCGTTCAGGAGACAGAGGTCAAACTTTCACTTCTTTTTCTCCTAGTTTGCCAGGTACTTATGCTCCTCCAGGTACAGAAGGTAGTCCTTTGCACCCCTTTCACACTGAGTTTATTTTAGCTGAAAACTATGATGAAAATTCTGAGGATTCTGTAACGTTTATTCCGACTAGAAATTACAGTGCTGGCTCCATTCTAAGAGTTCCTTCTATGGCCTCTGGTGATACAATTACATATATTACATCTAATGCTTTATATTTTGATGATACATTAAATTACACTCCTTCTTTGACAGTAGGCGGTGAAAATTTTGGCCTTAACCCTGCAACAAATGAAACAGTAAGTATGGGTGAAGACACTGTTTTATACAATGTAGCTTGGGATACTCTAAGAGTGCAAGATCCTTATCAATCTTGGTTCTTGGTTTATGTAAACATAAATGGCGGAGAACTTTGGGGAACAAGAAATGCTACAAGATTGGCTGTTACAAATCCTTTGTGGATTTGCGTTGCCAGAGGTTTTGGTGGAGGATCTTTTAATAATATAGACTTAGAATTTTCCAAAGATTTAGAGCATTTGTACATAAGTTCAGGTTCTGGAATTTGGAGAATTGACGGATTGGGATCTGTTTATACCTCTGACCCTAATTTTGTTTCGAAAGCAGCTTTCGTTGGTACAGGGGTTAATGGAACAACTCCCTCAGCTACCGTTGCTACAAAAATTTCTACAGTAAGTTACCAAGGTATTGCTGTTAATCCAAGTGATGCTGACGATATTATTTTGTTTGCTGGATTTAATGGTACAAATAGACGTTCACTTAATGCAACTGCCGCAGTTCCTTCCTATACGAGTTTAGGAGCTATTACTACGCCTGGTTTAGCTTGTTATGACGGTATAATTGATAGAAATGATCCAGACGTTATTGTTGTTGGAACATCTAATGGAGTTTTTGTTACAGAAAATGGCGGTGCTTCTTGGGTAAATGCTTCATCAGGTTTTGAAGGAGTTCCAGTTTATGAGGTTCGTCAATCTTGGAGAACATCTGAAGAAGGAAATGGAAGACCAGGTGAGATTTACCTAGGAACGTTTGGTAGAGGTATTTGGAGAACTACAGCTTATTTAGGTGTAGATGATCAAACTGGACAGGTTATCAATACTGTAAAAACTAAATTGAAAACTTATCCAAACCCAACAAATGATAATACAAACTTAAGCTTTAACTTAACTAGTTCAGGTGAGGTTAGCGTAAACGTGTATTCAATCACAGGTCGTTTAGTTAAATCAATAACCAAAAACATGAGTTCTGGAGCTAATACTTTACCGATTGATTGTGAAGATTTACCGAATGGTACTTACATTATCAAATTTATATCAGGTAAACAAAATGAATCTGTGAAATTTATCAAAATGTAATTTCTAATAAATTAAATTAAAAGGCGGCCTTGGTCGCCTTTTCTATTTAGGAGAAATATTTAATTGAAGAAACAAGATCATTCAATATTTAATTTAATAGAGTATTAAGATGACGGGTTTTTTACACCACTGAAATACTAACATTAAGTTTAATTATTCTCATTCTCAGTTCACTTCAAAGTATGGAGTCTTTTTTTTATGATTTTTATTTTTCTAAAAATTCGAAGATTTCTAGTTCTTCTGGACTCAAAGTTAAACCTCTTCTAAACATCATATTATTTGAATATTGAATTGCTTTTTCTAATTTAAATTTCTCAAATCCATTGCTACCTCCCCAAGAAAATGAGGGAATAAATTTTGGTGGAAAATCAGCACCAAAAATATTACATGAAACCCCAACAACTGTTGCTGTATTAAACATTGAATTAATTCCACATTTACTATGGTCGCCCATACAAATACCCATGAATTGTGTGTCGGTTTTTATTTCAGCCTTTTGCTCATAAGAATAGGTAGAAACATTTCCATAATTATTTTTCAAGTTGGAAGAATTGGTATCTGCACCTATGTTACACCATTCCCCAATGGAAGCGTTTCCTAGGAAACCATCGTGACCTTTGTTGGAGTATGCTTGAAAGGTGACGTTATTTATTTCGCCACCAACTTTACAATGTGGACCTAAGGTGCAAGGGCCGTATACTTTAGTACTCAGTTTCAAAGCGGAATGTTCGTTCAATGCCAATCCACCACGAACAACAGATCCCTCCATGATTTCAGCATCTATCCCAACATAAATTGCTCCAGTAGTTGTATTCAAAGTAGAAGCTTCAACAATCGCTCCTTCTTCTAGAAATAATCGATTAGAAGGACCTATCAACGTATTCGTATTACTCAATTTTTGAGATTTTCGTCCAGCTGTAATCAAATCAAAATCTTGTTCTAGTACTGCACCATTTTTTTGATATAAATGCCATCTTTGATTTAGGAGAATTGGTTCTTCACCAGTAAATTGTACTTTTTTACTACCATCACCGTTCGAAGCTACAAATAAATCATTCCAAAATAAGGCTGTGTCATCCTCTAAATGAACTATAGAAGCTACGATATCTTCATTCGGAATAATGGATGCATTAACACGAGTAGCATCGCTAATTTTTTCGAATTTTTTGGATAAATATTCTTCAGTAATAAATCCGATTTCAGCCTCGGGAAGAAAAGTTTTCCAACGTTCGTCATTTGTTAAAATTCCGATTCTTAAATTTCCAACGGCTCTTGTTAACGTCAGTGGAGCGAAGCGCAAATGCAAGCCACAATCGTCTAAATTAATTTTCATGTTATTTTATTGCTTGTTTTTTACTAAAAATATAAAAGAAACCAAAAGTTAAAAAGCCATTTAAAATTAAAATTTCAAAACCAAAATTATAACCATTTAACCAATTGACTGAGTTTTTATCCAAGAAGTAACAAAGGAATGGAACAAAAATACAAATGATGGGAACAAGTAAGGAATTAAGCGAGCGATTGGTTAAAATTCCGAATGAAAAAAGTCCAAGTAAAGGGCCATAAGTATAGCCAGCGACAGTTAGAATTATTGTTATAATATCTGCTTTTGGATGCGTGTCAACATACCATTTCGTCAAAAGAATGATGATTAAAAATAATACTGAAAATCCGAAATGAACAAATAGTTTTAGTTTTTTTCTTTCTTTTTCTTCCCTTTTCTCAAAGTTTAAAAAATCAATACAAAATCCAGTTGTTAATGCTGCTAGCGCACTATCTGCAGACGCATACGATGACGCTGTTATTCCTAAAAGGAAGAATATTCCAGCTATTGTTCCAAATTCATTTAATGCTAATTGCGGAAATACGTAGTCGGTTTTTATAGGGAGAGAAATTCCTTTATTTGCAGCGAAAACGTACATAGCGCCGCCTAAAACAAGGAATAAAAAATTGGTAAAAACCAAGACAGCGGTGAAGGATAACATGTTTTTCTTTGCTTCCCCAATATTTTTGCAGGTTAAGTTCTTTTGCATTAAATCTTGATCCAAGCCAGTCATGGCAATAGTCAAAAACATACCTCCGAAGAAGTGTTTCCAAAAATAGTTTTTTGCAAGTGGGTCGCCAAACTGAAAGATTTTAGACATAGAATTTCCACTATTTGTTTTAGTGGCTGTAATTTTAGCAAATAGTCCAGAGAAATCAACATTCAAAGCTTGTGCAATTACAACTGTACAAACTATTACTGAGCTAAGGAGAAAGAAAGTTTGAAAAGTGTCAGTATATACAATCGTTTTAATTCCTCCTTTAAATGTATAAACCCAAATCAAAGCAATCGTAATAATTGCAGTAACCCAATAATCAACTCCCAAAGAATCGAATAAAAATAGTTGCAAAACAATCGTTGCCATATAAAGTCTGATTGCTGAACCTAAAGTTCTGGATAAAATAAAGAAACTAGCGCCTGTTTTGTAACTCACTTTTCCAAATCGTTGTTCTAAATATTGATAAATCGAAGTGACATTAAGTCGATAATAAATAGGCATTAAAATCTGAGCGACTACCACATAACCTAATACATAGCCAAGAACTACTTGAAAATAAAAAAAACTGTCATTGATTACTTTTCCAGGAACAGATATAAACGTAACACCAGAAAGTGACGCGCCAATCATTCCAAAAGCGACTAAATACCAAGGGCTTTGTTTATCCCCTGTAAAAAAAGTATTGGTATCTGCGTTCCTAGAAGTGAAAAATGATATTCCAATTAAAATAAGGAAGTAGATTACTAGGATAGATATTATGATTTCTTTAGACATATACAATTTAAGGATATAAAATTAATAAAGCTTTTCAGCAAATCTTCATTTTTGTAACAAGTTCGACTTACTAACTTATCTTTGTAAAAAAAAAGAAGTTATGAATTTGGTTTTGTTTTTCGGAATATTGCTAGTTACGGCAGCATCAATGGTGGTATTAGTCTATATCTTCCTTAATAAGATGAGTGAAAATTTATCAAAACAAGGTGATAAAGAAATTACACACTTACAGTTTGAGCTTAAAAAACAAAGGCAAGAGTTTTTTCTTCCAAACAGAGTAGAGGCATACCAACGTTCAATTTTGTTAATGGAAAGATTACATCCTAATAGTTTAGTTATGCGTTTGCATAATCCTGGTTTACCAGCTATGGCTTTGCAAGCTGAATTTTTAAAAGCTATTCGTGATGAATACAATCACAATGTGGCTCAACAATTATTTGTTTCGCCATTGGCTTGGAAAATGATTAAAGATTCAAAAGAAGAAGTAATTAAGTTGATAAATTTAGCAGGAAATCAAATGACCGCAACTTCAACTGGACTTCAACTTTCAGCAAAGATTTTTGAAATTCTTTCTCAAATGGATCAAATACCTTCAGATATAACAATTGATTATTTGAAAAAGGAATTTCAAGATTTATTTTAAAGATATTTTTTGATTCTAATCTCTATTTAACAACGTGAATAAATCCATTTTTAGTTCCGTTATCCAAGGGCGATTCATATTCCATTTTATAAAAATATACGCCTTCCTCTAATTCTTTTCCATTTTGAGTGTCCCCAAGAAATTGAGAACTAGTTTCGGTTTGTTCATAAATTAAATTTCCCCAACGATTGAAAATATAAATCTTGTATTTATCACATGTTTGAAAATAAGCGTGTAAATCTAAGATGTCGTTTATCCCATCGTTATTAGCGGTGATAACATTCGGAAATTCAAACTCATCAAAATTATATAGATTCACGATGGTTGGATTAACGCTACTTGGTGCTGAAATACATCCAAATTGAGAAACGATAAATGCTGAGTATTGACCGATATTGTTAAGTTCAAATGGCATAGTAAAATTTTCTTCATTTGAAAAAAAGTTATTAGGGCCGCTCCAAGTGATTACAGAATTTGCTTCAGATTGAGAAGTAAATTGTATTTCGTCTCCGGGACATTCAGGTGTTGTCACTGCTAAAATGGGAGCAGCTGGAGTTGGTGAAATGTACATATTGAAAGTGCTTGAAGCCAAACAACCAAAACTAGTCGTAGCATTTAACGTTATTGGAAAAATTCCAGCGCTGTTAAAAATAAATGTGAAACTTGAATCTGTTGAAATAACATTTCCTCCCTGTGTCCATGAATAGGTCAACGCTTCTCCAGTTGAGACAGTTGTAACATTTGCAACATCAAATTCAATGTCCTCACAAATTGTAGAATCAACTATAAAATTTATTGATGGATTGTCGTGAGAAATAAAATCTAGAGTTAGCGTATCATCACATGCAATTCCATTTTGTGTTTCTGTTGCAATTAAAGTCATTGAATGATCACCTGCTAATGTTACTAAGGTTGTTGTTTCAAAAGTATTTGCAGCATTCACACCATCTAAAATCCACTCGTAAGAAGCATTTGTTGTATTTGGGGTTGAAAGGTTTGTGAATGGCACAAAATTATTGATGCATCTTTCAATAATAGAAAAGTCTGCAATTGGATTTTCATAAATATCAAATGAACTTGAAACAGTATCCACACATCCAAATTGCGACGTAGCTGTTAAAAATAAATTGACTGTTCCAGGTGAAGGGAACGAAATTGGTATTGTATCTCCTGAGAAATTTTGTTGACCATTGACTAACCAAGTATGTGACAAAGGTGAACCATCGCTTATAGTGCTTGAGCTTTGTAAAACTACTTGGTCTCCGAAACAACTATTTGGTAAATTAACAATTGCGTTTGGTACTGAATTTATGATAACTGTTTTTACTACATTATCGGTACAACCTAAATCCGACGTTGCAGTTAAAGTAATTGTGTAGGTTCCTGGATTTGGGAAGACATGGTTGAAATCTGTCGTGTTTGAAGTGAAACCGTCAGATGAAGCCCAACTGTAATTCGATATAATTCCATTTGTAATAGTTGATGTATTTTCTAAAACTAAAGTAGCACCCGCACAAACGGAGGAATCAGCAAAATCCGCTGTAATGTTTGATGGTGTTAATACAGCTTGTAAAACAGCTACACATCCATTTGCCGATGTGATCTGGCATGTAACAATTTGTCCCAATGTTGGATTAGGAAAAGAAGTAGTTGACGTAGTTGCACCATTACTCCAAAGGTAACTTGCAAAACCTGTAGGAGCCGTTAACTCAGCGGCATTCACTCCATTTGTATTTACACAATATCTTGAATCTATAGCAAAAGGAGCACATCCGGCGTCTACATAAGCGTAACCATAGTGGGCTCCAAGGTCACAATCTCCTGTTGAGAATTCAAGCGTTACTGTCTGTCCCATGTAAGCTGAGGCATCAACACCGACAGTTTCCCAATTTTTATATTTTGCGTTAGTTGTGTTACAAGTAGCAAATCCAGATGTGCCTGTTCCTGCAACAACTAAATAATAAGTACATGGAATATCGTCTCCATTTTGGTCAATCAACCTTGCTTCAAATCGAGGTTGATCAGCTGGTGAATGATCTGATGGGTCTTCTAATATCACAGCGTATTTGTAGATTATCAAACTTGACTGAGGCGTAATAGTAAAATTATATCTAAGTTTTTCAGCTTGTCTGCCTGAACCAGAATTCCCTAACCGTGCAGAATAAATACTACCTGGGGCAACTCTGGGAATTTGATTACACGCATTTGGGTCGGTTCCATTAGACATAATTACATGACTTCCAATACCATCATTTGAATTCATTGCAGCAGTTACAAGACCGTTTGTTGGTGTATTTATCGGACAGCAAACACCTGTTTGCCCAGACCAATTTGTGAAGTTACCTTGCTCAAAATCAGAGTTGACGCAACCTACATTTTGTGAAAATAAAACATTAATCGAAAAAGATAATAAGAGAACAGTTATTGAATTTTGTATAAATTTGGAGATGCTCATATTTGTAATTTGTTATATAAGGACGTTTTAAATTAAATTGAAGTTGCAGAAATATTAACTTATTTCAATAATTCGATAACACCAGCAGCTCCCTGCCCTGTTCCAACACACATAGTCACAATACCATATCTTTGATTTCTTCTCCTTAGTTCGTTGATTATCTGAACACTAAGTTTAGCGCCTGTACATCCTAGTGGGTGTCCTAAAGCAATTGCACCACCATTCACATTAACTATTTCTGGATTTATACTTGTTTCGCGCACAACAGCAAGTGATTGAGAGGAAAAGGCTTCATTTAATTCAAATAAGTTAATGTCATTTAAAGTCAATCCAGCTTGTTTAATTGCTTTTGGAATTGCGTCAATTGGACCAACACCCATAATTCTTGGTTCTAAACCAACAACTGAGTAAGAAACCAAACGAGCAATAGGTTCAATGTTTAATTCTTTAATCATTTTTTCAGACATAACCATAACGAAAGCTGCTCCATCTGATGTTTGAGATGAATTTCCTGCTGTTACTGAACCTCCATTCGCAAAAACAGGTTTTAATCCTCCTAAAGCTTCAAGTGAACTTGCTCTCGGACCTTCATCCGTATCAACAATATAGCTTTTAACCTGTCTTTGCTCGTTTTCATCTAAGAAAACATGTTCTACTTCAATAGGTACGATATCTTGTTTAAACCGACCATTTTTAATTGCATCGATAGCTTTTAGGTGGGAATTTAATGCAAATACATCTTGGTCTTCTCTTGAAATATTGAATTGTTTTGCAACAGCTTCTGCCGTTAATCCCATTCCCCAATACCAATCAGGATTTGCTTTCGCAACTTTAGCGTTAGGTACGATTCTCCATCCCCCCATTGCCATAACAGACATTGATTCAGCTCCACCTGCAATAATACAATCAGCCATTCCAGCTTCGATTTTCGCTTGAGCTAAAGCAATCGTTTCCAAGCCCGATGAACAATAGCGATTCACTGTCATTCCAGGAACTTTGTCGGTTCCAAGACCCATAAGTGAAATTAATCGACCCATGTTTAATCCTTGTTCAGCTTCTGGAGTTGCATTTCCAACAATAACATCATCAATTCTATCTTTGTCTAATTGAGGTATGCTTGCAACTAAATGTTTAATTACAGCTGCCGCTAAATCGTCTGGGCGATAGAATCTAAAACCACCTTTTCCTGCTTTACCTACTGCAGAACGAAATCCTGATACAATGTACGCTGTGTTATTGCTCATTTTCTTAGTTTAATAGTTATACAATTACTTTTTAAATTTTTGTCTAATTATTTCAATAATCATTGGTAATAAAGATAATCCAATTATTCCAAATATTACTAATTCAAAATTCTTTTGAACGAATTCAAGATTTCCAAAGAAGTAACCTAAAAATGTAAGTCCAATAACCCAGACTGTTCCACCAATAAAATTAAAACGTATAAACTTGGAATATTCCATTTGTCCAATTCCCGCAACAAACGGGGCAAAAGTCCTTACTATTGGCACAAAACGGGCAATTATTATTGTTTTGGAACCGTGTTTTTCGTAAAACTCATGGGTTTTATCAATGTATGACTGTTTTACAATTTGACGACCTTTGATTTTCCATTGCAAAACTTTCAATCCTATAGTTTTTCCCAAAAAATAATTTAAAGCATCACCTAAAATTGCTGCTACAATTAATAATCCAAGTACAAGCCATAAATTTAATTGTGCCGTTTGTCCATCCTTTACTACGCCGGCACAGAAAGTTCCAGCTGCAAAAAGTAATGAATCCCCGGGAAGTAAGGGCATAACTACCAAACCTGTTTCAATAAATATGATTAGAAACAAAATAGCATAAATCCAAATTCCGTAATCTTGAATCAGAACAAATAAGTAGTCGTCAAGGTGTAAAATAAAGTCAATTAACTGTTTAATATAGTCCATTTAGTCGAGTTGTAATGTTTGATCGATTTGTTCTTTCCAAGCGCTAATTCCACCTTCCATGATATAAATAGAATGCATTTTATATTCAGTTTCCAATAAATTTGCAACTGCTTCAGCTCTTCTCCCAGATTGACACATAACGATTACTTTTTTCTCTCTTGGGATTTCATTTACTCTTTCACTAATTTCTCCCATTGGGATGTTAAGAAAACCAATATTGCAGTTTGAATATTCATAGTTTTCTCGAACGTCAACGATTACCCCTTCATTTTTTTCAATTGCTAGCTTACAATTTTCAGGACTTATTAATTCCATAGACTTGTTTTAGTAAATATAAAATTTTGAGTTGTGTAAATGAGATTCAACTTGTTTTTCCTTGAAAAAAATGAAAATGTTTTTATGTTTCCTAAACCAAGAAAATTAAAAATTACGCAAAAAATGAATCGATAATGAAGTATATTCAATTGATCATAGCTGCTGATTGCTTTAAGAATAAAACATAATTTTCTACTTTGGAAATTTGGGCTATTGAAATACATTATTTCTTTAAATGCAACAATTTAACTTTAATTCGCTCCAAGTTTAAAATCACTAGTTCCATCTGATTGGTTTCTTCTTGTTGAGGTTTGAGTTCTTTTGATTTCAACGCTTTTTTTGCACCATCTAAAGTGTAACCATCAATTTTAACTAATTGATAAATTTTGTTAATTTTTTCTAGCTCTTTTACTGTAAATAGACGATTCCCTTTTTTGTTTTTCTTTGAAACTTCAAATTGAAATTCCTTTTCCCAAAACCTTAGAAGTGAAGTGTTTACATTCAAAAATTCAGCTACTTCTCCAATTGAGTAGTACATTTTGCTAAGTTGTTGAATCTCAATAAGCGACATAGGTTAATTTGAATTTGGTTTCGAAAATAGTTATAATTTTGTAACTATCATGATGAAAACACTTTTTCACTTCTTTTTTTTAATAGCGTTTACATTTTTATTTGCTTCGAATAGTTTTGCGAAGGTTTCCTATGAAAGTGATTGTATAGACAGATATAGCGATTCTATTCCTAAAAAAAGTAATCCTAAAGTTGATGCAATAATTTCATTTTCTAAAAATTTCTTAGGAGTCCCATATCGTTACGGTGGCACTACACCATCAGGTTTTGATTGCTCAGGTTTTATTAATTATATATTTGGAAATTTTGGATTTAGCTTAGTTCGAACGAGTTATGGACTTGCAGAAATTGGTGAAACAATTGCATTATCTGAGATCCAGCCTGGCGATTTAATGTTTTTTAAGGGAAGTAATGTAAACTCCACTAGTGTTGGTCATGTGGCAATGGTGATTGATGTGACGCCAAAAGAAATTAAGTTTATCCATTCAGCTAATGGTGGTGTTCAAATCACTAATTTCAAGTCTAGTAAATATTACATTCAACGGTACGTGAAAACAAAACGTTTGGATTATGGTGGTTACTAAACTTAGCACACAACTAATTGTTTCAATAAAATGGATACAGAAATTGTGAATGGTCGCCGTCAATGGCTTTTTGTTTTTTTAGTTGGATTGTTTATAACGAATGCTGTTACCGCTGAGTTGATAAGTAATAAATTGATTCAAATTCCAATCAGTTTTTCTTTTTTCAATAAAAATTTTGGACCATTCACAACGATTGTTGGCATTTTACCTTGGCCAGTCGTTTTTATACTAACGGATTTATTGAATGAATTTTATGGTTTCAAAGCAGTAAAACGGGTTTCTTGGATAACTGCCATTTTAATCGCTTATTGTTTTATAATTGTTGGTTTATCACTTTCAATTCCTGCTGTTGAAATTAAAGGTTCAAAATTGGCAACAAATGAATCGTATAATTTGGTTTTTGGACAAGCGCAAATGGTCATCGTTGGAAGTATTGCTGCTTTTTTAATTTCACAATTATTAGATGCTTATGTTTTTAATTGGATTAAGAAGAAAACAGGGAATAAATTGATTTGGCTTAGAAGTACAGGGAGCACTTTATTCTCTCAATTAATAGATACGTATGTCGTTTTATATATCGGTTTTGTACTTCCTGGGTCTCTTAAAATGAGTGATTTCTTAACAATTGCTCCAACTAATTATATCTTAAAAATAATAATAGCAATCAGTTTAACTCCTTTGATTTATCTAGGACATTATTTGGTTAAACATTATCTAAAAGGTAATCAATAAATAGACTTTTTGGTTCTAATATGCCAAATCAAGTAAAGTGCGGCCACCAAGGAAAGTAAAGCTCCGACTAAGAAGGAAATCAAAATCGTATTTTTGCTGTTGTCATAAAAAATTAATGTTGAAGCAGAACCAAGGATTATTCCAATTTCTAAAGCGATAAACATTGTTCCGGCGCCAACTCCTCTTCGTGCTTCGTGTGATAAATCTGCTGTCCAAGCGAATAGTGTAGGGCTAGAGACACCTGTTGCTAAACCAAAAACAACAGCGGAGAGAATATATGTATTTACGGAGTTTGAAGTAGCTATTAAAATCATACTTATCATCAATATTGTACAGCCAATGAGCAAGGTTTGTCTGCGTCCAATTTTATCAGATAAGGAACTGGTGAAAAGACGAATTAGAATTGTTGAAATCACATAAATCCCGAAGAAAAAACCTTTGTTCGTTATTCCTATAAAAGCAGAAATGTCAGGCGTAATTACGAAAATAATTCCCGAGGAAAAAGCTGTCAAAAGCATCACAATTGCGGCAGGAAGTATACTTGGCTCGAAAACATCTTTTGTTTGAATTTTTAATTGACTTCCATCGAATTTTTGTTTAATCGCAAGTGTCTCCTCTACTTTTAGAACTAATAGCAAGGAAATTAAAGTGAAAATTGCTGAAATCATAAATAAGCTATTATAACCGAAATATTCAAATATGAGTGATCCGAGCGCTTGTCCAACGCCGATTCCTAATGAAATAAAAGTCCCCCAAATGCCCATTGCTTTCCCTCTTGAATCTGCAGGGATTAAATCTGTCACCAGTGCTGTTGAGCCTGTGGGAGAAAAACCAGCACTGAATCCATGAAGAAAACGTAAGCAAAGAAAAAAGAGGACAGAATAAGAAAGTGGATAAAGTAATGCAACGATAAATGAAATCAAAATCCCAAAATAGATTACCTTTTTTCTTCCGATTGTATCAGATAGTTTTCCTGAAAATGGTCTTGAAATACCTGCAGAAATGGAGAACAAGGAAATGATTAAACCTTTGTGCTCAGCGCCTCCTAAATTGGTAATGAATCCATTTAATTCTGGCAAAATCAAATTGAAACTCGCCATGAAAAAGAACATAGAAAGACAAAGTAGCCAGAAGTTTTTGTCGTAATTCATTAGAAGTCCACAAAAGTAGAACTTAATTTAGATATGACTTTGAATAAAGAATATTAAACTAACCAAATTAATAGTGTGTTATTGATCTGTTCTTTCTTTAGGTGTAAAATAGGTCCAAGCAAGCAAATGGCTAATTTTATTTCCTTGACCCATTTGTATGGTTTTAATTTCTTCTACTTTTAGCTTTTTTAAAAGTCTGTAAAGACTTGAAAGGTGGTCTTTTTTGGAAATTAAAGTGGTGAACCAAACGCAGTTTTTAGCAAACTTCTGACTTTCCAGAATCAGCTGTTTAACAAATTGTAATTCTCCTCCTTCACACCATAATTCATTACTTTGTCCCCCGAAATTTAAAGTTACAACATTCGTTTTTTCTTTCTTTAAATTTGAAATTTTACGTTTACTTCCAACTCGTGCTTTTTCAGCTGAAGAATGAAACGGTGGATTGCATAAAGTGGCAGTGAATCGCTGGTTTGCTTGAATTACTCCTTCAAAAATGGATTTATTATTCGTTTGCAAGCGCAATTCAATTTTATCTTTCAAAATCGAATTTGAATCGATTATTTGTTGAGCGTTTTTGATAGATGTTGGGTCAATATCTGAACCAACAAAATCCCAATCGTATTCAGAAACTCCTATTATCGGATATATACAATTTGCACCTATTCCGATGTCTAAACAGTTGATTTTTGTTTTTTGTGGTCCAATAATATCCGCTAAAAAATGAATGTAATCGGCTCTTCCAGGAATTGGTGG
Organism: Crocinitomicaceae bacterium; assembly: GCA_044374225.1. Classification (GTDB taxonomy): domain Bacteria; phylum Bacteroidota; class Bacteroidia; order Flavobacteriales_D; family Crocinitomicaceae; genus UBA952. Next base: position 21,587 of record JBILOX010000014.1, on the reverse strand, counting down.
ACATAAATAGTTAGGAGGAATTCCCCAGTTTTCTATTTTATAAAAGTGTTTTAATATTGCAAAATTGAGAGCTTTTACAGCTTCTGGATTGAAAAAGTCAATTGATTCATTTCCATATTCATTTACTTTTATAAATTGACCAAGTTCAGAAAGTACTTCTCTTAAAGCCTGAAAATCATACGCTTCCCTGTGTTTATTTCTAGGGTGAAGATTAGTTTTTAAAGGAGCTTTATTTTTATTGTATGACACTAAATAGATTTAAAAAGTTGAAGCTAATTAATTGCTTATCATGGGGGAACTTATTTAGTCATTTTAAATAATTAGAGACCGCAATAATTTTTGTATTCTTATTTATCTTCCTTTGGTTAAATTTAAAGTGTTCAAATCCTCTAAAGTATAATCAATCCATTTAGATGTTGCTGATTGGTTACAAAAAGTAGTAAAAAAAAAGGCCGATTTTCATCGACCTTTTTTTAGGGAGAAAGACGGGTCTCGAACCCGCGACCTCCGGAACCACAATCAGGCGCTCTAACCAACTGAGCTACAATCTCCATTTTTGGTGGGTGCAAATATAATAAAATCTTATTTAATTCAAACATAGATTTTTGTTTATTCAAAAAAAAACTACCGCAAATACTTACGGTAGCTCTTATTTTTTTGTAGGAGAATAAATTACAATGTTCCTCGTTTTTCTTGTTCTCTTTCAATGGATTCAAAAAGCGCTTTGAAGTTTCCTGCTCCAAATCCTTTTGCACCCATTCGTTGAATGATTTCATAAAATAAGGTAGGACGGTCTTCAACTGGCTTTGTGAAAATTTGCAATAAGTAACCTTCTTCATCTGCATCAATCATTATTGATAAGCTTTGAAGCACTTTTAAATCTTCTTTCATTATGTCCATGTGTACTCCTAAACGAGCTGGAATTTCATCGTAGTAAGATTGGGGTGGCGCCGACAAAAACTCCACACCTCTGGCTCTTAATTGTCTTACTGAGTTGATAATATCATCTGTTGCTACTGCAATATGTTGGGCTCCAGAACCTTCGTAAAAGTCAATATATTCCTCAATTTGCGATCTTTTTTTACCTACAGCTGGTTCATTGATTGGAAATTTAATTCTTCCGTTTCCATTTGACATTACTTTCGACATTAAAGCTGAATATTCGGTATGAATTTGCTTATCGTCAAATGAAAGAAAGTTTACGAATCCCATTACATCTTCGTACCATTTCACCCATGTATTCATTTCACCCCAACCAACATTTCCAACCATGTGGTCGATAAATTTCAACCCTACTGGCTCTGGATTGTAATCCGATTCCCATTTTACAAATCCTGGAAGAAATGTTCCGTTGTAGTTTTTGCGTTCTACAAAAATGTGAACTGTTTCTCCGTATGTGTAAATACCTGATCTAACTACTTCACCATGCTCATCTTTTTCAAGCGTTGGCTCCATGAACGAAACAGCACCTCTTTTTGTTGTTTCTTCCCATGCTGAGGTTGCATCATCAACCCAAAGCGCAATGACTTTCACACCGTCACCATGTTTTTTGACATGCTCGCCAATTGGTGAATCACTACGAAGCGCCGTTGTCAAAACCAACTTAATTTTATCCTGCTTTAGGACATAAGAAACACGATCTTTTATTCCCGTTTCTAGGCCAGCATAGGCAAATGATTGATATCCAAAAGCAGTTTTGTAATAATGGGCAGCTTGTTTTGCATTCCCGACGTAAAATTCTACGTAATCGGTTCCTAACAATGGAAGGAAATCTTGTGCGCCTTCAAAAATTTTTTCTAAACCGTATTCAACGTTTTTTACTTCTTTTTTTGTGTTTTCTGTTGACATCTTTTTAATTTTTAATGATTAATGTTGAATGTTTAATGATCTATAATTCAAAATTAATAATTCAACATTCAAAATTGATTAATGTATCCAAGACTTTTCGTACCCTTCTAACTGAATCCCGAGAGCACTTTTCGTTATTTTTAATGGCTTAAAGGTATCAATCATTACGGCTAATTCAAAAGTTTCTTTTTTTCCAATACTTCTTTCATAAGCTCCCGGGTGTGGTCCATGAGGAATTCCAGCAGGGTGTAAAGTGATTTGTCCATGCTCAATATTATTGCGACTCATAAAATCTCCATCAACGTAATATAGCACTTCGTCTGAATCTATATTACTGTGATTGTATGGAGATGGGATTGAGTCTGGGTGATAATCATATAAACGAGGTACAAAGGAGCAAATAACGAAAGCTGAGGTTTCAAATGTTTGGTGAATCGGTGGTGGTAAATGCACGCGTCCAGTAATTGGTTCAAAATCGTGAATGGAAAACGCATACGGATAATTGAATCCGTCCCAACCAACAACATTAAAAGGATGATGTGCGTAAACAAAATCGTAAAGCACGTCTTCTTTTTTAATTTTAATAAGGAATTCACCTTCTTGGTTGTGTGTTTCTAACTCGGACGGTGGACGCATGTCGCGCTCGCAAAATGGGGAGTGTTCCAGCATTTGTCCAAACCAATTACGGTATCTTTTTGGTGTAAAAACGGGGTGAAAAGATTGAATAATCAACAAGCGATTATCATCACTTTCAAATTCTAATTGATAAATCATTCCGCGAGGGATTACTAAATAATCTCCATAAGCAAATTCGATATTACCAAGTTGAGTTCTCAATTTACCTTTTCCTCGGTGAATAAATATCACTTCATCCGCATCTGCATTTTTGTAGAAATATTCTTTCATCGATGCTTGTGGAGCTGCTAATTCGATATAAACATCGCTGTTTACTAAAATTGGATTTCTACTTTCGATGTAATCTTTACTCGGTGTTACCTGATACCCTTTAAAACTACGAGGCATTAAGTTTTTGTCAATTGCTACTTCTGGCGCAATATTTTTTTGACCCCTTACCTCTTTTATAACTGTTGGGGGCTGAATATGATACATCAAAGTTGACATACCATCAAACCCAGCAGTACCAAAAAGTTGTTCGTGGTATAGATCTCCATTTTCTTGTCTGAAGACTGTGTGACGTTTATGAGGAATTTTTCCTAATTTTTGATAAAATGGCATAATTTACTGTTAAAGTTTTAGTAAGAATTAATTCTTAAAAAAAAAGTTGTCATTCTGGAATTCGTTTAATCTTGTTTAAATTTAGTATGTATTGAATTAGTATTTTTTTCAGTTTACAAATATATCATTTAATGTTTTCCAAATTTATGATTTTAATCAGTTTTTCTCAACGAATTATTTCTGAGCAAAACACGATTTTCGTAAATTTATTCTACTAAATTTGTCCTAAATCAGTTAAATAAATGTCGAAAACAATCATAATTGGAGCAGTTGGTCAAATAGGTACGGAGCTTGTTCTTGAGCTAAGAAAACGAAAGGGCAACGATGCTGTAGTCGCTGCCGATGTAAAAGATAAATGTCCACCTTTACTTACTAATGGTCCGTATGTTAAAATGGATATTTTAGATCGAGAGTTAGTAAGGGCATACATTATTAATAATGACATCAAAGAAGTTTATTTATTGGCGGCATTGCTGTCTGTAACAGCTGAAAAAAATCCAGATTTCGCGTGGAAATTAAATATGGAGGGATTGTTTACAATTTTAGATTTAGCAAAAGAGGGTTATATATCTAGAATCTTTTGGCCGAGTTCTATCGCTGTTTTTGGACCGACAACTCCAATGGATAACACACCACAACATACTATTATGGAACCAACAACTGTTTACGGTATTTCCAAGCAAGCTGGTGAGAGATGGTGCGCATATTATTTCAATAAATTCAATGTGGACGTTAGAAGCATTCGTTATCCCGGTTTGGTTTCCTATAGAAGTTTACCAGGTGGGGGCACTACGGATTATGCTGTCGATATATTCTATAAAGCAAAAGCAGGTCAGAAATTTACATGCTTTTTGGAAGAAAATACGTCTTTACCAATGATGTTTATGGAGGATGCAATCAATGCAACAATTCAATTAATGGATGCTCCTTCAGAAAATGTAAAAATTCGTTCAGCATATAATTTAGGTGGAATTAGTTTCACACCAAAAATGATTTCTGAAGCTATTAAAAAAGTAATACCTGAATTTGAAATCGTTTACAGCCCTGATTTTCGACAAGAAATTGCAGATTCTTGGCCCAACTCAATCGATGATTCTCAGGCTGAAAAAGATTGGGGATGGAAACATAAATTTGATCTAGATGCGTTGGTGAAAGTTATGTTGGAAAACGTAAAAGTGGATTTAATGGCCACAAAATAATCAGTTCATACTTTCGTTACTAATTTACGTGAATTTTACTTTTTACTTTATCAAGTTTTCTGACGAAACTTTGATTTCTCTTAACTTTGCTTAAATAAAATATTGAATGAAAACTATTGTTGGTAACGATTGCAATCAAGCGCGTATCTTATTAGAAAACGGTGAAGTTGTTGCGATTCCAACAGAAACAGTTTATGGTTTGGCTGCAAACGGTACAGATACTGCTGCGATTCTTAAAATTTTTGAAGCGAAAGGTCGCCCTTTGAATAACCCATTGATTCTGCATTTTAGTTCGAAAGCAGCAATAAGCCCCTACATTCTTGATTTTCCTGTAATTTTAGAAAAGCTTGCAACACACTTTTGGCCAGGACCTTTGACTTTGTTGTTGACGAAATCTTCTTTAGTTCCAGAAATAATTACAGCAGGTTTAAATCGAGTAGGGGTAAGGGTTCCATCTCAATATTTAGTTCAAGAATTACTTAACAGTTTGAGTTTCCCGTTGGCCGCTCCGAGTGCAAATCTTTACGGATTAATAAGTCCAACGCAAGCAACGCATGTCCAAAAACAATTGCAAGGTAAAATTCCTTATATTCTCGATGGTGGGGCATGTGAAAATGGAATTGAATCTACAATTGTTGGTTTGGAAAATGAGGAAGTAATTATTTACCGTTTGGGGGGGATTTCAATGGAGCAAATTGCAGGAGTAGTCGGATATATGCCACAACTAAAAAATCATTCAGTAAACCAACCTTTAACTAGTGGAATGGTAACGCATCATTATGCGCCAAATACATCTTTTGCTTATTTGGAAAAGGGTTTCATTTTTCAAGTAAATAATAATGATGGATTTATTCTATTGATGGATAACAGACCAGAAATTCCAATTTCACAGAAGTATATTCTCAGTAAGGATGGAGATTTAAAGGAGGCTGCACAGAATTTATATACTGCAATGCATTATATGGATCAAAAGGAATACACTAAATTATACATAGAAAGATTTGAGGAAAATGGCTTGGGAATGTCAATGAACGATCGCTTAAACCGAGCAACCAAAAAGTTTGAATAGTAGATTTTAGAAAAGCGAAGACTTAAATTTTGGAGGAAGCTTAGTTCATTATCTTAAAAGCGTAACGTGTCCAACTAATTTTCTATTACCATCGAAATAGAGCTCATATTCTATTTTCCAGGTATAAACTCCATCTTGTACATCTTGTCCTTTCGAACGTCCATCCCAACCTTGATTGTAGTCAGTAGTTTCCCAAATGTTTTCTCCCCAACGATTGTAAATAGTTAATTTGTATTTTTTTATTCTAGTTGGGTCTGCAAATACAGGAAAGAAAATTTCATTGACTCCATTTTCATCTATTGTTATTGTATTGGGAACATACACATAAAACTCAGGGTCGATGGTTACAATATTCACAACCGTGTCCACACAACCGTTTGAATCCGTTACAATTAATGTTACGTAGTACGAAGTATCAATTTGTTGTGGATATTCGTGGTCTGGATTTTCAAAAATTGAATTAGGTGAATTATCTCCAAATGACCAAACAAACGTGGAACCACCAGAAGATAAATTATTGAAGGAAACTTCACCAGAGTAGAAAATGTCTGGAGCTGTGATAAAATTAAAGGCGGCAGTAGGATTTGGTAAAACACATACTGCACTATCAACCGCCATTGTTGATGAACAATTTGTTCCACTATTGATAGTTAGAGAAATTGTATAACATCCAGGTGTTGTGTAGGTATAACTTGTTGCATTACAATCTGTTGAATTTTGCCCATTTCCAAAATCCCAATAACAAGAGGTAGGTGTACCTTGGCTTGTATTTGTGAAATCGATAGTCAATGGCGAACAACCAGTTAGAGCATTCAAAGCGAAATCAGCAATTAATGGTTCTGGTTGTGTAATGTTTACAACTGAATTGAAGACACAGCCATTCGCATCTGTTACTTGAACAGCATAACTTCCTGCTGGTAATCCGTTTTGTGACGTTGTTGTGGCTCCATTATTCCATAAATACGTATAAGGAACTGTTCCTCCACTAGCGGCAACACTCACAGTGCCATTTGTCCCAGCGTAGCAAGTTATAGCAGTGGAATTACTTACTGCATTTAGTGCTGAAGCTGGTTGCGTAATCGTATAACTTGAGCTAACTACACAATTGTTAGCATCCGTTACAACAACTGAATAAACTCCAGCAACAACGTTGAAAACATCTTGTGTCAAGTAAGTTCCATTGTTCCAAGAGTAGGTGTAAGGACTTGTACCGCCAATTACAGATAAATCAATAGATCCACTCGCGTTTCCGAAACAGGCAACTTTACCAACATTGGCATTTAGTGTGGTTTGAGCTACTGGTTGATTGATGTTAATTGATAAAATAACCGTACATCCATTTGCATCTTGAACAGTGACAGAGTAGGTTCCAGCAACTAGATTAGCCAAATCTTGCGAGACAACTCCATTATTCCAAGTATATAAATAAGGTGCAGTTCCACCAGAAACTGTTAAATCAATATTTCCGTTATTTCCACCAAAACAAATAATATCTTGGTGAATTTCTGTGACAGTAAGTGGTGTTGCAGGTTGTGTGATTATTGTACTAGCAGTTTCTTGACAACCATTTGCGTCAGTTGTGATAACGCTGTAATTACCACTTAATAAACTAGAGATATCTTCTGTTGTTGCTCCATTTGACCAAACGAAGGTATAATTCGGTGTTCCTCCACTTGCTTGTAAATCAATAAATCCAGTATTAGCTCCGTGACAAAGAATATTGGCTTGAGAAAGGTTCAAAACCAACTCTGCGGGTTGCGTTAAAGTAATCAAAGAATCTAAGGTACAACCCAATTGATCGGTAACTTGAAGTGTGTAATTTCCAGCTATTAAATTCGTTAAGTCTTCTGTAATCTCAAAGTTGCTCCAGTTAATTGAATAACCTGGTGTTCCTCCTGAAGTTGTAATATCAATTGAACCATTATTTCCTTCAAAGCAAGAAATATCTGTGGTTGAAACAGCTATACTTATTGGGTTCAAAGGTTGACTAATCGAAAATGTGTCAATAATTGTACAACCTGAAAAATCCGTTATATTAACAATATAAATTCCAGCTATAATGGATGTTAGATCCTCAGTTGTTGCTGCATTTGACCATAAGTATGTATATGGTGAAATTCCGCCATTGACATTTAGATTTATGGAACCATCAGTTCCACTGTTACAGTTCACATTTTGAATATTTGATGTAATAACTATTCCACTTGCGGGCTCACTAATAGCGTAACTTCCGAATATTTGACAGTTATTTACATCAGTAATTGTCACCGTATATGAACCCGTTGCAATATTAATATTATCCTGAGAAATAGGACCATTTGACCAAGCATACGAATAAGGGAAGGTTCCACCAGCAACTGTAATATCTATGAAACCATTACTTCCATTGAAACAAGCAACATTTCCAACGGTTTCAGAAACTGAAAGAGGGGATAATGGTTGTAAAACATTAATTGAATCTGATATACTACACGAATTAGAATCTGATATAATCACACTATAAATTCCACTTGGAATTCCTGAAATATCTTCTGTAATTTGTCCATTACTCCAATTGATTGTGTATGGGTTCGTGCCACCTTGAATTGTTAAATCCACACTTCCATCACTTGAGCCAAAACAAGAAGCGTTAGTAGCAGTTAATTGTAATCCTATACTATTTGCAGGTTGTGTAATAATTGTGGAAGCATTTAAAACACATCCATTAGAATCGGTGACAACTACTGAATAATTGTTTGCTGTTAATGAATCTATATCTTGAGTTGATTCACCGTTTGACCATACATAAACGTAGTCACCTGTTCCACCAGTAATATCAAGATTTATGGAGCCATTCGAACTTCCAAAACATGTTGCCTCTATATTTCCAAATGATGCTGCTAAAGGAAATGGTTCAGTAACTAAGAAAGTTCTATTTAATTGACATCCATTCGCATCAGTAATTAGTGTGCTATAAATATTAGCTGGAATATTAATTAAATCTTCTGAAACGGCTCCTGTATTCCAATTGTGAAGGTAAGAGCCAGTTCCACCACTTATTTCTATAAGAATGTTACCATTACTAAACCCATAACACGATGTGTTATTTATTGTCGCTACTAATTGTAAACTATCATTAGGTTGGCTTACATTAAAAGTAGCTGTTTGATTACAATTATTTGCATCTGTAATTGTTACAAAATAATTTCCCGTAGCAAGATTAGAAAGGTCTTCTGTTGTCTCTCCTGTTGTCCAAACATACGTGAAAGTCGCAGTTCCTCCAGAAACATTCAAATCAATTGAACCATCATTTCCACCAAAACAATTCACTGGGGTAATTATAGCATTTGTACTAATTGCAGTAACTTGACCAACAACGAATGAATTGATAGAAATACAGCTATTATCATCAACAACAGTAACAGTATAGGTTCCAGCATTAATTAATTGAATATCTTCTGTTGTTGCGCCATTATTCCAAGAATATACAAACCCAGTATTTGCACTATTTACAGTTAGGTCGATACTTCCAAGTGGTTCATTGTTACAAACTGCATCTACAACTGAAGCACTTAATGTTGGCGCAAATGCTGGTTGAGTTACACTTGTTGCAAATGATGAGCTACATCCATTAAAATCGGTTACTGTTAAGTTATAAGTTCCAGCGATTAAATTTCCAGCGTCTACTGTAGTTGTACCATTGCTCCATAAGAAACTATACGGTGTTGCTCCTCCAGAAATAGTTGCATCGATAAATCCATCATTTCCAGCAAAGCAATTAACGTTCGTAGCATCCGTTGTGATTAAAATTGCAGAAGGCTGTGTCAATGTATAATTTTCAATTACAAAACAAGCTCTTGCATCTGTAATGGTGAGGGAATAGGTTCCTGCAATTACATTATTTAAATTACTAGTTGTTGCTCCATTTGACCAAGTGTAAGTGTAAGGGGTAGTTCCACCTGCAACTTGTATGTTAATAGCTCCGTTTATTCCGTTAAAACAGGAAACATTTGTCAGATTACTTGAAATTGTGATTGGTGCAATTGATTGTGTCAGTTGGTAGGATTGATTAGAAAAACATCCCAAAGCATCTTGAACAGTAACATTATAAACTCCAGCTGTAAGGTTTGAAATTGTGGCAGTAGTTTCCCCAGTGTTCCACAAATATGTATAATTTGGCGTCGCTCCATTGGTTGTTAATTGAATACTTCCTGTTGCTTCACCGACACAATTTATGTCTTGTTGGGCTGCACTAACTGACAGAGCCGATGTAGGTTGTGTAATTATTGTGCTGACTTGTAAACTACAATTTTGTGCATCAGTAATTACAACATTGTATAATCCACTAGGAACGTTAGCTAAATCTTGAGAATTGTTTCCATTAGACCACAAATACGTATAATTTGGCGTTCCACCATTTACTTCTAAATCAATCGTTCCAGTACTTTGTCCAAAACAATTTACAGCAGTAGGGCTCAAGTTTGCAGTTATTGGAGTTAAAGGTTCAGTAATTGTTTCATTTTGAATTAGCTGACATCCATTTGCATCTGTGATTGTAACAGAATATGCCCCTTGTAGTTGGTTGCTAATGTCTTGTGTTCCGAGTCCATTTGACCATAAATAGGAGTAAGGTCCAACTCCACCGAATATACTTATGTCTATACCTCCATTATTTCCACCAAAGCAGGTGACATTAGTGATATTTGCTCCATAAGTTAAAGGAGTTGAAGGTTCGGTGACATTAAATGAAGCGTTCACACTACATCCAACAGCATTAGAAACAACCAAACTATATATTCCAGCCGTTAAATTTGAAATATCTTCTGTTGTTGCTGCATTCGACCAAACATAACTAAAAGGAGCACTTGGTCCTGTAACCTGAATATTGATACCTCCTGTATTGCCGCCATTACAAAGAATATTTGAAATGACAGCATTAGTGCTTAATCCTGTTGCAGGTTGACCAACAGCAATGTTTTGTGTAAATAAACAGTTGTTTGCGTCTAAAACGGTAACTGTGTAAGTACCAGCAAGTAATTGATTTAAATCTTCAGTTGTTGAAGTTGTATTCCATAAATACTGATAAGGTGCTGTTCCTCCAGTTGTGGTTAAATCAATGCTTCCTTCATCTTCACCAAAACAAATATTATCAACGACAACGGCATTTAAAGCAATACTATTTAAAGGTTGATAAATTGTATCTGAGAAGGTAGTTGTACATCCATTTGCATCAGTAATAGTTAAAAAGTAAGGACCAGCCACTAAATTTTGAATACCAGTTGTTGTGGCTCCTGTACTCCATAAATAGGTATATGGATTTACTCCACCAGTTACACTACCTGTTATAGCTCCTGAGGCTTGTCCATAACAAATGACATTATTATTTTGAGTGTTTGCAACAACTGCTTGCGGCTGATTGATTTGTAAAGAACTCGAAACACTACATCCATTATTATCAGTAACAACAACTGTATAATTTCCAGCAACTAATGAATCTATAGTTGATGTTATTTCTCCGTTATTCCAAGCGTAATTGTACGGAGGATTACCTCCAGAAGCGCCAACTTGAGCAGTTCCAGAAGCGCCATTGTGACAAATTACCGAAGTCCCTTGCGTGGATACATTAAGTGAGGTTGAAGGTTGTGTGATTTGAGTTGTATAGGAATTTGTACAACCGTTTGCATCTGTAATTAATACAGCATATTGGCCTGCTGTTAAGTTGCTTAAATCTTCAGTTGTTGCTCCATTATTCCAATTATAGCTATAACTAGGCGTGCCACCTGAAACAGTTAATTGAATTTCGCCATTTGAACCATTTCTACAAGAAACATTTTGTGAAACAATTACTCCTTGAATTCCGCTTGTAGGTTGAGTGATGACAAAATTTTCTTGAATAGTACATCCATTGGTGTCTTGAATAGTTACTGAATAATTTCCAGCACTTAAATTACTCAAGTCCTCACTTGTTGCACCCGTATTCCACGCGTATGAATACGGACTTACTCCACCAGTTACAGCAACATCAATTGCGCCATTTGCGCCAGCGAAACAACTAACATTTGTTTGAGTAGAAGTTGCAGAAATTAAAGAACTTGCTTGATTGATTGTTCCGTTATATGAAATATTACAACCATTAAAATCTGTTATTATAACACTATAATTTCCCGAACTTAAATTACCAATGTCTTCTGTCGTGGCACCGGTTGACCAAATAAATGTGTAAGGAGTAGTTCCACCAGTTGGATTTAGGTTAAAAGCACCTGTAGTTTGACCAAAACAAACCACATTTGAAACAGCAACAGTAAAGGATAAAGGAGCAATAGGTTGAGATACTGTTGTTGCAAGGAAAGTATTACAACCATTGATATCAATTACATTAACAAAGTAATTTCCTGCACTTAAATTATTTAAATCTTCCGTTGCTGCCCCATTATTCCAAGCGTAACTTACGACTGCGCTTCCTCCTGTAATTGTTAAATTAATCGAGCCATCTGTTGCACCAAAACAAGTTACATCAGTATGCGTTTCCGAAAGAATCACTGAGTTATCTGGGTCAAGAATTTGAACGGAGAGGTTTTCTTGACAAAGCTGAGCATCAGTGACAGTTACTGTATAAAGTCCTTCACCAAGAGCAGAAATATCTTGCGTTGTTTGACCATTATTCCAGGCGTAGGTATAATTTGTTGTACCTCCACTCACTGATAAATCGATTGCGCCAGTTACGGTTGAAAGGCAAACGGCATCTTGATGTGTTTCAGATAAAGTTAATGGAGCAACTGGTTGGTTAATTACAATTGTAGAGAAAGCGGCGCAATTACTTTCATCGAAAACTGATACAGAATAACTTCCTATTACTAGATTTTGTAAATCTTGAGTTGTTTCACCAGTTGACCACAAGTAAGTGTAAACTCCTGTGCCACCAATTGTATTTATATCAATCGCACCAGTTGCATCTCCAAAACAAGCAACATTTGTTGGAATTGAACTAAGTTGAACTGCAGATGCAGGTTGACCGATAGTTTCTGAAAGCGTTGTTGTACAATTGTTTGCGTCTGTAATTGTTACACTATAAGTTCCAATTGATAAACCAGTAATATCTTCTGTTATAGCAGTATTGCTCCAAACATAATCATACGGACTTGTTCCTCCATTTACACTTAAATCAATTGAGCCATTTGATCCACCGAAACAAACTACATCTGTTCCTATTGCCTGGCTTTGTAAAGATTGAAGGGGTTGGGTTACATTGTAAATGTTGGATACAGAACAATTATTCGCATCTGTAATAATTACTGAATAAGTTCCAAGTACCAAATTTGTTAAATCTTCATTTGTTGATCCATTTGACCACAAACTTGAATATGGTGAGGTTCCTCCTGAGATTGTACTATTAATTGAACCTGAATTTCCATTGTGACACAGTACATTTTGAACAACAGCATTTTCTGTTAGTTGAGTTGGTTGAGTAACTGTTGCACTTAAGTTTGTTGAACAATTATTAGCATCAGTAATCGTTAAAGTATAAGCTCCAGAGCTTAATCCGGTTAAATCTTCTGTTGTTGCACCCGTATTCCAAGAATAACTATACGGTGAAGTTCCTCCTGCTGTTGTTACTGAAATTGCACCGTTAGCTCCTCCAAAACAACTCACATTTGTAATTGAATTAGTACTTGAAAGTGCTTCGTTTGGTTGGGTGAGCGTATAATTTGCAGTGAAAGAACATCCATTGTTGTCAGTTAAAACAAGTTGATAATTTCCTGCAGGTAAATTGTTTAAATCTTGAGTTGTCTCACTATTTGACCAAGAATAAGAATAAGGAATTGTACCTCCTGTTACAGAAACATCTATTGCTCCCGTGCTTTCACCAAAACATTTAATTACTGTTGTTTGTGCTGATAACTGAAGTAGAGTAGGTTGGGTTATAGTTGCTGAACTGGAACTGTTACATCCTAAATTGTCAGTTACTGTTAAAGTGTAAGTTCCAATAGACAGATTAGTTATTGAAGCAGTTGTTGCGCCATTTGACCAATTGTACGAATAAGGACCCACACCACCATTTACTGTTGATTGAACACTACCAGATGCATTTGCAAAACAACTAAGATTTGTTCCAGTTAAAGCTAAAGAAACAGGAGTTGGTGTTTGTGAAATGGTTACTGTTAAACTTGCAGTACAACCATTTGCATCTTGAATAGCTACGGTAAAATTCCCTGCTGGTAAATTACTTAAGTCTTCTGTTGTTGCACCATTAGACCAACTATAAGAATAAGGACTTGTTCCGCCACTTACTGTTAAGTTAATACTTCCTGTCGATGCACCAAAGCAATTTACATTTACTGAACTTGAAGTAGCTGAAAGAACAGTTGGTTGTGTTATTGTGTATTGATTTGTGAAAGGACAGCTGTTTGCATCTACGGCGTTAATTGTATAGTTTCCAGAACTTAGTGAATTGATTACCGCTGTTGTTGCGCCATTCGACCAAGTGTAAGTAAAAGGTGCTGTTCCACCTTGAGGAGTTAAACTGATAGCTCCGTTTGAAGCGTTGAAACAAGAAATTTGTGTTAAAGAAGCAGAAAACTGAATACTTGTTGGAGGCTGCGTAATTGAAATAATTGAAGTTGTAGTGCAAGCATTTGCGTCTGTAACTGTTACTGAATAATTTCCAAAAGCAAGGTTACTTATATCTTGAGTCGTTGCTCCGTTTGACCATAAATAAGTATATCCAGCTGTTCCACCATTAACTGTTAAATCAACGCTTCCATTTGAGCCACCTAAACAGCTAACATTTGTACCTGAAATTGAAGTTGAAAGCGCACTAGATGGTTGCGTTAAAAGGACAGATTGATTTAATTGACAACCTCTAGAATCAGTAACCGTAACGCTGTACGATCCAGAAGGAATGTTGTTTAAATCTTGTGTGGTTGCACCATTTGACCATAAACAAGAATAAGGACTTGTTCCTCCAGCAATAGTTAAATCTATACTTCCTGTTGAGTTTCCAAAACATAAAATGTTAGTTGAGGAAAGGGTAGAGGAGAGTGCTGCGCTTGGTTGCGTTATGGTATAGGAATTATTCGTTGTGCAATTATTCGCATCAGTAATTGTGATAGTATAAGTTCCAACCGTAAGATTTGAAATATCTTGCGTTGTTGCACTATTTGACCAAGCGTAAGAATAAGCAGGTACACTTCCAGAAACGGAGATATCGAGTGCACCATTATTTCCACCAAAACAAGAAACATTTGTTTGATTAACTGCACCAAGCTGAAGAGCTGTTGGTTGGGTTAAGGTAACACTTGAGTTGGCTGTACAACCTTTAGAATCGGTGACGGTTACTGTGTAAGTTCCAGCGCCAATGTTACTTAAGTTTTGTGTTGTAGCACCATTAGACCAAACAACAGAATATGGAGAAGTTCCACCAGTAATAGCAAGATTTGCACTTCCATTTGTACTATTTAAACAGCTAACATTAAATCCATTGTAATCGGAAGTTACGCTTGCACTTGCACCTAAAATTAAAGGTTGGGTTAATGTGAAATTTTGAGTGGTTATACAATTGTTAGTATTTGTTATTGTAACAGAATAATTTCCTGCAACTAAGTTTGAAATTGAATTAGTTGTTGCGCCATTTGACCACAAATAGGTAAAAGGACCTGTTCCAGAAACGGATACAGAAGCACTACCATTGCCGTTTCCAAAACAACTTGGGTTTACAAACGAACTTGATTGAATGACAGGAGCATTATAAATAGTAACTGCAATAGAAGTATCAATTAAACAGGTAAGCCCTGGGAAAGTGTAGTTTATGGTATAAGTTCCAGCATTTGCACTCGTAACATTAGGAATACTTGGATTTTGTAATGCAGAAGTAAAACCATTAGGTCCAGTCCAATAATAAGTTACGTTACCCGAATATTGAGAAAATAAATTTAAAGTCGCTCCCGGACAAATGGGGCCATTTGAGCTTAATACTGGTGTTGGACAAGTAGTAACATTTATAGTTAAGGTATTACTAGCTGTTGAAGGACAGCCATTTGCATCTAAAATATCAGAAACACCATCATTGTTATAATAGTTTTGAGAAATATTTCCTTTTCCGAATATGTATGCCTTATGATTTAAAGTATTATCACATTGAAACATCAAACAGTCATCTACAACAGTTACTCTGAATTTAATAACCGTACTATCGGCTCCAGTTGATGAGTTGTTAACTTGACCACCGATTGTTGCGTTTGCACCTGTTCCAATTCTTACTTTAACCGTTTTATTTGATGCATTATACTCCGCTTGATCATCTCCAGTAACATCGGTTTTTGCACCAAGATTTGGGCCGTGAACAATTGATATTGAACCTGGAACATAAGTAGTTCGAGGATCTAATGTGTCAATCATATATGTTTCTAAAGAAGCATCAGAACCGATGTTTTTACCAACTAGAGTGTATTCCAAAATATCACCAGGATTTGTTAAACCGCCATTTAAATCTTTTATCCGAACATTTGCTCGTAAATCAGGTTCCAAAATATCAATTGCGGAGGTAATTACACGTGGTAAAATAGCATCTTGTGTGGTTACAACTTTTATTGTTGCACTCGTAACGTTATTCCCGATATAATTTAAACTAGCATTATTTGGATTAAAAATCCCACAATCTAGACCTAAATTGTTATTGTAACTTGGATTTCTAAAGGGAGTGTAGGCCCCGTTGGATGTAGAGGTACTGTTAAAAAAATCATTGCTGCTTCGCATTGGATCGATAACATCTATAAATGATCCATTTCCATTAAATTGAAGTCTGTCACCTGAAATATTTCTATCTCCTTCGTAGGCTACAACTCCCAATTCAAAGCTTACTGGTCCTAATTGTGGCGTAACAAATCCGGAAATTGGTAAATCGACACTGTTGTTATTGCTCACATAAGCCATTCCATCAAAAACAGTTAAGTTACGCATAGATTGAAACACGTTTTTATAAACAACAACAAGTGACCATGCACCAAATAGATTGTTTACTCCTGTTTGAGAAACCACATTAGCAATGGTATAACGAGCTTTGTTTCCTCCTGCTTGTACTATTCCTGTTACATCTTTGAAACAAAAATAACTAGGCATTTGAAAGTTTTGATTCGTTGGAATATTAGGCACATTTAATATTTGGTCGGCAGTTAATGTTTGATAAGCACTGTTATTTGTTCTTATTTTTACTGTATTTCTGGTAACATAGTTTGTATTTGTGTCAGTAATTCTTGCACTCCAATACAGACCTGCCCATAAAATTTCACTGCAATTTATTAAATCTAAACTATCACTTGAAGACATAAAAGTATTTGCATCATTATCTACATCAACAAAATTCATCACAATTCCACCATCTTGATTATGATTTCCACCAGGAGGTGCTTGTTGTTGATATGTTCCACAGTTTGCATTATTACTATTACAAGTAAGCGATACATTTGAGAGAATTACGATTCCTCCTTTTTGATTCGTTTGATAACGAATGTTAAACGGAGAAACAACCTGTGCGTTAATGACTCCTCCAAAGAGTGAAAATAGAAAAATTAAAGACAGTATAAGTCTAAAGAGCATTTGTTAAGGAGAGTTAAGAGTTTACATTTAGTTAGACGCTAAGTTAGAAAAAAAGTTGTTTTTGAGTTAATATTAAGTTAAAATAACGCTTTCTTTAAAATGTTTAGACTTTTCTTTTTGAATTTCTCACTTTTCGCGCCAATTATGTAGTTTAACTAATTTTGGAAAAAACTTCGACTAAAAGGGGGTGAATTTTAGTGTAAAATAAGATTGATTGATCTTTAATCATTTGTTTTTCAGGGTTGAGAATATTATTTTAAGGAATTTCGGGAAATATCTGTGAAATTCAATTAAATCTTCTGAATTCTTATAATTTAATTCTATAAATCAATGAAATTCATTCATTATACAAGCCCAAACTTTATCTGCTGATTGATTCCAACTAAATTCTTGGCTTCTTTTCAATCCATTTTGTGATAACTCTTCGCGTAGATTTTTATTTCTGTAAAGTTCAATCATTCCATTTGCAATTGAATTTACATCAAAAGGATTACAATAAATGGCAGCGTCGCCAGCAACTTCAGGTAAGCAAGTTGCATCTGCTGCTAGAATTGGAACACCACAATTCATTGCTTCAACTAAAGGAATTCCAAAACCCTCAAAGTAAGGAACATAAGTTAAGGCAAATGCACTAGCAGTTATTTTAGTAAGATTCTCAAGTGAAAGGTGACCTAAAAAAATAATATCCTCCTCTATTTCCTTTGGAATGACCAAAAATTTTCCGCTCCACATTGTACTGCCGACAATCACTAACTTTATCTCATTTAAATCTTTTTTAGCAAGTGCAAATCCTTCAATTAAGCGTTGAATATTTTTTCTTGGATGAATTGAGCCAACAAATAAAAAATAGTCCGAATTAAAAGTAAATTCTTTTTTTATCGCTAACTTTTCTTCTTCTGTAATTGGTTTATACGAATTATTCGGTGCATTGTAAACAACACTTATTTTTTGCTCAGAAATGGAATAAGTGGTGCAAATATCTTTTTTAGAATATTTTGAAACGGTTAATATATGCGAAGCTTTCCTTGCAAATTTTGGGAAAAAGTACTGAAAGTAAATACGAGCAATCCATGGAATATCCTTTGGGTAATGTTCAAAATTGATATCGTGAATGGTAATAATTTGAGGAACTGAAGTCAGTAATGAACACAATCCATCAGGCGACCAAAACACATCTATTTTATGTTTTTTCAAAGCCAATGGAAGTGAAAATTCTAACCATAAAATCCATAATAAAGGATGGCGAGTAGGTGGGAACAACACAACCGTTTTGACATTTTTCGGAAATTTTAAAGAAGTATCAACCGCTCGATCGAAAAACAAAACAAACTCATGTTCAGGATGCGATTCACAAATTCGTTTGGTTATTTCATACGAATAATGACCAAAGCCTTCCATTTTTTTTGGAAGAATATTACGTGCATTTATTCCTATTCTTGCCAAAATTAAAACTCTAAAATATAATTTGTTTTCTTTTCTAAACCAATTGTTGTTTGTGGACCGTGACCACAATAAACAGTAGTTTCATCAGGAAGTTTGAATAGGATATTAAAAATCGACGACTTTAATACCTCAATATCTCCACCTGGTAAATCCACTCTACCAAAACTCCCCTTGAATAAAATGTCACCATTCACAACAAAATTTTCTTTTTCAAAATAGAAAACTACGTGACCTGGCGCGTGACCTGGCGTGTGTAAAACTGTCATTTCTAACTCCCCAAAAACTAATTTTTGATTGTGGGCCAAAGATTTTGTTGGTTGAGGAGAAACTTGATAGCCTTCAAAACCATATAAATGAGCGTACGATTCAACCGAGTGAAGAACTTTTAAATCTTCAGGATGCAAATAATAATCGACCTCAAAATTATTCAAAATGAATTGATTTCCAAGGACATGGTCGATGTGTGCATGTGTATTTAGTAGCGCAACGATTTTCAAATTATTCTCTTCAATAAAAGAAATTAATTCCATTTGTTCATCGCGCGAATAACATCCTGGATCGATAACGACACAGTTTTTTTGCTGATCCCAAACTAAGTAAGTGTTTTCTTGAAAAGCGTTAAATTGGAAGGATTGGAGATTAGTCATTAGGAGTTGTCTTTGAATCTAGTTTCTTAAAAACATTGCCAGGGAAAGTGATAATATTTCGGTATTCTTCAATTTCTTTAGTAATAATTACAGCATTAGCTGAATTTTCTAGAATTTGAATGTCAAAAAGTTCTTGAATCTCAGCTGTGTAATTAACTTCTCCTAACACAGTTAAAGTTTGCATACAGAAAATTATCAAACCTGCATTCAATGAATTATCCTTTACCTCAAGTTGATTAAAATCAGTTGAATTTTCCCGAATTTTTGATTTACCAATAAATGCCAAGTTGTTAGAAAAAGATAAACCTCTTACAAAACATTTAAAATCGAAAACCACTTCTGAACTTTTTCCTTCTGTGTTTACTTTAATAAGTTTTCCAGAACCGGATTCCAGAACGTATAAATCATCATTATAGTATCTCGGAGAATGTGGCATTGATAAATTTGAAAGTATGATTTCACCTGAGGGAACTTCTATGAGCACACCACTTTTTAGTTTATCTTTTCTCCAACCTTGATAATGATCATCAATACTGAGGGCGGTAACATATTTAGGAATACCATCTTTAAAAGCCATTCCATTTAAATGACATCTATCCTCTGGGACTAATTTAGTGATGAATGGTGGCTTCCATTTTGGTCTGTGGCTGAAGTTTATGTCGAAAATAGACAAACAAGAAAAAAGTGTATTCACCCCCCAAATGACACCATCTCCAAATTCTAAATCATGAATATCTAATGTGCTTGTATTGTAAGAAGCCCGTTCTATATAAACAGAATCATAGCTATTCTTTTCGTTGTTGACGAAGCTAGAAATATTCTCGTTCTTGGAAAAAAAAATGATTTCATCCATGCAAGCAACGGCTAATTTTGACCCTTGAATTGCAATCCCCATTGGTTTTTTAAACGAAATAGGAGTTTGAAAAAGCTCATTGTTTTTGGAACTCAGAATTATTACCTTCCCAGCTTGGTAAGTTGAGAGTAAAACACAAATATTATGGTCTTTAAGTATTTGTGGGATGTTTCCACTGTAGTTTAATTCAAATTTATTTTCCATACAAAAAAAGCCTCACAAGGAGGCTCTTAAATTATTATTTTAATAGACTATTTCGATTCTAATTTCCAAATATCACCGTCTGCAGCTGAAATATCATCATCTAACCACATTTCATTATTTGTTAGTCTTTTTATTTCGAATACAGTAGCTTCACCGTCCAATGTTAGTATTAAATTTTCTTTATCAGAAGCAAAATCCCAAGTTCCTGCATAAACTTCTTGAACAATACCTGAATAGGTATAATTAAAAGACATTGAACCACTTTTTTCAAAGTTCATGTTTATACCATATTCTGAACTCAAAACAGTAGAACCAATAGATTTAACCTCCCAGTCTCCAACTACTCTTGACTTTTTTGTTAAAAGAGTAAACCCAGGACCGTCTTCATATTTTCCACATCCTGAACTCGAAGCTAAAATTGTCGCACCAGCAATTGTTGCGAAAGAAATGTTTTTTAAATTTTTCATATTTTTTTTTGTAAAACTAAAGATTATATTTTACATAAGAAGTGTATATCGTTAACTTTAAATGAAAAAAAATAGGTTTAGAAATTTGTCTTGAAACATAACCGCTCCTCCATTCGAATTACAACACTCAATTATTTGTTATAAATTTAACTTAAGCAAGGTAATTAAATCATAAAGATTATAAACGCAGCGACCAAAGGAAACAGGTTTTCATGGATAGATTAAAGTAAAAGAAACCTTGAAATTCATGTTCAGTACAAATCTTTTCTAAATCCAACGTTGAAAGTAAAAAACAGTTGAGAGTATAAGTTGGTATTCGATGCAGTTAGATTATTTCCTTTCCCAAAAATAGCATACTGACCGTTAATGTCGAAATACAAAGTTCCAGTAGCAGGAATTGTATATTTCATACCTCCTTGAAGACCAAAAGCAATACTTAAAATATTTCCTTTTTGTGGCTCATTTTGATAGGTTGTGTAGTTAGGTTCCCATTGATAGGTCCCAGTAACATCAAGTCGATCATAATCTCGTTTAACAGTATTAAAAATCAACATTGCATTTGTTCCACCATACAAAGAAAATCCATTATCGTAGTCATTTCCTAGATAACGTCTTGTGCCTCCTTCAATTGTAAAATAGTTCGTTTTAGTTACGTAGTTTACAGTGAGGCTTTGAGGATTAGTATTTGGATTAGTTGCCTCTACAAATGTGAAATATTTCTCTTCCTCTGCTTGTGGAAAATAATAACCAACTCGACCATAAAAAGTAACATCATTACTTCGAGGTAATTCAATCCCGCCATGAAATCCATAAAATGGTTTGGGAACTGTAAAGCCTTTTAGAAATCCAGTACCTGCGTTAACACTAACTTGAGAAATACTTTGAAATGACATACCAATCATTAACAAAGCTGAAAATAGTTTCATATTATTTTTTATTAAATTAAAATTCACATTTTTTTTTCACAACACTAAAACGAGCTCCAAGTAATTATTTACCTCTCATTAAAATTAAATCACAACCTTATTGTCAACAAATTTAAAGTTCTTT
>JBILOX010000079.1:0-3256 GCA_044374225.1 Crocinitomicaceae bacterium | reverse complement strand
AATAACTCAAACTAAATGTGTAAAGTTATTTTAATTAATTAGTTAAGTAGGTTATAGTAGGGGGAGATTTTTAAACCATATTTTATACCAATATCTACAATCTATAACAGTTTTAGCTTGATGTTTGTTTCTGACGATTGCTATTGTTTTGCAATAAAACCAAAGCGTTAGATTAATTCTTTACTATTCTTTTGAAATAAATTATAATTTTCTAAATCGTTATTAGCGAAATTCTTGCTTTTTTTTAAAATAAACTGTTTTAAACCTTTAGGGAATTACTGATTATTGAATTTTAACAAAAGTGCAATAGGGTAATCGTTTTAACGTTTCAAAATCGGTAGTTTTATTGGTTGTTTGAAAATCAAATTGAAACATCGAGCACCTCAAAATAAGTTTTTCCTGATTGATTTGCTCAACGCTTTAATCTTATCTTTGTTGAATGAATATTCTTCAAGAATCACTCGAAAAACGATTAAATAAATCTGTTCAAATCATTGAAAATGAATGGGGGAGTTTTATTCTTTTTCAACCAAATCAAGCAAATACGAGTAGCGTTTTAATAACGAATGGACTTTCTGATTTTAAGATGCCAGTGCATGAAAAACATGTGGGTGAAGAGTACAATGAATTGTATTTCTTGCTTCCAAATTATTGGAACATCGAAGCAATTGAAAATCCAAAGTTTAATTGGGTTTTTTCTTGGTTACAACGCTTGAAAAATTTCGCAATCGAAAAAAATGCGTGGTATGGTCATGGACACACTTTTCCTTGTGGACAAGAAATGCAATCCTTATCGGCATCGATGCTTCAAAATCACTTTATACTAACGCGACCAATTGAGTTAGATGAAGATTTAGCAGAAATAAATTTAGAAGATAAGAGTATTGGTTTTCTTGGAGTTATTCCGATTTTCCCTGATGAAATGGATTTCAAACAAGGCCGCGGAACAGTTCAATTATTTGAGAAATTAAGAACTTTTAATATTACCGAAAAATTGGATGACTTTAGAAGTACAGTTTTAAAATCGCGTTGGAAATCGTATTTAGGAAGGTGAAAATAACGAATCTAAAAGCACATTTAGCCTTACTTTTTGTAAACGTTCTTTACGGAGCAAGTCACGTGTTGGCAAAAGGTGTGATGCCTGAGTATTTGAGTCCAACTGTATTCATTTTATTTCGTGTTTTTGGCGCTACTTTACTTTTTTGGTTGGTACTACTTTTTACAAAATATGAAAAGATAAATCGGAAAGATTTTCCCTTGTTAATCGCTTGTGGATTGTTCGGTGTTGCTGTCAATCAATTGTTTTTCTTTCACGGTTTGAATCTTTCTTCGTCTGTCAACTCTGGAATAATCATGGCGATGAATCCCATTATGGTGGTGATTTTGTCCTTTTTCATTCTCAATGAACGCATAACGGTGCTTCGATCGACTGGAATTACACTTGGATTTATCGGTACAATTTTATTGACTTTTAAAGGTGCAACTGCAAAAGGTGATTCTTCTTTAGGGGATTTATTTTTGGTTATCAATGCCTTAAGTTATGCGATTTATCTCGTGATTGCAAAACCTTTGATGCAGAAATACAATCCTTTAACTGTTATTACTTGGGTTTTTACTTTCGGTTTAGCATTCGTTCTTTTGTTTCCTCCAACAATTCCCGAATTAATAAAAACTGATTTTTCAACTTTTACTTCTTCTGTCATATTAAAAATTGGATATGTGGTTGTAGGAGTGACGTTTTTAACCTATTTATTGACGATGTATGGCTTGAAGTACTTGAGTCCAACTGTTTCAAGTTCATATATTTACACACAACCAGTGATTGTGATTTTGTTCGCATTTTTATTCGCATCCTTACATTGGTCAGACGATTATACTGGCACTATTACAGCACAAAAAATCCTTTACATGTTGCTCATTTTTGCAGGAGTTTACATGGCTTCACTCAAACGAAAAACCAATTAATTATGAAGAAATTCATTCTCTTAACTGTCTTGTTTTCAGTATCAACTACTGCTTTTTCTCAAAAGAAAATCATCGATCACACCGTTTACAACGATTGGAAACGCACTGAAAAACAGCAACTTTCAAGTAATGGAAATTTGGTAACCTATGAAACGGTTCCTGCACGTGGCGACGGTTATTTGTACATCTACAATGTGAAAAAGCAAAAACTAGATTCTTTTTTCCGCGCTAAAGATGCAAAAATTGCTTTCGACGAATCGTTTATTGCTTTTAAAGTTACTCCAGGATTTGATACGCTAAGAAATTGTGAATTGAACAAAGTTGACAAGAAAAAATGGCCGAAAGATTCACTATTTATTTTTAATAGTAGCAATGATTCTGTAATTAAAATCGCAAAACTAAAGCAGTTTTCAATCGCCCAAAAAGGAAGTGTTTTGGCTTATACACTAGAAGTAAATGAACTTGAAAAAGAGGCTCCCAAAAAGAAAAGTAAAAAGAAGAAGAGCACCTTTTGCACCAAAAAGAAAAAAGACACGAAAGACGAAATCAAAAGCGATGGCAACTTGTTTTATGTGCACAATTCAAAATTAGAAAAGGTAATTTCAGTAACCAATGTAACTGATTTTTCACTAACAGAAAATGGACAAAATGTGGCTTTTATTCAACATACGAAGCTAAAAGTTGATTCATTCTCCTTAAAGATTCATTCCGTAAATGATGGAAAGGAACTAATGAGTTTCCCAAATAAATTAGCTTACAAATTGCCAAGTTGGAATAAAGCTTTAGATAAAATAGCGTTTCTTAATTCAATGGATACCAATAAAGTAAAACAACATAATTTAACTGTTTACGATTTTAAAACCAAAAAAGAACGCATCATTGGTGACACAATTGAATTAGATTTTTCAGTTGATTTAGGTGTGTCAGAACATCGAACTCCACTTTTTACAGACAATGGTAAATTTTTATTTTTTGGCGTAAATAAAAGAGTAAAAGCAACTCCAAAAGATTCCTTGCTAGATTCTGAAAAAGTGAATGTGGACGTTTGGCATTACTTGGATCCTCAAATTCAACCCCAGCAATTCGCGGAATTGAAAACAGCAAAGAAGAAAAATATTCTTTACGTTTATCAATTTGAAAATGAATTAATTGTACGACTTTCTGAAGATTCGTTGGATATTTCAGTAGCTGCTGATTTGGAAGGAAATTACTTATTAGCTTCTTCAGATGAACGTTATGCAATTCAAGCGCAATGGAAATCGCCACGATTAGAGGATTATTACCGAGTTTC
>JBILOX010000002.1:0-188222 GCA_044374225.1 Crocinitomicaceae bacterium | reverse complement strand
CAGGATTTCCAAATCCTGCGCAACCTACCGCAACTAACAAAACCAGTAACTACGGTTTCAAATACTTATCTAAAAACTGCTCCTGCTCCCAAAGTACGTGAAAGATATTTTCCTTTGCAACATATCCGTGACTTTCCTTTGGTAAAATGACCATTCGTGCTTTTCCTCCTAATCCCTTGATTGCTTGGAAATAACGTTCAGATTGCAAAGTAAATGTACCAGGGTTATTGTCTGCTTCACCGTGAATTAAAAGAATTGGTTTGTCCATTTTGTTAGCTGTAAAAAACGGTGACATTCCTCCATAAATTTCTGGAACATCCCAAAAATTGCGTTGCTCCGACTGAAAACCAAAAGGTGTCAATGTGCGATTATAAGCTCCACTTCTTGCAATTCCACAAGCAAAATCCTCGGAGTGAGTAAGTAAATTTGCGGTCATAAATGCTCCGTAAGAATGTCCACCAACTGCCACTTTAGTTCGATCGATATAACCTAAAGCATCTACCGCGTCTATTGCCGCACGTCCATTTGCAACTAATTGTTCGATAAAAGTATTGTTTGGTTCCTCTGTTCCTTCACCAATAATTGGGAAAGATGCATCGTCAAGGACTGCATAGCCTTTCGTTACCCAATAAACAAAAGAACCGTAATAAGGAAAAGTGAATTCATTCGGATTTTGTTTGTTTTGTCCTGCGCTGTTTTTGTCCTTAAACTCTTCTGGATAAGCCCAAATTAATAACGGAGCTTTTGGCTTGTTTACTTTGTCATAACCAATTGGTAAATAAAGTGTTCCAGAAAGTTCAACTCCATCATTTCGCTTGTATTTTATCACTTGTTTCTCAACATTTTTGATGGCTTCAAACGGATTTTTAGTAAACGTTAATTGGGTAGTTTTAGAATTTTTGATGTTTAGGAGGAAGAAATTAGGATAGTCGGATTTACTTTGTAGTTGCACTAAAATTTGTCCTTTCTGCAAGTCGTAAAAATCAATTAAATCCAACTTTTTACCAGGCACATTAGCTGTGTAAATTCGTTTGGTTTTTAAAGTTGCTAAATCAAATTCATCGATGAATGGAAATTGTCCATCCTTTGTGAAACCATCACCAAATAAGACTAATTTATTTTGATTGATGCTCAACACATCACGTCCCCATTTACCTTTTGTTTGTTGAAAAACACCCGGATCGCCATAAGCATCTTGATAATTTCTGTCAAAAATAATCTTGTGACTGTTGTCGGAAAGATTTACTAAGTAGGTTTTTTGATTGCGCGTGTCATACCAAGAATCGGTAACCAACATAATAGCTTGATCTGAAAATTGAACAGCTTCAAAACGTTGTTTAACTTTTAAAATCGAGCTTGGAGCCGCGTCGAAAGGTGCTTTCCAACTGAATAATTCATCTCTAAAATCAACCATTTTTGCGGGGTCACCACCATCTAAAGCTTCAACATAAAACAAACTTGAAGGCTGATCGTCTCTCCAATATAAACTGCGCTTTCCGGTGCGAACTGCGGCAAAACCTTTTGGCATAATTTCAACAAGCGGAATCGAATTTACTTCTTTTACCAATTGCCCAGAAACGGTGTACACTTTTTGAGTCATCGGAAAACGACTGTAAGGAACAATGTATGAATAGGGGCGTTGAAGTGTAGTTACCAAAACATAATTACCATCGGGTGAAAAATTAGAACCAATGTATAAATCCGAAGGCAAAAAGTCTCTTATTTCACCTGTCAAACTCACCATTTTTAATTCACTCTTAATAAGCGTTTCAAAGTTTTTTTCGTCAGTTGGGTTTTTTAATAAATCTTGATAAGTTCTATTCTGTGAGACTTTTCCTTCAGCTACGGAAATTATCGGTCCTTTTGGTAGTTCTTTTTTACTATCAATTAAAGCTGGACGATTGCTTGGAATTGTGCGAACAAGAAAACCTTTGCTATCGCTTGTCCAATTGTAAGGCATTCCTGAATTAGCGTTCAATGTCACATTAGAAATGCGTTTTGCTTCACTTGTCGTTACATCAATCACCCACAAACTAAGTGCAGATTCATCCATATTTACAAACGCGATAAATTGATCGTTTGGCGACCAAGAAACGTAAGTCATTCGCGGTTTTGCGGGTAAATTTTTGATTTGAATTGGTTCTGCCATTGCATCACTCAGTTTTCTCAATTTTAGATTGGTCACATAAGCTTGCGTGGCAGAAATATTGAGAATAGGATTCACACGAAGTCCACCCAGCCTGAGTTCTTCTTGATTGAGATCTTCTAAAGTTTTATAGGTGTCGCGGTAAGAAAACAGCACCATATTCTTTTTACTATCCATCGAAATTGAAGGTGGACGCTCATAATCAGCTAATTGCAAAATAGCTTGTGAAGGTTTTTGGAAAAACAATTCATCTTGTGCTTGAACACCAAAAAACAAAAGAAGAAAACTGAAAGAAATTATCGAACGCATAGTGAACATTTTTGTCAAATGTAGCAGAAACTATCCAAAAATCGAAGTTTGAAGAGGATTTCAATTATAGTTTATAATTTGGATAACTAGTGTGTTATAAAAAGTTAACCCTTTCTAATTGTATAGCTTGTTTTTACATCAATTTCAGCTTTTAAGTCATAAATCGGTTTTTTTATGGATTCCCTAGAGTTCATTAAAAAATTCCTAAATCCGCTTCCAGTGCTAACCTTTAAGGATTGAATTTCAATTCTTGATTTGAAAGGATTCCTCAATCCGTTCGGATGGACCTTTTCATTAGAGAAGTTTGCGAAAATGCTACCCTATTTTTTTGATTTGTTAATGAAGTTGATTTTATGAAATCTTATTGAGCGAGATCTATTTGACTTTTACCTGCTTTGTTGTTAAGATTCCTGCAGCATCAGAATCAATGTAGTAGATCCGATTATTTTTTTTATAAACGCGTCCAATCAGCATTTTATTTGTAATATCAGTTCCGATTCCTGGTTCAAATTGAGGAGAACAAATCAAAACCAATTTTCCTTTCTGTATTTTATAAGTACTCATGTAAACTTGTGTGCCATTCGTAGACCGTTGCACAATAGAAAATTCATCGGTTCCATTTCCATCTAAATCTCCCTCATTAATTAGTTCTCCACAAGCATTTAATAGGGAAATATTCTTAATGTTTTTTAACGATGTTTTAACCTTACATTCTGCAGCTTCCCCTCCAAGTTGTGGCGTAAGTTCAGTCCCTGGTTTTGATACATAAATAGTTATAATATCTTTCGTTTTATTTCCATCAAAATCACCTTTAATGGTAGACATAGATTTTGTTTGAGCAATGCTTATTCTGCTAATAACGATAATCGAGAAGATTAAGAATAATATTTTCATTTCATTTTTTTACTACATATAAACAATAATCTAAAAAAAGTTACAGATTTATTTGAATTTTTAATAGTACTAATTATTTCCAATTCAAAACAATAGTAAATGTAGTTCCTTCGTTTTCAATGGATTCAAAGGAGATTTTGCCACCGTGATTTTCAACGATTTGTTTCACAACAGATAATCCGATTCCACTTCCTGTCGATTTGGTGGTGAAATGCGGAATAAAGATTTTATCCTTTTGTTCGTTTGGTATTCCTGATCCATTATCGGAAACTTGAATCACAATTTGGTTAGTTTCTTGCAACTTTTCAACGTTGATGCTAACTTTACCATCTTTGCGTTCATTGAGCGATTGAATTGCGTTTTTGATGAGGTTATTAAACACTTGAATCCATTGGTCTTTGTCGATTTTTAGCAAGAGTAAACTTTCTTCCGAATGAATTTCAATCGTGCAGTTTTCTTCCATTTGAAACAAAGTAGCCGAGTTGCTGATGATTCCAAGTAAATCGATTTCAATTTTTTGCGGATCAGGCATTTTAGCAAAGTTAGAAAACTCATTTGCGATGCGAGTTAAACCATCAATTTGTTCAATTACAGAATTTAAAACACGCTCTAGTCGTTCTTTTGAGCCTTCGTTCGATGGGTCGTAACTGCGCAA
Source organism: Crocinitomicaceae bacterium (assembly GCA_044374225.1). Lineage (GTDB taxonomy): Bacteria > Bacteroidota > Bacteroidia > Flavobacteriales_D > Crocinitomicaceae > UBA952. The sequence goes on along the minus strand of JBILOX010000002.1, from coordinate 184,218 downwards.
TAAATGCTGAATTCCAAGCTTCATAGGCGTTAATGGATTCTTGATTTCGTGCGCAACCTGCTTCGCCATTTCACGCCAAGCACTTTCACGTTCACTTTTTGCCAATTGCAAGGCTGCTTCTTCTAACTCTTCCAATTTCAAGTTGTAAGCTTTGACAATTGTACCAATCTCATCGTTGCCATCGTATGCAATTTTTTGATTTTCAATTCCAAATTTCAAAGTCGCCACTTTTTGACTCAATAAGCGCAAAGGAGCTGTTAACCAGTTGGAAATCAATAGGGAAATGATAATCGAAATAGCGAGTAACAAAATAAATACATTGATAATCGCCACAATAAATTGTTGAATTTGATCTTCAAAATCGCGTTGTTGTCCGAAGTGTTGCAAGTTGATGTAACCCAACATTTTTCCTTCTCCGTTATAGAAAGGCAAATAAGACGAAATGTAAGACAGTTTTCCGATTTCTTCTCGATTGGAAAAAAAGCTTTTATTGTTTAGTTTTAACTCTTCAAGTGCTTGTGGATTAATTTGTTCGCCGAGTAATCCAATGTTAAAAATCTTTGGTCGAGAAGAAGCAATCAAGTAGCCATTCGGGTCGTAAATATTCAAATCGGTTACAAATACTTTCGAAAGTTTCATCAATACACTTTCCAGGTAATTGCCATTGTCTTCAGCGTCTAAACCTTTATAATTAACTACTTTTCCACGTAATTCTTCCTCCACCGAATGTAATTTTTCATTGATAATTCTATCCGTAAATGTTTGGTATTGCTGTCCAACAAAAATTCCACTTCCTGTTCCGAAAAGTAGCAAGGCCAGCACAACCAACATTACCAATACGAATTGTATTTTGAAAGCTAAAGTAAACGAGTTATTAGCAATGAATTTACTACCCAAGAGCAAACTACTAAAAAGCAAGAGCAAGCCCCAAAAACTAAAGACATACGAAAAAGAGGTAACAAGTTCTAACCACGTTTTATTTTGACTTGAAAGTATGATAACAGCCTTATTATTTTTCTTGAAATAGTAATGATTATAACCATCGAAATCAAAGAAAGACGCGTTTTTGGATGGTGTTGGAAAGGCGCGTAAAAATGTCGGGAAGTTATAATCTCCGTAGTGTTTTATGAGTTTATTACTTGTGTATTTTGCAATCGAGTATTTTTCCAATGAAGTCATCACTTTTGATTTTTCAGAAAGTAGCAAGCGCGGAAAACCAATTTCTTCAGGGATTCGTTTTGATTTCAAGGTGATGAAAAGTTCAGCCTTTTTACCTCCAACTTTTACTTCCAAACGAATAATGTAATTATAGCCTGAAATCGCATCTCGGATAAAATAAAGAGAAGGATCAATTTGAGAAACTTCGCCGTTGCGCTCAATAATTTTTAAAACAGGTTCAAGTCCCTGCGCCTCTTTGGTAAGCAAGGAAACACCAACGGAATCAAAGAGGTTAAAACTCATTTCGTAACCTTCCCACAATCCTTTGAAATGTCGTTTTTCTAAAATATCACCAAAATCGGAAACGCTTAAATTGGGTTGTATCGTACGAATCGTTGATTGAATAAGCGGATCAGAAAGTAATTTTGTTTTAATGTTTCCAAATTCAAGCTCTAAATTAATGTCTTGCTCAACAGCTAATTGGTTACCATAAAGAATGCGCGTTTCCTTGTCTTTACTGCTGTTGTGTTGATTTAAATCCGAGACAAATGAAGCAGAAAATAATCCTAAAATCAACAGTTGAAAGCCTAATTTTTGCCCGAATTTTTGCTTATTTTGAAAGAAAAAGTTAGCAAATAACAGCAGTATTGGTAAAATCAAAGGAATGATGTATTCATCGTTGAGACTAATTCTATAAATCGCAAAAAGAATTCCCGAAACGAAAAAGAAACTGACGAAAACACCAATTTTTACTTGTTGGATTTTGATGGCGTTAAGTAGGTTTTGAACTAATTGTTGGTAAACCGAAAAAATCACCCCAAAGAGCAATAGAATCAAAAAGGAGTATGCATCTAATTGAAATAAATTCTCAAGGTTAAGCGGAATTGTTGAGTTGAGAATTACGAGATTCATTGTTTTTAAAATCAACCACCACACGACAAAAAGCAAAGGGATGTGCAGCCAAACCACCAATTTAAATTGTAATTTATGGAGTAATTGAACAAATGCTAAAACCGCAAAAGCGATGAAAATAATATTGATACATAAATCCAAAAAGGAAGGGAACCACTCGTTGTAAGCAAATAAATCTGCGGAAAGAAACTTCGCATTATTGAAAATCGGAGCAAAATCGATTTGATATAAAAGCAATCGAAAAGCAAGCAGACTAATGAGAAAAACGGCTGTTTTTTTAACAGAATTTTCGCAACCGTCATAACAGCCATAAATAAAGACTAAAAGTCCAATGATGAGTGAGATTATCGTGAAAGGTGACTGTGAATTGGCTTTCGCTTCTTTGGTTGGAATAGCTGAAAAGACGAATTTTTTATCCAGATTTTTAATGGGAGAACCAACTGCTGGATCGAGGGAAATATCAAAATCGGAAGCAGTTAATTCTAGGTTTGTGTGATTAACAAGAAATTCATTTTCGTAGCTATATTCTTTTTTTATTTCAAAAGCAGCACATAGAATTTCGTCTTCGTATTCAATTGTTTTGCAGTAATACCAACCATTTTGAAGGTGCAAAAGTCCATTTGCTGGAAATTGAATGCTTACATATTTTGAAATTGGAAGTTCGTTGGAATTCCAATAAATGAGCGAATCACTTTTGTATTTGTAAACGTAAAAATCGCTTGTTGCAAAAGGAATGGATTTGATTCCTAAGCTTTCTTTTTGTCGCGCAACGAAATCTTTTAGTTGATTTTCTTTTTGATTAAAAGCTCGCTGAAATTCACTTTGGTCAAAAGGAATAGTTCGGTCGGCGTTGACAAACAGAATACATGCGCTAAAAATAATCAATGAAAGTAAAAAATACTTATACTTTTCGATTAGATGTAGCCCAAAATTCATTAAGAAATAGTTGCTGAAAATTGATTTAAAAGTTCATCGCGCAATTTTTCGAAATCGTCATCCCCGCGGTGGTCATTTCTGAAAACAAAATCAGCATTTGGTTTATAAGGTTCGATGTAATTTTCGTAGCAAGGTAAAACGTGATTTTCCCATTGATACAAAATATCAGAACGCTTATAACCTCTGGTTTCTTGATCGCGATAAATTCTTCTATCTAGTTGAATTTCGTGGTCCACATCTACAAAAACGCTGTATTGTAAAGCTTCAAACACAGTAGGATAATGAAACAAAAACAATCCTTCAACAATAATAATTTCACTGGGTTGAATCGTGATAAGTACATTTTTATCAGGTGGCGCATTGAAGAAGTATTCTTTCACTTCAATCGGTTCCCAGTTCACAAGTTGTACTAAATCATTGGAGAGTTTTCGTTCGTCTAAAGCAGTTGGTAAATCAAAGTTGACAATCCCATTTTTGTCTTTCTGCTGCATTTCAATGGGGAAGTAATAATTGTCCATTGAAAAAACAGATGGGTTTATTCCTTCAAAAGTTTCAGAAAGCCTTTTCAACAAGGTGGTCTTTCCAGAACCGCTTCCTCCACAAATTCCAATAACGAATGGGTTTTTTGTCATTTAATCTATCCTAAGGAGCAAAGATAAGGATTCTTGTTTTAATGATAGTTTTTAGAATCGAATTGAATGTTGTTTGTTTCTGATTTTGATTACGACCACCTATGCTAATGGACAAGATCTAGACAAAGAATTCTTTTAATTTTCCTCATCATAGAATTTCAGATAAATACTTACGAAACCTCAGCATTGATTTTTTATTATCCTCAATTGTAAACTCATACTTGTTTACTTTTCTGAACGCAAATACAAGAAAGAAAATATATAATAAGGAAATACCAACCATAAGAGTAATGCCCATTCTACTCACTTTGGCAATTTCCTCTTGAGTTGAAACAGGAGCATTTCCTGCTAACGAAAAACATACTACTAAACAGCTTTCAAAGTTATTAATTGAGGCTTTGCTGCGACTTTGTATTTTTTCATCGAGGTACTACTTCAAATCTTTTTAACGAAACTTCCCTTTCCAATTCCTTTCCCTCTAATAAAAATGCGCACATGTCTTTTGCAAGCGTTGGTGCCATGAGATAGCCTTTCGTACCGAGACCGTTAAAGATGAATAGTTTACTGTGTTCTGGATGTTGTCCCATAATTGGCCTTCTATCAAGTACCGTTGGTCTAACGCCCACACTCTGGTCGACAACTTTTAAATCAAAATCGCTAAGCACACTTAAATGTTCCAATAACAGTTGTTTTGATGTTTCAGTAATTGATAGTGATTCGTCATTCCACTCGTAGGTTGCACCAATTCGGAAAGTGTTTGAACCAAGAGGCAACACAAAACATTTACGATTCAACGATTCATCTTCAGGTAAATTAGGAGATTCAATTGTGAGTGTTTGACCTTTCGTTTGTTCCACTGGCGCACTTGCGAAAAAAGGAATGTATTTATTCAAATAACCACAGCAAAAAACAACCTTATCATATTCGATTCCTTTATATGAAGCTGTTTTTTCATCGAACTGTGTCAAATCAAATTCTTCGTCTAGAAGACAATCGATGCTTCGAAAATAGTTTCGATTTTCTTCATAATAAGCACTTGCATCAATCCAAAAAGCTTGTTGTAAACGTCCACTTCCAAATTCATTTGTCGCTTTTGAATAGTTATTGTCTGCTTCAGAAATGTGGGTTAAATACTCTTTGTATTCGTCTAAATCTTGACGTTTTTCCCAAAATTCGCGCTCTTGAGCTGAAGAAAACATCCGTCTAATTGTAATGGGGAAATAAAGTGTCGTGTTAAGTTGTTGTTCTAATGCTTTATAAAATGGAATTGCATCTTCCATACATTCGTCTAAGCGCCAGGATTTGTTCATGCGTCTGAAAACCATCGGATTCACCATTCCGGCTGCGATTGCTGTTGCATGATTTTCTCCTTTGTCGAGAATAGTTACTAATTGTCCTGCCTTGTGTAATTGATGGGCTAAGCTTGTGCCAGCAAGTCCTGCTCCGACGATTAAAATTTTTTGTGGCTCCATTATGATTTTGCGAGCGCTAAGCTAATGATACTTATTTGTAAACTTGGATTTGCTTCCTTTAATTCTTTCGCCATCGACTCTAAGGTGGCGCCTGTTGTGATAACATCGTCCACAATTGCAACATGTTGATAATTAGATAAATTTCCTTTAACTTTAAAGATAGAACTCACATTTTCCCAACGTTGAAATTGGTCTTTTCGCGTCTGACTTTCAGTGTGTTTCGTTTTCAAAACTTCTTGTTGTATAACTGGAATTTTCAAAACCGAAGCAATTCCTTGCGCGATTTTTTCACTTTGGTTATATCCTCGGATAAACGCTTTTTTGGAATGTAAAGGTACCGGAATTAGTGCTTGAACTTCTTTAAAAATAGGATGATTTACTAGTTTGTTAGCTGCAAAACTTCCTAAATAAACCCCTAATTCTCCTTTGAATTGATATTTTAAAGCGTGTAATAATTTTTGTGAGGCTTTGCCCCTCTGGAAATAAAATAAAGCATAAGTAGCTTTTAACTCAACACGTCCCCAAAATAATTTATCGAGCGAACTTGGTTCTTCGAATCCTTCAAAATAAGTTAAATGGATAGATTCCCAACAAGTGTAACAAATATAATTTTCTCGAACCGATAATTCAGTTTCACAAGCCAAACAAATTTCAGGGAAAAGCAAATTAATGAAGCCATCTTTAACCAATTGAAACTGTTTTTTTGAGTCGAACAAAAACATCTAGCGTGGTCTAAAACTTTGAAAATATATTCTTTTAATACTTAACCTAATCGGTTCCACAAAGTAGATAAATTTAATCGAATAATAAAATTTATTTCTAACAAAACCGTCTCATTTTTTCTGAAATAAGGCTGTAACCTTTACTATATATCAAATTCAAATATTTATAACAATGTGTTGTTAAAAACCACCTGAAATTTAATATTAAAAATTAAGTTTCAATTCTATTTTTACAGTGTAATTGGTCATATCAAAAATTAATAATAAAGCAAAGTTTTTTGTTATTTTTTTACAAGGTAGAGAGTAATTAATTGTGCATATCTTTCATTTGTGTGTTGAAAATCGCTGAAGGGTTTGTGAATGAAAGGGTTTGGAATTGAGGTGTTAATAACATTGAGTTAATGTTGATTTCTTTAATTGATTGTCGCGGGATTTTTGACAAAATTTGTACCCCTCAACAAAAGGTTGATTAGAGAAGACCGAAAGTTTAAAAACTAAAAATAGAGGAAATTAAATTAAATTTTGAAGATGCTTCAATTATAGCTTGTAAAAAAGCTGAATGACCAAGTTATCTACAAACAAAAAAGAATAAAATTGTGTTAAAAGAAAAAAATTATATGACAAAAGAACCCATTTTAGAATCCAACAACAGTCGCTTTGTTCTCTTTCCAATCCAACACGACGATATTTGGAGTTTTTACAAAAAAGCAGAGGCTAGTTTCTGGACAGCAGAAGAAATTGATTTATCACCAGATTTAATTGACTGGGAAAATAAATTAAACGATGATGAGCGTCATTTTATCAAACACGTTCTTGCCTTTTTTGCGGCTTCGGACGGTATTGTAAATGAAAACTTAGCAGAACATTTTTTAGCAGAGGTTCAATACACTGAAGCAAAATTTTTCTATGGATTTCAAATTACAATGGAGAATATCCATTCGGAAACTTACTCTTTGTTGATTGATACTTACATCAAAGACACAGCAGAAAAAGATCATTTGTTTAATGCAATTGACACTTTAGATTGTGTTCGTAAAAAAGCTGAATGGGCATTACGTTGGATCGACAAAGGTTCTTATGCAGAAAGACTCGTTGCTTTCGCAGCAGTTGAGGGTATTTTCTTCTCCGGATCTTTTTGTTCTATTTTTTGGTTGAAGAAACGTGGGTTAATGCCAGGACTTTCTTTTTCAAATGAGTTGATTTCAAGAGATGAAGGTTTACATTGTGATTTTGCTTGCTTATTATATACGAAACACCTAGTAAACAAATTACCGAAAGAGCAAGTTCGAGACATCATAATGAATGCTGTTGAAATTGAAAAAGAATTTGTGGCTGATGCTATTCCAGTAAAATTAATCGGAATGAACAGCGATTTAATGTGTCAATACATCGAGTTTGTGGCTGATCGATTATTAACAGAGCTAGGAAACGAGAAAGTGTATAACACAACCAATCCTTTCGATTTCATGGAAATGATCTCGTTACAAGGAAAAAGTAACTTCTTTGAAAAAAGAGTTGGAGAATACCAAAAAGCAGGAGTTCTTGCAGGGAAAGAAAATCGAACATTTATTATGGACGAAGAATTTTAATTGAATTATAAAGAAAAGTATGTACGTTGTAAAAAGAGACGGAAGAAAAGAGGCTGTTAAATTTGATAAAATAACGGCTCGCATCGTGAAGATGTGTTATGGACTTGATCCTTTGGTGTCCCCAGAGGCTGTTGCAATGAAAGTGATTGAGGGGATTTATGATGGGGTTTCAACCTCAGACTTGGATAACCTTGCAGCAGAAGTTGCCGCAGCAAAAACAATTGATCATCCAGATTACGCTCTATTGGCGTCGCGTATTGCAGTTTCTAATTTACACAAGGAAACAAAGAAAACGTTTTCGGAAGTAATGAGTGACATGTATCACTATATTGATCCTAAAACAGGTCAAAATGCATCATTACTTGCAGACGATGTTTATCAAATTATTCAAGAGAACAAAGAATTATTGGATTCAAGTATCATTTATGATCGCGATTTTAGGTACGATTATTTCGGATTTAAAACATTGACGCGCTCTTATTTAATGAAATTAAACGGAAAAATTGCGGAACGTCCTCAACAGATGTTAATGCGTGTTTCCTTGGGTATTCATAAAACAGATTTCAAAGCAGCGATAAAAACGTATGATTTGATGTCTGACGGATGGTTCACTCATGCAACACCAACGTTATTTAACGCAGGAACACCAAAACCTCAAATGTCTTCTTGCTTCTTGTTAACGATGAAAGAAGATAGTATCGGAGGGATTTATGACACATTGAAATCATGTGCGCAAATTTCACAATCAGCAGGTGGGATTGGCTTAGCTTTACATGATATTCGTGCAACTGGTTCGTACATCAAAGGAACAAATGGAACTTCAAATGGAATTGTGCCAATGTTGCGCGTGTTCAATGATACAGCTCGCTACGTAGATCAAGGTGGAGGTAAAAGAAAAGGTTCTTTTGCAATGTACATCGAACCTTGGCATGCAGATGTTTTCGATTTCTTAGACTTGAAAAAGAATCACGGTAAAGAAGAACAACGTGCTCGTGATTTATTCTATGCGCTTTGGATTCCAGATTTATTCATGAAACGCGTAAAAGAAAATGCTGAATGGACTTTAATGTGTCCGCACGAATGTCCAGGATTATCGGATACGCACAGTGCAGAATTTGAGGCGCTTTACACAAAATATGAAAGCGAAGGAAAGGGACGAAAAACGATTCAAGCACAAGATTTATGGTTCAAAATATTAGAATCTCAAATCGAAACTGGAACGCCTTATATGTTGTATAAAGATGCAGCAAACTCTAAGTCAAATCAACAAAATTTAGGCACAATCAAGTCTTCAAACTTGTGTACAGAAATTATCGAATATACAGCTCCAGATGAAGTTGCTGTATGTAACCTTGCTTCAATTGCATTACCAAAATATGTGACTGAAAACAAAACTTTTGACCACGATAAATTATTCGAAGTAACCTATCAAGCAACTTTGAATTTGAATAAAATAATTGACGAAAACTATTACCCAGTTCCAGAAGCGAAGAAATCAAACTTGCGTCACCGACCAATTGGTTTAGGTGTACAAGGATTGGCAGATGCGTTCATCATGATGGGATTCCCTTTTGAATCAGCTGAGGCTAAAGCGTTAAATAGAGAAGTTTTTGAAACGATTTATTATGCTGCAATGACAGCTTCAAAAGACCTTTCTAAAGAATTAGGCCCTTACGAAACGTATCAAGGTTCGCCAGTTTCAAAAGGAATTTTTCAATTTGACATGTGGAATGTAACACCAACTAGTCGTTGGGAATGGAACTTATTGAAAGAAGAGGTGAAAAAATATGGTGTTCGCAATTCTTTATTGTTAGCTCCAATGCCAACTGCTTCAACAGCACAAATTCTTGGAAACAACGAGTGTTTTGAACCATATACATCCAATATTTACACACGTCGTGTTTTGTCTGGTGAGTTCATTATCGTGAACAAGCATTTATTGAAAGATTTAGTGAAAGCTGGATTGTGGAATAAAGATATGCGTCAAAAAATCATGACTGCTAACGGTTCGATTCAAAACATTAACGAGATTCCTCAATATTTAAAAGACTTATACAAAACAGCTTGGGAAATTTCTCAAAAAGCAATCATTGAGCAAGCAGCAGATAGAGGAGCTTATATTTGCCAAAGTCAGTCGTTAAATATTTTCATGGAAAATGCTAACTTTGGAAAATTGACATCGATGCACTTCTATGGTTGGGAGAAAGGTTTAAAAACTGGAATGTACTACTTAAGAACAAAGGCAGCAACAGATGCAATCAAGTTTACGGTTGAGAAATCAGTAGCAGTCGAGCCGGCAGCAGAATTAATAGAAGACCAACAAGCCGCTATAGCATGTTCATTAGACGACCCTGATGGATGTGAAATGTGTTCTGGATAGAAGCGACGCTAGTCGGTTATAGACAGAACGGAAATTCACGAGCCCGCTAGCTACATGTGTTCTGGATAGAAGTATTTAAGAGAATTAAATTCCCATTGAAGCAATTTGATGGGGATTTTGTGTTTCAGGCATTTGGACATCTAATTTTCTACTACTTTACAAGATTATTTTTTTACCTTACTTTCAATCGTCCAAGCGATAACAGCAGCTCTTTGTTTGGCTAATTCCACTTTTTCACCTTCAAAAAGCTCGTCTATTGTTTCATTAAACAAGGCAAGCCAACGTTGAAAATGAACAGGTTCAAGTGGCATATTCAAATGTTTTTCAACGACATTTGTTGTGTAACCGGGTTCATCTAGCAATACAAAACTCCAAAAGTGAATCATTTTTGGTAGGTGTACATCAAAATCTAAGTGCTTGAAAAAAGGTTTTAAATCCTCATCTTTCAAAACTTTTTCATAAAATGACTCCACCAAGAATTGGACATCTGCGTTTGTAAGTAGTGCTTTCATGATTCAAAGTTACGATTACCACGTATTTTATTTCTAAATTCATAGCAAATTCATAAAAATGCTTCGGTTTCTAGTTCTTTTTATTTCAATTAATCTAACCCTTGTAAGCTTTTCACAAGTTTTCAATGGCACTTATAAAATTAAAACTCCACCAGCAAAAGCAGCAGGATGCGCACCACCAACCACCACCACTTTTATGGAGTTGAACAATGTACGTGCAATGATTCATACAGCAGGAAATCTTTGGCAAATTCCGAATCAAAATAATTCTATGTATGAAGTCCCAAAAAACTCTGGGATTATGGCACTTTTTACAGCGGCTCTTTGGTTAGGCGGAACAGATGTAAATAACCAACTTAAATTGGCAGCATTGCGCTATCGAAATGGTCAAGATTATTGGTCGGGGCCTTTGTCAAACGTTACCGCTGAAACTAACTACGAAAACTGTAAAAAGTACGATAAACACTTTGTCACCACACAAGATATGGTGCGCGAATTCAATGCTTGGTACGAAGCAGGAATTGCCGATAGTGAAAACGGAACAAATACGCAAAATGAATTATTTCCAGGTTATAAAGTTCCAGAAGTGATAAAAAATTGGCCTGCTCACGGTGATGTTTCCCAAGGTCAAGATTATTATTTAGCGCCATTTTTTGATTTCAATAGCGATGGGAATTACAATTATGAAGACGGCGATTTTCCTTGGTATGATTTGAAGCGAACGAAAGAATGCAGTGCTGACCGTAAAGTTTCCCTTTATGGCGACCAGAATTTTTGGTGGGTAATGAATGATAAAGGAAATATTCATACAGAAACAGGAGCAGATCCAATTGGTATGGAAATTAGAGCCCAAGCTTTTGCTTTTGCTTCCAACGATGAAATCAATAATATGACTTTTTACAATTACGAATTGATTAATCGTGGAACGCAAACACTTTTCAACACCTATTTCGGGTTTTTCACCGACGGAGCACTTGGTGATCCACAAGACGATTATGTTGGTTGTGATGTAAATAGAGGTTTAGCTTATTACTACAATGGAGATAATTTTGATGGAGACAATGCAGGCTATAAAGGTTATGGTTATTCCCCACCAGCTGTTGGTGTTGATTTTTTTGAAGGACCATATCAAGATAATGACGGAATTGATAATGCTTTTGGAATTGGCGAAAATGAAGCTTTGAATGGAATCGGTTATGGCGACGGATTGATTGATAACGAACGCTACGGAATGAGAAGATTTTTGTATTATTCCAACACAACAAATGGGGCAAATCCGAGTCAAACAGACCCGACAAGTGCTTCTGATTATTACAATTATCTAAGAGGATTTTGGAAGGATGGGAGCAAGTTTGTTTATGGTGGAAGCGGACATATTTCTTCGCCAGAAGCAAATCCATTAGTGCCTTGTGATTTTATGTTTCCGGGAACAACAGACCCACTTGGCTGGGGAACAGGCGGTGTACCTCAGGCAAATTGGACAGAGCAAACAGCCAATAATACTCCAAATGACCGACGCTTTGTGCAATCTGCTGGACCTTTTGTTTTAAAACCAGGAGCAGTGAATAATATCACTGTCGGAGTAGCTTGGGCACGTTCAACCTCAGGTGAACCCTTTGAATCTGTTGAATCTTTAAGACGTGCCGATGATAAAGCACAAGCTCTTTTTGAAAATTGTTTTAAAGTTTTAGAAGGACCTCACGCTCCAGATTTGCAAATTCAAGAATTGAGTAATGAAGTCATTTTAACGATTTCAAATCCATCAAATTCTAATAATTTCAATGAAAAATACGCTGAGTTTGATCCTTTTATTGTTTCTGGAAATCCAAATTCTGATAATTTTTATCGCTTTCAAGGTTATCAGATTTATCAATTAAAAGACAATAAAACTTCTGTTTCTGATTTGAGCGATCCTGCAAAAGCAAGATTAGTTGCTCAATGTGATAGTAAAGACAATATCAGTAAAATCATCAATTTTGAATTTAGCGACGATTTGAACGCAAGTATTCCTGTTGAACGCGTGAATGGAGATAATAAAGGAATTCGTCATAGTTTCAAAGTGGACAAAGATTTATTTGCTTTGGGAAGTCCTAAACTGGTAAATTTCAAGCGTTATTATTTCATCGCTGTTGCTTATGCACACAACAATTTCAAACAATATATTCCCGACGATCCAAGTTCGATTGACGGCCAAAAGAAAAGATACATTGCAAGTAGAAAAGCTGCAGTTGGCGAAGTGAAAGTAATGGAAGCAATTCCTCACAATCCGCAACCAGAAGCTGGAGGAACTTTACACTATTTAGAATATGGAATGTCGCCAGAAATCGCGAGATTAGATGGTTACGGCAACGGAAATAGAACTTTAGAATTGACAGATAATTCACTGACAACAATTCTCGAAAACGGTTTCTTTGATACACCAACTTACGCAAATGGTAAAACACCAATCAATGTGAAAGTTGTTGATCCATTGAATCTTGCAGATGGCTATTTTGAATGTAAATTCAGAAATTATACTTCTGGAACATCAGGAAATGCTGCTGATACAGCATCTTGGATTGTTTACCGCTACGATGAAAAAGATGGCGACATACTCGATTCTGTTACTTCTCAACTAACGATTGCAAACGACAACGAACAAATTATTCCGCAATGGGGAATTTCTGTTCAAATTCATCAAGAGAAATATTTCTTTTCTGGATCTTCAAGTCAATTGCCAATTAGGTCAACAACAATGATCGAGTCTTCCTTGACCTTTGCGGATTCTTCTAAACGTTGGTTGACAGGTGTTCAAGACAACGATGCCTTTTACCCAACCAATTGGATTCGCTCAGGAGATTACACGCCCGACCAAGATTTAGATTGTTTACCTGATGGACCGACGTATTTAAATCCTTGCAATTACAAAGATGAAACCACCGTTGATGACGACAGCAAATTTGAAGGATTATTAAACGGAATTATTGCTCCACATCGTTTAGTTGGTTATCAAGCGGATTACATGCCTTTAAGTTACTATAATTCTACCGCTGGGCCTGGCTCAGCTAAAACAAACTCTTCCATAAGTTTTTTACCAAGTGTTAATATCGTTTTCACGACCGATCAATCTTTATGGTCGCGTTGTCCGGTCATTGAAACAGGAAGAGATGCTAATTTAAATATTGGGAATGCTCTGCCTGGTGGAATGCGCAAAAGTCCAAGCGTGGGTAAAAATGGGCAACCTGATGGAACAGGAAATGGAATGGGTTGGTTTCCTGGTTATGCTGTTGATTTAGAATCTGGTGCTAGACTTTATGTGGCTTTTGGAGAAAACTCATTTTTAGGCGGCGAAAATGGGGCGGATATGATTTGGAATCCAACGGATAGATTGGTAAGCAATGCTGGTTCACCTTTAATGGGAGGCGTGCACCCGATTTATATATTTAGTTACAAGCAAGCAAGTATCAATGGATTTGTTTCTGGGTTTGATTTTCCAGCTTATGTTCCGAGTGAAGCAGAAAACACAGCAAGTAATTTTCTCTATCAAAAATGGTCAGAAGTTGAATCAAATTCTGCACAAGCTAAACGAGAACTTTATGGAAGTATGTCTTGGGTGATGTATCCAATGTTGCGAGTTGGACAAAGTTTACTTTCAACAGAGGCTACGATTAAGCTTCGCATCAACAAAGAATACAAAAACTTAGTAACCACTGGAAAAAACGGAGGAAAACCAATGTATTCTTGGAATATGAAAACAGATCGCACCTTAATTGGAAGTGTGAATGCTTTGAAAGACGCACTTGATTTAATCAATGTTGTTCCAAATCCGTACAATGCCTTTTCAGAGTACGAACGAAATCGCTTAGATAACCGCATAAAAATCACCAACTTGCCAGAGCGTTGTACTATAACGATTTATACTAGTAACGGAAAACGAGTTAGAAGATTTGAAAAAGACAGCCCAATTACCTTTCAAGATTGGACTTTAACCAACGAAGCAAATATTCCAATCGCATCTGGAATTTATTTGATTCACGTTGAAGTTCCTGGTGTTGGCGAACGCGTTCTAAAAGCATTTATCGCAATGCGAATGGTTGATTTACAAGGTATTTAAATTGGTGTTGCCTTGAGAGCCTCAGTCAACTATTAAGAAATTTTTTAAGCTGCAATCTTCCAATCTGTAATCCATTATTCCCTCACGCCTCCACCACTTGGTAATTTCCCACAAACGTTTCCATGTAATCATTCAATCGCTCTTCGTCTTCAACTCTCGTGAAAATTATCTGACGACATTTAGGTAAACTTTCAGCCAATCGAGAAATATATCCTTTGCTTCCAGCACGAATTTGTTCATCAATTTGAAGAATTACAAATAATTTTAATTTTCCAATATTGAAGCCATTTTGAAAATACAATTCACAAACGCGACGTGTTGTTCCGATTATTATTTCTGTTCCGTCAAACAAATCGTTGCGCTGCTTTAGCTTACTTCCTTTTTCAAAAACCAAATCCACAGTTAAGTCTAATTCCTTTGTGACTTTAACCATTACTTCATGATATGCTTTTGCGTCGGCGTCATTTGCCACTAAAATCACAGCGCGAGGTGAACCTTCAGCTGCTTCGGGCACAAATAATTTCACGATTTCTGGTAATAATTCACCGTAATTTTCAGGTCCAGCAACAGACAAAACAGAATGTCCCGCTTTTAATGTTTTAATCAATCGTTCGTTATATGTTAAATCTACCATTATTTTAATTTTGGGTTATTTGCATGACGTTCCGTGTCACGAGCTGTTTTCTTTTCTAAATTTTTAATCAAAGCTTGTTCTAAATCAATTCCTGTTTGGTTCGCAAGACAAATTAACACGAACAAAACATCTGCCATTTCATCTCCCAAATCTTTGTTTTTATCGCTTTCTTTTTCGCTTTGTTCGCCATATCTACGCGCCATGATTCTTGCAACCTCCCCTACTTCCTCCATTAAAATAGCGGTGTTTGTCATCTCATCAAAATAGCGAATACCAATTGTTTTTATCCAATCGTCAACCGTTTTTTGAGCTTGCTTGATCGTAATTTCATTCATAAGCTTATTTTTGGGACGAATACAAATTTAGGGAAATAGAATGGACTCTTTGGGAAAGAGAAGTAGTAAATTAAGAATAAATTGAACAATTATTTTTTGTGTATTACTTAGGAAATCAAGCTTTGCGTAATACAAAATTCTGACCCAAATACACTTTTCGAACTTGCTCGTCGGCAGCTAATTCTTCAGCTGTTCCTGATTTTAAGATACTTCCCTCAAATAAAAGGTAAGCTCTATCTGTTATAGAAAGAGTTTCTTGTACGTTGTGATCCGTAATCAAAATTCCGATGTTACGTTTTTTTAGTTCTGAAATGATGCTTTGAATATCTTCCACTGCGATTGGGTCAACGCCAGCAAAGGGTTCGTCGAGTAATACAAATTTTGGATTGGTTGCTAGAGCACGAGCAATTTCTGTTCGGCGTTTTTCTCCACCTGAAAGACGATTCCCAAGGTTTTTGCGAACGTGTGTTAAATGAAATTCATTTAACAGTGTTTCCAGTTTTTCTTCACGCTCTTTCTTGTTCAAGTCTGTCATTTCCAAAATAGCCATGATATTATCTTCAACGCTTAATTTCCTGAATACAGAAACTTCCTGCGGTAAATACCCAATTCCAAGCTGCGCCCGTTTATACATTGGTAAACCTGTGATTTCCTGCTCGTCTAAGAAAACTTTGCCTTCATCTGGTCGAACTAAGCCAACAATCATATAGAAGGAAGTTGTTTTTCCAGCACCATTTGGACCTAAAAGTCCAACGATTTCACCTTGGTTAACCTCTATTGAAACTTTATCAACGACATTTCTGCCTTTATATGTCTTGCAAATTACAGTTGTAAACAACTTCATTGTACGAAATTACTAAAAAGAAGATAACTAGAATAAAAACAATTTTATCCATTAAAAAAAACCTAATCGAAGAGGGTGTTTGTGTCATGGTTTTTGAAACAAAACACACGCCACAAACAATTTTGACGATTCAATTTTGCGTTGGATAAATCCAACTATTAATATTTCACTCATACGGAGTTGACATTAACTAAAATGTTAAATTTAAAAATTAAATACCAACTTAGCTCTGATTCCTAATGGACTAACACCTGGATCAAGGTGCGTCATTCGCCAAACTAAGTCAACACGTCCAAATTTTAAAATATTCTCAATTCCGACGCTTGTTTCCGCGTAAGGGATATTGTTGAATTTCTTTACGAAGGTTGGTATTAACATCTCTGATCGATGGCGTGAACTTACATCTCCTAAAACAAATTTCCCCGTGGTAACGAGCCTTAATTTCAATTTCTTTACAAGAGGAATTCGGTCAAAAAACAGACCTTCCCATTTGTTTTCAATGAAACCGCCAACATATTTATCAGATAGTAACTCCAAGAAATTGAGTTTATTAAAAGCACTATACATGAGGTATAGAGATTGGTTTCCTTCATGTACTTTCAAAAAAGGGTAAGCCGTACTACCGTTAATGTAACCAATTGTAAATCCATAATACAATCTTCCGAAAACGCCAAGATGACGATAATGCTCAAATTCAAATTCAAATTTTTGGTAATTGTACTGACTTCCTAAAATGCCTTTTACCCCAATTATGGTTTGAAAAGAAAGTACAGGATTGGAGGTTTTTACACTTGTGCGATCAAAATATCCTGATAGAAATTCTTCATTTTTAGCCCATCTAATCCTGGCTGTGAATTCTGTTGTTTTGATGTTTGAAATAGAAACAGTATCAAATCCATTAATGCGTTGATAATTAGCTAATCCAAGTGGTGTAAAGGATTTCCATTCAGCTCCAGTGAATAAAATAAAGTCTTTTTTAATGTCTTTTTCAAGATTTAATCCTGCTTTGTTCACAAAAGTCAATTTATCAAAAGGTGCAGTACTTAAAACAGTTGTAAACGTATTTCCCATTGAAAGCGCACTTGCTGATTGTCCAATTTGTTCAATGTCGTAGGAATAAAAACCGGTCATCATCCCACGTTTTTTGGGTGTGATATTGAAGCGAATTTTACCCATGTATTTGAATTTTTCATCTCCAAAACCGTATGCAACTTTCCCTCCTAACTCTATGCGTTTTGAAAAATTATTAGATGTCCGCAATGCCAAACCAAGACGAAATTGCTCCACAGGATTAAAAGCAACCAATGAAAAAGCGCTTCCTAACTCCAATTTACCCATAGGAATATAACCCGTACTTGCCAAATAAGTTAAGTTTTTTATGGTTTTAAAAAAGCGTGTTTGCTGCAAAGAATCTACCATTTCAATAATGTTTCCTTCTTGTTCGCTTAATTTAACATGGCGCGAATTGTTCCAGTAATCATCGCTTCGCAATTTTGCGCTGTCTAAAAACTCAACAGTATTATTACTTTTATAAAAATCTTCCACTTTTTTTTGATTGATAAGAATGTTTCTACGACTGCTATATTTTCTGCCATAAAGTCCATACAATTTGGAGTTGTCGGTCAAACGAATATCCGCGATTAATTTCTCTTCTACCATCATCCACACTTCTTTTTCCACTTGTTCAAAATCTTGTTCAAAATAGAAATCTGTAATATAATTCAAATTTGCACCTGGTGAAATACTCGCACTAAATCGTTTGATTGCATAGGTGGTATCGTGAATCCACATTTCTCCTTCGAAGGTTAAATCACCTGTTCGCTTCGGTGCAAATCTCAGTTTATAGCACCAATTTTTATCTATAAAAGTAGAGTCTTCGAGGTAGAATTTATAATAATTTACAGCAAACGGCGCGACAGGACTGATGAATGATTTATAAAATAAGTCGTAAATATTATCATAGACATTGATATCTAAATACATATCACCCAAAAATTGATTCACTTGTATGCTTTCAATCCCTGTGATGCGTGTAGCTTTAACGACTTCTTTTTTGAGTTTAGGTTTATTTTTGAAGTAAAAATCTGAAATGGATTCCGTTAAAATTACTGGAAGATACGTTTTTCCTTCGTCTGTTGAATCTAAATAATCCATGACAACATCAAGTCGTTTCACGATTCCATTTTCTGTGAATTTGTCACCTATATTATTTAAATCAAGTTGAATTTTATTGTATAATTCGTATTCGTAAGCTTCGAGTTTTTCTTTATTATTAATGGGTTTATTCGCGACAACCAATTTATGTAAACGTGTAGAAGGAAGTTCATCGGGCGCTTTCACAACCACTTCTTCTAAATCGCTTGTGAGTATAAGTAATTTAATCTCAAAACTATTTATTTGATCTTTTTTTACTTTTTTCGTTTGCGTTAAATAACCAGTAAATGAAAAAGTTACGGAGTCTGTAGCGTAATAAGTTTCTAAGAAAAAATTACCCAAAGAATCGGATATTGTCCCGATTTTAGAATTTTGAAAACGAACTTTTGCGAAAGGTAAAACTTCACCTGTTACACCGTCTATTATTCTTCCCTTAATGGTTGTTTGCTGACTAATTCCAACAATAGTAACGAACGTAAAAAATAACAGAAAAATACATCTCATCTTTAAGATTTATTTTCGTTTTGTTGATTTTTCTCTACACGTTTTGCTACATAGATACCTACTTCATAAAGAATTAATATTGGAATAGAAACTATTACTTGTGATAATACATCGGGTGGTGTTATGATTGCTGCCAATATCAAAATGGCTACGATTGCATGTTTTCTAAATTTGATTAAAAATGCTGAATCGAACAATCCTATTTTGGTTAAGAAGTAAGAAACAACTGGTAATAAAAAGAACAATCCCGTATAGAAAACTGTAGAAATTACAGTACTCATATAGGAATTGATAGTGAAGATATTTTCGATTTTAGAACTCATAGTAAAAGTTCCAAAAAACTGAATACTTAATGGTGCAACAATGAAATAACCAAAAGCGATTCCAAGGAAAAATAAGAAACTCACGTAAAAAACAATTCCTCGAGCCATTTTTTTCTCAGTGAATTTCAATCCTGGTTTAACAAAAGACCAAATTTGATAAAAAATAAATGGGAAGGCCAAAACCACTCCACCCATAATGCTCAACATCAATGCATAAGAGAATTGTCCAGAGACGGTCATACTTTGCATTTTTACAGGAATATCTTCTACGCAAACACCGAAAATCTTACATAAAGCTCTAAAAGTGATGAAATCTTTTTGAACCATTTTTAGAAAAACTTGGTTCATGATTTTTTCTTGATAAAACCAAATAACTGTTCCAAAAATAATCACCGCAACTGCAGAACGCACAAGTCGCCACCTCAATTCCTCAAGATGTTGTAGAAAAGACATATTTGATTCTTCTGCCATGTTGCAAAAGTAAACAATCTAAAGGATTTGGGAATCCTAAATTTCTTTGTGTTAATTACGATTCGCTAATAATCTCAAAAATTATTTTTTTCCATCGATTCAAAGATAAACGTAAATAGATTATGTTCACCTAGTTTACCTTTGTACTATAAATTAAACGACTATGGAAACGCAATTAGAAATTAAAGGATTAAGATTTAACGATTTTGACCAACAAGTATGTGTGATGGCGAACGTTATCAAAGACAATCTTTCTTATTGGACAACGCTTTTTGTAGATATGACGTGCTTGAATCATATTATGAACTTGCTACAAAAACAAAATCCTGATACGAATTTGACGGATGAAATCGTTGCAAAAGAATATATGGACTTCACGGAATACGAACTCTCTTTAGACCAACATCAAGCTTTATGTAGTTTGGAGGAAATTAAAGGGAAAAATACAGAAATTAGACAAATTAGGGCCTAAATAGATAGGATTTTTCTTTTCTCAAATCCAGTTTATAAATTATTTTTTTATTCAAGTGAAAAAATTATTTTTTAAATAAAAAAGGCCGGTTTTCACCAGCCTTTTTTATTTGTATTGTTTAGTTTTACTCTCCAGTAACAATGGTTGTATAAGTTGTTGAAAAAATACCACCTGTAACTTTCCAATCAACAGTTGCAATTTTTTTAATACCACCATTTTTAGCAGCTGTTATAGCTCCAAGGTCTGTTTGACCAAGAGTAATATTAAAAATTATTTTTCTAGAAGCTTCTCCTTTTTTATCACCTACAGAGTGATTTGTTACCATCAAAGGTCCAGAAATTGAGCAAGATCCAAGGAAACCAGCTAATACTAAAACTACGGCTAATTTTGTTAAATTTTTCATTTTATAAATTTTTTTATGATTATTCTCCAGCTACAATAAATTCTTTTTTTACAAAAAACACATATGATGTTACTTTGTAATCAACAGCGCCAATTTTTAAAATCCCAGCTTTTTCTGCCGCCTCAACAATACCAAAGTTTTTATTTAACATGAAGCCATGAAAAACTGTTTTTCCTGTTGTTGGCGACATTGATGCCGAATTTTGACTTGCGCCACTAAATAAACAAATAGTTGATGAAGTTCCAACTTTATCACCAATTTCATTATTAGTAACAATAAAAGGAGTTGTAACTCCACAAGAGTTCATAGTAATTACAAAACCAATTGCTCCTATTATGTAAGATATTTTTTTCATTTCAGTTATTTTTAAAATTATTCACCAGTTACAGTTGTTTTCACAAAAGGAATTATAAAATAAGTAGTTCTTACTTCAACAGTTCCAATTTTGGTAATCGAACCATTTTTACAAGCTTTTTCTAAGCTTATGTCCTTGTCTACACCAAATAATGATAATTTAGCTTCTCCTTTTTTTGTTCCTACAGGATTGTCTGTAACCATATATGTGCTAGTTACACATGATGATAGCATCAAAAAACCAACGGATAAGGTTAAAAATTTAATTTTTTTCATATATTTATTTTTTGCTAAAATAGTGATATAATCAACTCCAACCTAAAATAATAGAAATAATTATTAACAAATTTTAAGGTTGAATAATAACCGTCTGTTCACTAATTGTTTCAGGTTCGATTTTAATTAAACCTGCACCCAATCTGTTTAATTTATAGGCTTTAACATCCAAAATAGCAACACCAGCTTGTCCAGATTGATATAATTCACTTAGGTTGAAAACAGCCAAACCAGAACTACTTGAAAAAACAGTATCTCTGAAATTACCGAATCCAGGACCATTACCACCTAAGGGATTCCCTGTTGATGTTCCGTATAAAATTACTGTTGCATCATTCACAGGAATATTTGCTTGATCAAGCACATAAATATGAGCAATTGTATCTTTCTTTTTTCGACATGAAGTGAATGTTTGTGCTACAACGATTGCAACAATAACAAAAAGTACTTTTTTCATATCGTAAAATTGGAAGGATTATGGCTGAATAAAAACAGTTTCTTCGTTTATAGTTTCTGCTTCAATTTTGATAATTCCCTGCCCAATTTTATTCAATTTTTGAGCTTTTATGTCTAGTACTGCAACGCCTGCCTGACCTAATTGATAAATATCATTGAAATTAAATGAAGCTAATCCAGTTGAATTGGTGTAAAGGGTATCAAATATTGCAACTTGCTGGGGCGTATTTCCAGTATTTGTTCCGTATAAAATTACCATTGCACCAGAAACGCTTGAATTCGTTTCGTCTTTCACGTAAATATTAGCAATTGTATCGCCTTTTTTTCTGCAAGATGTAAAAGTAAAAGCGAAAATAACAAGGGAGAATAAGAGAACTACTTTTTTCATGGAAATTAATTGGGTAAATAAATTGTTTCAACAGACGTGGTGTGAATTCTACATCTGGTATAGCCTGTAGCCACTTTATTATTATATTTAACGATAATATCAAAGTATCCTGTTGTGTTTTCTTTTCCAGAAGTATTAAAATATTCATCCATATCAATAACGGAGAAACCTGAACTATTTGTAAATGAAGTGTCCGTAAAATCTAAAGTCGCAGGATTTGACTGTTGATCGCCGATTACGATTACTTTCGCTCCACCGACTAATTGGTTAGAGGAAGAACGAACAAATACTTTTAAGATAGCTGGATCTTTTGGGCCACAAGAGCTATATACAAACAGCAATGCAAACAAGATTGAAATAAAATAGAATTTTTTCATAGTTTTTTAACTAGCCAAATTTACACATTTTTTTTAAAAATCAAAAATTCTTACCATTTAAGAACTAAACAATTATAACAACTGTCTCCGTTACAACTTCTTGCTCTACCATCACAGTTCCTTCACCATATAACCCAAACTGTTTTGCTTTAATTTTAAGGACTACAACACCTGTTTGACCTGATTTATAAAATTCATTAAAATTAAAAAGCGCAACTCCCAATTCGTTCGTGGTGTTTTCCATGTTAAGCGCAACATCATTATTGAGAGTGGTGGGTTCTGCTTTTAGCTCTACCAAAGCACCTTCAACAACTTGACCGCTTTCATTTTTAACCACCACAGACAAAATAGTGTCCTGCTTTTTGTAACACGCCGTCAATAAAAATAGAAGCAAAAAACAACCAAATTTAACAATTGATAAATTATATTGAAAGAAGGCTATTTTTTTCTTATAAATTTGCATTAACAAACTTGTTTGACATTTAAACAACGTTTGCAACAAAAAAGTTACAATTTCAACAAATGAAAATACAAATTGAAGCAATTCTTCAAGAAATCAATGCATATTCCATTTCTTCTGCGACAGAATTAGAAGCTTTCCGAATAAAATACCTCGGTAGTAAGGGAATTCTCAAAGATTTATACGCCGAGCTTAAAAATGTCCCCAACGAACAAAAAAGAGAAGTCGGTCAACTAATCAATAGTTTACGTCAAGCAACAGAAGATTTTTACGTAAAACACAAAGACATCCTAGTTTCAACAACTGAAAAAAACACTGATTTTGATTTCTCAAGACCAGGAGAAAATATTTCTGTTGGTGGACATCATCCGCTATCTTTGGTTAAGCGAGAAATAATCGACATTTTTTCGCGCATCGGATTTATTGTTTCAGAAGGTCCAGAAATTGAAGATGACTGGCATAATTTCTCTGCTCTAAATTTTCCACCAGAACATCCAGCTCGCGATATGCAAGATACTTTTTTCATCCAAAAAGGTGAAAATGAAATCGCATTACGCACGCACACGAGCTCGGTTCAAGTGCGTGTGATGGAATCTTCAAAACCTCCAATTCGCACCATTTCTCCAGGACGTGTTTATAGAAACGAAGCTATTTCTGCCCGAGCGCATTGTTTCTTTCATCAAGTAGAAGGTTTATACATTGATAAAAATGTGTCCTTCGCTGATTTAAAACAAACACTTTTATTTTTCGCTCGTGAAATGTTTGGTGAAAAAGCTCAAATTCGCTTACGCCCCTCCTATTTTCCATTTACGGAACCAAGTGCTGAAGTGGACGTTTCTTGTACTTTGTGTAATGCAAAAGGCTGCAACGTTTGTAAGCATACAGGCTGGTTAGAGATTTTAGGTTGCGGAATGGTTGATCCAAATGTGTTAGAAGCATGTGGAATTGACTCCAACGAATTTACAGGTTTTGCTTTCGGAATGGGAATAGAACGCATCGCACAATTAAAATATCGCGTGACAGATTTACGTCTTTATTCTGAAAATGACCTTCGCTTTTTAAAACAATTTACACCCGGAATCTAATGGCTTGGATAAAACTAACGGACGAAAACCAACTGAAAGAATGTTGGGATTTGAGCCACCAAAAACCACAAGTAATTTTCAAACACAGTACACGTTGTTCAATTTCTACGATGGCTTTGTCGCGCTTTGAAGGAAGTGGGATTTTAGAGAGCGATGCGATAGATTCGTATTATTTGGATTTATTGACATTCAGAAATATCTCCAATGCAATTGAGTCAAAAAGTGGTGTTACTCATCAGTCACCACAAGTAATCGTCCTTAATAAAGGAGAAGTATTCTTGTCTGAAACCCACGGAATGATTGATGGACGTTCTATTCTTCAAGAAATAAAAACATTAAATACATGAAGAAGTATTTCATTTATATTTTAATAGCTGGTTTGATTGTGGCTTTCATTTTGCCTTATGTTATGCCAAATTCTACTTCGTCTGAAACGCCACCTTTTAGTTTTAGTTTTACTGAAAACTTAGCTGTTCCTCATGGCCAATCCTTACCAATTGTTTTTGAAGTAAGCGAGGAAATTCAAAAACTTGAGCTTTCTTTGAATGGTAAAAAAATGAATACTTGGACAGCACCTTCTGGTAAAATCACTTACACTTTAAATACCAAAGACTTTCAGGTTGGGGCCTATGCAATTGAGATGGTGGCTTACAAAAAAGATGGAACTTCCTATTCAGATCAACGACTGGTGCGCATTTTGTCTGATATTGTTCCAGAAAAATGGTCAGTTGAAATTCTTGCTTCATTACCACATTTGGAAACAAGTTTCACGCAAGGGTTGGAATTCAATGAAGGAAAATTATTCGAAGGAACAGGCGACCCGAACCAAGCTGGCGAAACAGTTATTGCAGAAGTTGATTTGAAAACAGGAGCTATTGTAAGAAAAATGGGCTTGGATGCTTCTCATTTTGGCGAAGGAATCACGATTTTAGGTAACGAACTTTATCAATTGACTTGGAAAAACCAAAAATGCCTCGTTTACAGCAAAAGTGATTTTACCTCCATCAAAGAATTTACCTATACGGGTGAAGGCTGGGGATTGTGCAACGATGGAAAAAGTTTAATCATGTCTGATGGCTCAGAACGAATTTATTTCAGAAATCCAAAAACATTCGATGTAGAAAGAACCATTGAAGTGTACACCGACCAAGGACCAATTGCCCGCTTGAACGAATTGGAATTCGTGGACGGGTTGATTTATGCAAACATTTGGACTTCTAACAATGTCGCTGTAATTGACCCTGCCACAGGTAAAGTAATTGCAACGATTGACGCGACACAATTGGTTATTGAAGGTAAAGGAAATGGAGAAGTTCTAAATGGAATTGCTTATAATTCAGCAACGAAAAAATTATACATGACTGGAAAATTTTGGTCGAAAATGTTTGAGGTGAAGGTGAATAAGGGAACGGTTTAAAAATAAACCCCCCTCGCACCAAATTTATTTCCTTGAATGATCAATGCTGGAAAAGGAATTTTAAGATAATTCAACTGACTAAAAACGGTTTTTAAAAAGTGATTTTTTACTGGAATTCGTGAGAAATCAATATCCATCGACAGTAAAAATTCCCTTCTTGAATGATAGTTTAAGTAGGTTTCTTCACCACCAACAATTTTTTGATCGGCACTGTAGCCCAAACTAAAACACAACCATTTTGGAAATTTATTGTTACCCATTGTTCCAGGAGAAAAGCTCAACCAATAGGTTTGACCATTGTAATCTTTGAGTAATTGTTCTGTAAATGTACTTCCAAGAACTTCAGGACGTAAGGCAGCATATTCTGTTGGGTGAAAGGAGAATTTTGGTACAATTATTTGTTGCTTAAACAAACGTTCTTGTCCCCAAAACAAAGCGGAACCACTGACATTTGCCAACATATCGTAAGCTGAAAAACCCCATTCACCAGAAAATCCGTCTAGTACTTCCAAAAAAGTAAGATAACTCAAGCCAACACCAACGCCCACCCAATCCGCATTTTTTGATTTCATTCCTCCCCAACGATAGAGTTGAGAAATGTTCTTCGAAATCTGATAAGTTGTAAACGTGTGTCCTGCTTTATCCATTTGTAGCCAATCCGCACCATCGTTAAAGAAATGAAAATTTGTCAACGGATTGTTGTACCAAACTTGCTGTAAACCAATCAAACTTCCCGCATAACCAACACCAATAATTGAGGAACTGGTAATAATTCGCGCTTTATTCAAACTATCTGCTGGTTTCCAAAAGGAAGATTGCGCAATTAAAAAGCTGGGAAATAAAAAAAGAAAGAAAAGTTTTGACGCAAATTTCACATCTCGAAATTAAGGAAATAAATTAAAGATTGAGATTTCACAACTGAAGGTTGGTTGTGAAATACGTTCTTAGATTTCTTTTTTGTAATGGTCTCGTACGAAATTAAGTATTCAAAATCATTTTGACATTCACAATAAAAGACCATTGCAAAACCCATTTCTCATCGTTGCTTCAAAAATTTAATATCCTCATTAACAAGGGTTAACTCCGGTATTAAATTTTTGCAAAGCCTCGATTAATGACTTTTGAAACAGTCTTAATCTTATTTTCTTAAAATTCTGGTTCACAGCTAAACTCTACAATTTCTTTCGTAATTGGATGTTTAAATTGAATCCATTGTGCATGTAAACACAATCGCTCCCCCTTGGTTCCATACAAATCATCACCAATTATCGGACAATTCAATCCTAAGTGATGCGCAGCATGCACGCGTAACTGATGCGTTCTGCCCGTAATTGGAAAAAATTGAATGCGTGTTTTTCCACTTTCAATCCCGAGAATTTTATATTTAGTGTAAGCATTTTTTCCATGTTCATAGCAAACCAATTGTTTCGGACGATCTTCTAAATCTACTCGAAGCGGTAATGAAATATCTCCTTCTGTTTGGTTCACAATTCCATCCAAAAGTGCGATATAAGATTTTTTGACAATGCGGCGAATAAATTGTGATTGCAAGTGTTTGTATATTTCTTCAGATTTCGCTATCAACAACAATCCTGAAGTGGACATATCTAGGCGATGAACTAACAAAGGACCACTTGCATTGGGATATTTTAAGCGCATTCGTTCATAAACAGAGTCTTTCAGTTCTTTTCCAGGAACAGATAAAAATTCAGGTGGTTTGTTGACCAATAAAAGATAATCGTCCTCATAAATAACTGGAATTTCTTTGACACTTGCTTGCTCCAACATCGGATTTTTTTCTAGTGAAATTCCTTCCAACATGTGAGCTAAAATCGGTTCACATTTTCCACGACAAGCAGGGTAATATTGACCATGTAATCGTACTTCCGAACTTGGCGATTTTCCCCACCAAAATTCGGCTATACAAATAGGTTGCAAGTGATTTAAAAAGGCATATTGTAACAATTTTGGAGCTGCACATTCTCCTGCTCCAGCCGGTGGTGTTTGAAACACAGTTTGCGAAAAAATTGCTAAAAGACTTTTTGCTTTTAGCGCTTGATTTAAAAAAGTATATTGCTCAAATATTTCTTTTTGTAGGCTAGAAGATTTGTTCGCTCTTTCTTCCTTCAGTTGAAGAATTACTTGCTCCTTTTCAAGAAACAATTTTTCTATTTCCGCATATTTTAAATTTATCTCGCGAATAAAGTCTTTTACTTGTAATTGTTCACGAATACTTTCTGTTTTGAGTTGTTCTACTAAAAGTAACTGTTCAGCATCGTTTAATGTTGTTTTTGCAAGCGCTCGTTTTTCATCTCTTTGTTTTTTTGAAACTTTCAAAGCTTGTTTTTTTAGCCCTATTTCTGTTTCCATTTCAAGCTTGAAACTTGCCAAATTTACTCTTAATTGAAGATATATTTCGTCGCTTTCTAGCGCTAGTATTTTCAACGTTAGGTCATTCACTTCAACTTCTCCAATTCGAAAAAAATTATCTTTTTCAAGCAAATCAAACACCGGAGGAACGAATCTTTTGTGGTGGTTTTCGTCAGCTAATTTTCCTGAAAAAGCAGATAAATAACCCAATTCTCCAGCTTGACTTTTTACCACTAATACTCCAAACATTTTTCCAATTTGTAAGCTTGAATCATTTTCTTCGAAACCGAAATTATGTTTGAAATCTTTTTGATTTTTTAAATAGTCTTGCAATTCTTTACAAGCAATCAAACTTAAAGGATGTGGCGAATAATAAAAAGGAAAAGTGAAATTTTGAGGTAAATCAATTGCACTTATGCCGGAAAGAAAAGGAGTAAAAGCCACGAAAAATTTTGGGCAAAGGTATTACTTTAACTTTTCTTTTGCTTGAGAATTTTAAATCTTGTGATTTCTTGAAGTTTCTAAATTGAAATTTTACACCGCAACTTTCAACGAAGCCAAAACACCGTTCCATAATTGAATACGCATTTGCAACGCTGCTTTTGCACTTTCCAAAACTTCATTCCATTTTTGCTCATCATCGCCGCACAATTCTTCAATCATCTTCAAAGAAATTGGTCCGTGATCATCACCATCTACTTCAATATGACGTTCTAGATAATACAATAACTTAGAAATAGTAGCTTGGCCTTTTTCTTGCATTTCCTTTAAGATTTCAATGAACATTTCAGGAATTAAATCTTCGCGACCAAAAGTGAAAACAGATGCAATACGATGAATGGAATTTGTTTGTAAAATCGAAAAAGTGAAATTAACAAAATTGCGAGTTTCAGGATTAATATTCACTTCATTTAAAGCCTCTTCAACAGATCGACCATTTTCAATTAAAGATAAAAAAGCTTGAATTGTTTGTGTATTTGCGCCAATTTCTGTCATTGCATCTAAATACAACTCAAAATGACTTGCAACCTCTCCGTTTCTATCGACATCTGACTCCTCCCCTAACACAATTTCATTTATAAATCTACGTGTCGTTGGACTTCCAACAGGTTTCCAAGGCAATTCCACACATGTTAAACCGCGTTGTAACGCTTTCAACAAACTCATAAAATCCCAAACGGCAAAAATATGTTGCTCCATAAACGATTGGAAATCTTCAATTTCACTAACCTGCGAATAAAGCGGGTGAGCAATTAATTCTTGACGTAATGTAGCAAGCTCGATATTTATTTTAGTTAAATGCGGTTTCATTATTTTTCTATTTATTTTAAAAACAAAAATAAGTAGTGTTTAGTTTAGAAATTCGATTTTATTTGAAATAAATAACTTTTTTTGACTTATAAATAATTCAATCTTCGTTTCTAGTCATGATTGTTATCCTCCTTTTCACCAGCAGGAACTTTGAAATCGTTACTAACTTCAGGGTGAGTAATTTCGCCACCTATTTGTCCTGCGGGATATGAAAAATAAATTACCACAACACTAACTAATAAAACAATATACATTGAAAGATCCTTGAATGGATGTTTTTTCCAATTGAACCAAAATGCAACGATTGAAAATAAAGCTAACACATAAGAAAGCAAAGCAAAAGTTTCTGCGACTTCTTCATGTTCATGGATTAAGTCGTGACTTCTATTTAATTCTTCTACTATTTCTTCTGCTCCTTCACCTGTTGAAAATGCTATAAATGCAAAGATTCCACTGAAAATAAACATCGCCAACGAAACACGCTTGACGATTTCAGATTTAAAAACAATACCAACGATTAAAATAATTAAACCAAATAATGGTAGAAAAATTGGAAAGTGATTTACTAGTAAATGTAAGTGTGCTGCGTTGTTCATAAATTATATTTTAGGACAAGTTACGAAAATAAGCAGTAAACGTTACGTTTATTGGAATTCACAATTGTAAATCCATTATTTTTGCACCATGAAATAAGCCATAACAAGATTCGTCACAATCAAGGATGAATTTAATTGGCGATTCCATATGACCATAAAAAAGAAAAGCAAGCACATATGAAAAGATGGAGAATTAAAGAAATTTTAGGCCAAGAAGGTCAATCGCTAATAAATACAGAAATAACAGTGAAAGGTTGGGTGCGTGCATTTCGTTCCAATCGCTTTATACAAGTCAATGACGGTTCGTGCATGGGGACAATTCAAGCAGTAGTGGATTTTGAAAAATTTAACGAAGCTTTACTAAAACGCATCACTACAGCATCTTCTGTTGCACTAACAGGAACTTTAGTTGAATCACAAGGTTCAGGACAAGCTGTTGAATTACAAGTGAATACAGTCGAAATTTTGGGTGACGCACATCCAGATGATGTTCAAAAAACGGTGATGCAACCAAAACGCCACAGTTTAGATTTTTTGCGAGAACAAGCGCATTTACGTTTCAGAACAAATACGTTTGGTGCGGTTTTCAGAATTCGACATTCGGTTGCTTATGCCATTCACAAATTCTTCAACGACCGCGGATTTTTCTATTTGCACACGCCAATTATTACTGGTTCTGATGCAGAAGGAGCAGGAGAAATGTTTCATGTTTCAACTTTAGACCCTAAAAATCCACCGTTAAACGAAGATGGAACTATCAATTACAAAGAAGATTTCTTTGGAAAATCAGTAAACTTAACCGTTTCTGGACAATTGGAAGCAGAATTAGCAGCATTGGCTTTAGGACAAGTTTATACATTTGGACCAACTTTCCGCGCTGAAAATTCAAATACTTCTCGTCATTTGGCGGAGTTTTGGATGATTGAACCTGAAGTGGCATTCAACGACTTGAAAGACAATATGGATTTGACAGAAGATTTCTTGAAATATATCTGTTCATACATCGTTGAAAATTGCGAAGAAGATTTGAAATTCTTAGACGAACGCGACAAACAAGAACAAGCTCAAAAACCTCAAAATGAGCGCAATGAATTGTCTCTAATCGAACGTTTGCAATTTGTCATCAACAATCCATTCAAACGTTTGACTTATACCGAAGCGATTGACGTGTTGATGAATTCAAACCACTACAAAAAGAAAAAATTCAAATATCCTGTTGAATGGGGCATCGACTTACAAAGTGAGCACGAGCGTTTTTTAGTGGAAAAAGAGTTCAATTGCCCGGTGATTTTAACAGATTATCCAGCGAAAATCAAAGCGTTTTATATGCGTTCGAATGAAGATGGAAAAACAGTGGCAGCAATGGATGTGCTATTCCCAGGAATTGGTGAAATCGTTGGAGGTTCGCAACGTGAAGAACGCTACGATCAACTCTTGAAAAAATGCGAAGAATTTAACATTCCTGCTGAAGAATTATGGTGGTACATGGACACGCGTAAATTCGGAACAGTTCCACACGCAGGTTTTGGTTTAGGTTTCGAACGTATGGTTATGTTTGTTACTGGAATGTCAAATATTCGCGACGTAATTCCTTTCCCAAGAACGCCACAAAACGCGGAGTTTTAATTCCTTTTATTGTCCCCTTTTATTGGATGGTGCTTTACGTTTAAGTTATTATTCCTTTTATCCAGGAATTTCCGGTTTTTTGACTAAAAGGGATTAGGTTCTTATCCAAAATAGCTTTCACTTGTTTTTCAGCAAAAAGATAAGCCGTAGCAGACTCAATAGCGATTCGTGCGTTAGTTTCGTTAAGGTGTGTTTTTTGGATGCGAACCAGCGGAAATAAATCGGCTTGAAACTGATTTCTGTATACGTAAACTGTCAATTGTAAAATCAGGTCAGCTATTGATTCAATCTCCCCGTTTAGTTCCAAATACGTTTGATAGATCGCGGCGCTAAATTCCTGAATTTTCATTGATTTTTTGAGTTTTCCAGTAAAAGCCAATGCTTTAATTACGCGTGCTAAAATCCAGCTTTTCTGGTAAGTCTCATACCTCGGCAACAGATCTAAAACTTTACCAATATATTTATCCATTATTTGGATAAAATTATCGTCCGAGCGATCAATGAGTATCCTCATTTCAAATAATCGTGATATTTGATGAAAGTGGAGTTCATCTATCGGCAACGATTCAGATAGTATGATATTCAAATCTTTTAGCGCTACATTTTGATTTAAATAGATTTTTTTACTGTTAACAAAGCATTCATTAAACAATTTACTCCCAATTTCCTGCTTTATTTTAAGGTAATATTTATTGAGTGCGGCTGCATAATAATTTCCGGGATCGTCTTCATCCACAAACGACTCATAAAACAAATGCCTCCCATTTTCAATTTCTACAAGTGCTTTAAG
Organism: Crocinitomicaceae bacterium; assembly: GCA_044374225.1. Classification (GTDB taxonomy): domain Bacteria; phylum Bacteroidota; class Bacteroidia; order Flavobacteriales_D; family Crocinitomicaceae; genus UBA952. Next base: position 152,166 of record JBILOX010000002.1, on the reverse strand, counting down.
AAAATCATCTTTCTCCGCATGCTGTCGAACTGCATTGCCTAAAAACATGACCATGTAGTTTTTATAGGCTTTGCTCGTTACCTCAAAACTTTCTAAAATTGTTTGCATACTCTTCCAATCATTAGAATGAATAGCTAATTCGAGGGCCGTAAATGAAAAATCACCTGTTGACATTCCTTGTCGGTCAGAAAGCGAAAAGGCATGTAGTTTTGATATTTCATTACAAAAAAAGGCAAAGCTACCAAAACCTAAATAGTCTGCTAATAAGTTTAATGTTGAGGTATAAGGCCGATGATTTGCTTTCATCAATCCAAAAAAACGCGCCAGGGTATGTGCTGAAATAGTAATTTTTACGTTACTCAATAGTTCGGAAAATATCCGACAATCATGAAATTGAAGAATTTGAAATCCAATTTTCTCCTCTAGTTTTCTTTTTAGATGTTCGATGCAATACGATTCTGTCCCTTGAAGCATGCACAAATTTAATTTCATTAAAATTAATAGAATATAGCTTAGGTGGAGAAGATGCAATGAGATGCAATGGGAAATTGTGTAATGAATAATTAAATTAGCAAAAAAAATATAAAATGGCAGAAATCACATTTACAGGTAACAAATTGTTGAAATCAATCAACAAAGAATGGTGTACGAAATTTTCTTACACTTATTTAGGATATTTTGACTCAAAGGGTAAAGGAGGAATGCCTTGGGATCAAACTCACGCTTCAATTAGGGGCAAAAAAACAGCAGATGAATTAAGTACAAATGCTTCAATGAAAGTTAGTACGTTTGAAAAAAGGTATGAGGAAGCATTTGGTTGTAAGGTTGAAATTAAATATGAAAAAAATGGACGATTATATCGCTCGACTGGTGATTGCGATAATATGACTTTATCGGAGTTCAATAATTGGGCAAAGGAAAAAGGTGCAGCAAAAATTTTAGAGGCTCATTCAGATTGGTTTTAATTTAAAATTTAATCGATTTTAATGACAACAGCCATTCATAGCAAATTAAAAAACGGCAAAGAGGGAACTATCTTCAAGACTGAGAATATAGTTGAAACGAATTGTATTGTCTGTAATAAGACAATATTGGAAAATGAAACTGTGTTTCAAGCTGATGGTTTACACGATTGTTGTTCTTTAGAGCATGCTGTAAATTATTTAAATGATAATATTGATACCATAATATGGCAATGGCCATTGTAAGTGAAATTTTGAAATAAATAATCTCACCAATCAATGAACTTTTTGTAATAAGTAAGAAATTAAGGTCACACAACTAGTGGAATAATGTTTTTAAGAAGCGTATTGCCTATAAATTCATAGTTAAATTTCCTGCGCTCACTCGATAAAAGTGTTCAAGTTTCCCTTACTATAAAAAAGAGATGAGTATCAAAAAGCGAAAGAGGCGCTCGTAAAATCATTGTAAGGACTCATTTAAGGGCTGCCTTTAAGGCAGTCTTTTTTTTTAAAATAAATAACAAAAAGAGAACGCCTAAACGCCTGAAAGGGAGTTGGTGTATTTTAAAAACACAAATGAATTTTGAAACAAGGATATTATTTATCAACCAAAATAATAGAACCAATATGATAACAACAACTAGCATCATCGATTCTCCCAAAAAAGCGCAAGAAGATGACTTATTAGGAATCGACCGCTACAAATCTGGACTTGTAAGATTTGTTGAAAGTAGTAATACACCTATAACCATTGCTTTACAGGGTGAATGGGGAAGTGGAAAGACATCTTTAATGAACACTTTAAAAGAAGAGTTATGTGATAAACAAAATGCAAATTTTCTACCTGTTTGGGTCAATACGTGGCATTACAGTTTGATGAAAGATGCAGAATCAGCAATAATTAGTATCATTAAAGGATTGTCAGAAGAAATTGTTGCTACTTGCCCTGATACGAAAAACAAAGTGATTTCAACGTTTTCAAGAGTTTTTAAGTTTGGAGCGAGAATGGGTGTCCAAGCGCTAACGGGAAATGATATTGGCGATTCTTTGGATAGTTTAGGAAATAACAATAAAGAAGTGACCATTTTAGAATTACGAAATGAGCTTAACTCTACTATAAAAGACATTCTCAAAATAAAAGGTAAAAAAGGTTTTATTTTCTTCATTGATGATTTGGATAGAATTGATCCTCCCATAGCGGTTCAAATCTTAGAATTGTTAAAGAACATCTTTGATTTAGAAAGTTGTGTTTTTGTTTTAGCGATAGATTATGATGTCGTTATAAAGGGTTTAGAACCTAAGTTTGGGAAGTTTTCTGAGAAAAATGAGCGCGAGTTTCGTTCTTTTTTTGATAAAATAATTCAGCTACCTTTTTCAATGCCAGTTGCAACTTATAACATTAATGATTTTCTCATTAAAAGTTTAAAAGACATAGGATATCTTACCCAAGAACAAGAAGAAAATGAGGATTTTATTGCCTCTTTAAGTGAGTTGACGCGTTTATCGGTTGGTACGAATCCTCGTTCATTAAAGCGTCTTTTAAATTCACTTTCGCTTATAAATTGCGTCACCCAAAGTGAAGATTCAGAGGAAAAGGGTAATGAAGAAGAAAAAAATAATAAAACCATATTAGTTAATTATGCGGTAGTCAATATTCAAATAGCGTTTCCTCAAATTTACAGTTTGCTATTAAGACGTCCAGACTTTACAAAATGGGATGAAAAATTTGCAATGGAATTGAATTTAGCAACACTTGAAAACGAAACAATCGAAAAACTCTCAAAACAAAATGAGTTTGATGAAGAATGGGAAACATTACTTTATCGTTTTTGCGAAAAAGATTTTTATTTAAAGAGTAGAGTGATTTTAATCTCTCAATTTTTTAATGCGATTAGAAGTTTTGTTGAGGAGAATAACAATATTGGAGATTTAATCGAACAAGCGCTTTCTAATTCATCTGTTACAAGTGTTGCAGCTTTCGATAAGCCTGTGACAGCCTTTAATAGTTCTTTTTTATTAAAACAACTAAACGGGTTGCTTCTTCCATTATTAAATAAAGCCTTGTCTGAAAAAAGTAAAGTTGTTTGTAATCAAAAGCGATTTGAAAAGCATCTGACAATTAACTTTGATAAAACCAATAAAGCTTTCGATAATTGGTGTCGCTTCACACCTATTGCAACTACTCAAGGAATTAAGATTTTATTTTATTGCGAACGAGGTGTTTTATTAACCTCTTCAAACGATTTTCAAAAAGACTTTAATCAATCGGAAATTAAAACTGTAATTTCTAGAATTAATTCAACTATTGACGAATATTGTTCTAAAGTTACATTTATCAAAAGAAGCAATACCAAAGTAGAGGATGCTGTTTGGAAATACAAAGATCGTTGGGTGGTTCCAATTCGTTTTGAAATGATTATAAAAAATAGCGAGGAAATCAAGAAGCAAGAGCTTTTAAATGAATTAGTTGATACAATTGTTTTGATGTATGAGCAACTCCATATTTTGAATGAATTAGCTATTGAACACGTTCTTTCTAAACAATAACTCTAGGGCAACGAAAAGCAGATTTTGGGGTAATTTTTGGTGCGCAACTGAAAAAAACTCCGATCAATTTGTAAATTAACAACGTTTTCTATAAAAAATTTAAACAATGAAGAAAAAACACAATTTTTTTTTAAATCCTTTTGTCTCAATCCTATTGGTTTTATATTGTTTTGCAATCGTTTTTTGGAATGCAACAAAAACAGATATTCCAGATCCTTTAGTTCAAAAGGTGAAAATACTTTCTGTAGAAAAAGGAAATTATTATTCATCTTGGTTTGAAACAAGCGGACCATTTAATCAAAAAATACTGGTTGACCACAAAGATATTGGAGGATTGTATTGTAATTCAAAGCTAAAAGGATTTAATCAAATTGTTGCTGGAAAGGATTTATTACTTAAAATAGAATGTTTGGAAGCAACTTCTTGGTGGGATTTCTTCACCTTTGGTCGAAATTTCAATTATCGTTTGGTTTCGATCCTGCCACAAAAGAATACTTCTATTGAAGAAGATTCCTTAATTTTTACAACTAATTTTTGGATTGCGAGTTCTGTTTTAAGTGTGATTGCATTTTACCTGCTTGTAGGATCGATAATTAAAAAGAAATAAGTATTTGATTTCTTCATTTAACCCACTTCAAAAGCCTCAATTCGATTTTCGGTTGGGGCTTTTTTATTGCACAATTCTTAGAACTAAAATATCCTTAATTTTTGACTCAATGATTAATGAAACAGCGTGTATATGTTGTGTTAAGTTGCGCAACTTACCGAAACAAATTAACAAAACCTTCCACCAATTTCCACTCATACGGCGAATCACAGCCTTTGTATTTAAACGTGTAAATGTACGTGTCGTCCTGGCAAGATTTACCTTGATAAGTGCCATCCCAGCCATAATTTAAGTCTTCAGAAAAGAAAATGCGTTCTCCCCATTTGTTGTAAATAGTAAATTCAAGTGCTTCAATTTCAAATGCAGAAACAACTTTAAAAATATCATTAATTTTATTGTTATCTGGCACAAAGGTATTTGGAATATAAAAAACAAAAGGTTCCACAAAAACAGTTCTTCGAGTGCTATCGCGACAGCCGAATTCATTCTCCACAACTTGCATCGGATAATCGGAACCAGCAGTTGTATAATTGTGAAAAAAGTTCGGATTCGTTGAGATAAATTGATTGCGGTCAAAAAAGTAGAAATACGAATACGCCCCCATCGATTGGTCAATAAATTCAACGGTTGAATTACAAATATCCACTTCGTTTGGAGTTACCATAAACCCAGCGGTTGGTTTTGGGTGAACAGTAACTAAATCTTGCTTCATCAAATATAGGGTATCCACACAACCAGCTAATGTGGTCATTGAAAGACTTACACTGTAATTTCCAACGCTTGTATAAGTGTGATTCGGATGGAATTCTGTGGAAGTATAACCGTCTCCAAAATCCCAGAAATAACTCGCTGGTGCATCTGTCTGACTTAAGTTTAAAAATTGTGAAAGGGAAGGTGCACATTGTCGTGTATTCACAAAAAGAAAATCAATTTGCGGGATTCCATAAACGAAAACAGTTGAAGCAACTGATAAAGTACAAACATCATAAATTCCAGTCAAGGTAACCGGTTGAATTCCTGGTGTAAGGTATTGAACTCCAAACACATCCAATTGATTTGAAGTGGAAGGATTAGCATTTAAGCCAAAGTTCCATGTATAAACAGTTGAAGATGGACCAGAAACTGCCGCGTCAAAATCATAGCCTCCATTTGATATACAAAGTGAGTCGCTGTGAACGAAAGACATGGTTAACGGCTCATATATTTGAACTTGAATTGAAGAAGTATCGCTACAGCCAGCGGAAGAACTAGCAATTAATCTTACAATGTAATTTCCTGGGTTTGTATAGGTGAAAGTTGGCTCGAAATCAGTACTAACATCTTGTCCTGATTCTTGAACTCCAAAATCCCAAAGATAATTATACGCGTTAATCGAGTTATTTTCAAACGGGATAGTGTAACCTAGACATTGAACGTCTGGTGGAATTCCAATTGCACTGATCGGTAAATCAAATATGTAAATAGAATCTGTGTAGCTGGTGACACAATCGCCGTCATCGCCATTCAAGGTAACAACATGATAACCTGGTGTTGAAAAAGTGACATCGGGAACAGTAAGATTGGTAGAAGTTTGAACAGAAGCATCTGAGTCAAAAACCCACGAAAAATTTGCGGCAAGATTACTTGTTTGAGTGGTAAAATCAAATGAATTCCCTAAAATACAAAGTGAATCTTGCGAAGTCCACGACATTGAAAATGGATTGTTTACTGTAACAGTAATATAAGCAGTGTCCGTACAAGCCCACCCTTCATTTACAATAAGTCGTGCGGTGTAAGTTCCTGGTGTTGGATAAGTGAAAGTTGGTGCAAAAACAGTACTGACGTCTGTTGTTTGATTTGGAACACCAAAATCCCAGCTGTAATTTGAACCGCCATACGAGTTATTTACAAAGCTTACAGTTAATCCTTGGCAATAAGAAACAAAAGTTGGAAGCTGCTCTTGTGTTGGTAGAATGGCTTGCATCACAATATTACAGTCAAATACTCTAAACAAAAAGTCGCGAACAGTTTCACCCACTAAGACGCCATTTCTAAATTCTTGGACCCGAATTCCAACCACAAAAAGTCCAATCATATTTGGGTTTACAGTTAAAACGCCTGTTGATGGATTTATAAAAGTTGAAGAATTTGGACCTAAGGGTTGTGTTGCATTAAAAGGCCCCGACCATTGTACAGGAAAATAAGGTGGAGCTGGAGTTTGAGGAGGTAAAGGTGTTGCTGAACTTGCGCCAGAGTAAGGAGTAACCAATGAATAAACCAATTGGTCGCCATCAGGGTCAGTTGCAGCGTGATTGAATACCAATTGATCGTTATTACACAAAAGTATTGGTGGATAATTTGTAAATCGAGGACTTCCATTGTTTGTAAAACCTGTTTCTGAACCGGGAACATGCGTAGTTAAGGTTAAACCTGTGTCATCGGGGCTTATAAGATTGGTAACATTTGGTCCACGACAGCACCGTTGATACGCAACATCATATCCACCAGGAGTTGGAGGTAAAGTAACGACAGTTGTATAAATGGCGCGTTGCACACAGATATTTCCTGGTGGGGTGGCACATGGATTATTAAATAGAACTGGCAAAACAACACTCCCTGGAAAAGGAACATTTATATTTTCAAATAATTGTCCGTTAGAGCGATAAATAGCAAGTGCTAAAGGATTATCATAATCCGCACCATTGGAGTTGCAATCGCGGTAAAGTGTAATGAAAAAACGATACTGATTATTGCCCAAATAATCGTAATAAATATCTCCTCCAATGATATGTGAAGCCTTCGATTGAAAACTTAACAGGAACAATAAAAGAAGGTATAAATATTTCATCGTAGGTAGTAGACGCAAAGATAGTTCATGTGTTGTGTTCCACAATTTTCATTAAACCACAAAAATAGAGGTATTGTACTGAAAACCTGATTCTTTAACAATTTTTGAGCCATCAATAATTTTTCCTTCACCTTCTACTTGAAAAGAAAGTTCAACTCCAAATTTTTGCTGTGCAATTTCACCGTAATAGTCCTTTCTAGTTGGGTGTTGATGTGAACAAACGTTGTAAATCTGATTGACTTTTTTTTCTTGAATTACGGTCAAAAACGCTTGAATAACATCTGTTAACTGAATTAAATTCACAGGTACTAAACCATTAGGAATGTCTTTTTTATTCAAAAAGTATTTTACAGGATGACGATTTTCTCCAATTAATCCTGCCAATCGAAGGATAGTCAATCGTTCTTTAAAGTTTTTTAGTAGTACGTTTTCCGCTTTCGTAACTGCATGATTTTTGTCTAAATCTGAATTTTCGTCGACGATTTCATTCACTGCTTTGTAAACTCCCGTTGAACTTGCAAAAATAAAATGTGTTTCTGGTGGGAAAAATTGTGCAATCGTTAAAAGCGTTTCTCCATAATCAGAAAATCCAGTTGGTGGAATTGAAAAAATAACTACTGAAGTATTTTGAATTTGTTCTGAGCTGAGGTCTAATGAAATTTCTTGTTCGTTAAAATCAATAACAAAACCATTTATTCCTTTTTGAACTAATGTATTGATTTTTTCAACATTTCTGGTTCCTCCAAAAACGGTAAATCCAAGTTTAGCGATTTCAAATCCCAAGGGCTGACCTAACCAACCACATCCAATTATTACACAGTTTTTTGTCATCTATTAATTCAAACGGATAAAAGTGAAAAGGGTTTTGAATTGTAAAAACACTACACAAAAAAAGCCTTCTCAACTAATTGGGAAGGCTTTAATATTTATAAATCTATTTTCTATAAATCAAATTTAATTCCTTGCGCTAAAGGTAAACTATCTGAATAATTGATTGTGTTTGTTTGACGACGCATGTAAACTTTCCAAGCATCAGAGCCAGACTCACGACCACCACCGGTTTCTTTCTCACCACCAAAAGCTCCACCAATTTCAGCACCAGAAGTTCCGATATTTACGTTAGCAATACCACAATCTGAACCTTGTTGCGATAAAAATGCTTCTGATTCTTTTAAATCATTCGTCATAATTGCTGATGAAAGTCCTTGAGGAACACCATTTTGTAAAGCAATCGCATTGTGAACATTTCCAGCGTATTTAATCAAATACAAAATTGGAGCGAATGTTTCATGTTGAACAATTGCATAGTGATTTTCTGCTTCAATGATACAAGGTTTTACATAACATCCTGATTCATAACCAGCACCTTCTAAAACACCACCTTCAACCAACACATTTCCTCCTTCTTTTTTTGCAGCTTCGATTGCATTCAAATAATTTGCAACCGCATCTTTATCTATTAAAGGTCCAACGTGATTCGCTAAATCGAGCGGGTTTCCAATACTTAATTGTTTATATGCATTCGTTATTGCATCTCTTACTTTATCGTAAATACTTTCGTGAATAATTAATCTTCTTGTAGATGTACATCTTTGCCCAGCAGTTCCAACCGCGCCAAAAACAGCACCAGGAACAACCATTTTCAAATCAGCCGAAGGAGCAATAATGATAGCATTGTTACCTCCTAACTCTAATAAAGAGCGACCTAAACGAGCACCAACTGTTGCACCAACTGATTTACCCATTCTTGTTGAACCAGTAGCAGAAATTAATGGAACACGAACATCTTCAGCCATTAATTTCCCGATTTCAGCACCGCCAATAATTAAACCAGAAACACCTTCAGGAACACCATTTGCATCAAAAACTTCTTTCGTAATTTGTTGACATGCGATTGCTGTAATTGGTGTTTTTTCAGATGGTTTCCAAACGCAAACGTCACCACAAACCCAAGCAAGAGCTGTATTCCAATTCCAAACCGCAACTGGAAAATTAAACGCTGAAATAATTCCAACTATTCCAAGAGGGTGATACTGTTCGTACATTCTATGTCCCGGACGTTCTGAATGCATTGTCAAACCATATAATTGTCTTGAAAGTCCAACTGCAAAATCACAGATGTCAATCATTTCTTGAACCTCACCTAAACCTTCTTGAAGTGATTTACCCATTTCATAAGAAACCAATTTTCCGAGAGGTTCTTTGTAAAAACGGATTCTTTCCGCTAATTGACGTACAATTTCTCCTCTTTTAGGAGCAGGAATCATTCGCCATTCTAAAAATGCTTCTTGGGCTTTAAGAATTACAGCTTCGTAATCAGCTTCAGTGGCTCCATTTACCGAGGCAATTAATTTTCCATCTACGGGGGAAATCGAATCAATTTTTTCACCTCTTGTTTTGAACCATTTACCTCCAGTGGAAGCTCCATTATTCATTTCTTCAATCCCTAATTGACTTAGGATTTCTTGAATTTCTGTTGTTGTTGTTTCTGTCATTGTTCTTAATTGATGAGCAAAGTTAATTCTATTTCCATTTATGCAAGTTGAAAGTTTAAAAAATGCAACATTAGATGACTAACTAATACCGAAGTTGTTTTCAATTGTCGTATAGAATACTCGTTGAAAACTAACTCGGCATTATACCAGACAGATTTTCAATTGCGTCATTTAACAAGTAAATTGGTATAGGAAGTCAGTAAATTCAATTTCCATACTTTATCCAAAAAAAATCAAACTTTTTAAAATATTTTTTCATTAATAAAAAACTAGTTAATCAACTGAATTTCAATTATAAAAACGATTATATTCAATTATAAACGAATAATAATCGACAATAATCGACAAATAACCGTTTTCGATTTCACTTCTTACAAAACTTTGCAGTGTCGAATTCAAATAACGTTACTTGAAAACGGCAAGAAACAATTTTTTATCAAACAATTTAATTTTTTACAACATGAATGGATTAAGAAACAATGTCAAATTAATCGGAAGATTGGGTGCACAACCAGAAATCGTGAACTTCGAATCAGGAAAATCATTAGCACGATTCACATTAGCAACAAACGAGCGTTACAAAGACAAAAGCGGTCAATGGAAAGATTTAACGCAATGGCACAACATCAACGCTTGGGGAAAAGCAGCTGAACGAATTCAGAAAATACTTTCCAAAGGACAAGAAATTATGTTAGAAGGTCGATTGGTAAATCAATCTTACGAGTCAAAATCTGGTGAGAAACGCTACAGCACAATTGTAGAATTATCCGACTTTTTATTGTTGGCACCAACGAAAGCAGAAAATTAATTAACCTATAAATCCAAATAGCATGAATCACGTTAATTTAATCGGGAAAGTAAGCTCGGCACCGAAGTTTACAGAGTTACAAGATGGACGCAAAGTTGCAAAATTTTCAATGTCCACCAAAGAAATCTACTTAGATGTAGAGGGAAAAACAAAAACTAGAAGCAATTGGCATTTAGTTACGGCTTGGGGTAGATGGATCAAAGTGCTCGAGGAATTAGGGCACGTTGGTTCAGAAATGGCAATCGAAGGAAAACTAGTTAGCCGTTTCTATAACACAAAAGGCGAACGCAAATTCATTTCAGAAGTTGAGGTGAACGATATCATTCTTATGTAAAAAATCACAATTCAATTTAAATACACATTTCAATAATTTTCTAAAAAACACACATTATGACAACAATGCGCAACTTCGTAACATTAATCGGCAACATCGGGACAAACACACAAGTTACAAAATTTGACAACGGTAAATCAGTTGCAAGATTCAGTTTAGCTACAACTAAACCAGAACGAAAAAATGACGGTAAATATAAAGATACTGTTGAATGGCACCGTGTATTTGCTTGGGGAAACCTTGCTGAGTTCATCGAACAATATGCTGAAAAAGGGAAAAAAGTCGCAATTCATGGACGATTAGTAAACAGAACTTACCTTAATCAAGATGGTCAAAAACGTAATTTGACAGAAGTGGAAGTTAGACAAATTATTGGACTATAACCAACCAAACAACAAACAAAACGGCTACTTCAAATTGAGGTAGCCGTTTTTTATTTGTTTTAAAAAACAACAAATTGCTTTATGTTATCAATTACTTAACTCTCAATAAATTCCCGTAAAACATGAATTTATCAGTTTTTGTTTCCATATATAGTTCGGTAATTTGTTTTTCACGACCTTCGAAATAGATATCAGAAAGTTCAGTAATAAAGTTCACATCGACCATTGGTGAATAGGTATTCATAATTAAAAAACCATCTTTATCCAAGACGTTGGCAGCTGCCCCCATCAATTCATCAATTTTATCTTCCAATTTCCACTTTTCACCTTTGGCTCCAATTCCCCACGCAGGAGGATCCATAACAATTCCTTGGAATTTATTGCCTCTTTTTTCTTCGCGTTGAATGAATTTCAATGCGTCTTCATGTACCCAACGAATGTTCAATAAGCGACTTTCTTCCATGTTTTGACTTGCCCAATTCATAACTGATTTTGCAGAATCAACATGAATGGTGTCAGCGCCAATATTTCGAGCCACACATGAAGCTGCACCAGTATAGGCAAAAAGATTTAAGAAACGAGCTTCTGATTTTAAATTATCTTCAATGAATTCCCAGTTCGATTGTTGCTCTGGAAACAAACCGATGTGTTTAAATTTCGTAAGTTCAAGCACGAATTTCAAGCGTTTGTAGGTAATAACCCATTTTCTAGGCGCATCTTTTTTGAGGCTTTTCCATTTACCTGTTTGTCCTTTGGCATCTTCAACAAATTCCCAATGCGCCAATTCTCGCCATTCAGTAAATGGTTTACCACTGTGGAAATAAGCTTGCATTTCTGGTCGAATCGTAATGATTTTACCCCAACGTTCTAGTTTTTTGCCACCTCCAGCATCTAGCAATTCATAATCATCCCAAGATTTGGAATAGATACGCGGATTTTCTGACATAATAGTTGAGTGTTAAATCTTATTTTTTCTGATTAACGCATTTTTGGCGTTTTCTTCCTTCCTCCCATCATTTGCGCCATTCGCATTTGATTTTTAGAAGGAGCTGCTTGCAATTGCCCTTGCATTTGTTTGATTTGGTCGCGCATCATTCCGTTTTTGTCTAATTTTTTAGCTTCAGCCAAAAGGGAAATTGCCTCGGGACGACGACCTGTTTGTGCACAAATTCCTGCTAAATGCATTCTTGCAACTGCATTATCTTCTGCTTGGCGCAAACCTAAATCCAATGCTTTTCGTAACATTTGTTCACTTTTCGCAAAACCTAGTTCTTGTGCGCCCATCACTGCTTTTAAAAACAAAACATACGCATGTTGACGACGTGGTAAAAATTGCGGTGCAGTAATTCGATCGATATATTTTTTTGCTTTATCTGTATTTCCAACACGCATTTGATTCAAAGCCAAAATCATGTTTTCATTTCTGAAAAACGATAAAATTATAATTGTTGTTACCAACAAGAATGAAATTCCCCAACCCCAATGCCCTGTTGCGAATAACCAAACATTAAAACCAAGTGAAAGTGCTGCGATAGCAATACGAATGATGAAACCTGTCATTTTATTTTAATTTAGAATTTAGAATGTAAAATGTAGAATTATGATGATTCATTTCCTATTTTACATACTTCAATTTACATTTTTATTTTTTTAGTTTATTTAGAACACAAAAGTAAGATGTAGAATTATTGTGTTTCATTCTAAATTCTCAATTTTACATTCTACATTTTTTTAAATCGTTGCAATACACTTCAATTCAATCGCTATTGGAGTTGGAAGTGAATTGATTTCACACGTCGTTCTGCAAGGTAAATTGTCTTTAAAATACTCTGCATAAATGCGATTATAGGTATGGAAATCTCGTTTCATGTTGACTAAGAAAACGGTAACATCTACCAATTGATCCCAACTAGAACCAGATTCTTCCAAAATAATGCTAACATTGTCAAACACACTTCTGCATTGCGCTTCAAAATCGAATTGAATAAAGTTTCCATTTTTATCTAATTCCAATCCTGGAACAGCAGAATCGGTTGCATCAGAACCTGCAGTGCGTGGACCAACCCCCGACAAAAACAATAAATTTCCTACTTTTCGAGCGTGAGGATATAAACCTACTGGCTTTGGCGCCTTATTTGTTGAAATACGTTCTTGATTTGACATCGCAAAAATTTTTGCAAATATAATAGAACTAAAGGAAATCGAGGTAAAAAACGATTACTAAGCCTTTAAAGTCAATTTAAAAAAAGAATCATTTCTATCTAAAACCAAATCGAAAGACTTGCGAAAATCTGATACTCATTTGCAACACGTTGGCCGTTTTTTCTTTCAAAGGCATCATTTAAAGCGTGAAACTGTCTTCCTTCGATCCTGAACAAACATTTATCCGTTAACTTTTTACTGACGGATAAGCCGCTACTAAAACACTGAAAGGAAGGATTTGTATAATTGCCAACAGCAATGGGAACGATTGCATTTTGGGGGTCATTAAAATATTCAACGCGTCCACTGATATTCCAATCATTTTTAAAAGCTCTTCTTACAATGAAATTCGCTTGCCACCAAAACTTTTCTTTATTCAGATTTAAAGAGTCTTTAACTTGTTGAAATCCAGCGTAGGCACAAGAAGTGATTTTCCATTTGTTCTTTTCGTAAATCCAATAAATATCTGAAAAATAGCGCATTCGATAACTTGGGTTTTCCACAGATTTTTCATTTCCAGCATATACATCCCAATTAATTAAATTATTCCCATTTGGTCTAATTTCTAATTGTGTTGCAACTGATTTCGCATCGTTTTTGTCTTTAATTTGTTGCCATCCGTTCAATAAATAAGCATAGAAGGTTACTTTTTCTTTAATTGGAACGGAAAGTTTTAGTCCACTTAAATAGTAAGGAACATATTCAGCAGAAAAACTTCGACTATACATTAAATGATCTTTTGAAATGGCACTTTCATTGGTAAAAGGAGAACCTAATACCCCTACATCGAGCCAAATATTTTTCTCTTTGAATAGTTTTACGCCAATATTCCCTTCTAAAATAAATTTCATTGCGCCATTTTCATTTGCATAATTAGCATTCATATAGGTGCCAAATGCAGGAATAAAACGAGCTCGAATGGTTTTGTCGGTATATTTTAAATCCAAATAGGATAGGTTGATACTTAGTGAATTATGTTGATTGGAAGAAACGAAATAATTATTCTCATTCGATGTCGGTTGATTGAAGTTAAAACCATAATACACATCCAAATAAACACCGAGGCTTACATTGCCAATTTTTAAACCGCTGGTAGTGTCCATCAAACCAGTATTTGTAACTTGAGAAAATAATAAATTTCCACTAATGAAAGTAATACACAAACTAAGAATAAAAGCTAAAAATTTCATTCGGCAAGTTTAAAAAGAAAAAGTAAGCAATCTACCCTTTTTGAAAGACGTCATTCTCTTAAAAATGCGTTTCTTTGTCGGGCAATAATTCCGTTCAAATATGATTAAAGCGTTATACAAGTTTTTAAGCCCCAAATTTCAAAAAGTATATTTAGAATACAAAGTGGACGTTTCGCCGCGTTATGGTCATGGTAAACCAGCGCATCCGGAGTTATTGGCAATTACCCAAAAACAAGATGAAACCTACGCTTCTTACTTGAAAGCGGTGGCAAAATACCAAGAGAATTTGTGGCAAATCAAAGATTCTAAATTAGAACAAGACCCTAAAAATCCAGCTTGGAACAATTCGTTTCTACCAGGTTTAGACATGGTTATGCTTTATACCTTGATTTCAGAATTAAAACCCAAAAAATACGTTGAAATAGGTTCTGGAAATTCTACAAAAATTGCGTTTAAAGCGAAAAAGGAACAAAATCTAAGCACTAAATTCATTTCTATCGACCCCCAACCACGTGCGGAAATAGACGCTTTGGTAGATGAAGTAATTCGTAAACCTTTTGAAGCAATCGATTTCAAAATGTTGGAAGAACTGGAAGAAAACGATATTCTTTTTGTCGATAATTCGCATCGTATTTTACCCAATTCAGACGCGACTGTTTTTTTCTTAGAAGTATTACATCGCTTGAAAAAAGGCGTTGTAGTTCACATACACGACATTTATATTCCTTACGATTATCCGCAATTTATGTGCGATCGTTTTTATTCAGAGCAATACGGCTTGGCAATGTATCTTTTGGCAAATTCAGAAAAATACCAACCGCTTTTTGCCAATTATTACGTTTCTGAAAAGAAGGAATTAGCAGCAATTATCGCTGATTTCTGGAAACATGAAAACACCAAAAACGTTGAAAAACATGGTGGATCGTTTTGGTTGCGAATAAATTGATAAAGATTCGTATTTTCGCACTTGTCTATGAATGAAATAAAAATTTCAATTGTTATTCCAACCTTTAACGAAGAAGGCAACATTGAAATCCTATACCAAAAAATCGCTGAAGTATTTAAACAAATAACACATGCTAATTTCGAAGTTATTTATGTAAATGATGGAAGTTCAGACGGTTCATTGGAAAAAGTTAAACAATTAAGTCAGATTGATTCAAGAGTTAAATTCATTAGTTTTAGTCGCAATTTCGGTCATCAAAATGCACTGAAAGCAGGTTTAGATTACGCTCAAGGTGACGCGGTAATTAGTATGGATGCCGATTTACAACACCCACCAGCATTAATTCCTGAAATGATTCGCTTGTGGCAAGAAGGAAAAGAAGTAGTTTATTCCATTCGAAAGGATGGTGAAGAATTATCTTTCTTCAAAAAGATGACTTCTAAGTTGTTTTATAAAATAGTCAACTATCTTTCGGACACGAAGTTAGAGGAAGGCACGGCTGATTTTCGCCTTTTAGACAAAAAAGTAGTAGTTGCATTAAAAAGTTACAATGAAAGTAATTTGTTTTACAGAGGAATAATTCCAACACTGGGCTTTAGACAAATTGGGATAGCTTACAAACCTCAAGAACGTTTTTCGGGTAAAACAAAATATTCATTTTCTAAAATGTTGAGGTTTGCGCTTACGGGAATCACATCTTCAAGTGCAAAGCCATTGTATTTCTCCATTTATTTAGGTTTATTTTTTGCAGCAATCGCCTTTTTATATGGAATTTATGCCATTTATATTTCAGTATTTACAAATGAGGCTGTTCTTGGTTGGACATCTCTGATTGCCTCTATTTTATTTATCGGGGGTTTACAATTAATCATGATGGGAATAGTTGGTGTTTATTTAGGAAAGTTATTTACGCAGAGTAAAAATCGTCCGAATTATGTTATTGATGAAATTAAACTAGAATGAAACTAAAGCAAATTAATTACCCACTAATAATTGTTTTTACAATTTTTGCTCTCATCTTCGCTTCCATTACATTCGTCAACCATTACAACTTTCGAACTTATGGTTGGGATTTAGGAATCAATCAAAATGCAATCTACGATTATGCGCACTTTCGTTGGAACGATTGTATGATTATGCAGCCGCAATTCACAAATATATTATCAGATCATTTTTCGTTGTATCCGCTTTTGGTTTCTCCATTTTATTGGATCTTCGGCGAATGGACAATGCTTATTTTTCAATTTTTAGCAATTCTAGTTGGTGGTTTTGGAATTTACAAGTACGTTCTAAATCTCACCAAAAACACAACGATTTCTACTATTGCCGTCGCTCATTTTTTCTCATTCTATGGAATTTATTCTGCGCTAAGTTTTGATTATCACGACAATGTGGTTGCAACGATGTTTGTTCCTTGGTTCTTGCTTTATTTTGAACAGAAAAACTGGAGAAAATCAGTACTTTATTTTATTTTAATTATCATTGCTAAAGAAAATATGGCCTTGTGGGCTGTGTTTTTAGGATTTGGAGTTTCCTTTAAGGCATTGCTTCAAAAAGATAAACAAACAGCTCTTAAAGGTTTGTTTTTTGCATTGGCAGCTGCAATTTATTTTATTTTAGTCATTAAAGTGATCATACCAAGCTTAGCTACACCGGGTAGAGATTATTTACACAATTCTTTCAATGCTTTGGGTGGAAATTTTGGAGAGGTTTTGGTCAATATTTTGAAACACCCTATTGATGCCTTAAAGTTATTGTTTTACAATCATTCTGGCGATCCAATGTACGATGGGATGAAGGCAGAAACTTATTTAGCTTTGGCATTAGCTGGTGGATTTATGTTGGTTTTAGCTCCAGAATACCTTATCATGTTGCTCCCGATTTTAGGTCAAAAAATGTTTAACGACCTCCCTATTCGCTGGGGAATAAGCGTTCACTATTCGATTGAATTTGCACCAATAATTGTAATTGGACTTTATACAGTTATTCATCAAATAAAAAAATATAAAGTAGCTTTTGCAAGTGTTTTCTTGGCGTCAACATTTATTAGTAGTGCAAGTTTTTTAGACCATCGAACTTCAGAATATTATAATCAAATAAATAGTCAATTTTATAAGAAACAACACTGGAAACGAGATTTTGATGTTTCGGAAGTGAATAAACTATTAAAAATAATTCCACCAAATGCAAAAGTTAGCGCTCAAGCTTGTTTAACTACTCATTTAGCATTTAGAGATTATATTTATCACTTTCCATTTATCAACGATGCCGAATACATTGCTTTACTACCTGCTGAAGAAAATAAATATCCAAACGATGCTATTTCCTATCAAAAAACGATTGATGAATTGTTAGCTTCCGGAAAATGGAAAATCGCAACTAAAAATGAAGCGGTTTTGATTTTGAAAATGGTGAAGAAGTAAGAATGCAAAAAGAATGGCAAAAAGCTATTTTTTCTTCTTTTTATCCTTCTCAGGAAAACGATAGCCTCCCACGATTTTAATGCTATAGAAGTATTGGCGATAAATTAAATCAGAAAAACGAATCGATTTATTGTCGAAATCAGTAAGTAAGAAAATGAAATATTCTGGACGTGAATAGCCACCCATTAAGCGAATATCGTAACGTGGTGCTAAACCTAAAAACCCCCTTGATTCATCTGAAACGCTGTAAAACTTAGATTGTATCACACCACCAAGGCCTAACCAACCAGAAAATTGCCAATTGTTAATGCGGTCTACATAAGCATAACCAGGAATTACACCAAAATCAAAGGAAGAAAGCGTTGAGGATAAAGTTTTGGAATTTGATGGATTTTGTAAAGCGGCAGGGATCAAAGGAACTCCATTGTTGTCGGCTCCAAAAACATTTACCGTTCCTTTGACATACCATGTGTGTACACGCCGAACATAATGTGCTCTCTTTCCAATCAACGCATTCATTTTGAAGTTTTCATCGCCAAAATACCATCCGTTCAAAGCAAAATTTAAAGTACCAACTGAAGCTTCATTTTGATTTGGTTTGGCTTCTGTATAGGTTGAATCCCAGCGATTAGCATCTTGGATGGAATAACCTAAAACTGACTTAAACTCAAAATCAAAATACATCTTTTGAAATGAAAAATCAAAACCCAGATTGAATTGCTTGGTCTCACCATATTTCTCAACCGAACGAAAAGAATTTAATAACGGAAAACCAACGCGCATCGAAAACCATTTGTAAGCAAAACCAAGTCCTAGAAATAGTCTAAAATTGTTTTTATAGCTTAATTTTCCTAGTTCAGAAGTATAAGGATAGCGCAGAAAAAAAGGCGCAGTTGTATATCCTAAATCGGCAAAAACTACTTTTCGATCTCTGAAATTTTCAATCAATAAACTATCGTCTTGTGCAATTGAAAAATTAATTGAAGAAAAGAATATCAAAGTAAAAACACCAAGTTTTAAAGTGCTCAATTTTAAACTATTAAAACTTACGAAATCAAAAAATAGCAAGTTGCGTTTTAACTTTTCCACTTGTGTTTTAGCATTTAAAATCCTATTTTGAAATTCCTTCTAAACTTAGGATAAAGGCATAAACTTTCGCTACTTCCAAACGCTCTTGTGTGCGCCCAGAACCACCACCGTGACCCGCATCCATATTACATTCAAACACCAATGGATTTTTGTTTGTTCGGTATTCACGCACTTTTGCAACGTATTTCATCGGTTCCCAATATTGAACTTGTGAATCGTGGTAACCTGTTGTGATATATATTGCAGGATAATCCATTCGGTGAATATTGTCAATTGGTGAATACTTTAGCATATAGTTATAATAATACGGATCGTTAGGATTTCCCCATTCTTCATACTCGCCAGTTGTCAATGGAATCGATTCATCTAACATCGTTGTCACAACATCCACAAAAGGAACTTGCGAAACGATTCCTTTCCATAAATAAGGCGCCATATTGGTTATAGCTCCCATCAATAATCCTCCAGCACTTCCGCCTTGCGCGTAGATTTTATCTTTGTCGCAATAGCCGCGATGTCCTAAATGTTCCGCCGCATTGATGAAATCAGTAAAAGTGTTGATTTTCTTATCGAATTTTCCGTTTTCGTACCATTCTTCACCCATGTATTTACTACCGCGAATGTGTGCAACAGCATAAACAAAACCTCTGTTCAGTAGACTTAAACGCGTTGGACTAAATACATCAGGAAGGGTGTAACCATAAGAACCATAGCCATATAACAAACAAGGCGCATTTTTCAAATCGGTTCCTTTTTTGTAAACTAAGCTAATTGGAATTTGAGTGCCATCGTTTGCTGTAGCCCAAATACGTTGAGAAGTATAATCTTCTGATTTAAAGTTTTTGTCTAATAATTCTTTTCTAAACCAAACCGTTTGTTGACCAGTCGCCATATTGTATTTGTAAACGGTCGAAGGCGTTGTCATTGAATTATAAGAATAGAAAATTTCGTCGGTATTGAACTCATCGTTTAGTCCTAAACCTAAGAAATATGTTTCTTCATTCATCGAAAGATAGCGCTCTGAATTATCGTTGATATTTCTCAATTTCAATTTGCGTAAACCGTTTGTGCGTTCTTCAATCAACAAGAAATTTTTAAAAACTGAAATCCCTTCGATTAATGTTTTTGGATCGTGAGCAACTAACTCTTGGCAACTTTCAAGGGATGTTGGAGCACTTGCTGAAACAAGAATGCGTTTATTCGTTGCTTGGTCGTTTGAAAGAATATAAAAACCGTTGGCGTGATGTGCGATTTCATACAAATGTCCTTGCTTTCTTGGAAGAAATACGGTTGGTTTATCCAAAGGTTTATCGGCATCAATCCATTGCATTTCGGAAGTTGTAGAACTATAAGAATAAATCATAATGAATTTATCAGTGATTGATTTTCCTACACCAACACCAAATTTTTCGTCTTTTTCTTCGTACACTAAAACATCTGTTTTTGAGTCAGTTCCAAGAATGTGACGATAAATTTGAAATTCTCTTAGTGTTACGGTATCTTTCTTTCCGTAAAAAACCGTTTTGTTATCGTTTGCCCAAACTACTCCACCGCTAACGTCTGAGATTTTATCCTTAAGGAATTTTCCATTTTTATTTTGACAGAATGTGATATTGTATTTTCTTCTCCCAACAAAGTCTTCGCTTACGGCCAAAATTTCATTATTTGGAGACGGATTCCATTCAGCTAGTTCGTAGAAAGATTTTCCTTTTGCGCGCTCATTTTCATCAAAAAAAATAGTTTCTTTACCATTTTCGATTTGCACAACTTGCTGATAATCTTTGCCTTCAATGCTTTTTACTTGGTATGTTTTTCCGTTCATAATAAATGGAGCACTTACCTCGTTTGGATTAATTCGTTGGTCAAATTCAGTCATTAACGATTGCACCAAACCTTGAATGGGCTTAAAATATTCATCGTTGTAAGCGTTTTCTTTTGCCAAATGATCTAAAACTGGTTTAGAATCGCGCTCATTCATCCAATAATAATCGTCGTTACGCGTGTGATTATGAATAGTTAAAGCTTTTGGTTTTTTAGGAGCAATTGGTTCTTGTACTTGCGAAAATGCCAACATAGGAAAAATCATTAGTGGGATTTGAATAAACTTTTTCATTATTTCAGTTTAGAGAACAAAACTACTTAATTGTAGATTAAATAAGATATTCTTTAAGATTTGTTTTGGAAAGTTGTTTTACCAATTAATAAGCTAGTTTAAATCGTCGTATCAAAAATTAATTGAATTTTCCACTTACTTCCTTAAATATTATAAAATAATAACCTTTATAACGTTTCCTCATTCTAGTCGTATTGCCTTTATTCTACAGTAAATTCGAGTGATGGCTTTTTTGTAATAGCTTAAATTGAAATGAGCACAAAAAAAAGATTCCTTCTTTCATTCAGAATGACCCTCGGATCGAGTTGTAACTCGGCGAAAATAGTCTTATTTGCCCGTAATTATTTTGTAAAATAACGAGTTTCATCACTAAATAATTTGAACTGTTAATGTGGCTTGGATACATTGAATACAACTTTCTAAAGTATTTCTTAATTTTCGATTAAAAAAGTAGTTGCGAATATCCCGGAAATTTTATACCAGTAACACTCCTTTTCGTTTAAATGCCTCCAGATATTTAAAATTTTCTTCAATCAACGATTCTGCAGGAAACACAAAACGCTTGTCGTACAAAACGTCTTCAATCCAAAAACTTACCCAATATTCATTAGAAAGTCCAAGGACGTTAGGCATAATCGGTTCAATTTTAGCAATTTCATTTGGAAGCAACACTTCTATTCCGTGACGTAAAGTAGAGGTTTTTATTTTTTCACCTGTTGTTGTATTTTCACCGTAACCTGTGCTAGCAACGATGATTCCCTCCATTATATCATCTCGCAAACTAATTAGGTAAACTGTATATTCCTTCTCATTTTCCTCGTTAATACTTTGAATAACAGCAACACCTACATTTTCTACTTTTGGTCCTAAAAGCTCCTCTTTCATTTACTTTTTAATTTTATTTGCTATTCGTTCACCCATTGCAAGATAATAGAAAATATCCCATGAGTGACCCACTCTTTGATCGTTTACTTTACAGAATTCTTTATTGTCTTTCTTTGCTTTCGGAATCAAATAATTAGTTGTTTTTCTGTGTCCTAAACGCACAACCATTCGGCCAGTTTTCGGCATCACCATGATATATTGCCCACCCAATCCACGATAATAATGGACTGTATTTCCAAAATTTGGATACACCCACATTTGGTATCCGTAGCGTGTATTTACAATTCCTTCTTCTGTTTGAATAGGAGGTGTTTTAACCATTTCTTGCATATACCATTGAGGTACAATTTGTTTTGACCCGATTTTTCCTTGATTTAACATCAGGAATCCAAGCAATGCAAAATCTCTTGGCGATGCGTACAAACAACAATAAGCTTTTTCGTCACCATTTTCTTTATCCAAACTCCAATAAGCTGTTTTTCCAGCTCCCATTGGTTTCCAAAGCCAATCTTCCGTTAATTCAGCTATGGTTTTTCCTGTTGCTTTCTTTAAAACAAAAGCTAAAATTTGTGTATCTCCACTTTGATAATTTAAAATTGTTCCCGGTTTTACCACTACTTTTTGACGCGTCACCAAACCGTATAAATCGTCTGTATAATGAGCTTCTGCTGTTTCGGACAAAGGATTTACACCACTTTCTTCCCAGTCAAATCCTGCAGCCATTAACAACAAGTGACGAATAGTTACTTTGTCTCTTCCGTTTTCTTTAAATTCCGGAATGTAGTTACCAACTGGTTCTTCAACGCTTTTAATATGACCTTTTTCAATTGCTATTCCAATCAATAAACTGATAACTGTTTTTCCAGCCGAAAAAGAATTTGAAACCGTTTCGCGATTGTGTGTTCCCCAATATTTTTCATACAATAAAGTGTCATTTTGAAACACTAAGAATGCTTGCGTTTTCCACTTTTTGTGGAATTTTTCTTCATTTGTTGTGAAGCTTGCCTTATTAAATTTTTTGTGCTCTTTCCACTGAAATGATTTGTCAGAAGTTTCAATTGTTGCCTTTGGAAAAACATCTAAATCATAGATTGTTGGTCCCGTTTTGCCTATCAAATACGTTTTAGCTATTCCGCTGTATAAGTAATAACGCCCCGTTAAAACGATAAATAAATTTCCTCCAATAAGTACTACTAAAATGAAGTAAAGCAGAAAACGCAATAGTTTTTTAAGCATACATTAAAGTTTAAATTCAAACAAATCAGAAAGGTGATTCAAGAGTTTTGTACTAACTTCTTCTACCTCGATTTTATGCCCTAACTCTTGTTGCATTGAAGTTACTGCTTTATCATCAATCCCGCAAGGAATAATATTAGAAAAATAATTTAAATCTGTATTTATATTGAATCCGATTCCATGCATAGTTACCCATCTGGAACATTTTACACCCATTGCACAGATTTTTCGAGCTTGTTCAGTTTCTCCTTCAATCCAAACACCAGTGAGGCCTTCAACTCTTCCGCTTTCAATTCCAAAATCTGTCAAAGTCAAAATAACGGCTTCTTCGAGCAAGCGCATGTATTTATGTATGTCGGTGAAAAATTGCTCTAAATCGAAAATTGGATAAACGACTAATTGTCCTGGTCCGTGATAGGTAATATCGCCACCACGATTGATTTTGTAATAACTTGCCTCTTTTTCGGCTAGTTGTACTTCATTTAGCAATAAATGCTCTGGTTTGCCACTTTTGCCCAAAGTATAAACGTGCGGATGCTGACAAAACAGCAAATAATTGTGAGGAATTTCGGTTGTTTGACCATTTCTAAAAGCAATTTTTAAGTCGATTGCTTCCTTTAATAATTTTTCTTGGTAATCCCAGGCCTCTTTGTAATCAATGAGACCTAGGAATTCACAAGTAACTTTTTTAATGTTATTCATTTAGAATTTAGCCATTTCACCTTTTAAGTAATCGATGATTGCGATATCAATAATATCTGCACCATTCAAGTTACATAAATAGTAAGAAGCCCAATCCACAACGTTGATCAAGTATAAAGAACGCTCGATAAATGAATCACCCTTTGCTTCCAATTTGTAGATTGAACCACAGATTTTCTCAACGTGCGCCATCGTTATTTCCAAACGCTTTTGGTTTCTTGGGTGTAAATCTCCTGTACAGAAAAATAATGGTGCAAAACGTGCATCTCCACCTGTCCATCCAACTAATTCGTTATGGTTCATTTCAGGAATTGTGTGGTGCCATCCTAAATATTTAGAATTTTCATTGAATTGTTGACGCGCACGAACGATTACTCCTTCGTATTTAGTTTCTGCGTAATAAACACCAACTTTACCAAATAAGAAGTCAGCAATTTCTTTCGCTTTTGCGTGAATTTCAGCGTTTTCAGCATTCAATAAATCAACAGCGCTTCGCATTTTATCAACGTTTGTTGGCGATGTTAAACCTAATTTTGCTAAAATATCTAATAATTGAACCACAGAAAATGCCAATGCACTTCTTGGCGGATTTCCACCAGGAACGATTACATAATCATAACCGTTTTCTTCGCAGAAAGAAGCCAAATGTCCACCGCTACAAATTCCAATGATATGACAACCTATTTCTTTTGCTTCAGCGATACTCATAGTTGTTTCTTCCGTGTTTCCTGAATAAGAAGAGCCGATAACAAGTGTGTTTGCATCTACAAATGCAGGTAAAGAATATTCGTTGCTGATGATGATTGGAACTTTAATTTCGTCTTGAACCCAGTTGGATACGATTTTCGCACCGATTCCAGATCCACCCAATCCACAGATTAAGATGTTTTTAATTTCGTTTTTTGGTTGTTGGTAGGTTTTACCATTTCCGATTGCAATTGCATCAATGATGTTTTGCGGGAAAGCTTCGATTAGTTGTTTCATTTTTGTTTTGATATTAGGATTTTAAGATGTTAGGACTTTAGGATATTAAGACTTTAGGATATTAGGACAATAGGACTTTAGGATATCAAGACTTTAGGATGTTAGGATGTTAGGAGAAATGAGAGAATGAGAAATGAGAGAATTAATCTGCAATCTGTAATTTTCCAATTTGTAATTCATCTCTTCACTTTTAATTCTAAATTCTTCATTTTACATTCTTAATTATAAAGGAATATTCCCATGTTTTTTCATTGGTAAGGTTTCTGATTTTTTCTCCAGCATTTTGAATCCTGCAATTAATTTAGCTCTTGTTTCTTCAGGAAGAATAACGTCGTCAACGATTCCACGTTCTGCAGCTCTGTAAGGATTTGCGAACATTTCAGCGTATTCAGCTTCTTTCTCCAACCATTTTGCTTGCGGGTCTTCTGCTGCTGCAATTTCTCTTTTAAAAATAATTTCCGCCGCACCTTTTGCTCCCATTACAGCGATTTCTGCTGTTGGCCACGCAAAATTTAAGTCAGCACCGATACTTTTTGAATTCATAACATCGAAGGCGCCACCGTAAGCTTTGCGAGTAATTACCGTAATTCTCGGAACGGTAGCCTCTGAAAAAGCGTACAATAATTTTGCACCATGTGTGATGATACCTCGCCATTCTTGATCCGTTCCAGGTAAGAATCCAGGCACATCTTCAAACACTAAAAGTGGAATATTGAAAGAATCACAAAAACGAACGAACCGCGCTCCTTTTCTTGACGCATCGATATCTAAAACACCCGCCATTGCTGCCGGTTGATTGGCAATCACACCAATTGTTCTTCCTTCGATACGTGCGAATCCAATGACAATGTTTTTAGCATAATCGGCTTGAACTTCACGGAAACTAGTGTCATCAATTACGCAGTCCACCACTTTGCGGATGTCGTAAGGGATGTTTGTATTGTCGGGCAGAATTTTTCCAATCTGCTCTAATTTTGCTTTATTAAATTCGTAAATGCTTGGTTGTGGCGCTTGTTCATAAGCATTTTGCGGGAAGTAAGTCACCAAATCGCGCACTTGTTTCAAGCATTCAACGTCATTGCTCGATGTAAAATGATTTACTCCTGATTTTTCAGCGTGTGTTTTTGCGCCGCCCAAATCTTCGGAAGTAACTTCTTCGTGAGTTACTGTTTTTACAACATTTGGACCTGTAACAAACATGTATGAAGTTTCTTCCACCATGAAAATGAAATCGGTCAATGCGGGCGAATAAACTGCTCCACCAGCACAAGGTCCCATGATTACCGAAATTTGTGGAATCACACCTGAAGCACGTGTATTTCTGTAGAAAATATCCGCATAACCAGCCAAAGAAACGACACCTTCTTGAATTCGTGCACCACCAGAATCATTCAAACCGATAACAGGTGCACCGTTTTTCATTGCTAAATCCATAATACGACAGATTTTTGCAGCGTGTGTTTCAGAAAGAGAACCTCCCAAAACGGTGAAATCTTGAGAAAACACATATACTAATCTTCCGTGGATTGTTCCGTAACCTGTGATAACTCCATCACCAGGAAAACGAGTTTTGTCCAAACCAAAAGCATTGGAACGGTGTTCAACAAAAGCGCCAATTTCTTGAAAAGAATTTTCATCCAAAAGCACTGTAACGCGCTCTCTAGCAGCTAATTTTCCTTGTTGGTGTTGTTTGTTGATGCGCTCAATTCCTCCTCCGAGTTTGGCGTCTTCTCTTCTATTGAGTAAATCTTGGTTTTTATCCATAATAATGTGCTTGACAAAAATAAGGATTATTGTTAATGGACGTGCAGACTGCTTAGGAATTGCGAACTAATTAATTGCGAACTTATAATTGCGAATTAAAAACGGAAGGACATAATGCTTAGGAATTGCGAACGGATTAATTGCGAACGATAGAATTGCGAACGAATTAATTGCGAATTGCGAACGGATAACCATAATGCTTAGGAATTGCGAACGAATTAATTGCTAATTGCGAACAGATAACCATAATGCTTAGGAATTGCGAACTATTTAATTGCTAATTGCGAACGGATAACCATAATGCTTAGGAATTGCGAACGGATTAATTGCTCCGCGGCGGCGGATTGCGAATGGAAGAATTTTAAGTCTTGTCAAAAAAATATTTTTGAGCTTCCAAGATTGATTATTCAGTAAAATATCCTTTAGTAACATCAAGAATATTTTTACTTAGTGCTACAATATTTTCAATGTCATCAACTTGAACTTTTATTCCACTTCCCCCAATTTCAATGAAATGTTTGTCTTTAACAGATGTTATTTTAGCAATTAACTTCCGTTGATTTTCATCTACAACTATATTAAAACTGTTTTTTTGATCTCTGTATGAAATTCTAGAAAAATCAATTTTTTTCATAGAATTTATTATGATAGTCTTAACGGCATGATAGATTTTTAATTCTTCACCAGTTGTTATAATTAAATTTCCACTTTTAGATTCTTCTTCAATTAATTTTGGTAATGCCGATTTTATTGAATTTGAATTTATTAAAACACGTAACTTATCTTTAACATTATCATTCATTCTTTTACCCGCCATTCTAGAAAATATGGCTTTTATAAAATCATCAGATGGGTTTAAAAATTCTTCTGCTAAAGCATCATTAAAACCTTCCAAAAAGAAATAGTCTTGGGCTTCTTCTAAAATAATTTTAATTTCAGCAATACTTTTATGGAACTGAGCAAATTGTTCGATTTTTGCATCATCAACTTCGTTGAAATCAATTATTAAAAATGGGTTTTGATATAGTTTGTTTTTCTCTTCATACGTAGCATAAAATTTCCATTCAATTCCATTTGTTAAAATACCAATTTTAGAACCTTCTGTATTATTAAAATAACCATTTAATTGAGAAGCTTCTTTATCCGTAAGTTTCTTTCCGTATTTTTTACACTCGATAATAATCTCAGGCTTTTTACCTTTAACTATTAGTCCTAAATCCGCTTTGTCATTTTTTTGTCCCCAACCAGCATTAATTTCAGTAAGCATATCGCGATCATCCATTCTGCTGTAGCCTAAAATCTCTAACATTGGCTCAATCAAATACATGCGAGTTTGAGCTTCATTTGTACATCTTTCTTCTAATCTTGAAAAATCAAATTTTGAAAACGATTTTTTAACTACACTTAAGACTTTTTTATCTACAATCATCTGAATATTATTTAATTTAGGATATTACAAAAGTAAGTATTATCTCTTTAAAAATTTGTCCTCGCTTATTGGTTTGTTTGAATCTGTCAGTATGCCAACATGGAAAAGAAATTAGACCTTAACATCCTCAGCGTAATAATCGTTTGCGACAAAATAATCGATCATTGCTTCTTTAATTAAATGTTGCTGATCATTGTGTGTTAATGAAGGGAGTTCTTTTAATAATTTGAAATGAGGCCATTCATCATCGTCTTTACCCATAAATTCATAGTAACCGTAAGGCTCCAATAATGTACATATAGCAATATGCAAAAGATCTGTTTTTTCTTGTTTTGTAAAATTTCTATAGCCCGTACCAAGCTCATTAACACCAATTAAAAATAATAAAGCTTGCACATCCATTCCCGCACCAAAATCTTTTTCGAGATGTGTTTTTAATTTCTGAAAACGTAATTCTATGTCGTGATCCATACTACAAAAATACGCCAAAATATAGTTGGTAAATTCAAAATGTATAGGGTGTCTGCGAAATAATTCACTTTTAAATTCTACAAAAATTTAGATTGAATAAAAAAAGTACAAACACATTCCTAAATAATACCATCTTAGATATAAAATGCATCAATGGAAAAAAGTTTTGCAGCATGCCGAGTGAGTTTTTAACGAATATTTTACACCACTTAACCAGCAAATGAAAACAAATTTTCGGTATAAAAAATCCTCAATTGTATGAAGTTTTGTCAAAACCTACATTTTCTTTGACCATAAATTTCGGTACACGCTTTCGGGGTCGTAGTCTTTCGCTTGTTTTTCTATGTTGAATTGTCTTCCGCTTCGAGGGTCATTTCCAACTCCAGCTAAATAGGCCCAATTTCCCCAATTACTACTTGCATCATAATCGATTAATTGTTCTTGAAAATAACGTGCGCCAATTCGCCAATCTTGTTGCATATCGTGAATGAAATAACTCGCTACATTTTGTCTTCCGCGGTTGCTCATGAATCCAGTTAAACGCAATTCGTTCATGTTTGCGTCAATAAATTCATTACCTGTTTTTCCCTTTTTCCAATTTTCCATAAGAGAAATATTTGGTTTTGGGGGCGTATTTTTCTGACCCGAAATTCCATTAAAAGTAAAAAGTTTATGTTGGTGTTTCTTGAAAATAAAGCGAAAATAATCTCTCCAAAGTAGTTCAAAAATCAACCAATAAGTTGATTCATTTGCTCCAAATTCTGCTTCAAATTTTTTGATTTCTGAGTAAACTTTTCGTGCAGAAACACATCCATTTGCCAACCAAGGAGAGAGCTTTGAGGAGTAATCTCCACCCACTAAACCGTTGCGAGTTTCCTTGTAATTTTTGATTAAATGTGCTTCAAACAGATAATAATTCAGGCGTTCCAAAGCGGTATTTTCACCTCCTTTAAATGCTAAAACTTGACGTTCATCTGACTGATTTTCTTTCCTTCCTAATTCCTTAAAAGAGGGTAAGTTTAGAGGTGAAATTGTTGGTGAATTGATGTTTTTTGGAGCATCAAAAACGGCTCTGATTTCAGTTTCTTTTTCTACACGTTTTCTGAAATTTGTAAAAACTTCTGGGATGTCTTTTAACGAGAAAGGTAGATCGATAGCAAGGTATAGTGTGCTCGTGCTGTACTCTTCAAAAAGACATTTTTGTTTCCATAATTCTGCTTCGATTTTCATGTCTAATTGCTTCTCAAAAATGGCAACTTCACGTTTTGCGTACACTTTTCGAGCGCCATATTTGAAGGCAATTTTTGGTATTTCTTCTAAAGGATTACCTATCAAAAAGATTAAACCAGAGCCTAATTTTCGCAAGTTTTCATCTAATTCAGCGATGCTTTCAAGCAGGAATTTCAAACGAAAATCACCTATGTTTTCTCCTTTATCGTTTAATTTATTTAAATCTTGCGGATTAAAACAATAAATAGGAATTATTGCGTCATTCTCTTCAATAGCCTTAATCAAGGTTTCATTGTCGTGTAGTCGCAGGTCAGTTTTAAACCAAACAATTCCTTTTTTAGTCATAGCTCATTGATTTGATTTAGATAAATTTCAGCCTGTTTGAGTAAGGCTGTTTTTTGTGATTGTTCCATTTTTCGCCACACATTGTACATCATTCCGATGCGTGGATTTTTGGCTAATTTGGCTTCGTTGCGGTCATAAAAATTCCAATACAAACTATTAAATGGGCACGCTTTTTCACCTGTTTTTAGTTCTTTTTTATAGTGACAATTTCCACAATAATTACTCATTTTATCGATGTAGGTTGCGGAGCTAACGTACGGTTTTGTACCCACAATTCCACCGTCAGCAAATTGACTCATTCCTCTTGTATTTGTAATCTCCACCCACTCCAAAGCATCGATGTAAATTCCCAAATACCAACGATCAATTTCATCTGGGTTTACTCCTGCGAGCAAGGCAAAATTTCCGGTAATCATTAAGCGTTGAATATGGTGTGCGTATGCAAAATCCAAGGATTGATTGATGGCTTGCGAAAGGCAATTCATTTTCGTTTTTCCTGTCCAAAACCAATCGGGAAGTTGAGCTGAATTTTCAAAGAAATTGAGCTTAGAATATTCAGGCATTTTCGCCCAATAAATTCCACGCATGTATTCTCTCCAACCTAAAATTTGTCGCACAAAACCTTCGAGTTGATTGAGTGAAATTTCAGACTGATTTTTTTCCCATGCTTCAATTGCTGCATCAATTACTTCTTTCGGTGAAATCATTTTTGTATTCATCGAAAATGACAAACGCGAGTGATAAATCGACCATTGATTTTGTTGCATCGCATCTTGAAACGTTCCAAAAAAGGGTAAACAATGTTCCACAAAAAAATCTAAAAGTTGCAAAGATTGCGAACGATTTATGGGCCACAAAAACTGTTTTGAATTGACATTTCCTATTGTTTTTACGTTTGCTTTTT
The DNA here is from genome assembly GCA_044374225.1 of Crocinitomicaceae bacterium. Lineage (GTDB taxonomy): Bacteria > Bacteroidota > Bacteroidia > Flavobacteriales_D > Crocinitomicaceae > UBA952. Next base: position 121,290 of record JBILOX010000002.1, on the reverse strand, counting down.
GTAGCTCGATTTCTATTTCAGAAGTATTGTTAGAGAATAATAGAGGCAAACTAACCACATGATTCGCTGGAATTTTTTTGCGATTGTCAGCATCGAAGTTCCATTTTCCACCCACAGGATTCGAGCCATCCATCAAAATTGAGTGATTTTTTCGCATTTGACGGTAGAAACTTTCCATCAAATAAGTTTTCTTTCCTTCGAAAAATTGACTCAAGAAATTGCGCTCACTTAAAAAATGTTCACTCGAAACGCATTCAAAAGGAATGGAAAGTGAAGCACAAAAGTTTTTTAAATGTTCATCGACACGATACTCATCAGGCTCTTGATACTCGAATTTAGTATAGTTTTCTACCGTTAAAAGGGCGTTTAAATTGCTTTCAAACGATTGCTGGTTGCGTATATCATTGAGATGAAAATAAATAACTTGATGTCCTTTTGACTGAAGTTGCTTGGAAAATTCACGCATCGCTGCGAAAAAGCCAATTACTTTTTGAATATGATGGACAACGTAATCTGTTTCTGTTGCCACTTCCATTAGCACATAAACAATTGAATCATCTACGTTTTGAAACCAAGAATGCTTTTCATTTAATTGGTCGCCGAGAATAAGACGTAAGGTTTTGTTTGAATTTTTCACTTGATATCCACTTTGTTTTTTCGACATCTATCGCTACAGAATTTCACGTTTTCCCACTCTTTTTCCCATTTTTTACGCCACAAAAATGGTCGTTGGCAAACAAGACAAATTTTGGAGGGGAGATGCTGTTTTTTCGTGCCTTTCATCAACGTAAAGACAAGTTGAAAGCGGAAATGTTTTGAAAAATGAAGTTTAAAAAAGTTAAATCACTCTGTAATTTCTCACCCAACAGGATAGAAAAAATTGCATAAAAAGGTAATTAGCAATGCAAGTGACCAACCTGTGTAAACTTCAATTGGACGGTGTTTGTTGAGGTAAAGACGTGATGCGATTGTTAATCCAGAGGCGAAAACTGCTGCGATTAATAACCAAAAAGGGAAAAGATTATGTTCGAGAATAAAAGCGATTAAATAACCAACCAAAATTCCACCTCCGCCAGCATGCATGGAGATTTTTATCCAGCGATTGATATACATAAAACATGCAGTAACAATTCCACCAGAAAGCGGTAATGCGTAGAAATATTTGGGTAAAAGGTTATCTGGGGCTTTATATAAAAAAATTATAAATAGCACCAAACAATGAATAAACATTACAAGTAATGGGATATTTCGCTCGCGCTGATTTTCTATGTCGATGGTTGAAATAATTTTTTTCTTATGTAATGCAACAAAAGATAGACCTGGTAAAAGGGCACTAAAAATGAAGAAAATATAAAACAATTGTGATTTTAAATCCGATGGTAATTCGTACATTCCAAGTTCTCTTAAAACTTTTTGTTGCGATTCTAAAAACAAGGTTAGGTATAAGCCATAAACGGGCATCAACAAGGGTAAGAAAACCCAGGAGAAAAAGTGTGCAAAAATGGCTCTCATTTTAGTTCTTTACGCATTCGTGCAACTGGTATATTTAATTGTTCACGGTATTTTGCAACCGTTCTTCGAGCAATGTTATAACCTCTTTCATTCAATAAATCCATTAATTTTTCATCGGTTAATGGATTTCTTTTCTCCTCTGCTTCAATAGCTTCAGATAAAATTTTCTTCACTTCGCGCGTAGAAACTTCTTCTCCACTATCGGTTGAAAGTGATTCTGAAAAGAAATATTTCAAAGGAAAGATTCCAAAATTGGTTTGTACATATTTGCTATTTGCCACACGAGAAATTGTTGAAATGTCTAACTCTACTATGTCGGCAATATCTTTCAAAATCATCGGTCGTAACTTGGTTTCGTCACCTGTCAAAAAGTAAGGATGTTGATAATTCATTATCGCATCCATCGTAAGTAAAAGCGTTTGTTGACGTTGTTTAATCGCATCAATAAACCATTTTGCGCTGTCTAATTTTTGTCGCACAAAAGTCAAAGCGTCTTTATCCGATTTGGATGATTTTGCTCCTTCAGCATACGAACGCAACATAGATTCATATTCTTTACTGACTTTCAATTCAGGTGCATTTCTACTATTCAAAGAAAGTTCAAGTCTTCCCTCGTTTTCAAATAACATAAAATCGGGGATAATTTGCTGATAATTTTTTGCCGATTCCCGCATTGAACCACCCGGTTTTGGGTTAAGTCGTAAAATTTCATCAATTGCTTCTTTTAAATCTTCGTCTTCAATCTCCAATTTTTTGGCAATCTTTTCGTAATGTTTCTTGGTAAATTCGTCAAAGAAATCTTCTAGTATCTTTTTTGCAGTATAGCGAACGATATCGCCATCTTGTTTTCTTTTGATTTGTAATAATAAGCACTCTTGAAGATTTCGAGCACCAACTCCTGCAGGATCTAATTCTTGGATTAAACTCAAAATAACCGCTACCTCATCTTCTGTTGCTTCAACGTTCATTGAAAAGGCCAAATCATCTACAATTGCTTCTAAATCACGATTCAAATAACCTGATTCATCTAAATTTCCAATTAGAATATCAGCAATAAGAAATTGTTTGTCATCTAAGTCTAAAAGATGTAGTTGCTCCGTTAATTTTTCCTGAAAAGATTGCTCACCCGAAAGTGGAATTACGCGTTCTTCATCGTCTTTAGACGAATTATTAGCTTGTGTTTTATAATCGGAAGAATCGTCGTCTAAATAGTCTGATAAATCAAAATCATCGTCGTTATCGGAATCGTCATCAAATTCATCATCAGTGTTGTCGAAATCATCTTCCTCTTGATCTGCTCCTTCTTCTAGCGCAGGATTTTCTTCAATTTCTTGCTTGATGCGTTGATCTAGCTCCATTGTAGGAACCTGCAACAATTTCATCAACTGGATTTGTTGTGGCGATAAACGCTGTTCGAGACGTTGTGCTAATTGCTGTTTAAGTGCCATAGTAACTTGCTATTTTCCAAAGTTACGTTTAATTGATTATTTTCTGCTTAATGACTTGGTAAATTTCAAATGTTGCTTTGTCATAAACATATAATAATACGTGCATATTTTCTGGATTGTATGCTCCATCTAATTGATTTGGAACTACAAAACTATAATTGATGTAATATTTCCCGTTGATTAAATCGCTGCTTTCTAAATTTCGTCCAAATGCTTGATTGTTCAAATTTCCTCTGTGAATATCTCGATGGATATACGTTTCATTATGAGAATTGTCACTCATTTTTTGATCACCAACTAACGAATCTTCAATAATATAACCCACAATCGCTAAATCATTCGTAATTGAAGTGTTTAACTTTTCGATTTCAACGTGTAAAAATGCGCCCTTCGTTTCTTCATAATAATTCAATTTCGATTGCATGTTTACGTTCAAAACGTTCTCTGCAAGTTGAGTGCTAACCATTGATGACCACGAACCTGGGCCTTGAAAAATCGAACCTGTTTTAACACGATTGACTGTACCTCTTGGGTTTCCTGGAAAACCATCGTCATTTAATCCAAAATAAATTCCAATTTCAATTCCTTGTGGATTGGTAAAATCAATAGGATATTCAGGTAATGAAACAGTTTGAAAATCTCCTTTTCCATCAGGACCAGCATGAATGGAGGCAGTAAAAACACGAGTTGGATTATTCTCATGAAGCAAGTGTGCTAAATCAGCTGCAGCAGGACAAAACACACATTTATGACCTGTAAAATCCTCTATGATTATATTTCTATTATTGTTTGTGTTCGGTAAAAACTCAGGCCATTCATTTGCTACATAATCGCTCCAATTTCCTGGGTAAAGTGTGGTATCTAAGTCTAAAACAATAACTTCAGGATACGGATTTGAAACTCTATCGCAACTTGAAAAAAGAAATGTAGAAAGAATTAAACAACAAAAAAATAGATTTTTCATATTAGAAACTTTGTGTGAAACTTAAAGTTAAACCGTTGTTTGCGGGCACAAATCGACAAACCCCACCGACGCAAAATAAACCTGCGCGCTGTCTTCCGTAGGATACAGTAAAACGTGTTGCTTCGCGAATATATCCGCAAGTAATTATTGGATAATGTACTCTTTTTTCAGTAGAAGGATTTCCAAAATTGTATTGATTCATAAAACTGAAAAAGTAATTCGGCGAGATTGTATATTCTAGCAAAACTGTTGCCCAGTCTCCTTTGTCATTAATTGAACCATCCGCTTTTTTGCGAAGAAACAAACCTTGGAATTCAGCGCGAATTGAATTTTTAGTGTTGATTTTGTAAGCCATTTCAAGAACACCAATGTGAGAAGCAATAATCCCAACAGCATCATTAGAAATTTTCGCTACATCATTGTTAATGTTGATGTTAAAGTAGCTTACTATAAAATTAAACTGCTTGTTAATTTTCTTGGTAATGTTGAAATTTATATCTCTCCAATATAAACTGTCACTCTTATCAAAAGGAAGAGTTCTATAATTTACTCTGTTTTGATTTCCAGCAAAACCTGTTGTATGACGTATCGGCTCGAAAGTTGTAGAAACATTTGCACTTAAAGTCAATCCTGTTTTACCACCCAATTTTGTTCCCTTTTTGAAGGTATAAAGTACATCAACTTGATATGCAACTTCCCCTAATGGCTGAGTAGCATATGGATATAGTGTTGCAACTAAGTTATAGGTATGTGTTTTATTGAGTGAAGGCAAATAGTTGATGAAAACATCTTGAAGGTCTTTGGTTCTATCGGAACGAAAACTCATATTATTAACAGATTTACCCGAAAATAAGATTCCTAGACCTTTTTTAGTGTATGTAAAATTAAAAACGCAAGCGTGACCCCAGTTGTAATTGTATAAGTTATCAGCTGACGGGTCTTGTTCTTTTTGAATGTATTCAACATCAAAATAAAAGTTTTTATAGCGCAATTTGGTTCTTCCACCATACGTTCCAACATTCTCTGGTAAAACCAAATCGGGATTGTCATCTCTTTGATATTTACTAACAAAAGAACCACCAAGAACTACGTCTAAGGGAAATTCTTTCATCTTCGGAAAAGTTTCATTGAGGTGAACCTCAGCATCAATTGCACGAACAATTCCATCACTTCTTTCAACACGTCCTTCACGGAAAGTTAAACGCTGATAACCATAAACAGATTTTAAAGTGACTCCTTTATAAGGTCTAACAATTAAACGAATTCCATCCAAAACATTGTCATAACCAAGTGCGCGATCTTCGTACGAACGCAAAGCGAGTCCTGTACCAAATTGCTCGTAAATAGAGCCTAAAGTTACATCAACAAAATCATTCGCATAACCAACATAGCGCATCCCAATCCCTGTTCCATCAAAACGATCTGGATAACCTTGAATTCTTGGTAAATACGATTCAGCTCGCATTCCAGCACGAAAATTTCCGTTCGTGTAGAAAACATTCATATAAGAGTTCAAAAGCGCTTTTTCAGGAGGTTGATTTGCACCAATAACAGAATCAGCATTTAAATATTGGAAAGTACTTTCGATGTTTCCTGAAAACGAACCTTGACTAAAATAGTTGAAAGAAAAAGCAACAACTAGTAGACTTACGAATAATTTTATCATCAACGATTTTTTATTTTCCAGTCAATTTTTTTATTTCTTGTAATAATTTTTCTTCGTCTCCTGGAGCATAATTATTGTGTGAATAAACAATGTTTCCTTCTTTATCCACTAAGAAAGTATGCGGAACATTATTTACACCCATCGCTCTTTTGAAGTCTCCATTTGTGTCCATCCAAACTTCATATTCCCAAGCTTTACCATTTACATAAACAGAAACTGCACTTTTCGTTTTTTCGTCATCAATTGAAACAGCCACCAAAGTAACGCCTGTTTCTTCTTGCCAAGTTTCATATAATTCGTGGATTGTGTTTAATTCTTTCTTACAAGGGGAACACCAAGTTGCCCAGAAACTAAACACAACTGGCCCTTTAAACAAGTCCGATGTATTTACAGATTTCCCATTCATATCCTTCAATTTTACAGAAGGAACTTTTTTTACTGATGCAGTGTGTTCTTCTGTTGTTTGGGAGAAACTAGCGAAAATAAGAAGGCCAAATGCAAGTACTAAACTAATTTTTTTCATGTTTTATTTTTTTGATTGGTAGATTTTCAAAAACCTTGCCGAAATCAAAGTTAGAAAAAATTAATACATCTGTAAATCTTTGTTAAATTTTGATTATTGTTTTTATTCTTATATATTTGTTTACAATATCAAGATTATGAAAAAATTATACGCTATATTTTTCTCTTTGTTTTTAGTGACTGCGTTTGGGCAAATCACGATTACTTACGACAACCAAACAGAAGATTTTTCTGGACAAACCTACAATATGGTTGCACCAAACTACCAAGCTTTTGATGTTCCATTTCATATTAATAATGAAACGGGATTAACAAAACAATGGAGAGTTACACGTTACAGAGTTAATGTGCCTGAAGGATGGACAGATTTCTTATGTTGGGGACACGGAACAGATCCTTTTGGAGGAACTTGTTTTTCATCAACTCAAATGAACGGAAACCCTTGGTCTTCGCCAACTACATCATCCCTTCAATTTGATGTAAATGACGGAGAATACGCGGTGTTAAAAGCTACGATTGATGCTGATGATTGGACTAGCGGTACAGCTCATTACAGATATTACATTTCAGAAGGAAATAGTTACGTTGACTCTGTTGACTTAATAATTCAATTCACTGCGAATGTGGCACCAAAAGAACCAATTTCAGTTTCTATTGTTCCAAACCCTGCTACAGACTTTATTCAAATTTCTTTGAATGGCATTGAGTCAGCTTCTTTTAAAATGGTTGACGCACTTGGCTCAACTATGGTTAAAGAAACAATTTATTCAAATAAGAAAATCAATACCTCTGACTACAAAAGCGGTTTGTATTTTATCGTATTTGATATATCAGGTCAAAAACCTATCACACGAAAAGTCGTTATTAGACATTAATTTTTCGTTACCTTTTATTAGTGATTTTCACGGGCAAAACAATCTTTGTCTAAATTCGTATTATGTTTAAAAATAAGAAAAATGACCGTGGGTCAGGAAAAAAAAGAAGTGCAATTACAACCATCATAATTAAAGTTTTTGAACGCAATCCAGAGCAAGAACTTACTCATAAAGAAGTTTCTACGCTTGTAGATGCAAGAGATCCCACCTCAAGACAATTAGTTTTTGATTCATTAAATTTACTTGCAGAGCAAAACACACTTAAACGAGTAAATCATTTTACTTTCAAATTAGCCGTTAGTTCGTCGAATTACTTTGAAGGAACGATTCAAATTACCCAACGTGGTTCTGGATTCGTTGTTTGTCAAGGTAGAGAAAAAGATATCTTTATTGCTCCTCAAAATATTGGTCAAGCCATGAATGGAGACATTGTCAAAGTTCGCGTGTTTAAACAAGGTCCAAAACGCGATGAAGGTGCTGTAGTAGAAGTTAAAGAACGTGAACGTGTTCAATTCGTAGGAACACTTCATTTTAGAGAACGCAACATTTTATTGATTCCAGATAGTACCAAAAGTGGAATTGAAATCATAATTGCCAAAGAAAATCTAAACGGTGCGAAAGAAGGTGAAAAAGTACTTGCAAAAATTATTGCTTGGCCAAAATCATCTTCAACTCCTTATGGTGAAATAATTGCCGTTTTGGGAATACCTGGTTCAAATGACACAGAAATGTTGTCCATCCTTTACAATCAAGGAATTGATCCAGTTTTTCCACAACAAGTTTTGGATGAAGCAGAGTTTATTCCAATTGAATTAGATGAAGCGGAAATCGCCAACAGACGAGACTTTAGGGAAATTTTAACCTTTACAATTGACCCAGTTGATGCACGTGATTTTGACGATGCCATTTCTTATAAAAAATTAGAAAACGGACATTTAGAAATTGGTGTGCACATTGCCGATGTGAGTCATTATGTTCGTCCGGGAATGGCAATGGATGCTGAAGCTTTAAAGCGTTCAAACTCTGTTTATTTAGTTGATAGAGTGATTCCAATGTTACCTGAACAACTTTCAAACATTGCTTGTTCTTTGCGTCCTCACGAGGATAAATATAGTTTTTCTGCTGTATTTGAAATGGATGAAAACGGCAAAGTTTACAATCAATGGTATGGTAAAACAGCGATTCATTCTAATCGTCGATTTACTTACGAAGAGGCGCAAGAAATAATCGAAGGAAAAGACGGCGACCACAAAGAAGAAATTCTCACAATTGACAAAATAGCTAAAATTCTTCGCAATAAACGTTTGAAAAATGGTGCTCTTAGTATTGAGTCAGAGGAAATGCGTTTTAAACTCAACGATAAAGGAAATCCTGCTGAAGTGATAATCAAAACTTCAAAAGATGCACATAAGTTGATTGAAGAATTTATGCTACTTGCAAATAGAAATGTAGCAACCTTCTTATCTAAACCAGCGAAAGGACGCGATCCTTTCCCAATGATTTACCGCGTTCACGACAAACCGGACATTGAAAAAATGGGAATGTTTGCCGTGTTTATAGAAAAATTTGGTCATAAAATCAACTTACACGACCCATCGCAAATTGCGAAAAACCTTAACTCTCTTTTCGATGAAATCCGCGGTGAAAATGAGTTTTCGTTGATTCAGTCAATGGCGATTCGTTCGATGGCAAAAGCTTCTTATGAAACAGAAAATATTGGACACTACGGTTTAGCGTTTGATTATTATTCGCATTTTACTTCACCGATTCGTCGCTATGCCGATTTAGTGGTACATCGCATTTTACAGGAAGAATTGACAACGAAACAACATCGCTATGGATCAGAGTTGAACGATATTTGTAAACGCATTTCTAAAAATGAACGCAAAGCATCCGAAGCAGAACGCGAGTCAACAAAGTATTTCCAAACGTTATTTGTGTCGGAACACGTAGGTGAAACATTCGCAGGAACAATTTCAGGAATCGCTGATCACGGAATCTTTGTTAGAATGGACGAAAATCATTGCGAAGGAATGGTGCCGATGATGGATATTCCAGGCGATCGCTTTTACTTTGACCAAGATAAATTCAGAATAATTGGTGCAAGAACTCACAAAGAATACAATTTCGGTGATAAGGTGCGCGTTTCAATCAAACAAGTAAATCCTAGAAAGCGACAAATTGATTTGGAATTAATCGTTTGAAAACCTCTCTTTTCTTAATGATTTTTGGCTATTCATATTGACTAGATAAAACGTATATTTGTCCCTCAATAATTTTTTAAATGGATATTTTAATCAAAGCGGCTCAGCTTTTTCTTTCGTTAGCGATATTAGTGACTTTACACGAATTCGGTCATTTTTTACCTGCTCGCTTCTTCAAAACACGTATTGAGAAATTTTATTTATTCTTTAACCCTTGGTTTTCTTTGTTCCGTTTTAAAAAAGTCAATGGCGTCAAAAAAACAGCTTGGTTCACAAAAGAATCTCCGAAAGATTGGAACGAAGACCCAAACACCACTGAATGGGGATTGGGCTGGTTGCCACTTGGTGGTTATGTTAAAATAGCTGGGATGATTGACGAATCAATGGACACTGAGCAATTGAAACAACCAGCGCAAGAATGGGAATTTAGGTCCAAAAAAGCGTGGCAGCGTTTAATTATTATGGTTGGTGGTGTTACCGTAAATTTAGTTTTGGGATTTATAATATATATTGGGGTTATTTTCTTTTGGGGACAAACAGAAATCAACCCATCTGACTTGAAAAACGGAATGAGTGTTCATCCTTATTTAGAAAAATACGATTTAAAATCAGGAGATAAAGTAATTGAACTAGAAGGAAAAGAAGTATTAAGCATCGATGAACTAAACAAAGAAATTTTATTGCGTGATGCAAGAACGTTAAAGGTACAACGTCCAGACGGAAGTACGAAAGTGATTGTTTTACCAGAAAACATCGATACAGAATTATTTCAAGCTGGAGCTTTACCCGCGTTTTCCTTGCGCTCAAAAGCAAATATTGTACAAGAGATCATTAAAGATTCTCCAGCAGAAAAAGCAGAATTGAAAAAGAACGACATTTTAGTTTCTGTGGATAATAGACCATTAGTTTATTTTGATGATTTACAATCTAGTTTGTATGCCGTAAAAGGCAAAAAAGCAACGTTGGAAGTTTTGCGAGGAAAAGACACCTTAGAAATTGTTTCAAATGTTAAAGCAGACGGAACAATCGGATTTCAAACACAAGCAAAAATCATTTTAGATTCAGCAGCAATCAAAACGGTTAAATACGGCTTCGGTGAAAGTATCGGTGTTGGTTTTAGATACGGAAGCAATACTTTAACAGATTATGTTGCTCAATTCAAATTTGTATTCACCAAAAAAGGCGCAACATCTTTAGGTGGCTTTGCATCAATCGGAAATATGTTCCCTCCAGTTTGGGACTGGCAATTATTTTGGTTGAACACAGCTTTACTTTCCATCATTTTGGCATTTATGAATATTCTACCTATTCCAGCATTGGATGGTGGTCACGTTGTTTTCTTATTATACGAAATGATTACAGGTAAAGAAGCACCACAAAAAGTGTTGGAATACGCTCAATATGTTGGGATTGTTTTATTACTTGGATTAATGATTTATGCAAACGGAAACGACATCGTTCGTTGGTTGTTATAGTTTATGCAAGGTCTTGTTTTAAAATCTACAGGTAAATGGTATGATATTGCGCTAGATGGAGGACAAATCGTCAAAGCTACAATTCGTGGTAAACTAAGAATAGAAGGATTAAAAACAACCAATCCTATTGCTGCGGGCGACCGTGTTGAAATTATTAAAGGCGAAACAAACGGAAATAACGAAGAAGATTTTTCCATCAAATCTATACTTCCACGAGTAAATTATATCGTTCGAAAATCCACTAATTTAAGTAAGCAAATGCAGATTTTAGCTGCAAATGTAGATCATGCCTATTTAGTTGTTACGTTAAAATCTCCTATAACTCAAATTGCATTTATAGATCGTTTCTTAGTTTCAGCAGAATCATTCCGAATACCAACCAGTATTTTATTCAATAAAGTAGATTTATTCGGAGAAGAAGAGCAACTACTTTTAGAAGGATTGACGGCTATTTACAGTAAAATTGGATATGCGTGTCATCCTATTTCCGCACAAAATGAAGCAGATGTTGGATTTTTAAGAGCAGCAATCAAAGGGAAACAAGTGATGATTTCTGGAAATAGTGGCGTTGGTAAAACAACTTTGGTAAACTCACTTGATCCGACGCTTGACTTGCGCACAGGTGAAATTTCTACGTTTCACGAACAAGGAAAACACACCACCACTTTTGCAGAAATGCATCAACTTCAATCCGGTGGTTACATTATTGATACTCCTGGAATTCGAGCTTTTGGAGTAATTGATTTAGAGAAAGAACATTATGCACACTATTTTCCTGAAATGCGCGAGCTAATTGGAGCATGTCGTTTTCATAATTGCTTACACCTCAACGAACCACATTGTGCTGTAAAAGCTGCGGTTGAAACAGAAGAAATTTCTCCTTCTCGATATCAAAGTTATTTGCAATTAATGCTCGAAGATAGTAGTGACCCTTACCGTAGAAATGAGTTCTGATGCGCATTGTCATCCAACGTGTAAGTGAAGCATCTGTAAAGATTGAAGGCAAAATCAAAAGTGCAATTCAAACTGGATTCTTGGTGTTATTGGGCATTGAAACCGAAGACACTCACGACGATGCCGATTATTTGATTCAAAAACTAATCAATCTTCGTGTTTTTTCAGACGCTGACGGAAAAATGAATTTATCGCTTTCAGATGTAAATGGAGAAGTGTTGATTGTCAGTCAATTTACATTGCATGCAGCCACAAAAAAAGGCAATCGACCGAGTTATATCAAAGCAGCAAGACCAGAGCAAGCGATTCCTCTTTATGACTATTTTCTCAGCAAGACGAAATCGCAATTCAGTGGAAAAGTACTTTCAGGAGAATTTGGCGCTGATATGAAAGTTTCTTTAGTAAACGATGGACCAGTAACGATAATTATTGATTCGAAAGAGGTTTAAAATCGTTTCAAATCGTTCACTATTCGCTTGGCTGCTCCTTTTTGTTTTTCAATAAACTCGCTTGCTTTTTTGGAAAGAGATTTATCATTTTCTGAAACAAAATTCAATCTTTCTATAAATTCAGTTGCAGACTCAACATGAAATGCAAATCCTTCTTCGATGAATATTTCAGCTTCTGGAAATTTGGAATGTTTTGGCCCGAAAAAAACAGGAAGTCCAAATACAGCAGGTTCTAAAATGTTGTGTAATTGTCCCGAAAAACCACCACCAACAAAAGCTACTTTACCAAAACAATAAGCAGTAGATAAGTGACCAATTGTGTCTAAAATAAGGATACTTTGTTGGTTGTATTTTTCAAATTGCGTGAATCGAATAGCATTGTTTCCAAATATATTTGCCAAACGAGCAACATTACTTTCTGAAACATTATGGGGTGCAATGATGAATTTTTCGTGTTTTAAATTTATTAAACTTTCATTTAAAATTGCCTCCTCAGGTTCCCAACTACTTCCAAAGATAATGGCTTTTTTTCCATTCAAGAAATCATAAAAAACACTGGATTTAGTTGATAAATTCTCTAATTTAAATTTAAAGTTGCGTTTATTGGCTAATACGTTATCAAAACGCGTGTCGCCAACAACTGCTATATTTTCAATTTCAATCGAATTTAACAAGATCTTTGTAGCGTCATTTTGCACAAAAAAATAATCGATGGATTGCAAAATACTTCTGAAAAACGAACCATAAGCTTTAAAGTAAATTTGATTTTTTCGCAGAATCGTTGCAATGGAAACTAACTTGAGGTTTTGCTTTTTAGCTTCTAAAATATAATTTGCCCAAAATTCATATTTCACAAATACTGCTAGTTTTGGTCGTACTAATCGAATAAATAGCTTTGCGTTTTGTGGGGTATCTAGGGGAAGGTAAATAGCTAAATCTACACAATGATTGCGCTTGTGATAATGTTCCATTCCTGAAGGAGAAAAAAACGTCACCAATAAAAAATGGTTGGGATAAATCAACTTCATTTCTTTCATAACAGGCAAACCTTGATCGAATTCACCCAATGAAGCACAATGAAACCAAATTAAATTTTGAGGTAAATTCTCTAATTGCTTTCTCCAATTTTTTCTTCCCTTAATCCAACTATTAGCTTTTTTATTAAAAAATGAAAACATGAAGATTGCAATTCCATACAATCTTATGACAAAATTATAGAGCACATGCATCAATCGAAGTAGTATTCTTTAGGTTGACGTTTGTAAAAAGGGATGTACCAGCCCAATCTAAAACCGTATTGAATGTCTAATCGAGTTGCCGTAGAAACAGGAACATCAGGTTGATCAAAGAAAATAGTCCGTTGGTTTTTTGTTAATCCTTCTTGAATATAAAATCCACCATAAAAATTATAGGCGCCAGAATTAGCCAAAAACGAATAACCAATAAATTGATGAAAATTGATACCAACTGTTAATCTATCGTATCCTTTTTTATAATCCAATTCAATTTGTGGAACTACTTGTTCACTCGTTTCAATTCTTAAACGATGTAATAAGTAACCAAAACCACCATGAATAAAGATTCCTGAGTTAGAATTGGGACTTAAAATAGGAAAGATCTTTCCAAAAGAGAAATTAGCACTAACTCCTCTTGGAAAAACAACAACAGCTGCAATGTCGCCATTCACATCGGTGATATTTCCTTTGTCGTCCACTAAATGGTCAAAAATACCAGTCATTCGCACTTGATTACCAAACATAAAATTTGCATCGAAACCATAATACCAGTTTTTTTTTGTTTTGTATCCCGCATTAATTCCAATGTGATTAAAATAGCCATAACGTTCTGCTAAATCACCTGAAGTCCAATTACCACCATAATGGACACCAATTAGCGGTGATCCAATAGTTGAATCTTTAACATTGCGCTGGGTCAAAGAATTAAAACAAATAAGAAGGAAAAAAAGTAAATTTAATTTTTTCATGTGACAAATTTAATGAATAGTTAATGATTAAAAAATCAAATTATTTTATTGAGAAAAACTGTATTTTTTAGCCCCTTATTGCTCGTATATTTTATTTAAAGTGTTTCTATTTTTTGTAATTTTGCAGTCACAAATAAATTTAAATGAAAAAAATTCAAATGGTTGATTTAGTTGCTCAGTATGAGAAAATTAAACCATCAATCGATAAAGCAATATTAGACGTTATCGGAAATGCTCAATTTATCAATGGTCAAGAAGTGACGGGTTTTCAAAAAGATTTAGAAGAATATTTAAACGTGAAACATGTAATTCCGTGTGCTAATGGAACAGACGCCCTTCAAATTGCAATGATGGCGTTAGGTTTGAAACCAGGGGATGAAGTAATAACTCCTTCATTTACTTATATTGCAACCACAGAAGTAATTGCGCTTTTAGGATTAAAACCAGTTTTCGTTGAAGTTGATAAAAATACATTTTGTATAGACGTAAACGAAATTGAAAAGGCAATAACACCAAATACTAAAGCAATTGTGCCTGTTCATTTATATGGTCAAGCAGCAAATATGAATGCAATAATGGAAATTGCTACGAAACATAATTTATTTGTGGTTGAAGACAATGCACAAGCAATTGGTTCTGATTATCATTTAACAAATGGTTCAGTAGTAAAAACAGGGACTATTGGTCATATCGGTTGTACTTCTTTCTTTCCTTCTAAAAATTTAGGTTGTTATGGAGATGGTGGAGCGATTTTTACAAATGATTCAGAGCTTGCTCAAAAAATAAAAATGATTGCAAACCACGGGCAAAGTGTGAAATATCATCACGATGTCGTTGGTTGTAATTCGCGTTTAGACACAATTCAAGCAGCAGTTTTAAGAATAAAATTACGTCAATTAGACAATTATATTGATGCAAGAAGAGCAGTTGCTGATTATTACGATGCGTTTTTTGGAACAATGAAAGGTGTTAAAATCCCTTTTAGAGCTGATGATTCAAAACATGTTTTTCACCAATATACTTTAGTTCTCGAAGGTCACAACAGAGATGGATTGAATGAATATTTAGCAAGTAAAGATGTTCCTTCGATGATTTATTATCCAATTCCGGCACATCGTCAAAAAATGTTCGCAAGCTTTGGAAGTGCTGATACACAATTACCTGCAACTGATTGGTTAACAGAAAGAGTAATCTCATTGCCTATTCACACTGAAATGCAAGAAGAACAATTGGAATATATTACAAATTGCGTTGCAGGATATTTAAACAATTGATTTAAAACTCATGAAAAGAATTTTAATCACCGGAGCAGCCGGGTTTTTAGGCTCACATTTGTGTGATCGCTTCATTAATGACGGTTACAACGTAATTGGAATGGATAACCTAATTACTGGAAATATAAAAAACATAGAGCATTTATTTAAACTAGAAAATTTTGAGTTTTATCACCATGACGTTTCTAAGTTTATTCATGTTTCTGGTGAGTTAGATTACATTTTACATTTTGCCTCTCCAGCAAGCCCGATTGATTATTTAAAAATACCTATTCAAACGCTTAAAGTTGGTTCTTTGGGGATTCATAATTGTTTAGGATTAGCAAAATCAAAAGGAGCCAGAGTATTAATTGCTTCAACATCTGAAGTTTATGGAGATCCTGCCGTTCACCCTCAAACTGAAGAATATTGGGGAAATGTTAATCCCGTTGGACCAAGAGGTGTTTATGACGAAGCTAAACGTTTCCAAGAGGCGATGACCATGGCTTATCATACTTTTCATGGTTTAGAAACAAGAATTGTCAGAATATTTAACACTTACGGGCCTCGCATGCGTTTGAATGACGGAAGAGTTTTACCTGCATTTATTGGCCAGGCACTTCGTGGAGAAGACCTTACAATCTTTGGTGATGGTTCTCAAACTCGTTCATTTTGTTACGTTGACGATTTAGTAGAAGGAATTGTACGTTTGTTAAATAGCGATTATTCGTTACCCGTAAATATTGGTAACCCTGATGAAATCACAATTTCACAATTTGCTGAAGAAATTATTAAATTAACTGGGACCAAACAAAAGGTTATTTACAAAGATTTACCAGTTGACGACCCAAAACAAAGAAGACCAGATATCAGCAAAGCCATAGAGATTTTAGGTTGGGAACCAAAAGTAAATAGAGAAGAAGGGTTAAAAAGAACTTACGCCTACTTTACGAAATTGTCAACCGCTGAACTAATTGCAACTGAACACAATAATTTTGATAAGTTTATCCTCAAATAATTATGGACTACTACGCACACGAAACGGCAATCGTTGATGAGGGCTGCACAATCGGTAAAGGAACAAAGATTTGGCATTTTTCTCATGTAATGTCAAATTGTACTCTTGGTGAAAACTGTAATATTGGACAAAACGTTGTTGTTTCGCCAGATGTAATTCTTGGAAACAATGTTAAAGTTCAAAATAACGTTTCGTTATATACAGGTGTCATTTGTGAAGACGATGTTTTCTTAGGTCCTTCAATGGTTTTTACAAATGTTAATAATCCAAGAAGTGGGGTAAATAGAAGAGGACAATATTCAAAAACCACAGTGAAAAAAGGAGCGAGTATCGGTGCAAATGCAACAATAGTTTGCGGACATGATATTGGGGAGTATGCTTTTGTTGGTGCAGGTTCAGTTGTAACAAAACACATTCCGCCATACGCTTTAGTGGTAGGAAATCCCGCAAGACAAATTGGTTGGATGAGTGAATATGGTCATCGATTAGAGTTTAACGAAAATGGACTTGCAATATGCCCAGAAAGTAACCAAGAATATACATTAGAAAATAATAACGTTACAAAAATCAAATAATGTCAAACAATCAAAAAGTTCGTTTCGCAGTCGTTGGTGCTGGTCACATTGGAAAACGACATGCAGAAATGATTCGTCGCGATGCCGAAGGAGAATTAGTTGCTATGGTGGATGTTCGTACTATGGAAGAATGTAATGCAACTGATTTTAATGTGCCTTTTTTTCAATCAATTCAAGATTTACTAAACAGTGGACTAGAATTCGACGTGTTAAACGTTTGTACTCCAAACGGTTTGCACGCGGAACAGTCGTTAATGGCCTTAGAAGCTAAAAAACATGTGGTTTGTGAAAAACCAATGGGACTAACAAAAGAAAGTTGCGAAAAGTTAATATTCAAAGCGCTTCAAGTTTCAAGACAGGTTTTTTGTGTAATGCAAAATAGATATTCACCACCATCAGAATGGATTAAGTCTATAATAACAGATGGGCTTTTGGGTGATATTTATATGGTTCAATTGAATTGTTATTGGAATCGCGATGCTCGCTATTACAAAGCAGGTGGTTGGAAAGGAACTAAAGATTTAGACGGTGGAACACTTTTCACCCAATTTTCTCATTTTATTGATATTATGTATTGGCTTTTTGGTGATATTGACAATATTCAGGGTAAATTCGCCGATTTTAATCACCAAGATTCAACTTCATTTGAAGATTCAGGTCTTGTTAGTTTTGATTTTATTAATGGTGGAATGGGTTGTATAAATTATTCTACCGCTGTTGCAGATCAGAATTTGGAATCTTCAATGACGATAATTGGTAAAAATGGTAGTGTTAAAATTGGAGGTCAATACATGAATGAAGTGGAGATCTGTAATATTGTAGGTTATGAAATGCCTGTTTTAAAGGAATCAAATCCAGCAAATGATTATGGACCATATAAAGGCTCTGCGGCAAATCATAATTATGTAATTTCCAATGTTATTGATACTTTAAAAGGAAGAACCTCGCCAACAACAAATGCGCTTGAGGGATTAAAAGTGGTAGATATTATTGAAAGAATTTATAAAGTAAGAAACGAACAATTAACTTATTCAAAATAAAATCCAAATCTAATGAGCTCACTAATTTACGACAAACTTCTCGCTAAAGAAGCAAAATTGGCAGTTATTGGTTTAGGTTACGTTGGTTTACCAATCGCCTTAGAATTCGCAAGAAAAATTAAAGTTGTCGGCTTTGATATCAACCAAGCACGTGTTGATTTAATGAAAAACAACATCGACCCAAGTAACGAGCTTGATGCCTCGGCTTTTGATGGTTGTGATATTGAATTTACTGCCAACATAGAAGTTTTAAGAGATGTACAGTTTTACATTGTAGCAGTACCTACTCCTATCGATGACCAAAACCTTCCTGATTTAAAACCACTTTTAGGCGCTTCTAGAACAGTTGGTCAAGTTCTAAAAGCTGGAGACTACGTAGTTTATGAATCTACTGTTTACCCTGGTTGCACCGAAGAAGATTGCATTCCAATTTTAGAGCAACTTTCAGGTTTGAAATTTAAAGAAGATTTCAAAGTTGGTTATTCCCCAGAAAGAATCAATCCAGGAGACAAAGAACATACGCTTCAAAATGTAGTAAAAGTAGCTTCTGGTTGTTGTGATGAATCATTGGAACAAATTGCGAAAACATACGAATTAGTTGTTACTGCTGGTGTTCACCGTGCGCCAACAATCAAAGTTGCGGAAGCTGCAAAAATCATTGAAAATACACAGCGTGACTTAAATATCGCTTTAATTAATGAGTTATCTATCATCTTCAATAAATTAAAGATCAATACGTTTGATGTGTTGGAAGCGGCTGGAACGAAATGGAATTTCTTGAAATTCTCTCCAGGTTTAGTTGGTGGTCACTGTATTGGCGTTGATCCTTACTACTTAACGCACAAAGCATTACAAGCGGGCTATCATGCACAAGTAATTATGGCTGGAAGAAATGTCAACGACTCAATGGGTGCATATATTGCTGAGCAAACTGTCAAAAAAGTAATTAAACAAGGTAAACATATTCAATCTTCTAAATTCCTAATTATGGGAGCTACTTTCAAAGAAGATGTGAGCGATATTCGAAATTCAAAAGTAATTGATGTAGTAAATGAGTTGTTGTCATTTGACGTTCATGTTGACTTAATCGACCCACATGCTGATAACGATGAAATGGTTCACGAATACAACATTGGTTTAGTGAAAGAAACAGGAAAAGAGTATGATGCTGTAATTGTTGCGGTAAACCATAAAGAATACATTGGATTAAATGAATCTTATTTTAAAGATTTATTGAAAGACGGAAAAGGGGTGTTTGTTGATGTTAAAGGTATTTACAAAGGAAAAATTAAAGATTTAGAATACTGGAGTTTATAATTATGAATACTTACGGAAAAAGAATTTTAATTACTGGAGGAGCTGGTTTTATCGGTTCCCACCTTGTGAGAAGATTTTTGAAATCTTATCCAAATTATCTAATCGTTAACTTAGATAAACTAACGTATGCAGGAAATCTTTCTAATCTTGAAGATGTAGAAAATCTTCCGAATTATATTTTTGAAAAGGTAGACATTGTTGATGCTGAATCGGTTAGGTCTGTTTTCAAAAAACACCTAATTACAGATGTTATTCATCTAGCTGCTGAATCTCACGTTGACCGTTCTATCGAAGGGCCAATGGATTTTGTAATGACAAACGTAGTTGGAACTGTAAATCTTTTACAAGCAGCAAAGGATAATTGGGGAAAAGAGGGAACTCATGTATTTCACCACGTTTCAACAGATGAAGTTTATGGAAGTTTAGGAGATGAGGGATTGTTTACAGAAGAAACATCTTACGATCCAAGAAGTCCTTATTCTGCCTCAAAAGCATCATCTGATCATTTTGTGATGGCGTTTTATCACACGTATGGTTTGCCAATCAAAATGTCGAATTGTTCAAATAATTACGGAAGTCATCATTTCCCTGAAAAATTGATTCCTTTGATGATTGATAATATTAAAAATAGCAAGCCGCTACCTGTTTATGGAAAAGGTGACAATATTCGCGATTGGTTGTGGGTAGAAGATCACGCCAGTGCTATCGATAAAATTTTTCACGAAGGAAGAATTGGTGAATCGTATAACGTTGGTGGTTTAAACGAATGGACCAACATTGAATTGGTTCTGTTCCTTTGTCGCATGATGGACAAAAAGCTTGGTAGAGAAAATGGCGAATCAGAAAAACTAATCACTTACGTTGTAGATCGAGCAGGACACGATAAACGTTATGCAATTGACGCTTCAAAATTAGAAGAAGAATTAGGTTGGACACCTTCTATTACTTTTGAAAAAGGTTTAGACAAAACAGTAGACTGGTATTTAAATAACGATGAGTGGGTTAATCGTATTACAAGTGGTGATTACAAAGAGTATTACCAAAAAATGTATGCTAATAGAGTAATTTAATGGGGATTTTTAATCTTTTTAAAAAAAAGGAAATAGCTCTAGAACCTTTTGACTTATCTAGGTTTAAGGTGGATATTCACAGTCATTTGATTCCTGGAATTGATGACGGTTCACAAACAATGGATGAAACAATTGCTATGTTGGTTAAATTCCAAAGTTTGGGTTATAAAAAAGTGATTACCACACCACATGTTATGTCGGATAGTTTTCCGAACACAGCAGAAAATATTCTTTCTGGCTTAGAAGATATTCGTACAGAAATCAAAAAAATAGGATTAACGATTGAGATTGAGGCCGCTGCAGAATACTATTTTGATGAAACTTTTGTAGCTAAAATTAAAGCGAAAGATTTATTAACTTTTGGTGATAATTATGTTTTATTAGAGTTTGCGTTCCACTCCCCTCCTCATTATATCGATCAAATGTTTTTTGAATTACAATCAAGGGGTTATCGTCCAGTAGTTGCACATTTCGAACGCTATATGTACTACCTTGGAAAAATTGATCAAGCAATCGAATGGAGACGGAAAGGAATTAATATTCAAATTAATATCAATTCGCTTTTTGGACATTATGGCCCTGATATTAAAAAACAAGCAGAACGTTTAATCGACGCTGGTGAATTTGATTTTATCGGTACCGATTGCCACCGAATAGAGCACTTAATGTTATTAGAAGATAATTTAACATCTCCTTATATCCATAAAATTGGCAATTACCTTTTAAAAAATACCATCTTGTGAACCTTTATTTAATTCGTCACGCAAAAACTGAAAAAACAGCTACCTCGGGCAAGGATTTTGATAGAAAGTTAGCAGAAAAAGGACATTTACAAGCAGAAAAACTAAATGATTTCATAGCTAAATTTGATTTTAAAACTGTTGATATTTGGTGTTCAAATGCTGTAAGAACCAAACAAACACTGTCGTTCATTGATGCGCATTTTCCTTCAACACATATCGAATTTAAAAATGAGTTGTACTTAGCTTCAGCAACTGAAATCAGAGAATTAATTTGGAATGCTGAAAGTGATAAAGATTTACTCATAATTGGTCACAATGAAGGAATTTCAGATGTTGCTTCTTATTTTCTAGGTGAAAATATACAGCTAAAAACAGCAACTTTTCTACAAATTTCTATTGATGCCGAAACACGTCAAGAATGGAGCGCCGATTTGGGTAAAACGCAATTGATTTTTAGACCTAAAGTTTAAATCACTTAATTTTCCTAAGTTTTTACGTTAACATCGCGTAGGATTCTGTCAATCTATTTAACTTTAACGCATCAAAAACAAATAACATGTTTCAAAACCTTATCGTTGAACACAAAAACGGGATTGCTTACATCACAATAAATCGTCCAAATCAGTTGAATGCACTCAACAAAGAAACAATTGCTGAGTTACATGATGCTTTAGAAAATGCAGAATTGACTAAAGAAATTGGTGCAATCATATTAACAGGAAGTGGAGAAAAAGCGTTCGTAGCAGGTGCTGACATCAAAGAATTTGCACATTTCACCATCGCACAAGCTGGAGAATTAGCTTTAAACGGACAAAAATCACTTTTTAATTTTATAGAACAGTTGAGTACACCTGTTATCGCAGCAGTAAATGGTTTTGCGCTTGGAGGTGGTTTAGAATTAGCAATGGCTGCTCACCTTCGAGTTGCTTCAACCAACGCTCGTATGGGTTTACCTGAAGTTTCTTTGGGGGTAATTCCAGGTTATGGTGGGACGCAACGATTAGCACAATTGATTGGAAAAGGAAAAGCAAACGAACTTATTTTCACAGCTGGAATGATTAAAGCTGACGAAGCCTTGCAATGGGGATTGGTAAATCACGTTGTTGAACCAACCGAATTAATAGCAAAATGTGAAGAAATAGCCAGTAAGATACTTCAAAATTCTCCTATGGCAATCGCGTCGGCAATTCGATCTGTAAACGCTGGCTTTATAGACGGAATAGATGGCTTTGAGACAGAAATTGAAGAATTTGGAAAATGTTTCGGTTCTTCTGAATTCAAAGAGGGAACTTCTGCATTTTTAGAAAAAAGAAAAGCGAATTTTAGAGGATAAATGGCGAATCCAATCAAACGACTATTGGGTCAAACTGCTGTTTATGGCTTGTCCTCTATTATTGGTCGTTTACTAAACTATTTACTTGTTCCGCTTTACACCTACGTTTTTGCAGATCCTGCAGATTACGGTGTCGTTTCCGAATTATATGCTTGGGTGGCCTTCCTTATTGTTTTGTTGACTTTTGGAATGGAAACAACCTATTTTCGTTTCTTGCAAGAAGAAAACGACAAGCAAAAAACATTCAATAATGGACTTTTAACTGTCATTGGAATCAATATTTTATTCTTCGCAACACTTCTTTATTTCAATAACGACATAGCAACGTTCATGCTTTATGAAGGTCATAATGAATATATTATTTTACTCGGTGTAATCGTTGGTATTGACGCAATAACAGCCTTACCATTGGCAAAACTACGTGCTGAAGAAAAAGCATTGAAATTTGCGAGTATTCAATTTACTTCAATTCTTGTAAATGTTGTTTTAAACTTGATATTCATGCTTTATTTCTTCGATTCAAAACGACCTGAGGAAGGGGTTTTGTTTATTCTAATTGCAAACTTGTGTGCCTCGTTAGTAAAGCCATTATTTTTAATGAATTCCTTCACCAATCTTAAATTTGATTTTGATTGGAAACTAGCAAAAATCATGTTTATTTACGCTTTTCCGCTTGTAATTGCGGGTTTTGCTGGAATCATCAACGAAACAATTGACCGAATTTTATTGAAACAAATTATTTATGACCCGCTCATTCCCGGTTCCTTACATGTAGCAGAATATCAAGTGGGAATTTATAGTGCTTGTTATAAATTAGCAATGCTTGTAACCATCATTCTTCAAGCTTATCGCTATGCAGCAGAACCCTTTTTCTTTGCTCAAATGAAGAATGAAAACAGAAATTTTGTCTATGTAAAAATCATGAATCTGTTCATTGCTTTCGTTTGTTTGGTTTTCTTAGTCGTTTCTTTAAATATTGATATCTTCAAACTTTTTATTAGAAATGAAAGTTATTGGTCGGGATTGAAAGTAGTGCCAATATTACTCTTAGCTAATGTTTTCTTAGGAATTTACTACAATCAAAGTATTTGGTATAAACTAAGTGGGAAAACAAAATTTGGTGCTTACATCGCAATTGGTGGTGCAATCGTTACAGTGCTTGTAAACGTAATTTTTATTCCTTTATATGGTTTCATGGCAAGTGCTTGGGCAACACTTTTGGTTTATGCACTTCAAATGTTTGCTTCTTATTTTCTTGGTCAAAAGTACTTTCCAATTCCTTATAACACACGCAAGTTTGTAGCGTACATTGGAGGAGCAATTGCACTATTCTATCTCGGTTCTTACCCTATATTTGATTCTAAAGCGAGTCAGTTTATCGTCTCCAACAGCTTTATTTTAGGATATATTTTCCTGATTTTCTTAATTGAACAAAAACGATTTTTGCATCGCATTTTGGGCGAACGAACTTTTTAATATTAAGATTGTTTGATAAAAACGTGCAAATCAGTTATTTTTGCAGTAACATTGCCTATGACACCTTATAAAGCTGGACCATTTTTGGAACAAATAGTGTTTCCAAAAGATTTAAGAGAAAAATTCTCAATTGAGGATTTACCTCAGGTTTCCGATGAATTAAGACAGTACATCGTGGATGTAATTTCAGAAATTGGAAACAGCCATTTCGGTGCTAGTTTAGGGGTTGTTGAACTTTCGGTCGCGCTTCACTATGTTTTCAATACACCTGAAGATCAATTAGTTTGGGACGTAGGGCATCAAGCTTACGGGCACAAAATTTTAACAGGAAGACGCGATCAATTTCACACCAATAGAATCAAAGGCGGTATTTCTGGATTTCCAAAACGTTCAGAAAGTCAATACGATACATTTGGTGTAGGACATTCATCTACTTCAATTTCTGCAGCATTAGGGATGGCGGTCGCAAGTCGTTATAAGGGATTGAAAAAACGTCAACACATCGCTGTGATTGGTGATGGAGCAATGACAGCTGGATTAGCATTCGAAGGATTAAACCACGGTGGATTTGAAAAAGATGCCAATCTATTAGTGATTTTGAACGACAATTGTATGTCAATCGATCCAAATGTAGGAGCCTTAAAAGAATATTTAACGGATATTACTACTTCGCATACATACAATAAAGTAAAAGAGGATGTTTGGAAATTATTAGGTAAAATCTCCAAATTTGGTCCAGATGCTCAAACGATTGCTTCCAAAGTTTCTCAAGCGCTAAAGGGAAGTTTATTAAAACAAAGTAATTTATTTGAATCCTTAAATTTTCGTTATTTCGGTCCAGTTGATGGACATGACGCAATCGGTTTAGCAAAAGTTTTGGATGATTTGAAAGACATACCAGGTCCGAAAATATTGCATTGCATCACTCGAAAAGGTGCAGGATATAAATTTTCAGAAGAAGGAAATCCAACTAAATGGCACGCACCAGGGGTATTTAATAAAGAAACAGGTGAAATTGTTAAAATTGTTCCGAAATCACCCGAACCACCTAAATATCAAGATGTTTTTGGTCATTCAATTGTTGAATTGGCAGAGAAAAATGATAAAATAATGGGGGTAACTCCAGCAATGCCATCAGGTTGTTCATTAAATATTATGATGGCTGCTATGCCAAAACGTAGTTTTGACGTCGGAATTGCTGAGCAACATGCAGTTACATTTAGTGCTGGACTTGCAACACAAGGTTTAGTTCCTTTTTGTAATATCTATTCAACATTTATGCAGCGTGCATTTGACCAAGTTTTACACGACGTCGCGATTCAAAATTTAAACGTTGTATTCTGTTTGGATAGAGGGGGATTGGTTGGTGCTGATGGTGCAACTCACCATGGAGTTTACGATTTAGCTTATATGCGCATGATTCCGAACATGGTAGTTTCTGCTCCAATGAACGAAGAAGAATTGCGCAACTTGATGTACACAGCTCAATTGGAAAACAAAGGTCCTTTTTCAATTCGTTATCCGCGTGGAAATGGAGTAATGACAGAATGGAAAACGCCTTTTAAAGAAATAAAAGTTGGAACGGGTCGAAAAGTGACAAATGGTGAAGATATTGCGATTCTAAGTATCGGCCATCCTGGAAATTTTGCGCAAGAAGCAATTCAAGAATTAAAAGATTTAGGCGTTTCTGCAGCTCATTATGATATGCGTTTTGTGAAACCAATCGATCAAGTGATGTTGCACGAGGTGTTTACGAAATTCAAAAAAGTAATCACTATCGAAGACGGTTGTATTATGGGAGGATTTGGTTCAGCGGTAATTGAATATATGGCAGACCAAGGCTATTCTTCACAAATTATTCGATTAGGAATTCCTGATGAATACATTCACCACGGTACGCAAGAAGAACTTTGGGCAGATTGTGGTTTTGATAAAAATGCAATTGTTTCTACTGCTAAAAAGTTAGTGGGTTGGTCTGAAATTTCAACTAACCTTAACCAAAAAATAGTTTAAAAAACTTATTAAACTACCCCGAGGCAGAGCCTCGAGGAATTCTCTAGATTAGATGAAAATTTATTGGGGTTGATTTATTATTTAGGGTATTCCATCGCATATTTAAAAATAGTTGAAAACCCATTTCGCGTGGTAATACCGAAGTTGTTTTCAATTGTTGTATAGAATACTCGTTGAAAACTAACTCGGCATTATACCAGACAGATTTTCAATTGCGTCATTTAACAAGTAAATTGGTATAATACCATGCATCTAGTATTTTCACCTGAACACTACCTAAGTCTTTCTAATACCGAAGTTGTTTTCAATTGTCGTATAGAATAATCGTTGAAAACTAACACGGCATTATACCAGACAGATTTTCAATTGCGTCATTTAACAAGTAAATTGGTATAAGACCAAAAAATTAATATTCAAAAAAAATTTTCTTTAAGGTATTAATAAGCTTTCTGCTCATTTCTATATGCGCCATGTGTCCAGCTTCATTGATGATAAACAAGTGATTTGCTAATTGCTCTTTAAAGATTGGGTTAGTTTGTTGGGTTAAAAACTCAGTTGTTACTAATCGGTCTAAGGCTCCATGAATGATGAAAAAATCGCTTGGGTTTTCGGCAATCATGTGTGAATAATCTTTTCGTTGACGCATTGCTAAAGCAGCATAAGCAATCGATTCTGGTTCAATTTTCATTGCTTCTTCTTTCAAGACTTGAATCGCATTTTGAAAAAGTTCAACATGTCCAAATAAGTTCGGAATAGCTTCGTTTATAAAAACTTTTTTCGCTTTAAAGGCAATTTCAGCTACACGTAGACGGTCTTTTTTCTTTTGTTCACTATCTGCCCAAAAATTGGAATTTAATAAGACAACTTTTTGACAAGCACCGTTTTGTTCCTTAAGAATCAAAGCCACATAAGCCCCTAAAGAATGACCAACAACCGAGAATTTTTCAATTTTCAGAAACATAAGTACTTCTTGAACTTCATTGGCATAGAAATTTAAACTTGGGTTTTCAGATTCATCGGTTAAAGCTGATTGTCCGTGACCTGGAAGTTCAATGAAAATTTTTTGATAATTCAATTGTTCCAATGGGAGATAATCCCACATTGAATTTGATTCTAAGAATCCATGTAAGAAAACAAGTGTGCTTCCTTCGCCACTGACTGAAAAATTTAACAAAACCTTGAAATTAAGCGTTCATTAAGGCTTCGATTTCCTCTGCTTCTAAAGGAATATCTTTCATTAAATTGAAAGGAGCACCCGATTCTTGAACCACTAAATCATCTTCTAAACGAATCCCTAAACCTTCTTCTGGAATATAAATCCCTGGTTCGCACGTGAAAACCATCCCCGCTTGAATAGGCTCATGCCACAAACCAACATCATGTGTATCTAAACCTAAAAAGTGAGAAGTTCCATGCATGAAATATTTTTTGTAGGCTGGCCAATCTGGATTTTGAGTTTTGATATCTTCCATTGAAATCAAACCAAGATTCACCAATTGTTCTTCCATTAAATGCCCCACTTGTTTGTGGTATTCTGCCATAATTGTTCCAGGAACTAATAACTTTTCGGCATCTTTTTTCACATGTAATACTGCATTGTAAACTTCTTTTTGACGGGTTGTAAATTTTCCATTAACTGGAATACAGCGCGTTAAATCCGAAGAATAATTAGCATATTCTGCTCCAACATCTAATAAAATCACATCACCTTCTTTGCATTGTTGGTTGTTCTCAATATAGTGTAGCACACAAGCGTTTTTTCCTGAAGCAACAATTGGGGTATATGCAAAACCTTTTGAACGATTGCGTAAAAATTCATGTGCTAATTCCGCTTCAATTTCATATTCCCAAACACCTGGCTTGATGAACCCTAATAATCTTCTAACGCCAGCTTCAGTAATTTTACAAGCACGTTGCATTAATTCGATTTCGATGTCGTTCTTGATCGAGCGAATTTTATGCATTATCGGCGCAGCTTTCAACACTTGATGCGCTGGAAAATCTTGTTTTACTTTCTTGATAAAACGATCTTCTCTTGTTTCAACTTCAGTATTAGCGCGCAAATGTTCATTGGTGTTTAAATAAATACCTGTTGCTTCTGCCATCATTTGCTTGAAAATCGTCGGGAATTGTTGCAACCAATAAACAGTTTTAATTCCTGAAGTTTCAAATGCAGCTTGTTTTGTCAACTTTTCACCTTCCCAAATAGCAATTAAATCACTTGTTTCTTTCAGAAAAAGTACTTCGCGATGGGCAGGATTACTCGCATTAGGAAATAAAACTAAAATCGATTCTTCTTGATCAACTCCAGATAATGCAAGAATATCTCTATTCTGTTGAAAAGGCATTGTGCTGTCGGCACTCACGGGATAAATATCATTTGAGTTGAAAACAGCTAATGTTCCTTGTTGCATTTGAGCAGTAAATTTTGCCCTATTAGAAATGTATAATTTGGAGTTAATTCGATCGTATTTCATGCTTATATTTTTTTGATTTGCTAAATTAAGAAATCTCTATGGTTGGGAGTCTTAATGATAAAGATTCTCCTAAGAAAGTATGGTTTTGAATTTGTATTGCTAATCGTTAGAGTTAAGCTTCGTAAGTTTGAGTATGTGCTTTCGTACCACTAAAAATAATACATCTGTAATTCACAACTCGAATAAAAATCTCAATTTGGGCCATCATTTATTTTGCCTTTCTTTTTCCTTGGGTGGGAAAATTATTTTTTTAAGTACATTAAAAAATTTATCAAATTTTTGTTGTGTTTCTATTTGTTTTCTTTCCAAGCCATCTATTCATTGTATCATTCCATGTTGTTGTGAGGAAATCAATTTGCGCATCGAGACAAATGGACGCATAATTGCAACATGCACTTGAGCAGCTTGTTCACTTTTTAAAACACCTGATAATCCAGCAACACCTTGTTCTGTAAATACTAATGGAATTTTTCTTCTTTCTTCATAGTTTACTTGAAGTTAGGGAATTTTATCCTTTCATGAAATATGATTTAGTAGAAATTTTGAAAGGAAAGTGATTTTTTTAGGCTTGATTTTCAATCAATCGACCAAGGACGAACTCCAACATTTTATTATCCAATTTCGAGAATGCAAACCACCGTTTTCCAAGATCTTTTAAGGATGCACCAATGTGATACAATTCTTTGCGGTCGATGATGAGAAAGCGATCGTGGCTTTCGCGAAGTTCACGAATTTGAATAGGCGGGTATTGGTTGTTGTGTTTTTCAAGGTCAAGTTTTAAGGTTTTTGAAATTGATTTGGTATAAATGATTGCTGCCACGTTTTCAGTGCGTTTACCGAGATGTGTCAACACGGTTTCATCGATGTAATTGTCAATCAGGATGATTTCTTTAGTGGCCGAACGAATTATCCGCGACATTAACTCGTATGCATCGAAAATCTGTCCGTCGAAGAAAACGCCTTGGGTGGGAATTAATTGGGAGTTAAGTTGTAGGTCAATTTGATCAACTTTATTTTTGATACTTTCCAAATTGTCTTCCAAACGATTCATTCTGTTATTGACAGCGTAACCTTTTAGTAAGTATTCTTTTAAAACTCGGTTTGCCCAAATTCGGAATTGAGTACCTTTTATAGAGTTAACCCTATATCCAACAGATAATATTACATCAAGGTTGTAGTATTTAACATTCTTTTTTTGAGTTTTTCCAAGAACAGCGCCATGTTGAGTGGTATGTGCAAAAAATGCACTAACCACTTTTTCATCTAATTCTTGATTCTTGAAAATATTTTTTAAATGTTTAGAAATTACAGTTCTGTCTCTTTCAAATATTTGAGCAATTTGTTCTTGGGTCAGCCAAAAAGTCTCATTGTCTTCATCAAGCCGAACTTCAATATGTTCAGCTAATTCGTTTGGGCGGTATAAAATGATTTCATTCTTCATAGTTTACTTGAAGTTAGGGGATTTTAACCTTTCATGAAATATGATTTAGTAGAAATTTTGAAAGGAAAGTGATTTTTTTATGCTTGATTTTCCAATAACCGACTTAAAACAAACGCCAACATTTTATTATCCAATTTCGAGAACGCAAACCATTTCTTGCCTAAATCTTTTAAGGATGCGCCAACGTGATACAGTTCTTTGCGGTCAATGATGAGGAAGCGGTCGTGGCTATCTCGAAGTTCTTGGAGTTGAATAAGCGGGTATTGGTTGTTGTGTTTTTCAAGGTCAAGTTTTAAGGTTTTTGAAATTGATTTGGTGTAAATGATAGCTGCCACGTTTTCAGTGCGTTTACCGAGATGTGTCAACACGGTTTCATCGATGTAATTGTCAATCAGGATGATTTCTTTAGTGGCCGAACGAATTATCCGCGACATTAACTCGTATGCATCGAAAATCTGTCCGTCGAAGAAAACGCCTTGGGTGGGAATTAGATGAGAATTTACTTGAAGTTCAATTTGATCTACTTTGTTTTTAATATGTTCCAAATTGTCCTCTAAACGATTCATTCGGTTATTGACAGCGTAACCTTTTAGTAAGTATTCTTTCAATACTCCATTCGCCCAAATTCGGAATTGGATTCCAACTTTAGAATTAACACGATACCCAACAGATAATATCACGTCAAGGTTATAGTGTTCTACATTGTATTTTTTTCCATCTGTAGCAGTTGTTGCAAAAAATGCAACAACTGAATTTCTATTCAATTCCTTATCATTAAAGATATTTTTTAAATGCCTTGAAATAACTGATTTATCTCTATCAAAAAGAGATGATATTTGGTTTAATGAAAGCCAAAAAGTCTCATTGTCTTCATCAATCCGAACTTCAATATGTTCAGCTAATTCGTTTGGGCGGTATAAAATGATTTCATTCTTCATAGTTTAATTGAAGTTAGGAAAATTTATCCTTTCATGAAATATGATTTGGTGGATATTTTGAAAGAAAAGTGATTTTTTTAGTCTTAATTTTCAATCAATCGCCCTAAAACGAACTCCAACATTTTATTATCCAATTTCGAGAACGCGAACCATTTCTTACCAAGATCTTTTACCGGTACGATTGCGGATACACACATTCATAAGTTATCAATTTTTAAAATGTAAAAAGAAAAAGTTAAAATCGCTTTCAAAAGCTAATGATTACTTAAATTTGAATTATGGAAAAATACATTCTTGTTACAGGAGGCGCTGGATATATTGGTTCACATACTGTTGTTTCACTCGTTGAAAATGGTTATACACCTATTATTTTAGATGATTTTAGAAATGCAAATCGTGTAGTTATTGATGGATTAACAAAAATTTTAGGTAAAACTCCAGAAATTATTGAGTCTGACGTTTGTGATGATGAAGCATTGAGAACCATTTTTCAACAATATAAATTTGACGGAGTTATTCATTTTGCAGCGCACAAAGCAGTTGGTGAATCAGTTCTTGAACCCTTGAAATATTACCAAAACAATCTACAAGGCTTGGTAAATGTGTTGAGTAAAATGATTGGATTTAATGTTCAGAATTTTGTATTTTCCTCTTCTTGTACAGTTTATGGTGAACCAAAAGGAATTAAAGAAATGACGGAAGAATCGCCAAAAAATCTTCCCAATTCTCCTTATGGTTGGACAAAATGGATTGGTGAACAAATAATTGAAGATACTTTTAGAGCAAATCCTCAATTAAAAATGATGAATTTACGTTATTTTAATCCTGTTGGCGCTCACAAAAGTTTATTAATTGGAGAGTTTCCTCTAGGAAAGCCTAATAATTTGCTACCATACATCACACAAACAGCTATTGAAAAACTAGAAAAACTCACCGTATTTGGAAACGATTACCCAACTACTGATGGGACATGTATTCGTGATTATATTCATGTTGTTGATTTAGCTGCAGCCCATGTAAAAGCAATTTCTTTTTTAGAATCACAAACAGGTTGTCTTGAAACCATAAATGTTGGTACAGGAAAAGGATCAAGTGTTTTAGAAATAATTCAAGCGTTTGAGAAAGAAACAGGGCAAAAATTGAATTGGGCTTTTGGTCCAAGAAGAGAGGGTGACGTAACTGAAATCTTTGCAAATGCAACGAAGGCTAAAAATGTATTGGGTTGGCAAGCAAATTTAACTATTAAAAATGCTGTAATCGACGCTTGGAATTGGGAAAAAAAGCTAGCAGAACAAAATGAAAAATAGAATCTTATTACTTTTTTTAATTCTTTGGAAATCCTTTGAGGCTCAACAGGATCCTGATTTGATTTCGCGCCATAGACCGGGGATTTTGTGGTATTTCACAGGGTTGCGTCCTTTGAAAGATGCTGATAATCGAAAATACGACCGATTAATTGTTGATGTTACCTACAATGATTGGTTGGGAGCAGTGTCGCCTTTTGAAAACCGATGGAATTCAATCGGCATCAATACTAATTTCATGTTTGATGTGCGCTCAAAAAAATATCAATCGCTTTCGTTCGGTTGGGGCTTTGCATATGCTTTTTCTAATGTGTCGACAAATAGAAAGTTGATTGAGGCAAATTCTAATGTGGTCATTCTTGCGAATAAATCAACTTTAGATAGTTATAACCACAACGCTATTCAAGCACACCGTTTTTACCTACCGTTAGAATTGCGTTTTGCTTCCAAAAAATGGAGTCGCTTTAAATTTATTATTGGAGCTAATGTAGGAATTCAACCGTTTTTAAATCAAGTATTTTTGACCAAATCAGAAGGTGAAAAAGAGTATTTTACAAAAGAGTTAAGCGATAGAAGTTTATTGAGTTATGGGGTTCACTTTCGTGCAGGAACAAGAGGTCTAGCTTTATTTGGCTCTTATCAATTTAACTCACTTTTCAAAAGCCGCGAAAGTGTGAAACTACATCCATTTCAATTTGGCTTAAGTATATCCCTTTTTTAATGTTAATCGACACACACGCGCATTTATACGCTGAAGAATTTGATGAAGATCGTTCAGCGATGATTCAAAAAGCTTCAGATGCTTCCGTAAATTATATTTTGCTTCCCAATATCGACATTGAAAGTATTCCGAAAATGGAGGAGGTTGCAGCAAATTATCCGCATTGTATTCAAATGATGGGTTTGCATCCCGCTTATGTCAAAGAAGATTGGGAGCAACAATTGGATTTGATGGAGCAAAAATTGTTTCAAAATCCAAAATTGTATTGTGCAGTTGGCGAAATTGGAATGGATTTGTATTGGGATAAAACCTTTATCGAAGCACAAAAAATTGCTTTCAGACGACAAGTTTCTTGGGCAAAAGAATTGGGATTACCGATTGCAATTCATGCACGAGAGGCCTTTCCTGAAATTTTGGAAATTTTGGACGAAATGAATGATGAATCTTTAAAAGGTGTTTTTCATTGTTTCACAGGTCATGAACAAATTGCCCGTCACATTTTGAATTACGGAGGTTTTAAACTTGGAATCGGTGGCGTGGTAACTTATAAAAACTCGAATTTAGCATAACTGCTTAATAAAATCGACTTGGAACATTTAGTCATAGAAACCGATGCGCCATATTTAACACCTATGCCTTTTCGTGGAAAAAGAAACGAA
The DNA here is from genome assembly GCA_044374225.1 of Crocinitomicaceae bacterium. Taxonomy (GTDB): domain Bacteria; phylum Bacteroidota; class Bacteroidia; order Flavobacteriales_D; family Crocinitomicaceae; genus UBA952. Next base: position 87,859 of record JBILOX010000002.1, on the reverse strand, counting down.
AGTTCATACGTCAAATACGTAGCTGAGAAATTGTCAGATATTTATCAAGTTTCAACAGATTACATTGCTGAAATTACAAGTAAAACTGCGATGGAGTTGTTTCAGTTGGAAAGATTTAAAAACAAATAATCATGCGCAACATCCTTCTCATCTATACTGGCGGAACTATAGGAATGATTAAAGATCAACGAACGGGCGAGTTACGAAGTTTTGATTTCGAATACATTTACGACCACGTCCCAGAATTAGAGCGTTTGAACTTAAAGTTAAAAAGCATCAGCTTCGAAAAACCAATCGATTCTTCAGAAATTAATTTCGAACACTGGAAAGAAATCGCTGAAATCATTGAAAAAAACTATGATTCCTACGATGGATTTGTGGTACTACACGGTTCTGATACAATGGCATTTACGGCTTCAGCACTGAGTTTTATGTTGCAAGGTTTGAAAAAGCCTGTGATTTTAACCGGTTCGCAATTACCAATTGGCACCATTCGCACAGATGGAAAAGAAAATCTAATCACCGCAGTTGAAATTGCCGCAGCTTACGACGAAAACAACGAAGCGATTGTGCAAGAAGTGGGAGTTTATTTCGAATATTCCTTGTATAGAGGAAATCGTTGTTCCAAAATTTCAGCCAATCAATTTGAAGCATTTCAATCACCCAATTATCCTGAGCTGGCAGTTGCTGGAGTGAATATCGATTACGCAAAAGACCGTTTGTTTCGCAGTGCTTTGCCGTCGCTTCAAGTGCAGACAGCATTTTCAAAGCAAATTGGATTAATAAAATTATTCCCAGGGATTCCTATTGAATTGTATAAAAGTTTGTTCGATACGCAAAACACAAAAGCAATTGTTCTTGAAACGTATGGCGCCGGAAACGCTCCAAGTGATGCAACCTTACAAGAATATATTACCGACTATATTCAATCGGGAGGTTTGGTTTTGAATGTAACGCAATGTAGTTCGGGAGCTGTCAAACAAGGAACTTATCAAACATCTTCTTTCTTTCAAAAAGTTGGTGTCATCAGTGGCGGAAATCTAACCACCGAAGCGGCTTTGACTAAATTGCAATATTTAGTTGGGTTAAATTGTTCTCTGGAAGAAATCAAAGTTCTATTGACAACTTCGTTGGTGGGAGAGTTGGGGTAATTAAGAAGGTAGGCATAATTATTAAAATCGTAAAACACTAAAAACAAAGTAAAATGACAAACAAATTATTAGCGACTATGCTTGCAATAATAACGTTTATAAATATTGCAAACACTCAAGTAAAAAATGAATCGAAAGATTCATTAATTGTAAAACCTGAACTATTTAATAGTTTAAAAAAGGCAGAACCTGGCGATATTGATTCTGGTACGCCAATGATGTTAGATCCTTTAACTACTCCAATGTATTATGAAAATTTTGTATTGATCAAAGAGGGTGATTTTATAAAAATAATGATGTCGGGTGATTATATTCCAGAGCCTTATATTAACAGTAATAAGGTAGTAAAAGCGTTCTTGTTAAGAAAAGCAACAGACCTTGAGAAAGAGCAAATGAAGCAAATGCAAACTAATATGCAAAATTCCGGACAAAATAAAAGTGAATTAATTGGAAGTGAGGCATTCCCATTTTCAGTAAAAGATATTTACGGTAATAAGTATTCGCTTAAAAAGTTAAAAGGAAAAGTGATTGTTATTAATTTTTGGTTCGTTGAATGCAAACCATGCGTAATGGAAATACCAGAGCTAAATGACCTAGTTGAAAAATATAAAGGAAAAGAAGTCGTTTTTCTTGGTTTTGCTACTAATGAGAAATCGAAAATTGTGAGTTTTTTAAAAACAAAAACCTTTAAATACAAAATAATTGCTGAAGGTAGTAAGGCAGCAGGAATATATAACGTAAATTCTTATCCAACCCATATAATAATAGATGCGAATTCAGTAATCTCATACTATATTACTGGCTTAGGGCCGACTACTGTAAATGACTTAGATAAGACAATTGAATCACTTTTAAAATAACTATGCCTAACAGCGCACAAGCCCCGAAAAGGGTATGCACCTATGTTTCGTTACCCTCTTACAAATAACCATTTTACAGCTTTAAAAACGTCATCAAAAACATAGCCAATTGAAAAAAGAAAATCAGAATTTTTTGGATTTAATGTATTTGGTAGCAAGATTCCTATTTATCAACTACAAAATAGAGGAGGCAAAAAAAGTTGGGGATGTTGACCTAAACTTAAAAATGGAGTATGATAGATTATCTTTATCAATAGCATCGCGAGTTGATTCATTAAAAATTGCTGATAACCAAAAATATGGAAAGGCTACTATTAATTCCATTCTTTTAGGAGATGAATCGATTTATCCACTTCCTTTTGATAGATCGTATTGGATTATACCAGGTTTTTTAATGGCGGGAGAAATTCCATCCTCTAGACTAAAAAAAGAAAGAATCCAAAAATTAAAGAGATTAATTCATTCAGGTGTTCAATCAATTGTCAACCTAATGGAAAGTGAAGAATTTGATTTCAACGGCAAAAAACTTGTAGATTATACCCTGGAATTACAAGAAATAGCAAATATAAACAAGGTCGAAATAACCATAAACCGCTTTGAAATTGTAGATTTAGGTATTCCAGAAAGAGCATTTATGGCTGATATTTTAACACATATTCAAACATGCCTATTGAATGAGCAGACGTTGTATATTCATTGTTGGGGAGGTATAGGAAGAACTGGAACGACAGTTGGTTGTTTTTTAGTTAACGAGGGAATATGTTCAAATAGCGAAGTGTTAGACTTCATTAATTTTTTGAAAAGGAATACAAATATTGCACACAGAAACTCACCTGAAACATTAGAGCAGATGGCATTTATTGAAAGCTGGCAATGAAAATTTGTATTTTAAAAAAATTGTGTTTTAAGTATTGATTAATAATAATCAAATAAAATACTTTTTTTACTCGAATTAAATTAATATATTTAAATCTATCAGTTAATTTATTCAAATTCCTTCTGTGCCAATTATAGAATTTGGCTACTCATTTTATTGTCTAATTTTTAACTATAAGGTGAGGTAAAATATAGTAATGTCTGGTTGATGTACAAAAAGGAATATTAATAAAACTATAGAAATAAATTTTAATTACTCAATTAATTATCATGCTAAACATTAAGCTAACAAATGCTATCATCCTTGGTTTTGCTGTAGGGGATGCACTAGGTGTTCCATTTGAATTTTTAGAAGCAGACGAAATAGAATTTAAGTATTCCGATGAAATGCAAGGGAATGGAACTTATGATCAACCTATAGGAACATTTTCAGATGATACTTCTATGATGTGTTGCACAATTGAAGCACTCATAAAGGATGGAACAACAGAAACCATGGCCGATAATTTCTTGAAATGGAAAAATGAAAATTTCTGGACAGCTCGAGGTGAAGTTTTCGATATTGGTAATACCACACTAGTAGCATTAAAGGCATACGAAGAAACAGGTGATTTGACAGCTTCTTCAACAAATAATGAATACAGTTGTGGAAATGGTTCTCTCATGCGCGTTTTACCTTTGTTGCCGTACACAATGAAAATGAACATGGATGAGAAATTTGAATTTATCCAGCGAGTTTCTATTATTACACATGGACATATTCGTTGTACGATTGCTTGTTTTATTTACCTCGAGTTAGCAGAGAAAATTTGGAAAGACGATACAGGAAGTAAGAGTATTATTTATAGTAGAATGCTTCAATCTGTTAGGCCATTTTTAAATTCTAAAGAAGAAACAAAAAATGAAATGCATCACTTTGAAAACATTTTTACAAGACCACAAGGTATTCCAAAAGAAGAATTGTCCAATTCTGGATATGTGGTTGATTCATTGATTTTGGTTTTACATTGTTTTATGAAGTACAATCGTTATGAAATGGGAGTTTGGTACGCTGTGAGTTTTGGTGGAGATACCGATACCAACGCTGCGCTTACGGGTGCGCTTTACACATTGAATGGAGGGAAAAAAGAAATACCAGAAAGGTGGTTAGCTCCTCTTGCTAAAAAAGAAGAACTGATTGATTTAGCAATGCGGTGGAGTGAGTCTATTGATAAAAAACAACTAGCATGAGATACTTAACAAAAAAAGAGTTTACTTTTCATGGGATAAGGTGGAAGATTTGTGTTTTTTTGGAATGGGTGTGAAGGTTAAATTAATAATTCACTTTTAACAATACGATAACGGAAATTATATACTTTTAAACTTAAATATAAAAAAAGATGCCTTGTAAACACAAATTTTCAGACTCTAAAGATTTTAAAGAATTATTACCATTATGGAAATGCAAAACACTAATTATTGGAACGTTTAATCCCGAAAATGCATATCATGAAAATAATACTGCAAATTTTTTCTATCAGAGAAGAAAAAACTATTTTTGGGATGTGCTTCCGTTATTAAGTGGTAAGAGAGCTATAGAAAAGTCAGATACTGAAGCCCAAATCGAATATTTAAAATCCCACAGCATCGGGATAACCGACATTTTACTTTGTATAAATGATGCTGAACTAACTAATCAAAAACACATATCACTTATCTCAACAGTAAATGATGATGATATTGAGAGCTTTCATCAACTTAAATGGAATACTGAAAATATCATTGAATTTATTGGAGAAAAGAATATTGAAGCCGTTTTTTTTACAAAGCTAGGTAAATTAACACAAATTAATCCGGAAGGTAATACATTTGAATTTCAAATGCGATTAATCGAATCATTTTGCTCAGATAACAACATTTATTGTTCACGATTACACAGTCCTACTGGGATGGGATTGGGTAAAGGGCCCAGGATTGAAACTTTATTTAATAGATGGGTAAATGAAAATGGCGCAAACTTGGCATTTTTTAGAAACAATATAGTTTAAAATTGATCAAATAAATCTAAACAATTATGAAACTTTACACAGTAAAATTTATTTTAAATGGAAGGCATATGAAAGATACTTTTTATGCTAACTCACCCAATCAGGCAGCAATATTTTGTAAAGAGCGCTATCCAGGATGTTCTTCTGTGAGCGTGCATTATATTTAAAATAAAATAAAATTTAATATGGAACAAATAATTTATAAAATTCTTGCAGATGATTTAAGTTTTGAATTTTCAAAATCTAGTGCAGAACCAACAAAGCATTTAAAGAATGTGACTGAAAAAATCCCTAATGATTCGGGACTATATTTAGTCTTTTGTTTGGAAGATTTAAACAATGAAAATTCTCACTTGGTTTTCAACTTTAATAATAGAAAATTAACTCTCGTATATTTTGGAAAAGCAGGTGGATACACAAAGACTGGCAAAAAATTAAGTCAGGGATTAAATGGTCGAATCAATAATGTAGTATCTAATGATGTAAGAAGAGCTTTATATTGGATAAAAGAAATGGAAGCTAATAATATTAGCGAATATTTTGTTTATTGTCTATTAGATGAAAATCCAGCAATTATTGAAAATGAAATTTATGATTTTTTGGATAGAAATAATTTATCTTACCCACTAATGAATAAGAAAAGAGGCAAAAAACCGAAATTATAATAATTTATTAATTTTCAAGATTCCCCAACCTCCTTCAACCAACAAGAGTAAACTCCTTTTTCATCTTTATAGAAGTAAAGGTTATAAATCCCAATGGTGCAGGAGTAAAACTGTTCAGTCACAAAATCAGATAGATAAAGCGTTTCGTTTTTTGCAAGTACTTCAAAAATCGTATTAAAGAACACCAATTTATGAATCGGAATCAGCACACAGAATAATTTTTCAAAAGCTACAATACCCATTGCATTCACTAAATTACTTAGCATTATACCTGCAATTTCTTCACTGGCAAAACGTCCACCTCGTTGTAGTTTTTTAATAAAATGCAGTTCTGTTTTAAACAGTTTTTCATTTAACATGCCATTTAGAATGTAGCGTTCAGGAATGAAATCATGTACATTCTTTGGATGGAAATGGATGAATAATTCACTATCTAACTCCAGTAATTCAAAAAAATGTTTTTTCTCAAACGGATAATCTTCAACCACGCTAGAGCGTGCATAAGTAATCGCTCGCTCAAAATAGCCTTCAGTTTTATCACTAAAAAAAGAAGTTTCAAATAATGAAAAACAAGTGTTTGGCTCAAAATCAAAATAATACAAGGGTATTCCTATTTCATTGTACTTACAATAAAACAGTTCTTCTTTTGTTTCTTTCATTTTTCTATCATTCAGTATATGGTCTAAACTCATCAATTCCTCTATAATGAATTGCCCCTTTTTCTCCTTTAAATTCCCACGTTTCTTCGTTTTGAAAACGAAATAACGTCAACGCACGAAGAGACACATCTTTATTTGTATATACATACATCGTTTTTGGATCATAACCCAATAAAATTTTAAAATCTCCTCTTGCTGCGTAATCAATAAACCATTCATTATTAATTTGATGGGTATCAATTCTCCAATAATCATATAATCTTAAAGGTTCATTTCCATAAATAGTACCTAATTCATCATCATAATCTCCAATTAAAACAAATGGATACCAATCATAAGTTGGTTTTGATAATAAATTATGCGCATATACTCCATTAGGGATTATTGAATAATCTTTTTCATTAGCTAATAATCCCCATTTTAAAATTCCTTCTCTACAAGCAGGATGAGTTGCATGAAATAAGTAGCGATTTGTTTTGATTTTTGTAACTGGTAAATAGTTCATTTTATAAAGTCTTTAAGGTGAATACCAAACCAGTCTGGCTTCAAAAAGTCAGTTTCTGGTTAAAAACTTTACAGATGAACTGTAGTGCTTATTTCTAGATTTTTCAAATATAAAGAAGCGATTTTATACATTTTATTCTTTTTTACAACTTTTTTAAAAGATTAATATCTAATCAAAATGAATGTTTTTTTAAAAAATATTAAAAATCAAGGGTTTTCAATCAATTTTAGAAAAAAGTGACTTATTAATTTGGAAAATTGAAAAAAAATTAATATACTTATTTTCATCAGGTTTTAAGAAAGTTTATTGTAACCTTTTTTTGATACTGCATTAATAACCTTAGCTTTTTTTTATCACAGTAAATACAGGTTATTTTGAGTTTCAAAGACAAAAACCTTACGATAATAAATTTGGAGCTAAAATTTTGGGAAACTAATCGCAGAAACGATTTTTAACCCACCTCTTTGTAATTAGAATTTTTATTGGATTTGAAAGTGCCCTTAAATTAGAATTTAGGGAGTGGATTTGTATTAACTTAAAAATTAAACATATGAAAAACGCGGATCTAGAACAAATTGAAGATTTTGAAAAATCAATTTTGCATTACAAAAAGTTGTCTTATATTTTGTATGCTTTAATAATAGCTGAAGTCTGTATTGTAACTTACAATTATCTTATTGAAGGATTATCTATGGTAACCATTGCAAGTCTTTCGATGTTTTTGTGTCTGGTTTCACTCACGAACTTATGTTTATTGTTTAAATCAAATAAAAAGATAGACAAACTACTTTTTGAAATTGTTTCTGAAATGTTAGAAGAGTTTGACTAATGACATTGTTTTAGGAGCGGTTTTTTTTATAAAATGAGTAGCAACTTTAAATCTATTAGAAAATGAAATTTTTAGAAAGTTTATTTAACCTTTTCAAGGGTATTGCAATGATTTATTTAGCATTTGTTTTTTTAGCATGGTATATAAAAGGTCATTTTGGAAAGTACTTTGTCTTTTTTTGGATAAATACATTTTTATCGATTGCAATTTATTATAATCATCAAGCAAACATAAAGCCATACGACACGAGAACTGGAGCAGAAATTTGGGAAGCTAATCACAGAAGTGATTATTAACCTGCTTCTATATTTAGAATTTTTATTGTTTTGAAGAGTGCCCTTAAATCAGGATTTAGGGATTGGAATTGTAATAACTTAAAATTTAGAAATTATGAAAAGCAAGTATCAAGAAATTATAGAAGAGTACGTAAAATTAATTGTTCGCAATATTGTAATGGCTTTATTAGTTAGCCCTTTTGTAATAGTTTTTGGATATGTATTTTATATACATCTTTTAAAAGAGGGATTTTCTTTCACCACAACTAGTGCTTTCTTATTGTTCTTAGGAATGCTGCTGATAGAATTTATTAATTTAAATTCAATAGCAAAAGACCTCAAATCAATTAAAGATTATAAATTTCTAAAAGAACAAGCAGAATACTAGGACAATTATTTGTGCTTCTTTTTAGAAAGGCTTTCTATTTGTTCCTTCATTTTTTTCATTTCATCGGTTAAATGTTTAACTTCTTGAATGACTAAATACAGTTGTTGACTAATGTATTTATCTGAGATTGAGGAGTTCGATGTATCTATTTTTGGGTTAATGTTTTCTGTTTCAACAGTTAAAAAAACAGAAACAGGCACCTTTAACAATTCAGCGATTTTAAACAGCCGATTGATAGAAATTTCAGTTACTCCTCGCTCCAAATTTGAATACGCTGCAACGGTAATTCCCAACTCATCAGCCATGTTTTGTTGGGTTACCAATTCATTATTTTGTAATTAAAAACACAAAAAACACATAACCATACTACGTCCCTACCGAAAACACCTCGTTTTAATCAACAACAAATACATATCTGTCAAAGCTTGGTATCGTGATAATTTGCAATTATTTCAACTAATTAAAGGTATTCCAACATCAGAGCAAATAGGAACTGTTTTAATCGAACAAGGTTTTAGCAGAACAGATATGGCAACAGAAGTAATCTACAAAAAATGACTTTTTCTCAATTTTTCATGCATTAAGTAATAAAAAAAAACGCTTACTTATTAAAGTATTTCTTTTATAAGATAGCGCTTCTTAACCTTAGAAAAACCAGCTAAATCCATTAAAACTAATCACCAAAAACAGTAAATCGTTCATTGATTAATTCTTCTGTATTTTGAATTCTTAACATATAATTTCCTTGTTGTAGTTCTTTATCTAGTTCAATACTATTTTCAAATTCATTCAAAAACACATTCTCGGATGAATATACGACGCGTCCCATTTGATCTATTACAAGAACTTGATACGGTTGATTACTTGTTTCGTCATATGTAAACATAATTCTCTTGGTTATTCCCATTGGATTTGGGTAAACTACTAAAGATTTTTTTTCTAGCATTTGCACAAAATCTTCATCTTCATTTTGTACTTGCATTGAATTAATACCGCTTACCATAGTGGGGCCAAATTTAAATCGCATATTAGGGCGATAATAACTTTGTGTTCCTACTGCAGTTGATGCAATGGTAGAACTAGTTAAGTTATCTCTTTTGAAAAGCGACTTATAAGTCGATAAAATCGTTGATTGAACAATTGAATTAGTTCCAACGACATTATTATTAAATGATACTGTTATTAACAAATTCATTGTTTGGTTGTAATTAAATGGATTACTAAATGTGTATGTATTCCATCCATTAATAGTTGTAACTGAGCCTGTGTAGGTTGTTACTGAAGAGGTGCCAGAAATAAAACTCCCATTTGAATAACTTGCCGAAGTAGTATGAGCAACTCGAATTGTAAATGAACTCAATGTAGTTGAGCTTGGAGTAGAAACTTGAAAAGCAATAGAATGTAGCATCGGAGTTTGTGAAGTCCACCCTGATGCTAATAAATCACTTTTAGTAATGATGTATTGTGAACGCTCATCCATGTAGGAGCTAGAATATGGGTGCCCAGAATAGGCTGTAGTTCCATTTCCTAAAGTAACAAATACAGGAGGAGGGGCAAGTGTTGTAAAAGTTTGTACAGTTGAATAAGAGCTACTTGATGCACTGCAATTACTCATTACTTTAAATTGATAACTAGTTGAAGAGGACAAACCTGAAATCACTTTAGAATTTGAATTGGATGTTGTTGTAATCCAAGATGTTGAATTGGCTGCTTTGTATTGAATAGTATAAGAAACAACATTTTGCACTGCCCCCCAATTTAAGGATGCCGAAGAACTAGTAATAGAAGAAGCAAGCAAATTGGTAGGATTCAAACACAAATTACAAGCTGTAATTATTTGTTTTGCATCATTTCTCAAATTCCCTAATCTACCATACAAGTTATTTCCAGGACAAGCAGTTTGTCCAACATCTTTATGACCATTAATACGTGGTAAGTTTAAAACTCCATAAGCTTGAGTTTGCATGGATGCAGAAGATAATGGATCCCACCCCTTTTTATCAAACCACCACGCCAATATTTCAGAAACTCGCTGCATCTGAATAGTTGTGGCAATAGTAACATCGGCATTTCCCGGGAAATTAATCCCAATTGATCCACTATTAGCATCTCCAGCATGAGCGCCTCGAACATCTGAATTGTCAATATTTGGATTGTGTCTACCTTGAAAAAAATTACCATTTTTATCCACTAAATAATTGTATCCAATATCAGTCCAACCAAGTGTATTTACATGATAATTATAATAGGATTGAACAACTGTTTGACCAGAAGTATACGTGTCCGGAGATGCTCCATGATGGATAACAACGTGCGTTGGATTAATATATGTTGGAGTATATGAAGTTGTTACTTGTGCACATGAGGCCGAACCTCCACACCATTGGGCACGTGTTATCATTGTTGGTAATGCAGGACAATCAGTATTTTTCTGATTTGAAACAATAGAATCCTTTTTTATTAAGTTATCTTCCTGTGTTTTAAAGTTTCCGTCAAACAAATGAACTTTAATTTCTTTTGGAGTAACAGGAAAATTAACAATCAGATCAATCTCTTGATGAGTGGTTGCATCCGTGGTGAAAATTGCGTCCGTCCAAACCATTTGAGTGGGAGTTTCATTTGGTCCGACTTCAGCAGCCATTTCCTTCCATTCAGTCCATTGACCATTCTGATTTTTTGTTCGAAAAAAAACAGTATATTTCTCAAGATTTGGATTTATTTCTTGACTTACCCATCCAATTCCAAAACAAGAAAAACCATGATCTGGCTTAATTGAAAAAGACGAATTATTTTTTTCAGTTAACTCTTGTTGATTTATAATTAATTCAGATGAAGGTACTCCACCATTTTTGGAAATGTTAACGAGTCTACTTTGAGCATATACTGGAAAAGTGCCATTTATTTTTGTTTCTAAATAATTCAATTGGGCAGTTGGAAAAATTTGTGCAGATGCAAAATTTGCAAAACCAAGTAAGAGAAGAAAAATATTTTTCATAAATCATAAAATTTTAACAAAAGTAATAATTATGAATTTTATTGACACTACTTTTTTATAACTTATAGTCTTAAAATCAATTATTTGAACATGATTTTTATTTTAATAGATCTATTTTGGGTCAACTTTAAAAGCATTCGGCTCAAGGATTTGTTTTGGTGATTTATTCATTAAGGCATCTTTAATTCTCTAAAAATTTCAGATTTTTTCCCATTGTGTCATAGTTTCTTGACAATCTTGTAAGTTTTGAAATTTAAATCGTTGACAAACAAAGCTTTTCAGTATTGAATGATTGAATCAATGTGCCTATTTTTTCTGGAGTTGTAGTTTTATTAAATCTTGAAAAACGTTTTTTTTCAATAACTCTTTTACAATTAATACCAGGTATCATTTCTAATAATGAACTAATCTGCTATTCAAGTACTCTAAAAAAATAATGGTAGTTAATTTTTTCAAGAAGAAAATTGATATTGTTTGTTTTAGACTAAAAATTAGTTTGAGTAATCTTTGGTTTCTCCAACTGTCCACCTTTTCCTTATCTTTGAATCATGGTAACACATTCTATCATCATCACTGCAGGAGGAATTGGAAAACGCATGGAAAGCGAAATCCCCAAACAATTCATTGAAATTTGCGGAAAACCAATTCTTTTGCACACTTTAGAGTTGTTTTATCACTTTGATTCAAGTATGGAATTGTTCATCACTTTGCCTGAAGATTGGAAAAGTTATTGGAATGAAATCTTGGAGAAAAATAATTGTAAAATTCCTAATCAAGTAATTTCAGGCGGAGAAGAACGCTACCATTCCATTCAAAATGCGCTTGAATTTTGTTCTGGAAAATATATTTCTGTTCACGATGGTGTGCGTCCGTTGGTAAGTCGCCAAACTTTGAAGAATTGTTTCGAAGCTTTAGAAAATCACGCAGCTGTTGTACCAGTTTTAGGCATCAAAGAATCAATGCGTCAACTAGAAAACGGAACATCGCATGCAGTCAATCGCAATGAATTCAAATTGATTCAAACCCCACAATGTTTTCATGCATCGGTTTTAAAAGAAGCTTATCAGCAAGCATTTCACGAGCGCATCACCGACGATGCAAGTTTGGTGGAAGGAAAGGGTGTTGCTATTCACTTGGTTGAGGGAAACGAAGAAAACATCAAAATCACAACACCTAATGATTTGAGAATTGCCGAGTTATTCATTCAAGATAAATCAATATGATTCAACCCGCACCATTAAAAAAAGGAGATTTAATTTACATCACCGCTCCCGCAAAAGCAATCGAAGCTGAATTCGTTTATTTCGCTCAAAGCTATTTGGAAAACTTAGGTTATCGCATAGAAATAGCGCAGCATTGTTTGGGTACCTATAATTATTTATCTGGAACAGATGCGGAAAGAGCCGCCGACCTACAAGCAGGAATTGATCTTCCGGAGACGAAAGCTATTTTGTGTGCACGTGGAGGTTATGGTTGTGTTCGCATCGTCGATCAATTGCAGTGGGCGAATATGTTGCGCGAACCGAAATGGTTGATAGGATTTAGCGACATTACCGTTTTTCATCACCGATTATTTAAATTGGGAATTCAAAGTGTGCATGGGACGATGCCGCTCAATTTCCAAACGAATTCAAATGCTGCTTTGCAAACATTAGTTGATTCCATTACAGGTGAAAAACCTAATTTAACTTGGAAAACAACTCCTCATAATCAAATTGGAAAAGCCACTGGAAAATTAATTGGCGGAAATTTGAGTATTCTTTACAGTCTTATCGCAACAAATGACGCTTACTTTTTCGAGGGAAATATTCTGTTTCTAGAAGACTTATCAGAGCAATTATACCATCTTGACAGAATGTTTTTTGCTTTAAAGAAAAGCGGAATTCTAGATCGCATCTCAGGGCTAATAATTGGTGGGATGACCGACATGAAGGATACAGCAGTGCCTTTTGGAATGACACTAGAAGAAATCATTCTTCAACATTTTACCTTTTCAAAAATTCCGATTGCATTTGATGCACCAATTGGTCACATTGACGATAATCGGGCTGTAATCGTTGGAGCTGAAGTGGAATTAAGTGTTCAAAATGAGCAAACTAACTTAGCTTATCTAAATTAATTCTAAATAAGAACCAAAATTCAAATCAATTGTTCTAAAAAGTAACTTTGCAAACATCAAACGAAAACTAATATATGAGTAATTCAGCACTATTAAAATCCTCCATTGCCAAGAAATATTGGATGGCATTAACAGGATTGTTTCTTTGTACCTTTTTAGTAGGACATTTATTAGGAAACTTTCAATTACTAGTCCCGGGAGAAGCGGGCAAAAGGATGTTCAATGAATATGCGTATTTCATGACCCACAATCCTGCGATTAAGATACTGTCGTATTTGACTTATATTTCAATTATTTTTCACGCAATTGATGGTATTGTTTTAACAATCCAAAATAAAAAAGCACGACCTGTAGCTTATACTTATAATAATCCAAGTGCAAATTCAAGTACTCCAGCGCGTTACATGGCGATTTTGGGAACGTTAATTTTGGTGTTCATCGCAACACACATGGCTAATTTCTGGTGGAAAATGAAATTTACGGACGAAGTGCCTTTACATACCTATAAATTAGAATCAAAACAAGATATGGGTGCAGGTGAACAAACATTTTACTACACTCACACGCCTTCTTTGCAACCAATTCCTGCTGATCCAAATAGCATTGATGTAAAAAATAAAACAGAATTGTATTACAAAGGAACCAACATTAAAATCGGTGAAGGTTATAAAGATTTACACACAATTGTAATGTCTTTTTTCAGAGATTCGTCAACTGGTTTGTTTGCAGTTATTTTCTATGCATTTTCTATGTTAATTCTTGGTTTCCACTTATGGCATGGTTTCGCTTCAGGTTTTCAATCGTTAGGAGTAAATCATCCAAAATGGAATTCATTAATTAAGATCACAGGTAAAGGTTTCGCGGTGTTAGTGCCTTTAGCCTTTGCAATTATTCCAATCATCATTTTTTTGAACAAATAGGAAAAACAAGATTATGTCAAAATTAGATTCAAAAATACCAGCAGGTCCAATAGCAGACAAATGGACAGATCACAAAAATCACATGAATTTGGTTGCGCCTAATAACCGACCAAAAATCGATATTATTGTTGTTGGTACTGGTTTAGCAGGAGCGGCAGCGGCAGCATCACTTGGTGAGATGGGATACAATGTGAAATCATTTTGTTTCCAAGATTCTCCAAGACGAGCACATTCAATTGCAGCGCAAGGAGGTATCAATGCAGCAAAAAATTACCAAAATGATGGTGACTCAGTTTACCGATTATTTTACGATACAATTAAAGGTGGTGACTACAGGGCACGTGAAGCAAACGTTCATCGTTTAGCTGAAGTTTCTGGTAACATCATCGACCAATGTGTGGCTCAAGGAGTTCCTTTTGCACGTGAATACGGAGGTTTGTTGGACAACCGTTCTTTCGGTGGAACACAAGTTCAACGTACGTTCTATGCGGCAGGACAAACAGGTCAACAATTATTATTAGGAGCATATTCAGCACTTTCAAGACAAATTGGTTTAGGTCGTGTGAAAATGTACAACCGTCACGAAATGTTGGATTTAGTTAAAATCGACGGAAAAGCGCGTGGAATCATTGCTCGTAACTTAGTGACAGGAGAATTAGAAAAACATGCAGCACACGCAGTTGTAATTGCATCAGGAGGTTACGGAAACGTATATTTCTTGTCAACAAACGCAATGGGAAGTAATGTGTCAGCTGCTTGGAAAATTCACAGAAAAGGAGCCTATTTTGCTAATCCTTGTTTTGTTCAAATTCACCCCACATGTGTTCCAGTTCACGGCACCAATCAGTCGAAATTGACATTGATGTCAGAATCATTGAGAAACTCAGGTAGAATTTGGGTACCAATGAAAAAAGAAGATGCAGAAGCAATTCGTGCAGGTAAAATGAAACCTACCCAAATCGCCGAAGACGATAGAGATTACTTCTTAGAAAGAAGATATCCAGCATTTGGAAACTTGGTTCCTCGTGACGTTGCTTCTCGTGCAGCTAAAGAAAGATGTGATGAAGGTCATGGAATCGAAGCAAATGATACAAATGAAGGTGTTTACTTGGATTTCGCTTCCGAGATAAAATCAAAAGGGAAACAAGCTGCTTATGGTTTGGGAGATCACAATCCTTCTGAGGCGAAAATGATCGAATTAGGTAAAAAATGGATCAGTGAGAAATACGGAAACTTATTCCAAATGTATCAAAAGATTACTGATGAAAATCCATATGAAACTCCAATGAAAATTTATCCAGCAGTTCACTATACGATGGGTGGCGTTTGGGTTGATTATAACTTACAAAGTACGATTCCAGGATGTTTTGTGACAGGTGAAGCGAATTTCTCAGATCACGGAGCAAACAGATTAGGAGCTTCTGCCTTAATGCAAGGTTTGGCTGATGGTTATTTCGTTTTACCTTACACCATTTCAGATTACCTAGCGAATGAAATTCGTACAGGTAAAATCTCAACTGATTCTCCGGAATTTGTAGAAGCTGAAAACGCGGTTAAATCTCAAATTGATATGTTCTTGAACAATAAAGGAACAAAATCAGTAGATCATTTCCACAAACGTTTAGGTTTGGTAATGTGGAATAAAGTTGGAATGGGTCGTAGCGAACAAGGATTGAAAGCAGCAATTGCTGAAATTGCTGAAATTCGTGAGGATTTCTACAAAAATGTATTTGTTCCTGGGAGTGCTGACGAATTAAATCCAGAATTAGATAAAGCGATGCGTGTTGCAGACTTTTTAGAATTAGGTCAATTGATGGCAGTGGATGCTTTAAACAGAAACGAATCATGTGGTGGACATTTCCGTGAAGAATATCAAGATGAAGAAGGAGAAACATTACGCGACGATGAAAACTTTAAGTTTGTGGCAGCGTGGGAATACAAAGGAATGGACGTTACTCAAGCGGAGTTACACAAAGAAGATTTGAATTATGAGTTTATTAAGATAGCGGCTAGGAATTATAAATAGGCAATAGTTGAAAGAGGGATTAGGCAAGGGTGAAAGAGGCAATAGTTGAGGTGGGAATAGGCAATAGTTGATTAGGCAATAGTTATAGAGTTATTAGTTTGAAGATAATAAAAAATGGAAGGAATAAAATCATACAAAGACTTGCTTATATGGAAGAAGGGTATGGATATTTCAGTTTCTGTTTATACATTGACTAACGACTTTTCTGCCGATGAACGTTTTGGTTTGATTTCACAATTACGAAGAGCAACAGTTTCAGTTCCGAGTAATATTGCCGAAGGTTATGGAAGAGGTTCAACGAAAAGCTATATACAGTTCATTAAAATAGCGAGAGGATCCCTTTACGAAGTTGAAACACAATTATTGCTAGCTTTTGAATTAGGTTTTATTAAAGATGAAAAAAGATATAACGAAATATTGAATCAGATTACTGAACTATCAAAAATGATTAGTGCTTTTTTAAAGAAATTAGAAGTTTGAAATAATGGCCTAGCTAATGCCTTTCGGCTTATTACTAGTGCCTAAATACATGAAATATGGCAGCAAAAACAATAAACATTACGTTAAAAATCTGGAGACAGAAAAATGCGAAAGTAAAAGGATCTTTGGAATCTTATAAGTTGGATAATGTGTCCACAGACAGTTCTTTTTTGGAAATGTTAGATCAATTGAACGAGCAGTTAATCAACGAACAAAAAGAGCCTGTAGCGTTTGATCACGATTGTCGTGAAGGAATTTGTGGTTCGTGCTCGTTGTACATCAACGGCCGTGCACATGGTCCAGATACAGGGATTACAACTTGTCAGTTACACATGCGTATGTTCAATGATGGTGATACCATTTACGTTGAGCCATGGAGATCTGCGGCATTCCCAATCATTAAAGACTTAGTAGTTGATAGAAGTGCATTTGACCGCATTCAACAAGCGGGTGGATTTGTTTCTGTAAATACTTCTGGTAGAACGATGGATGCTAACGCAATTCCAGTTCCTAAAGCAGATGCAGATAAAGCATTTGAAGCTGCAGCTTGTATTGGTTGTGGAGCATGTGTTGCTAGTTGTAAAAACGGTTCAGCAATGTTGTTTGTTGGAGCGAAAGTTTCTCAATACGCATTATTACCACAAGGAAAAGTAGAAGCAAAAGATCGTGTTTTAAATATGGTTCGTCAAATGGATGAAGAAGGATTCGGAAACTGTACAAATACAGGCGCTTGTGAAATTGAATGTCCGAAAGGAATTTCTTTGGAGAACATTGCAAGAATGAATAGAGAGTTTCTATTCGCTTCTTTGACAACAGAGAAGTAAGAGTTTTAAGAATAAAATTAGAAAGCACTCTTAGGGGTGCTTTTTTTGTCACCTCAATTTGTGAAAAGACTTTCATCGAATTATTCTGAAAATGTTTTCACCCAACGCATCGGAATCACGTAAAAAACTTGTTGGATACTACCTCGATACTCTAACTAGATGGGTTTTCAATTACATCATAAGACCATTGCAAAATCCATTTCTCATTTATGCTGTAAGTGCCATAAAATGGTATTATACACTATCTAAGACCGTTGCAAAACCCATTTCTCATCGTTACTTCAAAAATTTAATGTCCTCATTAACATGGGTAAACTCCAGTGTTAAATTTTTAAAAAGCCCCGATTAATGACTTTTGAAACAGTCTTTATCTATTCTCGTTGCCGCTTATTTCTTATGGATAAAACCGTTTGGCTTAATGGTTATCGCCGCCTCAGGAACGTCTGTTTTTGTTAGATTTATTATTTCCTGCAATACGCTGTTATTTGTATCAATAATTGGCCCACCCTCCCCCAGTTGTTTTGTGGAATAAATCTTGCCAGACATAAACTCGCCATTTTTATTTACATATAGTTTAATAATTGGAGCTAAACCACTCACTCCTTTAAGATTAAACCTTCCGTAAGTTGCAAAATTTCCCATGCTGTAAGCTATAAACTTCCCTTTGTATAGGTCGATGGCTCTAGTTACATGTGGGCCGTGTCCAAAAACAATATCAGCGCCAGCATCAATAACGGTTCTTGCAAATACATACGGATTACCTCTATTCTCCCCAAGAAATATTTCATTAGATCGTGTAATATGAGTGTGCGAAGACCCCTCTGCTCCACCATGGAAAGAAGCAATAACAATATCACATATTGAATCAAGATGCTGCACTATTTTAACCGCATTTTTGCTGTCATTTATGCTAATTGTTCCATTATTTGGAGCAAAAGCGCAAAACCCATATTTAATTCCGTTTTTC
The DNA here is from genome assembly GCA_044374225.1 of Crocinitomicaceae bacterium. Taxonomy (GTDB): domain Bacteria; phylum Bacteroidota; class Bacteroidia; order Flavobacteriales_D; family Crocinitomicaceae; genus UBA952. Next base: position 69,293 of record JBILOX010000002.1, on the reverse strand, counting down.
TCAAAGATAGTGTATGGATATTTTATTAAACCAGCGAATTTAATTCCCGCTTCATCCAATACCTTTACTGTATTTTGCCTTCCAGCGTCTCCAAAATCACCCACATGATTGTTGGCAACACTTAAAACATCAAAACCAGCATCTTTGAAATAATTAACATAGTGATTGGGCATTCTAAAAGCGTAGCACACAGCTGGATTTGAACATGATTTAACGGTCCCACCCTCTGTTAAAATAACACCTTCTAGATTTCCAAAAGTAATATCAGCGTCTTCTAAAATATATTTTACGGGTGTTAAAATATCTCTACCGTCGTTTATTGGTAAATAACTCGTAGATGGATAATTTGTGCCTAGCATCATATCGCCAACCCCAATAATAGAAATTGAATCTAGTGCGTCTAAATTACTTGAAGTTGATATGCCAATCTTTGAGTTGCTATTGCGTTCTTTTCCCAATTTCAAATCTTTTGGAACATTGGCGCCTTTAACGAAATAAAAAACTACTCCAATTAACAAAGAAAAAGAGATAATCAAAGGGATATTTTGTTTCATTTAATAGATTTTATTTGCGATTTAATATAACCAAAATAGCTGTAAGTATTTTAGACTAAAAATAGCGAACAAAAATAAGCTAAACTTTCCTATTACTTGTTCTAATCAAAACTTAAACCCTTTTTTATTAATTTTAGTTGCTCACTATTTGTAACAAAAAATATACAAACGTATTTGAATTTTAAACGTCTGACTAAAAATCCACAAACGTTTTTACTTCTTAAAACCTATCTTACTTATTTAAACCACACATTTCCTTGAAAAAACAGCGTAAAACAACGCAAAAAAGGTTACTCCCATTTGGGTTTCGAGCGTATCTTCAATTAGAAAAGTTACTATTGCTACAAGGATAAAAACAAGGCCAAAAAGTTGTTGGAATTTAACTTGTTGATACAAAAAGTACAAAATCCAAGTTATAAAAAATAATAACCCAAACAGACCAAAGCTTACTGTTTCTGTGAGATAAGAATTATGAGCTCGTAATCGACGTTCTTCGGTTAGCGGAGATTTCAATTCATCGTATTTACTTAAAAACTGATCATTAACATCTCCCGTTCCGACTCCAATTATTGGGTTTTCTTTAATGATTGCGAGTGCCGTTTTCCAATATTCTAAACGCTCCAAAAGCGAATGCCCACTTGGGTTTTGTGAATGATGAATCTGAAACCGCAATCCAAAAAGCCGTACCATCAGTCCTGATTTTGTTTCGTTGATATCAGCGTAACCGTTTTCAATGTTTTGAATGTCAATTGGTAAAAGTTTAACAACACCATCGCCACGAACGGGTAATTTTTTAGAGATTAAGTAGCGTTCTAAGGTATAACGAACATATTGTTTTCTTAAGTCTAAACTATCATAAGGAATTTTTGCGCGTTTGTTCCATTCTTGTTTTAAACTCACATAGTCTTCTTGATAGGTACTTCTTTGATTTATCGGTTTACTCAAATAAATGATTAAGCCGACATTTAGAGTCACTGTAAGTAAAAGTGTTCCAATAATAATACTCCACTTTCGACGCTGATATAATTCCCAAATCAAAAGCACAAACACAACCACAGCAATCGAAATTACACCCGATAAAACTTGACTGTAATAGGTGTAAAACACAAACCAAATTGACGACAAAATCCAAAACCAACGAAAGTTTGCCTTCAAGTTCCAAAGGAAATAATTTGCTAAAACTCCAAGAGCGATTAATATTCCAAATCGAATATGGGAACCAAATAACGATAAATCGCGGATGTCAATGTAATTGATTTTATCTTGAAAAAACTGATAGCAAATAAAGTTAACGAGCGAGGTTGTAAATAGCGCCAACACAAAAATTAAATAGAAAATCGTCAAATGATTCTTTGAAAGCGGAGGACGAGTGGAAATTATTAAAGCAATAGCAAACAACGAAAATTTTACACGTATATCATTCAATCCATAGTCGAGATTTTTGCTCCAAATCAACCCTACAAAATGCAAAAGATAAAAAGCGACCAAGAACCAAAACAATCTATTTGATTTCAATTGTTGCCAATAATTTTTGAAATCGAGTTCCAACAAAAAACCAATTCCACCAAAAAGTAAGCCTAAGGACATCAAAAACTTGCTACAAACAACACCAACTACCAACAATAAAATGGTAAATAATTGAAAGTTTGCATGAAAACGAGGAGACAATTTCCCTTTGAACATAAGCATTCAACGTAGGTTTTGTTGAAATAGTATAAATTGAAACCATTTAAAACCCATTTGGTAATTAATACTAATTCTTTTACCAGATTGCTTTTGAACTTTCTATTTACCGTAATTTTGTCAAAACAAAAATTATGAAGTATTTCTTATTTCTTTTAGTTTGCGCACAAGGTTTAATTCTTCAAGCACAAACTTTTTCCTTGCCAGAATTAAAATATCAATATGCTGAATACGAGCCAAATATTGACGCATTAACGATGCAAATTCACCATTCAAAACACCACAAAGCTTATATTGACAACCTTAATAAAGCAATTGCAGGTACAAAAATGGAGACAACTTCATTAATCGACTTGATGCTTTACGCTAGTTTTCGTTCAGATGCCGTTCGCAACAATTCAGGTGGACACTACAATCACACATTATTCTGGGAAATTTTAGCTCCGAAAGATAAGCAAACAACAAGCATTAATGCCGATTTTGAAACAGCGGTTAAAAGTCAATTCGGTTCTTTGGATTCACTAAAAAAATTAATCAATCAAGCAGGAACGACACGTTTTGGTTCAGGTTGGGCGTGGCTAATTGTAACGCCAGATAAAAAATTAATGGTCACAAGCACTGGAAATCAAGACAATCCAATTATGGATGTTGCCAAAGATCGCGGCATTCCAGTTTTAGGAATTGATGTTTGGGAACATGCTTATTATTTAAAATACCAAAACAAGCGCGCCGACTATTTAGCTGGAATTTGGAATTTAGTAGATTGGGGAATTGTTTCTGAAAAATACAAAGCGGCTTTAACTGATTCTTTATTAATTACCATTGAAAAAGATTCTTGGCCAGCTTTAAAAGATTTTCATAAAGTAATGTCGCAAACTTTTCACCCTGCTGAAACAGGAGATTTCAAACCTTTGCGCGCTAGAAGTAATGAATTTTTAGCAAAAGCATTATTACTTAAAAATTCAACGCCGCCTGTTTCTTTAAATAAACCTGCAATTCAAGCTGCAATGGATAAATTGGTGAAGGAAAGTGCTGAAATCCAGAAATCAGTTCAGAAAAACGCAAAAGATGAAACGCTGAAAAAATTAATCACACAAGCGCACGATACGTTCCATGTGATACAGGGATTGTGTAAGGAGGAGTGAGATTTTTAAGTTGAAAGTGGAGAACGGAAAACTGATAGTTAAGTAAAACTTCCACTTTAAACAGCTTTATAGAACTAAACTTGAAAGTTTTATTTTTGATTGCTCACATGCTAATTAAAGCAAATAATTGCTTACAACTCAAGTGAAAGTTTTAAGTGCCCTCCCAATCCTTGTTGAATGATTTTCATCAAAGTCGAAAGGCGAATATCTGAAGAATTATTTTCAATTCTTGAAATATAAGACTTATTGGTGCCACATTTTTTCGCAAGTTCTTCTTGAGTCATTCCAAGTTTTGTTCTAGCTTCCTCAAGTAAAACACCTAGACGAAAAACTTCAAATTCTTGCTCCCATTTTTCACGTAATGGCTCACCTTTTTTACCATACTTTTTATCAAGTATTTGATCTAAAGTTGTAACGTTAGTCTTTGTTCTCATTTTGATATTCCTCTTTTTAAAGCTTGAACAATTTTAAGTTTTATTCCTCACTAGCCGAACTAATATTTTCTTCGGGAATCAGTGAATCACCTTTCATACGCATAAGTAGTTGAATCAAGGCAACTACGTCTTTTTCACAATATTGACGAATGCGTTTTAAGTCTTTTTCTTCGTAATAAACACGTGCGACATCAGCACCCGAAATATCATCTTTCGGCGTTGGGATATTGAAAACGTGACACAATAAAGCCAAGGAAGTAAATGCTTTGTAATCACCAAATTTCCAAAGTTCTAAGGTGTCTAAATGGTTAATTTCCCACGGTTTTTTTCCAGCTATGTCGAGCACACTTGGCAACGAAATTCCATTGATTAACATACGACGGCAGATGTAAGGAATATCAAATTCTTTGGAATTGTGACCACATAAAATGTATTCGCGCTCATCCAATAACTTTTTAAACTGCAACAACAAGGTTTCTTCGTCGTCGTGAGCGAATGATTTCAAACGTATTTTGCGAGCACCTAAACTATCTTTTGTCACCAAACCTATCGAAATACAAATGATTTTTCCAAATTCCGAAAGAATACTTCCACGTTCATTGTAAAGTGCCTCGAAGGATTTTTCTTCGTTTTGTGAAAAGCGCGTTTTGTGATTAAATAATTCTTTTGTTTTTTCGTCTAAATCCTGATAAATGTACGTTTGCGGAACGGTTTCAATATCCAAAAAAAGTACGCGTTCTAGTTTGAGATCTTTAAGCATAATTTTAATTTTTACTTGAATTTAGGAAAAACTATCACATTCCACAAGCATCTTTTTGTTTTTTTTTGAAAAATAGTTTGAATTGCTTTTAAGCCTACTTAACTTTTATTTTAAAATATATTCTTGAATTAAATATTTGACGCTTAACTTTGTACCATCTATTTGCAACGGCATATTGGATTTTATTGGAAATAAAAATTAGCGTTTGCTATAATTACCTGTAACGGAAACCGACCAAATTTCAAACACACAGGGAAGTTAAAGTAAATGCTCATGCTACGGCGTGGGCGTTGCTTTGCTTTGTGTGTGGGTTCTTGGTCGGACCTCTGTTACAAGCATTTCGGCAACTGTCCCACGCTTCTTTTTTTGTATATAACTCACTGTGGGGCGAGTGAAACTAATTTAAATTTAAAAATGAAAAATTTAAAATGTAAAGTTTTGGCGCTCTGTATGGGAGCAAGTGTTTTTTTGTGTGGAAAAGCGTTTTCGCAAGTGCCGAGTTATGTGCCAACAAATGGGTTGGTGGGTTGGTGGCCTTTTAACGGAAATGCCAACGACGAAAGTGGGAATGGGAATAATGGGACGGTGAATGGGGCTACGTTGACTAATGATAGGAATGGAAATGTTAATAAAGCATATGTTTTTGATGGGATTAATGATTTTATACAAGTATCAAATTCTTCAAGCTTTAACCTAGCTAATGGACATTCAATATCAGTATGGTTCAACCCTAATGGGATACAACAGTCTGTTATTATAGAAAAATTCAATAGTACCAATGGTCAAGGAGACGGAGGTCCGCAATTAGTCCTCAGGACAAATCAATTAATAGATTTTAGTATTTTCAACAATAATTCAGGAAACTTTGTTTACTCAAACACACTATCGACGAGTCAATCTTGGCAAAATATTATTGCAACATGGAATGGTGGCTTAATAAGATTGTATCAAAATAGTGTATTAATTGATAGTATCCCTTTCTCCTCAGTTTTAAATCCATGTATTGAGCCAATGATGATAGGTAAAAGAGCCTTCCAGAGTGACTTACTTTTCAACGGAGTAATTGATGATATCGGAATGTGGAATCGAGCTCTAACTCAACAAGAAATCACAGTATTATACAATAGTTGCACAGGTAATGAAATCACAACTCAACCAACTAACGCTGTTAATACGCTTGGAGCAAACGCACAGTTTTCTGTAAATGTAGTAGCTGGGAGCACGTATCAATGGCAAAGTAATCCTTCAAATTTCGGTTGGCAAAATATTCCAAACAATACAAGTTATTCTGGAGCAGCAACAAATACATTAACGGTTTCCAATACAACAATTTCCAATCACAACCAACCTTTCAGAGCAATTGTAAATGCTGGAGGTTGTATTGACACTTCAGATGTGGCTCAAATTATTATTGGAGATACGTGTTTAACAACGGTTACCGATACTTTAATCATTAACACAACACTTGGTTTACCAGCACCAAACAACGAAAACACGATTTTGATTTATCCAAATCCGGCAAGTGATCATATCACTATTGATAATGGAAACTATACAGCCATGTCAGGTTATACAATTAAAATTGAGAACAATGCCGGTCAGCAAGTTTTCCAAAGCTTAATCAATCAGGCACAATTTTATGTGGATTTGAGCACTTGGTCGGGTAACGGATTATATTTCGTTCATTTAATTGACGCACAAGGAAATACGGTTACGGTTAGAAAAATTGTGTTGCAATAATCTCTTCCTCCCTTGAGGGAGGATTGAGGAGAGTGATGCATTTAATCGACCGCAAAACAATACCGATGTGGTTCGGAAAATCGTATTACAATGATAAATGGTTGAAACCATTTTATTTCGTGGAAATTTTACACATAGGCTCGGGTTTAAACCCGAGCCTATGTGTTTTTAAATGGGAATGTTTAATCCATTTCAATGGATTGCATTTTGACAATATAAATTACACACAAATCAATACCGATGTGGTTCGTGAAATCGTGTTGCAATGATAAATTCATCCCCCTTTGTCCCGTTGACTGCGTCGGATGCTTCGCAACTCAAAGGGGGAAATAATAAAAATCCAAATATTGAAGAAATTTTAAATGTTATCTTTGTCAAACGATGGATTAATCACCATTTTATCCTCCAACTTATAGATAATGGCTGAAGATTTAATAATAGTAAGTGGTTCAAAAGCGGAAAAGTACGAGCAACTCCTGCCGCAAATTCACGCATTAATAGGAAGCGAAACAGACGCAATTGCCAACTTAGCAAATGTTGCTGCAGCCTTGAAAGAAACGTTTGGATTTTTCTGGGTTGGTTTTTATTTGGTGAAATCAGATGAATTAGTCTTAGGTCCATTTCAAGGGCCTGTGGCTTGTACGCGTATCCAAATAGGAAAAGGTGTTTGTGGTACTTCGTGGCAAAATAAAGCAACGATTGTGGTGGAAGACGTCGAACAATTTCCTGGTCACATTGCTTGCAGTTCGCTTTCTAAAAGTGAAATTGTGGTTCCATTATTTAAAGATGGAACAGTCATTGGCGTTTTAGATGTTGACAGCGAATCATTAAATTCCTTTGACTCAACGGATGCTCATTATTTAGAAGAACTTTGTAGATGGCTCGTTTCGCATATTTAATTCTTGCCATTTTCTTTCTAGCGGCTTGCGCACAAGTAGGTTCTATTACTGGTGGAGCTGAAGATGAAATCGCACCTCAAATTCAAAAAACAACCTTGGTTTCTGGGACGACGAATTTTTCTGGAAATTCTGTTGAAATCACTTTTGATGAATTTATTCTTTTGAACAAACCAACAGAAACTATTTTCCTTGTTCCTGCCGATGCAAAAGTCGAAGCTAAATTGACAAAAAAGACCTTAAACCTCTTTTGGAAAGAAACACTTTTGCCCAATACAACTTACACTTTATACTTAAATGGCGCTATAAAAGACGTTACGGAAGGAAATGATTCATTGATGCAAATCACCTTTTCCACAGGTCCAATAATTGATACTTTGAAACTTCATGCTACCGTGAAAGATGCGTTTTCAAACAAGCCAGAAGCTAAAGTTGTGGTCGGTTTATTTGATTCTTTGCAAGCTGAAAAACCGCGCTATTTTGCAAAAACGATTGCTGATGGAAGTGTGAAATTACAATCTTTAAAAGCTGGAAACTACTTCATTAAAGCTTTCAATGATAAAAACAGTGATTTAACCATTCAAAAAGACGAAGCGCAAGACTGGAATTTTGAACCAATTTCAATTGACACTGCTTTTCGGGACACGTTGAAATTGCGCATTTCTGCACCATTGAAAGTCAATAAAATTGGGAATGCTCAAGTTTTAGCACCCGGTTTAATAAGCGTGCACGTTCCAGAAGATTCAACGCTTTCAAGAATTATTTATAATGAAAAAGAATTTGCTTTATCTGATTTTATATCGGCTGGAAAAGACAGTTTGCTGTTTGCAATTGGTAAAACGGAATTGAATCCTTTACAACTGATTTTAAATCAAGACACACTTTCGATTCGCTATTCAGAGAAAAATCGAAAAACAAAACTTAAGCCGAAATACATTGAGATTGAAAATGGTTTTACCGACTTTATTCAACTGGAAATCAACGACTATATTCAAGAAATAGATTTTACGAAGTTCAAACTTTTATCCGCAAAAGATTCTTCAGAAGTTAAATTTGAAGGAAAGAAAAACATTCAATCGTTCGACTTAGTGCTAGGCTCAAAAGACGTTCGTGCCTTTCTTTTACAAATAGAAGAAAATGCAATAATTGGGAAATCTGGGTTGGGAAATTCCAAAACGAGTTTGATGATTAATTTAAGAAGTGAGCGCGAACTTGGTTCTTTGAATGTAAAGCTTAGCCAAGGAATCGAAAATGGTGTGCTGCAATTAATGCAAAAAGACAAAGTGATTGCTGAATCGATTTTAGCACCTGCAACGCTGAGTATTCCGTTTCAAAATTTAATTCCGGGTGAATATTCGTTCCGCTTATTGATAGACAGCAACCAAAACGGAATGTGGGACCCGATAAATGTGAAGGAGCAAAAAAAGGCTGAATCAATGATTTATTACTCGACACCTGTGAAAGTTAGAGCGAATTGGGAAGTGGAGACGGAGTTGGATTTGGGACTTTAGGATGTTAGGATATTAAGATTTTAGGACGTTAGGATATTAAGACGTTAAGACTACAAGACATTAGGACTTTATGAGCTTTGGATTTTATGAGGGAATGACTAGGATAATACTTCGCAATTAATAAGCATTATGGGAATCCGTTCGCAACTAGCAATTCTTTCGTTCGCAATTAATAAGCATTATGGGAAGCCGTTCGCAATTCGCAATTCTATCGTTCACAATTAATAAGCATTATAGGAATCCGTTCGCAACTAGCAATTCTATCGTTCGCAATTAATAAGCATTATGGGAATCCGTTCGCAATTCGCAATTCTTTCGTTCGCAATTAATAAGCATTATGGGAATCCGTTCGCAATTTGCAATTATATCGTTCGCAATTAATAAGCGCTCTTAACATCCGTTTGCAATTCGCAATTCTTTCGTTCGCAATTAATAAGCGCTCTTAACATCCGTTTGCAATTCGCAATTCTTTCGTTCGCAATTAATAAGCGCTCTGAACATCCGTTTGCAATTCGCAATTCTTTCGTTCGCAATTAATAAGCATTATGGGAATCCGTTCGCAATTCGCAATTCTTTCGTTCGCAATTAATAATCATTATGGGAATCCGTTCGCAATTCGCAATTCTTTCGTTCGCAATTAATAAGCGCTCTGAACATCCGTTCGCAATTCGCAATTCTTTAGTTCGCAATTAATAAGCATTATGGGAATCCGTTCGCAATTTGCAATTCTTTCGTTCGCAATTAATAAGCATTATGGGAATCCGTTCGCAATTTGCAATTATATCGTTCGCAATTAATAAGCATTATGCACTTCGGTTCGCAATTAATAAGCACTCTGCACGACCTAAATATATTTCTTACAAAACTCCCAAAGTACAATTCCAGCACAAACACTTACGTTCAAACTATGTTTTGTCCCGAATTGAGGAATTTCTATAACTGTATCTGAATAATTTACAACTTCTTGGTTTACTCCATTTACCTCATTTCCAAATACTAAAGCAAATTTTTCAGCCTTCAGTTCATGTATATTTTGAAGGAAAACAGTTTTTTCTGTCTGCTCAATTGAACAAATAGAATAGCCTTTACTTTTTAATTCCTCACACAAACTCATGATATTTGACTTGTGTTCCCACTCAATTGTTTCTGTTGCCCCTAAAGCTGTTTTGTGGATGTCCTTATGTGGTGGACAAGCAGTAATTCCACAGAGATAAATTTTCTCAATGGTAAAAGCATCGGCAGTTCTGAAGAAAGACCCAATATTGTTCAAAGAGCGAATGTCGTCTAAAACAACAACTAACGGATTTTTTTTCTGGTGCTTGAATTCTGCTTCAGATACACGATCCAACTCCCAAAGTTTGAGTTTTTTATTCATCTGTTTTAATAGATTTTATACCGAAGTTGTTTTCAATTGTCGTATAGAATACTCGTTGAAAACTAACTCGGCATTATACCAAACAGATTTTCAATTGCGTCATTTAACAAGTAAATTGGTATTACTTGCGTTCTATATCAAACGTTAGAAAACTCGTTAAATTGGTTAAAATTAAATTTAACCTTGTTGTGTGGACGTTAAAAGCCGTTTTAAAAAACCAAAAACTTGTTTTCTGAATAAAAATAGTAATAACAAATAGGGAATAATCATTAAATATAAAATTCCAGAATTGATATTTGTTCCAAAGCTTGCTTCATCTACTTCACTTCCTTGTTGCGCCAAAAGCTTACATTGCGAACAGCCTTGAGCTAAAATAGTTGATGCTTGAAAAAACACAAGAACAAAGAGGAGAATAAATTTATGCTTCATGACGAAAAATTACGTTTACAAAGTTACGATTAAGAATGCAAGAATGTTCTCTCAAAAGCTGAAAATATTCACTCATTTCAAAGAATCGATTTATTGTTTTCAATGATTACTTTTGTGCTATGCGTTATTTACTAAGTTTATTCCTTTTAATTACCCTAGTTTTTCAATCTTGTGAAGATAAAAAACCGGAAAAAATTGACCTTAACAGAGCCAATCTCGATAGTTTAATTAAAATTTATCCAGATAGCGTTTACCTTTTAATAACGCGTGGAAATCTATTGTTTGAAGAGTTGTTGTATGAAGACGCAATGGCTGATGCCGCAAGAGCTTACCGCTTAGACAGTGTGCGAACAGAATGTTGTGTTCTATACGCCGAAGCATTAATCAATAACCCGAAAAGGGCGGTGGAAGATTTATTCACAGCACATAAAATCTACAAGAAGATAGTTAAAAAAGAGCCGAAAAACGTGGAAGCTTTAGTTGGATTTGCAAATACCTATTCCATGTTTGAAGACTACGAAAATTCATTTAAATATATCAATCAAGCACTTCGCGTCAACCCAAAATATAGAGATGCTTATGTTTTGAAAGGGACAAACTATCGCAATCAAGGAAATTTTAAATTAGCTGTGTCATCTTACGAAACAGCTGTTCAACAAGACCCAACTTTTTATGGCGGCTACCTGATGCTTGGTGCACTTTATCAATTCAAAGAGGATCCAATTTGCATTGAATACTATACTACTGCTTATAAACTTCAACCAAAAAATCCAGACGTAATTTACTCGCTTGCTTATGCAAAACAATTGTTTGGCAAAGAAAATACTGCTAGTGTTTTGTATCGAAAGATGATTCGCTTGGATAGCGCTTACCACGAAGCCTATTTTCAACTGGGTTACATCAAACAATTCACCACTTTAGATTTAGATTCCGCTTTGTTCTTCTATGAAAAAGCAACGGAAGTTGAACCAAAACATATTGAATCTTACCATAATATTGGGATGATTTATGAAGATAAAAAAGACGTGACGAACGCGTTATTTTCTTACGCTAAAGTTTTGAAAATCAATCCTGAATTTGAGTTAACAAAAGAACGTGTTGAAATCCTGAAAAAACAAAAGTGAATCGAATAGAAAAATTTAGCACACTGATTGGTGATTTTGCTTTACCACTGATGGGTTATTTCTTTTGGAATTGGGATTTATATTTCATTTTATTGTTTTTTCTTTTAGATCAATTAGCAAGGGTTGTGCTTTTACGTTGGCGAATGAGATTGACAGATTTAAGTTCTTCGGAAAAAAGAAATCAACTTTTGAAAGCAAGTTTTCTGTTTCTTGCTGAATTGATAATTATTCACGCAGTCATTTTTTTTCAAAGTCCATCGACTCAATTTCTAGATGAGTTTGCTCGGTTTTTTCACTATAAAGACTTGGGAATTGAACAAGGCTATCTTTTGTTTCCTTTGGTTTTCTTTGGTGAATGGATGCGAATTAACAATGAGTTAAAGTTAAATATTGTTGGTCAGAAACAAAAAGTTCTTCTAGCTAAATCATTGAAAAACGCCTTTATTCGAATTTCATTTTTCGCGCTAATTTTGGGCACTTTGTCGTTTGTTTTGCTCCCTGAGTGGCTAATTGTATTTCCTTTTTTAGCGCTTGTGGCTGTTTTGGTGTTTTGGGATTAAACACGTTGAAAATTTGATACACGACATAAGTGGAGAAGCCAAACTCATTTGAAGACCGTTGCAAAACCCATTTCTCATCGTTACTTCAAAAATTTAATGTCCTCATTAACAAAGGTTAACTCCGGTATTAAAATTTTGCAAAGCCTCGATTAATGACTTTTGAAACAGTCTTATTTGGTCTGTAAACAATACCCAAAAAGTTACTTTGTAAGTTTTATAATGCTTTTAAAATCGCATTAAAAGCTTTCTCGGGATTATTCTCTATTTTAGTTTTTATAAAGGAATACCTCGAGAACTAACCAGACCAGCAATTTCACTTTTATCGAGACTAAAAGAAAAAGTACTTCCTTTTCCAACTTCACTTCTAACATGGATGTTTTGACCGTGTGATTCAAGAATGTGTTTTACTATAGCCAATCCTAAACCAGAGCCACCATCGTTTCTATTTCTACTTTTCTCTACCCGATAAAAACGTTCAAATAAGCGTGGGATTTCTTTACTTTCTATTCCTGGTCCATTGTCCGCCACCTCAACAGTCACAAGACTTTCAAAAACCGAAAGGTTGATTTTTGTTAGACCACTTTCATTTCCGTAAGTAATTGAATTCCCGATTAAATTTGTGAAAACCTGTCCTATTTTTACACGGTCAGCGGTGACATAAATTGATGAATAAAATTTATCGAATTTAAGTTTGATATTCTTCTCTTTTGCTTTTAACTCAAACGATTCAAAAATTTCTGAAATCAATTCAATAAGGTCAAACGACCGTTTTTCCATTTTCAACTCATCAACTTCTAATTTTGTAATTTGATCTAAATCTTCTAAAATATTAGCCATTCTATCGGTTGCTTTTGCAGCGCGTTCTAAGAAATTCCGGTTAACATTTGGGTCGTCCAATCCTCCTTCAAGAAGCGTTAAAATATAACCTTGAATAGAAAAGACAGGTGTTTTTAATTCGTGTGCGAGATTTCCCAAAAACTCTCTTCGAAAAACCTCTTGATCTTTAAGCCTTGTAATTTCAGTATTTTTCACGTCTTTCCAATTTGTTACTTCTTGCTCAGCATTAAGAATCATATCATCTATGTTTTCATTGGTTGGCAAGTACGTTTTTTGGTTGATTTGTATGGATTTATATATAAGAAATAAACGGTTTAAAATAAAATTTTTGAGTAAAAAATAGAAGATTAAATAAGCAAGTAAGCCTGAAATTAATGGTATAACTGCAATTAAATAAAGGTATAGTTCAACGAGAAAAAAATGTACAACTAGTGTAATTAAAAAACTGATTATTGTAAATGCAGCACTCCCAACTAATATTAATAAACTTGGTCTATAATTTTTCACTTCTCATTAAATGTATATCCAACACCTTTTATAGTGCGAATATACTCATCTCCGAGCTTTTCTCTAAGTTTTCTTATGTGAACATCAATAGTTCTTTCACCAACGATCGTTTCATTTCCCCAGACAATGGATAAAATCTGTTCACGATTAAACACTTTTCCTGGTCTACTTGCTAAGAGTTCAAGTAATTCGAATTCTTTTTTTGGAAGAATAATTTGCTTTCCTTCGGTTTCTATTAAAAATTTATCTCTGTCAATTTTAAGTGAACTAGTTTGATTTTCAACAACAATTCCTTTAGATTTATCTAATCTTCTTAACAATGATTCGATTTTACTCAACAATAATCTTGGGCGAATTGGTTTTGATATATAATCATCAGCTCCTGCTTCAAAACCTGCGATTTGAGCATAATCTTCAGCTCTAGAAGTTAAGAAAGCAATAATTGGTTGTGTGATGTTTAAGTCTTTACGAATAATTTGACACGTTTCAATTCCATCCATTTTAGGCATCATCACGTCCAATAAAATCAAGGAAGGGCTCAGCTGTTGGGCTAATTTTACACCCTCTTCACCATTATTAGCTGTAAACACTTTATAACCCTCCTTACGAATGTTGTAGGATAAAAACTCTAAAATATCTGGTTCATCATCTACAAGTAAAATTGTGTGCCCTTTTGAGTTTTCCATTTTTTAAATTATAAAAAAGGCTACCGATTATACCGATAGCCTTTTGGTTATAAATTTTAATTATTTATTTATTTACAATCAATCTTTTTGTCAATGCGTTACCATTGCTAGAAATTCTGATTGAATACATTCCATTCGAAACATTCATTGTGTTGAATTCAGAAACTTGAACTCCTAATTGTTCGATTGTGTTTGATTGAATAACTCTACCCATTTGGTCAATCATTTCGATAGTAACCGCTTGGTTATTTTGGTTATCAAATACTACAACGAAACTTTCTGTTGCTGGATTTGGATAAACGTTGATGTTTTCAACTCCTGCCAATTCATCAATTGCTAATGTAATTGCAACTGTGAAAGACTCCGTATCTGTACAGTTTCCGTTGATTGCTGTTAAAACAACTGTATATGAACCGTTTGCTGCATAAGCGTGAACTGGAGCACTTGCAGATGAGTTAGAGAAATCACCAAAATCCCAAGAGTAAGAAGTAGCACCTGTTGAAGTGTTTGTGAAAGTTACAAGATTACCAGAAGTTGAGAATGAACCAGCTGCTGTTGGTGTTGCTGTGAAAGTTACTGTTGTTGGAGCAGACGCACCTACACCATCACAAGCATCTGTATTCGTTGTTGTAACAGTAAAGTTACCTGAAGCAGTTACTTGAATTGATTGAGTAGTAGCATTATTTGACCATAAGTAAGAATCAGCAGTTGAAGAAGTCAACGTTACAGTTTCACCAGAACAAGCTGCAGTTGAAGAAGCATTGATAGTTGGTGATGGAGCTGAACTAACGTTTACTACAGTTGCAGTTGATGTAGCTGAACAGCTGTTATTATCAGTTACAGTTACTGTATAAGAACCTGAAGTTGTTACTGTGATAGCAGCAGTTGTTGCAGTAGTTGACCAAACGTTTCCTGTTGTTGCAGATGATGTTAAAACAACTGAACCACCAGTACAGAAAGAAGTGTTACCACTTGCATTGATTGTTGGTGTTGAAGGTAAAGCGTTTACGTTTACAGTAATCGCAACGCGTGGACTTTCATCACCATTTGCATTTTTTTGACTAACATAATAGCTGTAAGTTCCGGCAGTTGATGTACTTGGTGTTGGAGCTCCAGAAAGAGCAGTACCACCCGTTGCCACATCATACCAAGTTAGGGTGTTCCCTGCGGAAGCCGTTGCAGATAATTGTGTAGCGGAAGCACCTTGACAATATGCATAAGAGCTAACTGTAACGCTTGGAGGGGCAACACTTAAAAATATTGGATTAGTGAAGGTTGCACCTGTAGCAGCTAAAGATCCTGCGGATAAGCGTGCATCTGGAGTTGTGCCAAGCGGGGCAAATATATTTACCCAATTTACTTCAGCCAATGTTTTTGTAGAATCATTTCCATCAACTGACCACCATGATTGGTACCAAGATGCCGTTGAACCACCTGAATTTAAAACTGTATTAGTATTACTAGAAGACCAAGAAGGAGTGGCAAAGTTTGTCAAGATATTATTAACAAAAACCATGGTGTCACCGTTCAAATTAGCAACAACTGGTGCACCTTCAATCGAAAGACCTTTCTCCCAACCAGTAACCAATGAATTCAATACAGAAACAGCTGAGTTTCTTCTCAATCGAAAAGCTTTTTCGAATGTCTCGTTTACTGGTAATACTATTGAGCCATTACCTTTTGGTCCTACCAAAGTCACATTTGAAAAAACAGGACGGGTTTTCGGCGTAGCGGTGGTTCCATTTGCATCGTTATCACATTCAAAAGCATTCGAATCACCTGCCGCATCAGATAAAAATCCATCGCGAATCGATAAAGCAAACTGAACTCGACCTCTATATCCAAAATCTGTATCAAAATCATCATCAATTCCACGGTAAGCAATAAGGTGTTTACAATCAACTGTTCCTCCAAACCATTCGAATGAATCATCTCCAGAATGAGATACCTGAACGTAATCAACCGTTGTGCCGGATCCAACAGATCCAAATGTAATTCCATTAATTTCTTTATTTGGCTCTAATGCAATGCCCGCAAATTCGATTCGAACATACTTGATCGTACCTGAATTGTCATTGTCCAAAGTGCCACCATATCGCGTATCATTTACTGCAGTAATACCTTCTATGTTTGCAATACCGTCGGGTTGGTTGTTCTTGGCATATCCTAGAATAACTATACCTCCCCAATCACCTTCATTTCTGTTTCCAATTGCCTCATTTGATGTAAACACGATAGGTTGAGTTGATGTTCCTTGCGCATTAATTTTTGCTCCACGCGTAATAATCAACGATCCTTGTGTCAATTTATCACCACGAATAATAGTTCCTGGCGCGATTGTTAAAGTCGCATTGTTTTTTACATATATTTTGTTTTGCAAGAGAATAACACCGCTCCAAGTTGTGTTCGATGTGATATTTGCTGAAACGGTGGTTGATGTTGCAGGATACACTGTGTTTTCTGCATCGAAGTTGGTCCAACCTGAAGACCAATCTGTAGCTGCCGTGTTATCGGTAACTGGAAATGCCCCTTTGTACGAAACCGGGGTCCAAAATGCATCCTGAGCATTGAGCGCAAAACCCAAACAAACGGAAGCAATTAACGTGTAAATTTTTTTCATTTTTTTTTATTTTTAATTTTGCACAAAGTTCTATTGATACTTTTTTATTTATGTTACATCCTACTTAAGTCTTTGTTAAATCTTTGTTAATGGTTAGAAACAATTTGTTAATCTTAGAAATTGTACTTCAAAGAGAGAGAAATGGATTGACCAAATGTTATTTCTTGCCAAACGCTATCAACTCCTTTATCGTATTTTTTATTTTTATTGATATCTTGGAAAAATACCAAATCTTGCGCTAAAACATCTTTGACATTCAACTTTAGTTCAATGTTGTTTTTGATGATTTTTGAAAGCTGAAAATCAATTACATTTCTGCCATTCTCCCAAACACTTGGTTCTTGAATACTACCTGCAATGGCAATTCGTTGACCAACAAGATTATAGGAAATGTTGACATTAAAATCTTTAGGTCCTGCATAAAAGATTCCTGCGTTGATCAAATAGGGTGATTGACCTTGTAGAGGTCTCTTCGCATCAGGGTATTCAGCTAAAGCTGCAACGGCTCCTAAATTCATTTCAGATCGAATTAAGGCGCCATTAAAATAAAGTGTGAGATTTTTCAAGAATGAGGAACTATCTTTTTTGATAAGCGCACCTAGGTTCATACGATATTCAAATTCTGCCCCATAATTTACAACGTTTTGCACATTGTCAAAATACAGTTCGGGCGTGCCTGAAGTACCTGTTCTCAATAACAATTCGATGGGATTATAAAATTGTTTGTAAAAACTAGAAAGACTGATTATTTGTCCCGACCCAGGGAAGAACTCAAAGCGCAAGTCATAATTATTAATTAAAGCCCGTTGAAGATTCGGATCCCCAGAAGTTAAATTATCATTTAAGAAATTATAAAAATTGAAAGGAGCTAATTCACGAAATTCAGGTCGAGAAAGCGTACGAGAATAACTAACTCGAATGTTAATTTTTTGAATAGGGGAATAAATCAAATTGATTGAAGGTAAAACATCAATTACAGTTGTATCGATTGTTTTTGCTTGATTAGAACCAAATTCAACATAGTTGAAAACTTGATTATAAGCTTCAATTCTTGCTCCACCAACCATTCTCAATTTGTCTCCAAGTTTACTGTCAAGCTGCAAAAAGCCTGCATTAAGGAATGAATAAGCTTGATAACTGTCATCTACATTTGTTCCTTCTTCTAGTTTAAAACCTCCTTGTCCGTCAGCCATTAAACCCATATTTTCCGGAGCAAAAATTTGATCAGCTGGTAAGGTTAAAAGTGAATAATTGAAATTTGCACTTCCCGACGGATCATACATTGAAAACCCCAAATTTCTTGCGGAAAAAGTTCTAGTCCGGTACTGATGAAAACCACCTATTTTAACCTCATTTTTTAAAAGGCCCATTGAGAAGGGATAGGCTACATCATATTTAGCATTGAATATTTTTTCATTCATTTCTGACCAAAACATGTTTCCTGCTCCAAGTGTGCTGATATCATTAGGCTGAATTACCGCGTTAAAGGGTTTAGTCGTGTCAGATTGCCTGTAAACCGTTCTTCTTAAAAATGGGATTTCTCTTTTTACATCACTAAATGAACCTACCCATTTGATTTTAATCTTATTTTTCAATTCATGGTTGCCAAGCAATTGGGTTGTATACAAATTGTTTTGTGTATACCAAAAGTTCGTTGATTTTTCCGAATAGACAGATTCAATATCCATGTCACGTTTTCCATTTCGGAAATTAACCTTGTCATCTGTCGAAATAGAGTACATATTCTTAAATTGAATCTTGTTCTTTTCATTGAAACTAAAGGAAAGGTTGAACATCCCACTATTAAGAACGGCTTGTGTGAATGCCGAATCCTTCAATTCATTTTTGGTAATTACACCTGTTGCTTGCTCTTCAAATTCCCTTCGCGTAACCTGGCTGAATGAAAAATTATTTTGGTAAGAATAAGCGAATACATAACCAAACTTTCTTTTTTCCTTTAATTGAATCATTCGACCAATTGAATACTGTAAACTTAGATTAGGTAATGCTTTTCGATTAAACGTGCCCCAATCGGACTTGATTAGTTTAGCTAAACCCGCTTTTTCAGTATTTGTAGCGGTATTGAATTGCTCAGTGGCTGGCAGTCCATCAGGTAACGCTCTAGAGCCCGATCCAAGGCCTAAGAAATCAGTGCTTCCGCCAGTATAGGTTCTGAAATCCTTGAAAGTTGTTATTGTATTATAGGATCCACCAATTTGAATGTTCTGAAAACTCGTTTCTTTCGATTCGGTTGTGTTGATATCAATTACTCCACCCGCAAATTCTCCAGGAAGTTCGGGAGTAGCAGTCTTCATGATCAATAAATTATCCAACATATTGGATGGGAAAATATCAAATGAAAAAGCCTTTCTATCGCTTTCTGAACTAGGAAGCGCTGCGCCATTTAAGAGTGCAAAATTGTAACGGTCGCTCAATCCACGAATAACAACAAACTTATTGTCTTGTACACTTGCCCCTGTAATTCGTTTAAACACATCAGAAGCTTTTGAATCTGGCGTTTTCTTGAAGGTTTCAGCGTTGATACCATCTACAACAGTAGCACTATTTCGCTGTAATCTTAATAATTCTGTATTCGAATCTTTATTTACTTTGGCCGTGACTGTAACTTGACCTAATTCCATAACAACTTTGTCCAATGGAATATTGATAACCAAGTTTTCTCCCTCTTTAACGTTAATATTCTGTAGAATTAAATTATTATACGTTTCGTATCTAACTTCTAAAGTATATTTTCCTGTTGCCAATCCTTTTATTGAGAAATTTCCATCCCCATCACTAATTGCTCCTTTTCCAGTTCCAGTCAAAATTACTTTTACTCCGAAAAGAGATTCATTCGTTTTTGAGTCTTGAATTTTTCCTGAAAGTGAAGCTGTTTGAGCAATTGAAGTGAATCCTAAAAAGACAATAATTGAGAGAAATAAGTGTTTCATTGAAAACATTTTTATAATTTTTAATTTCAGCACAAAGAAACGATGCTAATGTAATATTGAAATTAAATCAAAGTTAAGCTTGTATTAAGTGGTTTTTAATTGGCATAACGATTCGATAACATAAAGAATTTTGATTTTTAGAAAATCTTTAGCTTGATTTTAAGCTTTTCTAGTTTAAGTATTTTAAATTCTAAAATATTGTTCTAACGAATTGAATAAAGTTTTTAACGTTTCAAATGGTTTATCGAATAATCCAATTATTCCTATCCAAAAATCCCCTAAATTTGTGTTATGATTTTATATAGTGTAACGGTAAGCATTGACCCAATAGTTGCAGAAGAATGGCTCAATTGGATGCGTTCTATTCATATTCCAGAAGTAATGAGTACGCAATGTTTTACAGAGAGTAGGATTTCAAAAATTTTGGTTGATGACGAAAACGGTATTTCCTATTCAGTCATGTATGTTTGTCCAAATCAAGAATTAATGGATGAATATACGAGCAAACACTCACCACGCTTACAAAAAGAACACGCTCAGCGATACGAAGGACGATTCGCAGCTTTTAGAACTTTATTAACTATCATTGAAGAATTCAAATAACCTAAAAAGCGATTTCGTTCGCCCAAAAAAACACCTCGGTCAACATTTTTTAAAGGATAAACCGACTTGCCAGAAAATCGCTGATCAACTTACGAACCACCGTGGATGCATGAACGTATTGGAAATTGGTCCAGGAATGGGCGCACTCTCTGAATACTTAATTGCGAAGAAAGAGTTGAATTTAAAACTCTTAGATGTAGACCAAGAATCCATTGATTACATGAAAGTGAAATATCCAGAGCACGCAGATAATATTCTTTTTGGGGATTTTTTGAGAATCAAAATGGAACCAATTATGGGAACAGAACCATTTTGTGTAGTTGGTAATTTCCCTTACAATATTTCTTCACAGATTCTTTTTAAATGCTTGGAATACCGCAATCAAATCCCGGAAATTATGGGAATGTTCCAAAAAGAAGTGGCTGTGCGTTTAGCTGAAAAACCAGGTACAAAAGAATATGGAATATTAAGTGTTTTCCTACAAGCTTTCTACGATATTCATTACTGTTTTACTGTTGATGAACATGTTTTTATACCGCCACCAAAAGTGAAATCGGGTGTAATTCGTTGCACAAGAAATGATCGTGATAATTTAGGTTGCGATGAAAAATTGTTTTTTAGAGTGGTAAAAATGGCTTTCAATCAGCGAAGAAAAACATTAACTAATTCCATCAAACAACTATTATTTTCAAATAAATTACCACCGAAATTTGCCTCCGAGCGGCCTGAGCAATTATCTGTTGATGATTTTATTGAGTTGACGAATCTTGTTTATGGGTTTGCTTTAGCTAAAACAGAGACTTAAGTGATTTATTTGTCGATTAAAGAAAATGTTTTAAATTGTCAATCAAAAAAGGATTTATACAAATTTAAAAAACAGGAAAAATTAATTTAAACTTTCTGTTTCGTCACATTACCATCACACTAATTTTAATGTTAATTTACAGTATAATGGTTGCTTATTAAATTTTTATATTTATAAACAAAAACTATATGTGGTAATCGTGTTTACTATTTTGTAATAAGATGTAGCGTGTTTTTATTGGGTGTTGTAGTGATTTCAGTGTTTAGGTGTCTAAAGTCGCTTAAATCGTTTTAAATTACGTTTTACCTCCCTAAATAGATCAAAAGTATAGAAACATCGCTTGGTGTGACACCAGAAATACGTGAAGCCTGTCCGATTGTAGCTGGTTGAATTTTTGTCAATTTTTCTACAGCCTCTGAACTCAAACTTTTTAATTGCTTAAAATCAACATCAGTAGGGATTTTAACTTCCTCTAATCTTATTAGTTTTGCTGCTTGTTCCTCTTCACGTTCGATATATCCTTCATACTTTAATTGAATTTCTGTTTGTGAAATAATTTCAGGATGAATAGATTCCATCAAAGCTGCTGCTGCGTTTGCCGCCGGAGAAATAGCTAAAATATCTTGCAATGAAATATGTGGACGTGTAATAATACTTGTTAATTTAACTTGTTGAGTTATTAATGCAGATTCTTTTTCCGCAAGAACAGGATTGATTTGTTCAGGGGTAATTCCGATTTGTCTAAACTGTTTCTTTAATGTTTCTGTTCCCTGAATCTTTTTATTGACTTTTTCTAATTCTTCATCAGATGCTATTCCTATTGAATGACCTAGTGGAGTCAAACGAATATCAGCATTATCTTGACGTAATAAAATTCTATACTCTGCCCTACTCGTGAACATACGATAAGGTTCTTTGGTACCTTTAGTTATTAAGTCATCAATCAAAACTCCAATATAAGCTTCATTACGATTTAAGATGAATGCGTCTTTATCGTTATTTTTTAAGTGTGCATTGATTCCAGCCATCAAACCTTGACAGCCTGCTTCTTCGTAACCAGTTGTTCCGTTTATTTGTCCAGCAAAATATAGGTTTTCTATTAACTTCGTTTCTAAGGTATGTTTTAATTGCGTTGGTGGAAAATAATCGTATTCTATCGCATAGCCAGGACGAAACATTTTAACGTTTTCAAATCCAGGAATTGTTTTCATTGCAGCATATTGAACTTCTTCGGGTAAGGAAGTACTGAATCCATTTACATAAATCTCAACCGTATTCCATCCTTCTGGCTCAACAAAAATCTGATGACGGTCTCTTTCAGCAAATCGATTTATTTTATCTTCAATACTTGGACAATAACGTGGACCTGTACTTTTAATAGAACCGTTAAACATCGGTGAACGATCAAATCCTGTGCGTAATAATTCGTGCGTTTGTGGATTAGTGTATGAAATATGACACGACAATTGTCGCTTTAACGCTTCCGTTTTGCCGTAACTAAATTTCGAAGGGTTTTCATCACCCGCTTGTTCTTCCATTTTAGAATAGTCCAAAGAACGGCCATCAACTCGTGGTGGTGTTCCTGTTTTCATTCTTCCTGCTTCAAAACCAAGTTCAATTAAATCTTCTGTAATTCCAGTCGAAGCACGTTCTGCTGCCCTACCTCCACCGAATTGTTTTTCTCCCAAATGAATTAAACCATTTAAAAACGTACCATTTGTAAGTATTACAGCTGAGGCATAAATTGGCATTCCAATACTGGTTTTAACGCCAATTACTTTATTTCCTTCAACGATTAAACCCGTACACATGTCTTGCCAGAAATCGACGTTTGGATTTTGTTCTAACAAATAGCGCCATTCAGCAGCGAAAAGCATTCGGTCATTTTGAGTTCTTGGTGACCACATTGCTGGACCTTTCGACATATTTAGCATTCGAAATTGTATAGCGCTTTTGTCGCTCACAATTCCAGAACCACCACCAAGAGCATCGATTTCTCGAACAATTTGTCCTTTAGCAACACCACCCATCGCTGGATTACAACTCATTTGAGCAATAGTATTCATATTCATTGTCACCAACAACACACTACTACCCATTTTTGAAGCAGCATTTGCGGCCTCACACCCTGCGTGACCTGCGCCTACTACTATTACATCGTATTTCTTTAACATATTTCGTGTTTCACGTGAAACAAAATTAGTACATATCTATGAAAGTGTTTCACGTGAAACATGTTTATCTAAATAGTAAGCTTCTTTTGTTCGCATTAATTGTTCGTCTTCTGGAGATTTGTCCTTGTACCCACATAAATGAAGCACACCGTGAAAAACAACACGACACAATTCATTATAAGTTGTAACCTTAAAATCATTTGCATTCTCTACAACTCTATCGTAAGAAATAAACAAATCTCCTGAAATAAAGTTTGATTCTGTATAATCGAATGTGATAATATCGGTGTAGTAATCGTGGTCTAAATGTGTTTTATTCATCTCCAATAAATATTCATCTGTAACAAATACAACTGTAATATCACCTTCACCAAAACCTTCTGATTCAATTAAACCAGATAGGCTAGAAACAAAAAATTCCGGTTTGAATTCCGGAATTTCTATATCTATAAATTCAAATTCTATCATTTAGAAAAATATATATTTACACTATTTCCTTCTCCATCAAATTCAACATCATCTGCTAAATTTCGCATCAAGAAAATTCCTCTTCCACTCTCTTTTAATAAATTCTCTGGAGCTGTAGGGTCGGGTAAAGAATTAAAATCAAAACC
The DNA here is from genome assembly GCA_044374225.1 of Crocinitomicaceae bacterium. Taxonomy (GTDB): domain Bacteria; phylum Bacteroidota; class Bacteroidia; order Flavobacteriales_D; family Crocinitomicaceae; genus UBA952. Next base: position 45,285 of record JBILOX010000002.1, on the reverse strand, counting down.
TGTACCCTCATCCTTAATTCGAAAACAAAATTCTGTTTCTTTATCTCCAACAGCAACATCCACAAAAAGATTTGAATTTTCTTCATTCCCGTGTTGAATCGCATTGTTCACAGCTTCTGTTACAGCAATTAAAACATTACCATAAGCATCCTCATGAACACCTAAATCAGCGCAAACTTTATCAATTAAGTTCTCAACTTCAACCAATGAAGCAAAATCCGATGGTAACTTTACCTGCTCAATTATTGTAAATCCTTCTTTCATAAATAGTTATAACAAAAAAGTAACTAATTCTGATTGAAATATTGATTCGCTTTATCCTTAAAATACTTTCTATAATTCGGATCTATTGAACGCAACAATTCAACTTGTTTCAATTTTTCCTTGTTATACTCTTCAAATATAATTTTGTTACCATTATTTACATCTTTTCCTGATTTTGATTCTCTTTTCTCTTCAAAACCACGTTCAAGTAAGGCTTTTTCACTTTCTAACAAACGAGTTAAGATATCTCTTTGACGATTAATCGTTTCTCTATTAATAGATTTATTGATTAAACTTCTTTCTTGCTCTTCCAATTCTTTAATCAACGGATTTAATTTATTACCCAAACCTTTTCCCTCTTTGTTCAATTCATTTCGCATCTGTTCCAATTTCTGACGAATAGCAGTTTGCTCAGCAGCCATTTTTGCAATTTCCTTATTTCCTAAACCTAACATACTTTGACCAGAATTTCCAGGTTTGCCTCCAGGCTTATCACCCGGTTTGTCTCCTGGTTTATCACCCGGTTTGTCACCACCCGGATTTGGACCTTTCTGCATTTGTTCCAATTGCTTCTTTAGCAATTCTTTCATATCTTGATTAGACATTTGAGAACCCGGTTTCGGACGACCTTTACCCGGTTTATCACAACTACCACTTCCCTCCATTTCAGATTGCATTTGAGACTGCATTGACTGTAATGCTTCATTTAATAACAATGCAAGGTTATTGTAAGAAGTCATTACAATTTGCTGGTATTTATTTAATTCTTTCTTCTTGTGATCATCAATAGCTTCAATACTTTTTGAATGATTAGATTCTATCGTATTCAATTCTTTATCTACAAATGATGCAATCTTAGGTTGACGTTTAGCTAACGCAAGTAAACTATCTTTTACGATTTTAGTATCATCTATAATTCGACGTTGACGTTTACCTAATTTTGTATAAGAAGGATCATTTAAGTTAACACGAGAAAAACGATTCATATTCTCTTCTTGATCAAAACTAAGTATCATTAAACTTTCAAGAATTTCTCGTAAAGAATCTATATCCTCTTCCTCTTGTTTTTTATTGGCGTCTTTTTGTTTCTTATCCAATTGATCAGCCATTTTTTTCATTTCATCTGCTGCAGATTGTTGCTTTTCACCAGCTTTCTTATCTTTTCCACCATCCAAACTCTCTTTAGAGTCCTTCATATCCTCAGAAATCTTGTTTTCCTGTTCTTTTGTGTCCCCTAGCTCCATTGGGTTAGCTAAATCTTTATTAAGCTCCTTTAAATCATTTAAATCTTTCTTTAAATCATCAAATTTCTTGTTTAATTCTTCCTGCTTTTTACTTCCTTCGTCCTTAGAAATCTTTTTATCTTCAATCTCTTTCTTCAATTCTTCTTGCTCTTTGGCTAAATCTTTTAACTCCTTTTCAATATCATCAACTTTTTCGTTAACCTGCAGACGTTTTAGCATTTCTAAACTTCGATCCAATTGCTTTTTCATGTCTTCAGCAGACTGATCCAATTGTTCCATCTTTTCTTTCACTTCTTGCTTGTCATTCTTTTCTAATAATTTTTCTAAATCATCTAGTAATTTCCGCAATTCATCGTCCATCAAATCTTCCAAAAGCTTTTCAATCATTTCTTGCTTTTCCAGAATCTCTTTATCCATTTCAGAAAGCTGATTTTTATCTTGGGTACTCTGCTCCATTTGCTCTTTGATATCTTGCAATTTCTCAACCAAATTCTTTTGTTCCTCTTGCAATTGATTTACTTGATTCATTTTATTCCAATCGGACGATTTAGAATTCATAGCTTCTTTCTTCAATTTCTCAACTTTCTTTTGAAAATCTTCTGTTTTCTTAAGAACATCGTTCAAATCTTCTTTGGTCTTTTCTTGATCAACTTCACGTTGGTCGTTTAACTCAGCAAGCGTTGGTAATTGATACGTATAAGTTTGACTGCGCGTAGACTTACTTCCATTTACACCGTCATTGTCGTAAACAATAAAATAATATTCAATTTTATCTTTCAACTTCAAATCTTCTCTGCTAAAATCCACTCCAAAATCAAATTGAGCTTGCGTTGTTGAAAGACTTCTAACTAGTAATCTATTCTCACGTTTTTGTCCACTTTCAGTCTTTACTGCATAAACAAAATAACAAGATTTCAAGCCATAATCATCTTCTAATTGTCCTTTGAATAAACGCAAACCTTTAGCTGTACTATCTACAGTTTCTGAAACATAAATACTTGGATAAGAATCATTTATAACTGTAATTGAAGTAGAAACAGAATCAATTTTACTGGTAAATCTATTCGTAAGACTGAACCTTAATTTTGAATTCTCTTTGAACTTATCAGAAACTCTAAAACCAAACTCTGATGCATACCAAACTTTACCTTTCCATTTGATATCAACCTTTTTCGTGTTTTTAGTTATCACATTCCAAATAATCTCAGTTCCCTCAGGTACAACCAAATCTCCTGCATTTTGAATTGTTTCATTTTCTTTGTTCAAATAAACTGGATAATTCAATTGAGCTTCCATTTTTCCAACCACCGACTTACCTGTAACACTAATCTTAAAAGGATCACTTTGATATTCATTTGCAACGAAATAAAAATTAGAGGACGATTTAGGCTTACGAATAAAGGATTTAAAAACATTCTTCGATTTTCGTTCCATTAAAAAACGTCCATTTTCACAAACCATATAAACTTTATCAGGAAGAAAATTTCCTTTCATGGTTAATTCAATCGGAACGTCTTCCCCTTCTTCCACCTGTAAATTTTCACTATTCACATTGAAAGAAAAAGGAGCTTCTATTTTAAACTCTTTATCGTAGTTTACAACACGTTCTGCACCTTGAGTCAAAAGTGAAGGAACAAAAATCCCAATTGCCATTAAAACTAGAACCAAAGGAGCAATGTACTTTAAGTACTTTTTATTATCGGAAATATCAATTGCCGAAGCGAAAGGAATTGTTGTCAACTGAACTGAACGTTGCTGAACACTTGCATTCAATAATTCGATGTTTCGTTCATTATTTTGAATTGCATCCTGAAGTTGAAGTGTGTTTTTTAGTCGATCTGAGATTTCAGGAAAAAAATTACCAATAATTTCAGAAGCTTGGTAGCGATTGATTCGAGCACCAAAAGCATACAATTTACTCAATGGAATAAGAATGTATTTAAACAGAATGAGTAAATTTACTCCAACAAAGCTGAAAAATAAGATTGCTCTTGTTAGTGAACCAAATCTTCCTAAATACTCCAAAGATGTTGTGAGTAGGAAGGAAAACAACAAAATTCCAACAAAAAAGATCAAACCTTTAACGATTTCATTCTTGTAAAATTTCCGAATGAAAGAGTCGATTTGATCCAATAAACGTTCGAATGAACTATTCATAGTTTGCTAATTTAGAATATCTTATGAAAGCTTTATTCCTGTTAGGAAATTTTAACGCTGATATAAAAGTAATTCAAAATTCCCAAACCAACGATTTTTCAACTTTTCTCTAATTAACTATTATAAGTTTTTTTAAAAATTAATTTAAAAGAAATTGGTTATTGTTATTAAGGCTGTTCATTTGTGTAAAGAAAAATTGACCTTTCCTTGCTTTTAAAAATATTAAAAATGAAGTCTTGGTTATTAACAGTGAGAAAGTAGTTTAAGCACTTTTAAAACAGTAAGTTAAATACTAATTAACAATTTAATAATAATTGGTTAATATGGATAAATAAAAGTGAATGTTAATAACGTTTTCGTGTATAAACTGTGTTGAAATCGCCCAAAAAAAGTGACTAACTTTCATTGTCAATTCATTTCTGTTTTCGTTTGTAATAATAAATTTAAAAAGCAAGAATTACTTTCAATAAGTTATAAACGGATATTAACAATTACTCTACAAAAAGTATTCAAAACTCATTTTTTAAAACGTAATAAACACAAGGGTTTTAAAAATTAAAAAAACTGCACTTGTTTATAAATAGGATGAAATGTGGATAATAATTGCGAGTTGCAAACTTATAATTGCGAACGTACTTCACTGACGATTTTTGGAAAAGAAATGGTATTTATCTCGTTGTAGGTAATTAAATTGCGAGTTGCGAACGACAGAATTGCGAACATAATTCACTGACGTTTTTGGAAAAGAAATGGTATTTATTTCGTTGAGGTAGATAAAATTGCGAATTGCAAACATAGAATTGCGAACGTACTTCATTTACGTTTTTTGGAAAAGAAATGGTAAATCTTCCGTTCGCAATTAATAAGCATTATGTACTTCCGTTTGCAATTCGCAATTCTTCGTTCGCAATTTCTAAGCATAATGTACATCAGTTTGCAATTCGCAATTCTTCCGTTCGCAATTTCTAAGCATAATGTACATCAGTTTGCAATTCGCAATTCTTCCGTTCGCAATTTATAAGCATTATGTACATCCGTTTGCAATTCGCAATTCTTCCGTTCGCAATTTATAAGCATTATGTACATCCGTTTGCAATTCGCAATTCTTCCGTTCGCAACTAATAAGCATTATGGTTATCCGTTCGCAATTTCTAAGCGTTATATCAGTCCGTTTCTCTCTTTTGTTGTTTTTATAATGCTTGTTAATAGTCTAAGTAATTCTTCACAGTCTTTTAAAAGAACTTTAGATGAGGAAGAATCTAAATAATCTGTTGCAGCTAAAAGTTTAATCCAATAAATTGATTCATTTGCTTCTTTTCGTGAGATAGAAAGTTTGTGTACAAAATCTTTTGTAGATTGACCGTGTTCTGCTTCTGTAATGTTTGCACCAATTGAAGTTCCTGATCTTAAAAGTTGTTTTGATAAAATAAATTCACGTTTTGAATTAGTTAAATCCTTGTAGGTTTCAATAATTTGAATTGAAAAATTAAAGCTTTTAGTTTGAATAATACTCTCTGTTTTCATTGTTTTTTTATATTAAGATAGTGAAAAAGACCAGACTTTTGATTCAATAAGTTGGAGTTTTTGGAAAAGAAGTGGTATTTATTGCTTTGGAGGTGATTTAATTGCGAATTGCGAACGACATAATTGCGAGCTTTATTCACTGACGACTTTGTAAAAGAAGCGATATTTATCTCGTTAAGGTAAATAAAATTGCTAATTGCAAACTCAGAATTGCGAATGTTTTTCACTTACGACTTAGGAAAAGAAATGGTAATTCTTCCGTTCGCAATTTCTAAGCGTTATGGTTATCCGTTCGCAATTCGCAATTATTTCGTTCGCAATTTATAAGCATTATGTACATCCGTTTGCAATTCGCAATTAATTGGTTAGCAATTTCTAAGCATTATGTACATCCGTTTGCAATTCGCAATTAATTGGTTAGCAATTTATAAGCATTATGGTTATCCGTTTACAATTCGTAATTCTTCCGTTTGCAATTTCTAAGCGTTACGGTTATCCGTTCGCAATTCGCAACTCTTCCGTTTGCAATTATTTTTCTTTCTCCTTCTTCTTCACCTCTCGATCATTTACCAAAACAAATCTTGCGCTCAAGAATATATTATTAGCTAGGAAGTAGTTAGTTGAACTTTTGCGCATTGGAAACAAAAACTGATAGCCTGTTTGTAAATGAATTTGCCAAACCTTATAACCTAAAACGGGCGTGAATCCAAAGCGGTATTTTTCAAAGTTGGTTCTTGCACACAAAGTTGCGCCGTAAGTCAAGCTTATATTGTCTTTACGAAACCAATACCCGATATCGTAACCTAGGATTGGATTCCAATTTGAAAAATCGTACGAATAGTTCACGCCAAAGTGAAAAGCATTTGTTGTTGGCGATTTTAATTTTCCTTGTTTCCATTGACGTTCCATACCAATTTCACCGGCATAAAATCGACCACTTTGTACTCCAAAATAAGGTCCTGTTTTGACAATTATTTTTTCAATTTTCTTATCTCCAAAAAACTGTGCGTTAACTTGAAAATAGAATAAACTAAAGAAGATAAAAAGGCTATTTACCGTGTTTTTCATGAATTTCTATTACTGTTTTAACATCTTGTGCATCAATTCCTAATGAATCGGCAATTGTTCTAGCTCTTTGCACTTCATCATAGGTCATTTTTGCTTCGTTGGCTGTTTGTTGAATCTCGATAACGTTAATGAGTTCGGTATGTTTCACTCCTGGAAGCGAATATTTTAAAACACCTGTATTAAGCGCATACATAAACGACTTTTCTTTGTTTGATTTCTTAATTATCTTCTCCTCTTTATCAAAGGAAACTAGGAAAACAAGAATGCAAGCGGTTAAATAGAGCCACTTAAAAACACCAAGTGTTGCTCCAACCACTTTGTTAAATGCAGACAATTGTGCGATTTTCAACACCTGTTCCAACGCTTTTCCGCCAAAATAAACCATTGCACCAACTAACAAAAAGAGTACAATAAAACTAATTGCTGGCATATATGAATGCGCTTCTTTCCCAAATTCCATATACTTTGAAAATTTATCCGAAAAGTTAAAAGCAGCATACAATCCAACAACAAGCGCTAAAATTGTAAAAAGCTCCATAATAAAACCTTTTTGAAATCCTTTCCAAGCGCCATAAAGCAACGGAAGAATCAATAAGATATCTAAAATTTCCATAGCGGAAAAATAGGGTGATTTTCAATTAAAAAACAGACCCTTACTATTTCTTGTAAACATTTTTTTGTCAGTTATCAATTTAGTTGTTATTCTTGTGATATGCTGATAAATCCATACAACGACGGATATTTTATGAAACAAGCCTTGCAAGAGGCAAAAAATGCATTTGAAGAAGATGAAGTACCTGTGGGCGCGGTAATTGTTTGTAAAAATCAAATTATTGCACGTGGACACAATTTAACAGAAACCCTAACTGATGTTACAGCGCACGCTGAAATTCAAGCTATTACAGCCGCCGCTCAATATTTAGGCGCAAAATATTTGAAAGAATGTACACTTTATGTGACCGTTGAACCGTGTTGTATGTGTGCTGGAGCCTTGTTTTGGTCACAAATAGATAAGGTTGTTTTTGGTACGCGCGATGAAAAACGTGGCGCTGGTACAGTTGGTAAAAGTTTGTACCATCCTTCAACTTTAGTAGTAAATGGTGTTTTAGAAAAAGAATGTGCTGATTTGATGAAAGCTTTCTTTGCTAAAAAGAGAAGGTAATAGCTTCTAAAAACCAAACAACTTTATAATTAAAGGAGGTTATTTGATTACTTTTTTCTTTTATAAACTGGAACAGTTGAGCAAGGTTCGCCATACATTATAGAAAGTACAACGGGCTGTAATTTATTCAATAAGGTCACCATTGCAAATTCTGGACAACTAATGTCACTGCAACCTTTAATAATTACGCGTTTTTCCTTGTAATTTTCCAAATTTAAACCTTGAATATTATCAGCAATTAACTGTTTTTCAAGGTCTGATTTATTTCCAACGACTATTGTTTTTGCGTTACCAACCAATGCGGAAGCTACTAGCATAAAAGCCCACGTTGGCACAATAGCGTCCGCAGAACAATGAATATAAATTGCTTTTTCGGTATATTTTGACCAATCTTCAGATTGAATCCAAGCACGAAAATCTTTTTCTCGAAGTACAAATCCTTGCCATAATTGCGCTGCCAAATCGATTCCTTTAATCGCTATTTGTGGTTTAAAATCCGCCAAATCCATTTGAACTAAACCACTTTCTTTGACCTTGTTTTTGATTTCTTCCATAGTACAAATTTACTGACTACTTAATAATAAGCGGGTGAGATGTGTTTTATTTTGAATTCAAGTAAAAAAATGAAGAAAAAGAAGTTTATACGGGGTTAATAAAACGTTCTATTAATAGTACACTGAATTTTAATAAATAGTATTTTACCTCACAAACTTCGATTTTAGAACGGCTGGTTTTCCTCTTAAATCAAGATAATGAATATCGAATTTTAGAATCGTTCCTTCAGGTAATTTACTGATGTTTTGTTTGACAATTTCCGATAATTTTGAACCTTTAACCGTAGTGCTTATCGAGTCGTAAACGATATCAATTTGCGTTATTGTGGTGTTGCTTTCTAATCCTTCATCGGGAAGTTTTATTTCAAAGTTTAGGTTGTTTGGATCAATTTTTTCACCTGAAGAACCATTGCCAATATAGAGTGTTTTCCGCGGAGATCCTTTTAATTTTACGGGAAACTTATCAATTATAACTTTTTCTCGTTCGTTTGTTTCTGGGTTTACAAGGTAATCGAACAAAATCATTTCTGCTTCCAAACGCGTAACAGTATCCATCATTTGGATTAAATATGTTTTGTGTTTGTTGGTGCGTTCGATGATGAAAGTACCATCAAAATTTACAGGAAAACCTTTTTCAGCGTAGAAAGAATTGGCATATTCTCGGTAGAAAACAGAGTCTTTTTTCCCATTGAAAAAGTAGGTGTTATCTAACTGAGAAAATAAATTCCAAGAGTTAAAAAGGACAGAGAAAAGGAATATAGTTTTTAGTGACATCCGATTTTATCAATACGTTTCTGATGGCGACCTCCTTCAAAATCTGTGCTAAAAAATGCATTAACGATTTGCAAAGCTTCTACTTCTGTTAAAAAGCGAGCGGGCAAAACAAGAATATTTGCGTCGTTGTGTTGACGTGCTAACTCAGCGATTTCTTTTTTCCAACACAAAGCGCTTCTAATTCCTTGATGTTTATTTGCCGTCATATTGATTCCGTTTCCAGAGCCACAAATCAAAATTCCAAACATTCCGTGGTTTGCTTCAACTTTGCTTGCAACAGGGTGCGCATAGTCAGGATAATCAATGCTTTCTTCAGAATGACAGCCAAAATCTTCGAGGTGTTTACCTTGAGCTGTCAAGTGTTTGATGATGGTTTCTTTAAGCTGAAAACCCGCGTGGTCAGCGCCGATTGGAATAATTTGAGAAGACATTTGTTTTGTTTTTGTAAAAGTAGGAATAATTGCAAATGGTTATTAATTGCGAACGAATAATTGCTAATTGCAAATGGAAGTACACGATGCTTATTAATTGCGAGCTAAGAATTGCGAATTGCAAACGGAAAACCATAACGCTTATTAATTGCGAACTAAGAATTGCGAATTGCAAACGGATAACCATAATGCTTATTAATTGCGAGCGAAGAATTGCGAATTGCAAACGGATAACCATAATGCTTATTAATTGCGAACGAAGAATTGCGAATTGCAAACGGAAAACCATAACGCTTATTAATTGCGAGCGAAGAATTATCATTTCTTTTCCTAGGTCGTAAGTGAAAAACATTCGCTATTCTGAGTTTGCAATTCGCAATTAAATTAGCCTCAAAGTAATGAATACAACTTCTTTGCCAACATCGTTAGTGAATAACGTTCGCAATTCTGTCGTTTGCAATTCGCAATTAAATTAGCCTCAAAGTAATGAATACAACTTCTTTTCCAGCATCGTCAGCGCAAAACGTTCGCAATTCTGTCGTTCGCAATTAGCAATTAAAAAACTACTTAATCAAAATCTCAACCCTTCTATTTGCTTCCTTTTGAAGAGGGTCTTTTGGGTCGGGGTAAACAGGCTTTGAATTTCCGAAACCGATTGCAGTTAAACGTTTTGGGTCGATACCCGATTCTACTAAAAAGTCTAAGATTCGCAAGGCTCTTTTCTTGGATAAGCGCACTGAAAATAAACCACTAAATGTTTTGTCTTCGTTGACGTGTCCTTGAATTTCTATAGAGATTTTTGGATTCAAAACCATAAAATCACGTAAACGTTCTAAGCGAGGATAAGAATCTTCAAGAATTGTTGCTAAACCTGGAGAGAAATAAATTTCATCCAATTTTGCAGTTGTGCCTCGTTTGAAGGGTATGAGTTTAACTGTGTCTTTAGTGTGACCAGCACTTGAGATTTTGTAATCAATTAAATCTTTCGAATTGTAACCTTCCGCATCTATTTTTATAGTGCAATTTTTTAAGGTTTTATTAAGGTTTAAAAACAAATCGCTCGCAAAATAAGTTCCATCTATCTCAGATTGGCTAGAAATCGAAATGCGGGCTGTAACTGGTTTTTTTGTGATTTCGTTGATTACGTGAATGGAGTAAATAGGTTTAGCTTTATTGTACACCAAATTCATTGTAAGTGTATCAACAAATTCTTTTCCTTTTTCATCGGTTGGCGTAAATTTCAATTCAAAATCAATTTTAGCCTTGCTTTTTTCTTGAGTTAAGAACACGATTACATATTCATAACCGCCGAATAAGTCGACAGTTACGTTTTCTAATTCTAAGCAACTCGTTTTCATTTTTATGAATACAGGTTCCGCTTTTTTCGTAGCTAAATCAATGCAACTTGAACCAACATTCGTTTTGAAAACAACGATGTGAAAACTATCAATTTGAGACTTGCATTTGATTTGAAGTTTACCTCGTTTTCCAGGCTCAAACTTTGTCCAAATTTGATTTTTAGATACACTCATATTTTTGATGTATCCATAAACTTCTGACTTATCTACGCCCTTTTTTCCTGTGAAATTTAAGCTATATGGAGTTGCTGAATTTAATTGCACGCTTCCTCTGCACACGCTGAAATCATTCTTTTGATTGAAAGAAAAAAAACTAACGTGAACTAAAAGGAAAGTAAAAAATAATTTTCTCACAAATCTTTTAACGGACTATTTCATTTTTAGTTTCAAATCGCCACTCAATTGTGTTCTCACAACAATAGATCGCTCACTTAAATAAACTGTTTTTATTTTAACCACATCAATAGTACCTTTCATTGAAATGTCTTCGTTGAGGTTGGTGCTCAATTGTTCTGAAATCATTTTGCGACTATCTTCCAACATTGGCGTCATTTCAAACACGGCATTTTTCTTTATTTCCGATAAAATCCGATCACTGAATAACCATTTCGCAGACTTCAGTAAAACGCTTTTTGTTTCGAGGTCAAAATCCAATTGATCCATAAAAAGCACTTGCTTTACAGTGTCAATTTGTGGAATACCAGTTAAATATAAAGTTCCCTTTTTTGCACCTTCAAAAGCCATTTTAAACAGCATTTTATTGTCTTGTGTGCCATCGATTCCCAATTGGGTAACAATGATTTTTTTACCCTTCAAGTCCAAGACTTTTCCTTTCATCTGCTTATTTAAAATTGAAGAAAGTGAATCATACGACGCTTTAATATCAATGGATAAATCGAAGCCTTTTTTCTTTTTGTACTCCTCCAATTTTGGGAGAGAAGTTTCTTTGATTTCTTGTTTGTTTGTACTCACAATTGGTGCAACGCCCAAGTTTAAATCGATGCTTACTTTGTCTTTACTAAAACGCGGTTCACTAAAAGCCATTGATTTTGGAAACAAGTACATAAAGCCGTAAGTATCTAAAGCAATCGGTTGTTGTAATTCCTTCCAAACATCTGCTAACATTGCTTTTAAATCAACACCTTCAATTTGTTTATCGATTTCATCTTCTAATTTTTCAAGTTGCATTTTTACTTGTTTTTTCACCTCAGAAGTTGCATCATAATTGAAAACAGTGATTTTACACGGGTCTAGAATCTCGAATTTTTTCAATTCTGTTTTTGCTTGAAATTTATAATTGTTGCTAATATCTACACTTGTTGCGTAACCCACTTTGACGCGACGCATCGGTTCTCCAACTCCACAGCTGGCATAAATACGAGGTACTGTACACGAGCCACCATCCCATAGTTCGTGACATTTTGGACAGTAGTTTAATTTCAACTCAAATTTTCCATCCACTTCATAGTACAATTCGCTTGGTTTAAAAGTAAAATCAATTGGTTCTCGCACGAATTTATAAGCAAAGCTGATTCCTTCACATTGTTCTTCTTTTCCGTCGAATGTTTTGGGTAAGGAGCTTTCAACTTGCTTTAATTGTTTTTTTAAATCAATTTCAATTGGAATCGCTACGCTGGAGGTAATTGGGTTTTCAATCGGTTTTTCTAAAACACGTTGATTGGGCGCTAGCGGTTCGATTGGTTTACAAGCTGCTAAAAGAAAAAGAACGAAAACGGAAAAAAGTAAGCGCATATTAGTTGATTTTTTTGAGTTGAACACGTTGTACAAATGCAGGAGGATAAGAGGAAACTTCCGTTATTTCACTGATGCCTGTGGTGGTTTTACGAAAGTCACTTTTCATTCCGCCCATAAGCTCGAAAAACAAGCCTTTCTTTTCCTTAGAAAGTCGTGAGGCGAAAAACATTCCATTCGCTTCGTAGAAATCATAAAAGACATTTCCCATTAATCGCACATCAATTTGAATTCCGTCTTGTTCATCAATGACAAATGTCCAAGCCGCTCCAGAACGTTGCAGCAAATAGTCTTTTACTAAGGGAGCCTGATTGGGTGTTTTGTAGGTCATTTTATACGACCACAAACTATCTTTCTTCAATTCCAACAGCTCAAAATCAACAGCTACTTCTTGTTTGTTCATCCCATTGATGATTTCCATAGTGCCAGCATATTTTCCCGTCCAACCATCAGGAAAAGCTTGAGAATAGAGTGATGAAAACGAAAGAAGAATAAATAAAAAAGTAAGTCGCATAAAAAAGGGCTCTAATTGAGCCCTTAAAGTTATTTCATTTTTGCTTTCAAACCATTGTCGAGCGCATCTAAAAATTCTTCGGTGTAAACATAGTGTTCGCCGTGGTTCACTTTGTTTCCGTGAATACAAACCGCTAAGTCTTTTGTCATAACGCCAGATTCAACAACTTCGATACAAACTTTCTCTAATGTGTTACAGAAATCGATCAATTCTTGGTTGTTGTCTAATTTCCCTCTGAATGCCAAACCTCTTGTCCATGCAAAGATTGAAGCGATTGGATTTGTAGAAGTTTTTTTACCAGCTTGGTGGTCTCTGTAGTGACGTGTAACTGTTCCATGAGCAGCCTCAGCTTCCATAATTTCTCCGTCAGGAGTGATCAAAACAGAAGTCATCAATCCCAAAGAACCAAATCCTTGTGCTACTGTATCTGATTGAACGTCACCATCGTAGTTTTTACAAGCCCAAACAAAGTTTCCGTGCCATTTCAATGCAGATGCAACCATATCATCAATCAAACGGTGCTCATAAACGATACCCGCTTCATCAAATTTTGCCTTATAATCTGCTTGGAAAATTTCTTCGAAAATATCTTTGAAACGACCGTCGTATTTTTTCAAAATGGTGTTTTTTGTAGATAAATACAAAGGCCATTTTTTAGAAAGTGCCATATTGAAGCAGCTGTGTGCAAAACCACGAATCGATTCGTCAGTGTTGTACATTGCCATTCCTACTCCGTCACCTTTGAAATTGTAAACGTCAAATGTTTGCGTATCTCCACCATCTTCAGGTGTAAATGTCATTGTTAATTTACCTTTTCCTTTGAAAACTGCATCCGTAGCGCGGTATTGATCACCAAAAGCGTGACGTCCAACGATGATTGGAGCAGTCCAGTTTGTTACCAAACGCGGCACGTTTTGCATAACGATTGGCTCACGGAAAACAGTTCCGTCCAAAATGTTACGAATCGTTCCGTTAGGAGATTTCCACATCGATTTCAAGTTGAATTCTACAACACGTTGCTTGTCAGGAGTAATCGTTGCACACTTGATTCCTACTTTAAATTCTTTGATTGCTTCTGCAGCGTCAATTGTAATCTGGTCATTGGTTTCATCGCGTTTTTCGATACCTAAGTCGTAATATTTGATATCCAAATCGAGGTATGGTAAAATCAATTTGTCTTTGATGAATTTCCAGATGATGCGCGTCATTTCATCGCCATCTAATTCTACTACAGGGTTTGCAACTTTTATTTTTAACATAGAAATTTTTTATGGTTGCAAATGTAGGATTTTTTTTAGTTGGAAAAAGGGAATAGAGTTGAAAGTTGAAAACGGATAACGGAAAGTTTAGAGTTAAAAGATAAAAGTGATTTGTAGATTCAACTTGAGATTAAAAGTTCCTTTTAAAATAATTGATGTTTGTGTTTGAAATAATCTATTGAACAACGATGACTGAGGCTCTCACTCTCTCACCTCACGCTTTCCACAACAAACTTCCGTCGCCGTAGCTTAAAAAGCGGTAGTTATTTACTAACGCAAAGTCGTAAATTGTTTTCCATTCGTCACGCACAAAAGCGTGAATCAATAACAATAAAGTTGATTGAGGTTGGTGGAAATTGGTAAGAATTCCATTCACTGTTCGAATGTCGTAACCCGGTGCAATGAGCAATTGTGTTTTAGTAATCAAGCGTTCCAAATTGTTGTTTTGCATCCAAGATTCTAAGGCTAAAAACGCTTCTTTTTTGGAATAGTTTTGTGGCAATTCATAAGCGTCCCATTGCTGTAAAGCGACATATTCCATTGAAAGTTGCGGATTAACCAGTGTTTTCACTCCCGTCCAATACAAGCTTTCTAAAGTGCGAAGTGACGTTGTTCCGACGACAACAATGGTAAAATCGGTATTAGCAATTCTTGAAATTAGTTCACGTTTCACATCGATAAATTCGGCGTGCATTTCGTGTTCACCAAGTGTTTCTGTCTTCACAGGTTTGAATGTTCCTGCTCCAACATGTAGGGTCACAAAATCGTGAGAGATGTTTTTCGTTGCCAATTTTTCAAAGACATTTTCAGTAAAATGCAAACCTGCAGTTGGAGCAGCAACCGAACCGTCAAATTCCGCATAAACGGTCTGATAAGTTGTTTTGTCTTTTTCTTCGGTGTCGCGTTTCAAGTAGGGTGGAAGAGGTATAATTCCGGCGTGATGCAAGATTTCTGCGAAGCTACTATTTGGTTTATTCCACGAAAACTCAATCAAAAAGGAATCTGATAAACGCTCGATTTTTTTGGCTGTCAAAACGAAAGATGTAGCATCTACCACAAAAGTCATTTCCAAGTCTTCATCGCGCCATTTTTTCGCTCCGCCGACCAAGCATTTCCATAAAACGGTATTCGTTTGCAACATCGCTGAGGTAATGTCGGGATAGCTTTCGTGCGGCTCTAAACAGAAAATTTCAATCGTGCTTCCCGTGCTTTTTTTGAATAACAATCGCGCCTCCACAACTTTGGTGTTGTTCATTACCAAAAGCGTATTTTCAGGCAAATGTTCGTGCAATTTGGTATAAATATCGGATTGTATTTCTCCGTTTTTATACACCAATAAATTACTGCTATCTCTCGGTTCTAAAGGATATTTTGCAATGCGTTCATCTGGAAGATCGTAATCAAATTGTGCAATGGAAGTGTTTTGTGCTGCGGTTTTGTTGGTGCTCATTTTGTTTGAAGAAAATTATCCGTGTTGTAAAAATAAATCGGCAGGAAGACTAAAGAACTCTTTTAATTTTTTTGCCATTTTTAAAGTAATTTCTCTTTTACCTGATAAAACAGCAGACACGTGACCTTTGCTTCCAATTAAAGGCTCTAAATCTTTTGCCTTTAAGCCTTGTTCTTCCATTTTTGATTTAATAACTTCTAAAACATCAATTTCTTTAAACACATAATTTTTACTGTCATAGTCGGAGATGAGTAATACGAGAAGCGCAAGTTCATCTTCCTCTTCTATGTTGTTTTCTGCTTCGAAAAGCTCCATCAATCTTTGACTAGCTAGTATGTAATCTTCTTCTGATTTTAATATTTTCCAGTTCATCTTTAGTTTAATTTTTTTGTTAGTATTTTGACATCAAAACTTACTGTTTCAACATTAATTTTATCATATTCTTTATGGGTTCCAAACCATATTACGTAGCACGTATTTTGTAAAAAATTGATTGACACAACTAAACGAAAATCATTTCCTTTTATATTAAAAACAACACGCTTGTTATTGACAATACTCGCACTTTTATAAACAGATTTTAATTCATTAAAATTTGAAA
The DNA here is from genome assembly GCA_044374225.1 of Crocinitomicaceae bacterium. Lineage (GTDB taxonomy): Bacteria > Bacteroidota > Bacteroidia > Flavobacteriales_D > Crocinitomicaceae > UBA952. The sequence continues at coordinate 29,173 of JBILOX010000002.1, read as the reverse complement.
ATTCGTGCTTTGAAAATTCTTGATGCCAAATCAATAATGAAGTTGAAGCGTTTTTATGTAGCTGAGAATAATAGAGAATGGTCTTTTTAACTAACACTTTCATTCCTCAAAGATACAAAAGTTTGCAAAAAGCAAACAATTGTTTTTGTTTTAAATGACAACTTTGTTCGATAACAACCATTAAGTTAACGATAATCATCAAAAAACGCAGATGCAAAGGTAGGGGTAAAAGTTGTTGACAGGGTGTTAAAATGATCGAATTGGCCTAATAATTCCACCGTCTTGCGCAACGTTTTTTGGACTATAATTGATGTCCCCATACGGTGTTAGTATCATAGACATTTGATAATCATATTCTGTTGAAGAAAAGTAAGCGGTATAAAACGGCATCAACTCAGTACTTCCTGATATTTGAGACAATACTTTATTAATATTAAAACGATTATTATAAAGAATATCTAATTCAGAAATTGCAGGTAAGTACCAATCATTATAGCCTCCCTCAACCAAATCCAAACACACTTTAGCTGCACTATAGGTATGTCCGCCTTGAGATACAATAGCAATACTATTTGCCATTCCATTCCAAGTAGATCTCGCAGAAACCCCAATAGCGTAATTGACTACATTACTCCAAAATGAGGACGAACCTTGTGGCTCATACTTTGAAACAATCAACCCGTGTTCATTTCCTGCAGCATCGCGATAGACATGAAAGACAATTCCTCCACCAAATTCTTCACCGATAAAATGTGTGTAATCACCCAAACAAGGAGGTCCAGCAGGTCCAATCGGTCCTTGTGGTCCCGCTGGTCCAGGAGTTGAACTTCCACTGGTTTTTGCATACAATGCGTAAGGAACAGATAACAATTGCGTGACACCAATAAATTGAAAATTACCACTTCCGTTTAGGTCGAATTCTGTTTTCAAGAAATACGAAGTGTCGCCCCAAGGAATCGCAGAAAATGAACCTTGCACAACAGTTCCTTGACCAATGTTTAAATGAATCAAACCAAATTCGGTTGTAGTTACATTTTGTGTTTCTGCATAAACAACAACTCCATTTACATCACTTGAAAGAATGGATGATTTAATCGTCACGTTTTGATTCGCAATTAAAGTTCCATTCACATTTCTAACAACAGCTTGATATTTAAAGCTTTCAGGAACTTGAGACAGCGCTAAAAAAGGAATTATAAATAAAAAAAAGGTGATTGACTTAATCAATTTTAATGATTTTATATTTTTCATTGGAAGGAAGATTATCAATTATAAATGAAACAAAATAAATTCCATCAGGGAATTCTGAAATATCAAAAACACGTTCTTCATTTAACGCTAATTCATTTAGTTTTTTTCCAAAAAGATCAAATATTTCAATCGATAGACTTTGTTTTATTTCTTTGGAAAATATAACACTAACTTTATCTTTTGTTGGATTTGGAAATAAGGAAATAGAAAAATCGGTTGGGAAAATAGTTGTAATTTCAGCACTTCCAATAGATTTAAAACCTTGCTCAAAACCACTGTTAACCAAACAAAAATTCAAATCATAATTTTCCGTCACAACTTCTCCAATATTGAATTGAACTTTTGCAAAAGGAGTGTCATAATATCCGCCTCCACTTGATTGAACGTCAATAACAATAAATTGACAATACAGATTTGACTTCACTAAAATCAAAAGCAAAATAAAGTAAACATTAGATTTTAAGGTCATAAAAGCAATTCATTTGTTAATAAACAAAACAGCAATTCAAACTAAAAGTAGTGATTAGTTAGCTTTTCAAAAAATATTTAACATTTACTGAATCATATTCAGCCTACTTTCATTCAACCATTTGTTTTTTAGCTTTTCAAAAAAATGTAACTTTAGTTCAAAAAATTCAACCTTTCACTATGAATGCAATGGCAATTAAAGCAACAACAACCTTTTTTGTTTTCATACTATTCCTGAGTAGTGGCTTTGCACAAAAATCTCAAAATCCAAACGATTTTCCGTGGAAAAGTCCGCCAAAAGCGACAAGTTGGGTGAATGATTTTGAAGACATTTTTACAAGTTCAGAAGAACGAAAACTAGAAAAACAAATCCTGGCTTTTAAAGCAAAAAAAAGAATGGAAATCGTAATCGTTACCATTGACAAACGAGCGATGACCACTGAAGAATTTGATGTGTTTACATTGGAAATTGCGCGAATTTGGGCTGTTGGTTCGAAAGAAAAGAATGACGGAATGCTCATTGCCATCTCAAAAGGACTTAGAAGAATTTACATTCATAATGGAATAGGAACAGCAGAAATATTTTCAGATGCAGCCACAGCAAAAATAATTGATGAGGTTTTTATTCCTGCATTCAAAAAAGGAGAATACTACCAAGGAACAAAAGATGGTTTGAAATCAATCACAAAAAATCTAGCGGGTCCATAGTAGAAATCACACTTGGAATTACTTGTAACACATGCGGCCCTATGCTTCTGCTTGGAAAAGCCTTGCGAGTGTTGCTTGTTTTTTAGATATTAATAAAGGTAATGTTTTGATTTAAACAACAACAACAAATAAAGCCATTGTTTTCAATCTTATAATGATCACTTCATGTTAAATTTTTATTAAAAAGTAATTAATTAAAAGCAAACAATCAATAATTAATCATTTGTTTATAATTTCGCACCCCGATGAGAAAAATAATAAGTTTATTATTTGTTGTAATTAGTTTTCAAATTTTTGGTGCTACTAGTGGTACTGAAAATAAAGAATTCGATTATCAAGAAAATTTTTCTCAGTTCGTTGGGTTTTTCTCAGAAGCAAAAGATGTTGGTGAGAATGGAGAAGAAAATCAACCAAAAGTTTCTTTCGTTGGTCAATCTATTACAGCAGCGGGCAATGCTGGGTCAACGTTACTTAAAATTGATTTAAACAATTCAAATAACAACGCTTTATATGTTCAAGTTTTTGATTTAAACGATTATAAAATTGTTTTATCAGAAAATAATAAGCGGAAGAAATACAACATTCATCTCTATATTGTTTTTTGTAATTACAGACTTTAGAATAGTCAATCCACATTTTATCCTAAAACTTTTGACAATGAATCAATTTAAACATTGATTTATGTGCTTTTTTAGTTCAATAAGAACAATTTTCTAGAAGTTCATTCAATTAACAAACTTAGCGCCGTTTTTTCAATTAAACAGCCTGTTAATTTAAATAAACAAATCTATAAAATTGTTCAATTTTAATGACAAAACACACGTTTTAAGCTTAATAAAAATCCTTAATTACTAAATCAATTGAAATGAAAAAGACATTTTTCACAAGTGTATTACTTGTGTTATTCGTTGCTGCTTCTTGTTCAGATAAAAAAGTTGCAGACGAAACAAAAACAAAACAATTAACAGAGAAACAAATTAGCGCTTTGCGCTTTGATATAGCTGAATTACAGCAATTGGAAGGAGAAATAACTTTGAATGGAAAAGTTATCCCAGACGAAAACAACTTGGTAAATGTTTTTCCTATGATTGGGGGAAAAGTTATCAGTGTAAATTTTGAAATTGGCGATTTAGTTGACACTCGAAAAGCGTTGGTAACACTTAATTCTGGTGAAGCTCGTGAGTTTGAAAAAGAACTTTTGGCTGCCGAAGATGAATATCAAATAACCAAAAAGAATTATCAAATTCAACAAGATTTATTCAAAACGAGTTTTAGCACAGAGCGTGAATTGGCTTATGCAAAAAAAGATTTGCAATTAGCTAAAGCTGAATTAGATCGCTTAAAAGAAGTTTACGAAGTTTATTCCATTACTGATGGTGGAAAATATGTCGTAAAATCTCCAGTTGCTGGTTTTATTTTGGAGAAAAAAGTGGGTCCAAATATGCAAATTCGTTCGGATGCATCGGATTATTTATTCTCAGTAGCTCGCTTAGATGAAGTATATGTTGCTTTTGATATTTATGAAAAAGACATATCAAAAATAAAGATGGGGCAGCAAGTTAAAATTCAAACAATTGCTTCAGATTCAATCATTAGAGGAACGATTTCGAGAATTGAAAACTTGATTGATCCAATCACAAGAACAATTAAAGCACGTGTTTTATTGAAAAACAACGGTTATAAACTAAAACCGGAAATGTTCTGTACTGGAAAATTGAATTTTAAAGAAAATGGTCAAATGATAGCAATCGATAAAAACGCAATCATTTTTGACAAGAATAAATACTTTGTAATGGTTTTTCACTCAAAAAAGAACATAGAAACCAGAGAAGTTGAAATTCATACCCAAACGGATAAAGTCGCCTTTATTTCAAGTGGACTTGCCGCTGGTGAGAAGTTGATTACTAAAAATCAGCTTTATGTCTATGATGCCTTGAACGATTAAGTTCATTTTTTACTTATTAATTTCTTATAAATCTTATGAATAAGTTCATTAAGGGCATTATTGGTTTTTCCTTGAAAAACAAAGCCCTCACTTTCATTTTAGTTGGAATTTTATCTGTTGCGGGTATTTTCAGCTTTTTAAACACACCACTTGAAGCATTTCCCGATGTGACCAATACGCAAATTATTATTGTGACTGATTGGAAAGGAAGAAGTGCGGAAGAAGTGGAACGTTTCGTTTCTATTCCGATTGAAGTTGCAATGAATTCGGTGCAGAAAAAAACAAACGTTCGCTCTATTACGATGTTTGGTCTTTCGATTATCAAAATCATTTTTGAAGACGATGTTGAAGACTTTTTTGCGCGTCAACAAGTAAATAATTTATTGCGAAATGTAAAACTTCCAGATGGCGTTGAACCCAATGTACAACCTCCTTATGGTCCAACGGGTGAGATTTTTCGCTACGTTTTAAAAGGTACAAATCGCTCTTCTATTGATTTATTGACGATTCAAAACTGGGTTATCGACAGACAATTGCGTGCTGTTCCAGGGGTTGCCGACATTGTAGCCTTTGGAGGACAGGAAAAAATCTATGAAATTCAACCTGACCCTTTGCAGTTGGCGAAATATGGCATAACGGTCTTTGAACTTCAAGAGGCAATCAACAATAGTAACCTCAATGTGGGTGGCGATGTTATCAATACCAACGAACAAGCATTTGTGGTTCGCGGACTTGGTTTGATAAACGATGTTTCGGATATTGAAAACACAATTGTTAAAAATTACAACGGTACACCGCTTTTGATAAAACATTGTGCGAATGTTGAAATTACAGGTTCTCAACGCGTTGGTAAAGTTGGTTTAGACGACAAAGACGATGTGGTTGAAGGAATTATTGTGATGCGAAAAGGTGAAAATCCAAGCGAAGTGTTGGCTCGTGTGAAAGAAAAAATCGAGCATTTGAATGAAAACGTACTGCCGAGCGATGTTAAAATGGAAACCTTTTACGACCGCGATAACTTAATGGCATATTGTACAAAAACGGTTTCAAAGAACTTAGTGGAAGGAATCATTTTTGTAACTGTAATCGTGTTTTTATTTATGGCAGATTGGCGAACAACAGTAATCGTTTCAATCATTATTCCATTGTCTTTATTGTTCTCCTTTTTTATGCTTTATCTAAAGGGAATGAGTGCGAATCTATTGTCTTTAGGAGCTGTAGATTTTGGAATTATTATCGACGGAGCCGTCGTAATGGTGGAAGGGATTTTTGTTGTTCTTGACCACCAAGCGAAGAAAGTAGGAATGGAACGCTTCAATAAAATGTCCAAAATGGGCTTGATTAAAAGCACTGGTGTGGAAATGGGTAAAGCGGTTTTCTTCTCAAAATTGATTATTATCACCGCTTTGCTTCCAATCTTCGCTTTTCAAAAAGTGGAAGGTAAAATGTTCTCTCCTTTAGCTTTCACCCTTGGATTTGCCTTGCTTGGAGCATTGTTGTTTACCTTGACATTAGTTCCAGTTTTAACTTCCATTTTGTTGAAGAAAAATGTGCGCGAGAAACACAATTTCTTTGTTCGTTTCTTCGATAATCGCTTTGGAAAAGGTGTTGAGTGGTCTTTCAAGAACAAAATGAAAATATTCCTTATTTCTGTTTCAATTCTAGTTTTTAGTTTGTTTTCTACTAAATGGTTAGGAACAGAGTTTTTACCAACGTTGAACGAAGGTGCGCTTTGGGTTGAAGCAAAAATGCCAATGAGTATGTCGCTTGATGAAACAACGAAACAAGTGCGCATTTTAAGAAAAGAGCTCAATAAGTTCCCAGAAGTGAATGGGGTGCTTTCTCAAACTGGTCGTTCGAATGATGGAACCGATCCAAGTGGGTTTTTCTACGTGCAAATGCAAGTAAATCTAAAACCTAAAGACGAATGGCGAAGTGGTTTGTCCGTGGATGATTTGATTGCTGAAATGGATCAAGAAATGAAAAAACATCCCGGAATTAACTTCAATTATTCGCAACCAATTATTGATAACGTAGCGGAAGCTGTTGCGGGAATGAACGCCAACAATGCGATAAAGATTTTCGGTCCTGACTTACGCGTTTTGGATAGTTTGTCAACACTTGTTCTCAACGCAATGAAAAATGTTGAGGGTGTAAAAGATGCAGGTATCCTTAGAAACATTGGTCAACCTGAAATGCAAATTCATTTGGATAAGCAAAAAATGGCGGTGTATGGTGTGAAACTAAAAAACGCGCAGGACATTATTGAAATGGCTATTGGCGGTAAAACCATAACAGAAAAATACGAAGGAGAATCTCGTTTCAATATTCGAATCCGTTACCCACAAACATTTAGAGATAGCGAAGAGAAAATCCTCAAATTGATGATTCCAACAGAGAATGCATCCATTATCCCATTGAATGAAATTGCTCAAATTAAAAAGGTTACAGGACCAGCATTTGTCTATCGAGACAACAATAAACGATTTATTGGGGTTAAATTTTCGGTGCGCGAACGCGACTTAGGAAGTACAATTGCAGATGCACAAAAGAGAGTGGAGAAAGCCGTTAAATTGCCAAAAGAATACGAAATCGTTTGGACAGGAGAATTTGAAAACCAAGTGCGTGCAACGGATACTTTAGTGAAAGTTGTTCCATTGTCTTTGATTGGAATTTTTGTGTTGCTGCTTATCTTATTTGGTAACTCCAAAGACGCTGGTTTAGTCCTTCTAAATGTTCCATTTGCTTTAATAGGTGGGATTTTCGCCCTGCATTTGACGGGTATGAACTTTGGAATTTCTGCAGGTGTTGGGTTCATTGCCTTGTTTGGAATTTGTGTTCAAAATGGGGTGATTCTCATTTCTGTTTTCACCAAAAACATTAAGGCAAAAATGGACTTAGCGGAAGCGATAATTGAAGGGGTAAAAAGCAGAATTCGTCCGGTAGTTATGACTGCATTGATGGCTGCAATTGGTTTATTACCAGCGGCTCTTTCAACAGGAATCGGTTCTGAAAGTCAAAAACCTTTGGCAATTGTAATCATTGGAGGCTTAATAACTGCAACCATTTTGACCTTGCTTACTTTCCCTGTAATCTACTATTGGGCAAACTTGAAAAGTTATCATAAAAAAATTCATAAACATAAAGCTATCGAAGAATGAAATCTATAACATTTATATTGCTCTTGTTTTTCTCATTGAATAACTGGGCACAAACGAATGAAAAGCTTAAAATTGATTTTGAGCAAGGAAAAGCCAAAATGTTGAAAGAAAACATCGCATTAATGGCTGAATATTACAATGTTGATATTTCGGAAGCTGAAATTACGCAAGCTAAACTTTGGGATAATCCTCTTTTTGTATGGAATGCTGAAATATATAGTATTGCGCAAAATAGCTACTTCCGTTTTAATAATCAAAAGCTCATTCAGTTGGAGTATGCTTTTTCGGTTTCAGGTGTTAGAATCAATACCATTAAGGAAGCAAAAATCGGTAAAGAATTAGCTAAGCACGCTTTATCAGATGTTATTCGAAGCTTGGTGCTTGATTACAGCGTTGCTTATTACGATTTTGCCAGTTTGATGGAAACGAATAACCTTTTAAATCAATCACTTGGACAGTATGATAAGTTGATTGAACGCTGCACTAAAGGTAAAGAATTAGGTATCAATTCAGAAAGTGAACTAATACGCTTAAAGTCTGAACGTCAATCCATTTTAAATGAGATTAATTCAAACTTAAGAAGTGCTTTGGAGAGTGAACACAAGTTAAAAATGTTGATGCATATACCATTAACAGTTTCACTTGAGGTTACAACTGACACAACACTTCTTATTCCCAACTTTAAAGTGGAAGAGCTCGCTGAATTATCGATTGCCAACCGTCCAGATTTTATGATTGCAAAAACAAATATTGAGTTCTATAAAGCAAATCTTAAAAAGCAAAAATCATTGGCTGTTCCAAAAGTAAATCTAGGATATCAACCTTTAGATAATGGATCCAATTATGTGCGCCCATATTCGGGGATGGTTTTCGAAATGGGAATTCCAATTTTTAATAGAAATCAAGGAGATATCGCTGCGGCAAAAATCAAAATTGATCAAAATAAATTATTGTTGGAATACAAAACGGATGAAATTAAAAGTGAAGTAAACACTGCTTTTCAAACTTTACAGCAAGCCATCGAGTTAAGAGAATCTTTCAATACAGAGATTACTGCCGATATGGAAAAGTTAGCTGAAAATGCGCGCATAAACTTTGAAAAAAAGAATATAAATCTTTACGAATACATTGATTATCAGCGTAGTTATTTGGAGTATAAAATGAACTTAATTCAAGCTACAAGAAACTATAATGATGCTATTAATCAATTGAATTTCACAGTCGGTACTGACATTAAAAAACTATAAAATGAAACAACTACTTTTTTCACTTACATTTTTCGTTTCATTGCTTGCTTATTCACAACAAGTAGAGAAAACGAATTATTTTGACAACCACCAAAAGTTCAACAAAAAATTCTTGTACGGTTTTTCGGTTAACAACTCTTGGTCGAATTTTCGAGATTTAAAAGATTCTTCTTTTTATCGTCCAAGTTTAGGAATTCACTTAAGTACTGAATATTACTTCTACAAAGGTTTAGGAATTTCTGCAGATTTTGGGTTGCAACAACGCGGAATGGGAATCTTCACCCCTGATTTGGATCAGTCTATTGGAAATCCTGATTCAACAGGAAGATTGCGTTATAAAGTTTCAACAATTGAAATGCCTTTGTTGCTGATTTATCGTCACAACCAAGAAGTGTATAATAAAATTCGCATTTCTGCAGGAATTGGGATTGTACCTATGTATATTTTCAAAGCAGAAAGAATTTGGAAAAGTATTGATGACGGTTTTCACGAACCGAGAAGCTTGAAAGAAAATTACAATACCTTCGATTTTCCCTTGCGATTTTCATTAGGCTGCGACATTGATGCACCAGGAGGAAATATTCTGAAAACCAACTTTATTTTCGATTATGGTTTTAAAGGAATTTACCTTAATCCAGCGAATAATGTGCGTTCAAATAAGAACATCTTACTTGGAATAAAACTCACCTTTCTGTTTTAAGTTTCACTTATGAAATATTGGATTGTGATTTTTGCGTGCGTAACACTTCATTTTGCTTATGCACAAGATTCTATTTTAGTTTTTGATCGTCCTGGCGTTGCTGATAGTCCGTATTTGACGATGTCTAAAAAATGGTACATTGAAGCAGGATACGGACTAACAAATTCAACAAAATGGTCTGATTTGTTAGCGCCTAGTTGTATGCTTCGCAAAGCAATTTATAAGAAAGCAGAAGCAAGAATTGCGGTAAATACTACACCACAATCCAATGATTTTATTACAAAAACTACTGATTTTGATGGTAATTTTATCTCCATCGGAATCAAACAAAAGCTTTTAAAAGAACAAAAACTCAGACCTGAAACAGCGATTATAGTTAACACGTATTCAGGTTTGAGTTTTTCTAAAAGCAGCAAGTTAATAAACGCTTTTGCATACGAGGCACAGCTTCTTTTTCAAAATAATTTAAATGATTTCTTTGGTATCAATTACAATTTGGGTTTTATTCGATTTGCTAGTCAAAACACCAGTTATATAAATCAGTCCACTTGTTTTAATTTTACAATTACTAATAATCTAGGTGCATTCGTAGAAAACTTCAATTATTGGAATGTAAACACCAATTTCTTTGAAGCAAGTTATGATTTCGGATTGATATATGCTTTTAAAAATAAGTATCAAATAGACGTGTCTTATATAGCCAATCATTCTAGGCAAAAAACACATTATGGAACCCTACAAGCTGGATTTTCATTTAAGTTGTAAGGTAACAATTACAACCTAAAAAGTACAGCCAGTATGATTCTTTTTTCGGATTTAACTAAATCTGGTCGCCAGTTTGGGTTTAAAGAGCTTGTAATTATTCAGTTTTTCTAGTCAAATAATAAATATTGATCATTACAATTGCAACGTTGGTAATAACGATTGGGATAGAGGCTAAAAGTGTTCCATAAAAAATAAAAAAAGCACAACCAAAGCTATTGATTACACGCAAATAAGTTATTTTTTTCATTATGAATGAAATCAAAACGAGCGCCGATGCCACATAACCAATGTATTCTGTATATTCTTGCATGTCAATTCAATTTTAAAAGCCGAAAGATACTCGAATTTGACAACAATCAATCATTCTAAAGATCGATATGTTGAATTAAACGGAAGGATTTTACTCAAAAATTGCAAAGGTTTCTTTTTGAATTATCTTTGCAATATGACAAAACAACGACTCAGTTTATTCATTTCAGGCAAAGGCACTAACGCAATCAATCTCATTCATTATTTTAAGAATTCAACTGTTTTGGAAGTGGCTGCAGTTTTGTCAACGAAAGCAAATGAAAGGGTTGAAAATTTGTGTAAAGAAGAAGGTGTTTCTTATGAATCATTCACTCAAAAAACAATAGAAGCGCTTGATTTAATCCAATTTTGCGATAAACACAAAACAAACTGGGTAATACTAGCTGGTTTTCTAAAGAAAGTTCCTGAAGAATTAGTTCGTCATTTTCCAAATAAAATCATCAATTTGCATCCAGCTTTACTCCCAAAATTTGGTGGAAAAGGAATGTACGGATTGCATGTTCACAAAGCTGTAATTGCTGCAAACGAACCCAAATCAGGAATAACAATTCATTATGTAAACGAAGAGTTTGACAAGGGAGAAATCATCGCGCAATTTGAAATAAAAATCGACTTACAAGAAACACCAGAAAGTTTAGCAGAAAAAATCCACGAATTAGAAATGAAGCATTTTCCAGAAGTTATTGAGCGAGTGATTTATCAATTTAATAACATCAAATAACTCGTATCTGTAAGTGCTTTTAAAAACAAAAGCAATTGATTTTGTTCTTTAATTGACAGCTCAAAAGGTACAATCGTTGAACTTTGCAAAGGGTGTTTCTTTCCTCCTTGTGAATAATGTGCAATTACATTTTCCAAGTTTTCTATACTACCATCGTGCATATAAGGAAAAGTCAATTCACTATTTCGCAAGGAAGGAATTTTAAATTTCCCAATATCAGAAGAATCTAAATTAATTCGAAAGCGACCTTTATCTTTTCTAAAGTCTAAATAAAGTCCATTGTTTGCAGCTTCAAACGTGGTGAAATAAGGCGCAGGATGACATTGAATACAATATAGCTTTTCGGAAAATAATTTCCAACCAGCTTCTTCGTCTTTGTTCAGCGCTTTCTTGTTTCCCGCTTGATATTGGTCAAATCGACTGTTCATGGAAACTAAGCTTCGTTCAAAAGCGCCAATAGCTCGTGTTAAAACAAAAGCATCGAAATCGCGTTGAAATATTCGTTGTGCTGCTTCTTGGTATTCTGGAACTGCTCTTAGTTGCGGAATGAGTTTTTTCATGTTGTGGCCCATTTCTGTTGGTTCTTGCAAGGGTACAATCACTTGAAGTTCCAACGTTTTTAGATGCGCGTCGAACATCACCGTTTTTAAAAATCCAGAATTTAGGATACTCGGAGCGTTTCGTTCTGTTCGTTGACCTTTTATACCAACACTTGTTGTTAATTGATCGGTAAAGGCTTTATTTGGATCGTGGCAAGACGCACAAGAAACAGTTCCATCTAACGAAAGACGTTTGTCGAAAAAGAGTTTTTTTCCAAGTGCGACTTTTTCTATAGTGGTTGGGTTATCTGCTGGTGCAGGAACAAAAACGGCTAAATTTGGATTATTGGTTACTTTTTCACATTTTGAATTACTTAGTATCAGCAATGAACCAAGCGCAATGAACATCAACCAAGCGCGCGTCATTTTATGGAATTAGTGTTTTTTTCGCAGCGATTAAATTTCCTTTTGTGTCTTCCAATTGAACAAGATAAAAACCAGAAGATAGATTTTTAAAACTCAATATTCCTGCTGAATTTAGTGTTGATTGAGTTTGAACCAATCTTCCGCTTTGGTCAATAATACTGCATTTTCCAAGGTTTTTTACTTCAGTAAGATTTACAAAAAGTTCGTGATTTGAAATCCAAACCGTGAAATTAGGTACTTCATTTTCAGCTAAAGAAGCCGAGTTTGCAAGTGTAAAAACAGGTTCAACTTGCACATTCTCCAAAATAGTTTTATTAAATCCAACTTCACCGTGACTAACGCCAACAGTTGCCAATGGAATATTTTTAATCCACTGTTCGATGTTGCAATCCACATAAATATCAATTTGATTGGCTGAAGTATTTGTTTGGGTTACATTCAAAATAAGCGATTCCTGATTATTGCTTCCTAAGTTATGTAATTCGAAATAAGCGTCAGGATTCCCATCAGACTGGGAATCAGAATAACCACCTATAATCATGTGCATGTAACCTGCTTGCCAACCCCAATACATCGAAGGAGATTGAAAACTCAAAGGATACGTTTCTGGATAAAGCGAAATATCTTGCGACTCAACACCTGATTGTGTGTTCCATTTTTTGGGAACACCAACTGTAAAATTCAATTGCTCAATTACCTCAACATTAAAATTTCCCAATAAAAAAGTGTGATTTTCGGGTTCAACAAGGTAAATGTCTTGATTTAAATTTACTTCTTGTCCACCATCGTGTGCAAGTAAAATTTCCGATAAATAATAATCGAAATGATCTAATTTGAATACTTTACCGTCCAGAGCAGTGTAGTTAGTATTTAACTGTAAATCAACACCATTTACTTTTGGATTGAGGTGAAGAAAAACCGCTTTTTGTCCCCAAGAGGTAAACGAAATGCAAATTAAAAAAGTGAAGATTTGCCGCATATTTTATTTTTTAGCAATGTATAATAACTCGTCTTTCATTAATCGGTATTTTTCTATAACCGCTTGTTCAAATTTTTGTTCTGTATCGTAAATATCGACTTTAAAACCTGCCTTTTCCATCCATTGCGGATAATCTCTACCAAATAGGCGCACATGGTCTTTTTGCCAAAAATGTTTTTCTCTATCCGCAGGGGTTGTGATGCTTGGGTCTTCGTAGGTTGTTGCTCTAGACATATCTTGCGGAACTTGCATAATCGCCCAACCGCCGGGTTTCATCACGCGATAGATTTCTTTCATACACTGAATTGGGTCGTCTACGTGTTCCATAACGTGGTTACAAAAAACAACGTCAAAGCGATTTTCTTCCAATGGAATTTGGTGTAAATCAAAATGAATATCAGCAATTGGAGACTCTAAATCACCTGTTAAATAATTTAAATTGTTCTGTTTTTTGAAAATATGAAGGAAACATTGTTCTGGTGCGATGTGCAACACATTTAATTTTTCAGCAGTGAAGAAATCACTTTCATTTTTAAGGTACAACCACATCAAACGGTGACGCTCCAAAGTTAAATCGTATGTACAAAGCACATTTTCGCGGTGAGCTACATCAGAGCCATAGGAAAGAAATTTGGAAAAAGATTTTTCACACACCGGACATTCTACCTTGTTTCCTTTGAAAAGAATCGGTGCAAAAATCTTAAAAACATAGCTTAAACGAATCAATAAAGGACGAGGAAGCGTGTTGAGAAGGTATTTATAAAGTTTTTTCACTAAACAAAGATAAGTTTAAATTTTTAGTGAATGAAAGACGAAATTTTAAATGCCAAAGCATCAAAATTTTATGTTTCATCTTTTTTGGTTAAGATAACTTCTCTTGTTTTAGTTAAAATTGAATCATTTAACGCTCACTCCACCACCAAAATATAATTGTTCTTCTTGCCTTTTCCGAGCAAAACGTATTTGTCATTGATTAAGTGCTCCGCAGTAATAACAAAGCTTTCAGTTACTTTTTCTTTGTTCACTGCGATGGCGTTTGCTTTCAATTCGCGACGTGCTTCACCATTGGATGCCAAGAAGTTTGTTTTTGCAGCCATTGCTTCCACGATGCTTATTCCGTCACCGAATTCTTCACGGGAAATCGTCGCTTGAGGAACGCCTTCAAACACGCTGAAAAAGTCTTTCTCAGTCAAGGATTTTAAATCGTCAGAAGTGGATTTTCCGAACAAAATATTACTTGCTGCAATTGCTGCTTGCAATGCATCTGCTCCGTGAACACGTGTGGTAATGTCTCCAGCAATTGCTTTTTGTAAAATACGCAAATGCGGTGCTTCGTTGTGTTCCGCTTCCAATGCTTCGATTTCTTCTTTCGAACGCAAGGTAAAAATACGGATGTAATTCACTGAATCTGCATCGCTGGAATTCAACCAAAACTGGTAAAATTGGTAAGGACTCGTTTTTTCAGGATCCAACCAAACGCTTCCGCCTTCCGTTTTTCCGAATTTGGTTCCGTCTGCTTTTTTGATTAACGGAGTCGTAACGGCATACGCTTCTCCGCCCGATTTTCTACGAATCAATTCTGTTCCTGTAACGATATTTCCCCACTGGTCTGAACCGCCCATTTGAACGATGCAGTTGTGGTGAAGATTCAAATGGTAAAAGTCGTAGCCTTGCACCAATTGGTATGAAAATTCCGTAAAAGACATTCCTGTTTCCAAGCGTTTTTTGACCGAATCTTTTGATAACATGTAATTTACAGTAATGTGTTTTCCAACGTCGCGAATGAAATCCAAAAAGCTCATGTTCTGAAACCAATCGTAATTATTCACCATTTCAGCTGCATTTTCACTAGAAAAATCCAAGAATTTCTCCAATTGCGATTTCACACAAGCCACATTGTGATTCAAAGTTTCAGCATCCAATAAATTGCGCTCTTGCGATTTCCCTGAAGGATCGCCCACCATTCCTGTTGCACCACCAACCAACGCAAACGGTTTGTGTCCCGCACGTTGAAAATGCACCAAAGTCATAATTTGCACCAAATGCCCAACGTGTAAGGAATCAGCAGTTGGATCGAAGCCAATATAACCGCTTGAACGCTGTTTTAAAAGTGCTTCTTCCGTTCCAGGCATGATGTCGTGAATCATCCCTCTCCATGTTAATTCTTCGATAAAGTTCGTTGGCATTTTATTTTGTTAATTCTTTAAATACTTCTTCTAATGTTTTTTGCTCGATTTTTAAGGTCAAAATCAACCAATTTTCTTTTTGTGCAAATTGTGCGACTTCCTTACGTAAATCAACTTCCTCCACTGTTTCTAACAACCAGCCATTTTGAACTGATTGTACTTTTCTAACAGCAGGAATTTTTGTCAATTGCGCTTTAGAAACTTGCTTGTCAAATTCCACATAAACAGTTTGATGGTCGTTTTCTTTTTGTAAAGACGCTGCTTTATCATCGGCGACAATTTGTCCTTTTGAAATGATGACAATTCGGTCGCAAATCGCTTCTACTTCTTGCATAATATGTGTTGAAAGCATTACCGTTTTTTCCTTCCCGATGTTTTTAATCAACTCGCGAATTTCCACCAATTGATTCGGGTCCAAGCCAGTTGTAGGTTCGTCTAAAATCAATACTTCTGGATCGTGAATAATCGCTTGCGCCAATCCCACACGTTGACGGTAACCTTTTGAAAGTGCGCCAATTTTCTTGTTTTGTTCCACTTCCAAACCAACCGCATCAATCATTTCTGCGACACGCGATTTCAGATTTTTGATTCTGTAAATTCCACCTACAAATTCGAGGTATTCTTTCACATACATATCTGTATAAAGCGGATTGTTTTCAGGTAAATACCCAATAATTTGGCGCGTTTTCAGATTCTCCACATCGACTTTCATTCCAGAAACATACACTTCACCAGAAGATGCTGGAATGTAGCCTGTTATGATTTTCATCGTTGTCGATTTTCCAGCGCCGTTAGGACCTAAGAAACCAACGATTTCGCCTTTCTTTACAGAGAAACTCACATCGCGAACCGCAGCTTGTTCTCCGTAGTATTTGAATAAATTTTTTACCTCTATTGACATCGTGGGCGAAGTTAGTGAAAAGTTGCTGAAAATGACGAAACGAGCTCAGCGAAAGAAAAATGGAGTTTGGGAAATTACCTTTAAAAATGAACACATTTTCACTTCATGTTCACGAAAATGCAATTTAGTGGACACGAAAAGTTTTTTTATTCAAAAAATGGACATATATTTGTGTCGTGTTCATTAAACAGCCAAAACATGAACACATGAATACTATGTACGATAGACAAAAACCATATAACGACCTTCCAAATTTGCCCTTAAAGGAAAACATCCTCGATATGGAAATCATGCACAAATGGGGTTTGGCAAGTCGAGCGTTAGCGGAATTGAATAAAAACATTTATCGCATTCCGAATCCATTTATGTTGGTGAATACCATTTCCTTGCAAGAAGCGCAAAGTTCAACTGCAATCGAAAATATTTTCACCACAGAAGACGAATTGTATAAAGCGGTTTCTGATGCTCAAAACGAAGAAAAGGTAAATTCAGGAACAAAAGAGGTTCTGAATTATCGAGAAGCGCTTTGGAGCGGATATAATTCGTTGAAAACAGAAAATAAATTGACAGAACAAACGATTATTTCCGTTTTCCAAAAAATCAAAAATACTACACAATCGTTTCGTTCACCACAATCACAAATAGTTATTCGTCGCGGGAATAGTGATTTACGACCTGGAGAAGTGATTTATACGCCACCAAGAGGAGCTGGTATTATTGAACAAAAAATGGAGAACCTGTTGACTTTTCTGAAAGAAGAAAATGGAATTGATCCTTTATTGAAAATGACCATTGCGCATTATCAATTTGAAGCAATTCACCCATTTAGTGATGGAAATGGACGAACAGGACGTATATTAAATCTTTTGTATTTGGTCAATCAGAATTTGCTTTCGCACCCTGTTTTGTATTTGAGTAAATACATCATTCAACACAAGGAAGATTATTATCATTTACTGGCTGGAGTTACGCAAAGAAATGCGTGGAAACCATGGATATTATATCTGTTAGAAGCTGTTGAACAGACCGCAAAACACACTAATTTTTTGATTGACGAAATCATGCTACAACAAGAAGCGACGTATCAATATGGAAAAGAGAATCTAAAGTGGTACACGTATGAATTGAATCAAGCCTTGTTTTCGCAACCCTACATCAAACAGCGTTTAATTGGCGAGATTTTAGGTGTGACAAGTCGAACCACCTTGACGAAATACGCACAAGAACTAGTAAAATTAGGAATTGTTTCAGCGCAACAAGATGGGAAAAAGGTGTTTTATATCAATAATGATTTGGTTCGAATTTTGAGTGGAAAATAAAACAACTTGTTTGGAGTAAAAAAATCACTAAATTTATTTTATAATCTTATTCTTATGTGTCGCTTCGTTTTGCTTTTTAGTTTAGTTTATTTGTTAAACTTTTTTGCTTTTTCACAAAAGTATCACTCAGATTTTAAAATTGATTGTGATACAAATGTGTATTTATTGGAAGCTTACCAAGATTCTTTACCTTTTTACGAAAAGCACTTTGGGCGCACTAAAAAGACAAATATTCGCGATAAAAAATTGAAACTTGCGTTTTATGTTGCTCTACGTCATTATCCTGAATTGAAAGATGTACACATGAAAGTTGATTTAAAGAAAATAAATGCAACCATGATGGCGCAACCAACACTTGGGTTTTTGTTTCATAAACAAGAGAATAGACGTTATCAAATTTTTGTAAATAAGACACAAGCTAACAATGGAATGTATTACAAGGATCTCACATTTAATTCACAAGTTGGATGGATTGGACATGAATTTGCCCATATTTTAGATTACACCCAAAAAACGAATAAAGAGCTTTTGGTATTTATTTCCAAGTATGTAAGTTCTAAAAAGGAACTCAAAAAAACAGAGTGTGAAGCGGATAGAGTTGCAATAAAACACGGTCTTGGTAAACAGTTATTAGAGGGTGTAAATTATTTTTACACTAATAAACGAATCTCTAAATCATACCGAGAAAAAAAGAAAAGTTATTATCTTTCACCCGAACAAATTGAGATTCAAATGGCGGAGAATTGTGAGTGACTTTCAATTTTTTTAGTTCGACATTTTCCATGTTTTGTAACCGTCAGAAATTAATACTTAAAGACTAAATGCGATAATGAGTTGGACTTAATTTAATGGTAAGACTATTAAATTCAAAAATCACCTTATACCAATTTACTAATTAAATGACGCAATTGAAAATCTATCTGATATAATGCCGAGTTAGTTTTCAACGAGTATTTTATACGACAATTGAAAACAACTTCGGTATTACTTCCCATTCCAGTTAGTCATTGTCATTTCGAGTCCTATTGTAGCGAAGCTTTTAATGAATTCAGTAGCCACATCAATCCGTGAGGGTAGATCTAAATATTCTTCTTTCGTCCATTTGCCAAGAACGTAATCTGCTTGGCGACCTTTTGAGAAATCACTTCCTACACCAAATCGAAGTCTTACGTATTCTTGTGTTTTCAATGTTTCTTGAATGTCTTTTAAACCATTATGTCCACCGTCGCTCCCTTTTCCTTTCATACGAAGCTTCCCGAAAGGAAGAGCGATATCGTCCGTAATCACGACTAAATTTTCTAAAGCAATTTTCTCTGTTTGCATCCAATAATTGACCGCTTTACCAGAGAGGTTCATATAGGTGATTGGTTTGATTAAAACCAAAGTGCGACCTTTGAATTTAACTTCAGCCCGAAACGCTGCTCTATTTAGAGAAAAAGAATTGCCGAGTTCTTTTACTAAGGCATCTACGACCTTAAAACCAATATTATGTCGCGTTTCTTCGTATTCAGACCCTGGATTTCCTAAACCTACAATTAGATACTTCATAGCTAATAACTACCAGTTTGGACAACTATTACAACCATTTTTACTGTGAATGTAGAACAATCCACCAATTACAATTTCTCCTGATGCATAACCAAAACGCTGTCTTGCATAAGAATCGTAATCGCTTGGTCTCGTTTTTACTCGTGATTGCATCATAAACCCTGTTGCCGCGTTCATTTGTACAAAGAAGTGTTTAAAAAACTCAAATCGCCCACCCAAGTGCCCTGAAATCCCTAATCCGGACATTGAAACTGTTGCTGAGTCTTTTCTTCCTGCAAAGGTAAAATCATTAAAGCTTAAAATACCGCCAGCTGAACCCCCCAATAAAGTAGTAAATACAAAATTACCACTTTGTGAACGATGCCAAACACGCATTTTTGCAATTTCTAAACGAATGTAGTTCAATCCATTGGTGTTTTCGTAATGGAAAGTTTGTTCGTCTGTAATGATACTATCGCCTGCGTAATTTCCTGCCCAATTTGTTACATTGTCTACTCCAGAATTTATTCTTCCTGTCAATAAATAGGGCGTATTATGAACCATAACATATTTCATGTGGTCGTAACCAATCGATATATTCCAATTATTCTTGTAATTATAGCCAATCCTTACGTTGTATTGGGGGACAGTAATTTTCCGCGGATTAATATAAGTTTTTATGTCTTTCGATGGTCGATCTTCGGCTTTAACTCCAGCAATTTTAAAATCATAACCAGCACCTACAAATTGAATCGTGCTTTTGGTGTAGGAACTTAAATTGTATCCCCAAGAAACGTTTAATGTTCCTGAAGCATTAGATTTTTTTGGTTTCGGTTTTTTGTAGGGTTTGTATTGCGCATTCAAACTCAAACAAAAAACACTTAAAAAAATAACTAATAAAATTTTCATCTTGTAATTATTTTAACCCAATCGCGTTGCTCTAAAATACGCTCCAATCGGTAATGAACTTGTTTGTTTGCACTATGCCATTCAACTAATCCAAAACCTTTAGCAAAATAAGAAGTTGCGCTTGCTTGACGAGAATCTTCCTTTTTAGTAAACGGATTTAATACAGTTAGTTTCACTTTTTCCTCAAAAACTAGCGCATCAACTTTTTCACCCATTACTTCAATTTCTTTGTTTCGTTTGTATTTACGTTTCACTTCTTTTAACATAACAGTTGAATCTGTTACTCCTTTAAATTTCACTGCAAACCAAGTATCTTTTTTAATATTCATGGGAAATAAAGTGTTTTTGTAAAGTATTGATTTCTCTTTTTCCTTTTTAAAATTCACGACCATATGATCTTGAATGTTTAAAGAATCAATATTAAAATTCGTAGCTTCAAGCAGGCGTCCATCACTAGCGTATCTTTCAACTACTACATGCTCTCCTTCGTTGTCGGTTATGGTGTAAATACGGCTAAATTCTTCCTCTAAACCCCTTGCAACATCGCGATATAAATACACCTTTGGAACTGAATCCAATTTATAGAAGTAATCAACATAAGGATTTTCTGAATGAAATTTTGGCGAATCAGAACACGACCAAAGCAGAACTACAGAAAGAAAGAATATAACAACTAACTTCATTATTTTGTCATTTTTAAATAGGCAATTTCTTGCTCCGTTAAGTGGCGGTAATACCCACGAGGTAAATCTTTTTTAGTTAATCCACCGAATTGAACACGGTCTAGTTTTACAACTTGGTATCCTAAAGCTTCAAACAAGCGACGAACAATTCTGTTTTTTCCAGAGTGAATTTCTAAACCAACTTCTTTAGATGTCCCATCCTCCACGTATTCAATTTTATCAACTTTTGTTTTTCCATCTTCTAAGTCAACACCGTTTAGTAATTTCTCTAAATCTTCTTTTGCAACCGATTTATTTAATTCAACGTGGTACATTTTTACAGCTTGATAACGTGGATGAGTTAGTTTTTTTGCCATATCTCCATCGTTTGTAAATAATAACAAACCTGTAGTTTCTCTATCCAAACGTCCAACAGGGTAAATGCGCTCACGACAAGCTTTAGCAACTAAAGTCATCACCGTTTTTCTTCCTCTTGGGTCGTCCATCGTGGTGATAAATCCCTTAGGTTTATTGAGTAAGACATAGCGTTTAGTTTCTGCATTGATTGTTTCTCCATCATATTGCACAACATCACCTTGATTGATTTTGAAACCTAATTCTGTTACAATTTTTCCATTTACAGAAACTACTCCTGTTTCAATCAAAACGTCTGCTTCTCTTCTTGAACATACGCCAGCGTTTGATAAATATTTATTTAATCGAATATTATCCTCGCGGAATGAAGGAAGGGGATCCCCTTTTTTAACTTTAATTTTATAATCAATATATTTACGCTTATCCCTTGCTGTAACTGAATCATCTTTATTACCTTCTTTTTTTACGAAAGGTTTTTTAGTGTCAATAGTTGTTTTTTTAGCAACCGTTTTTTTTGGTGCCGACCCACTTTTGTTTGGGGATTTTCTTGTTGGTTTCATCATTATCCTACAAAGATACTTATAGCAATTAACATATCAAACACAGTAATTCATCACGGCAGCCTTCAATATATAAGGTATTCAGGACTTAATGCAAAATTGAATTTAAAAATCAGAATCTTCAATTAAGAAACAAGGGTTTTGACTCCAACCGGATCGGCCATTATTGCTCAAAATATTTCTATTAACCGACATTTTATGGCAAACAAATATATATTAACAATGAATTCTCAATTTGGCTATTCTAAACACACAGGTATTACATTTTAAACACTTAAAAACTATAACTCAAACCTAATGATGGAAAAGTAGTAAATACTTATTATTAAAAGATTTATATAGTGAATTAAAGTGCAGTAAAATCAGAATTTTCTGTTGTTTTTAAAAGTTAAAACTTAAGTGACTTTTTGTTTCGTATTACAATAAAAATTATCTACAAAACCACTTTAAAAACCCTAATATTAAACTTTTTGTAGATCAAGTTTAAATACAAAAATTACTTTTAATCTTGTACAAAGAATAGGGTAAAAAATTTACATTCAACAAATTCTCAAATGAGCTGTTATACTTAAATGAAAACAACTTTACTAATCGGAGCTTCATCAGCCGTAGCAAAAGAAGTCGCAAAAGCACTTTTCGCAAAAAATGAACGTGTTATATCCATTTCAAGACACGAACCTGATGCACCTTTCACAGAGTTTTATGAATACTCACTCAATGGAGAAACAAGTGTTCCAAAATTAGAAGGCACAATCGATGGTTTAGTCTATTTTCCAGGCTCAATTAACCTAAAACCGTTTAGAGGCTTGAAAGAAAATGACTTTCTAAACGATTTCAATATCAATGTTTTAGGTGCTATAAAAAGCATTCAAACGTATACGCCGAACTTACAGTTATCCGATAAAGCTTCTATTGTTTTATTTAGCACAGTCGCTGTTCAAACTGGAATGCCTTTCCATGCTTCTATTGCAGTAAGTAAAGGTGCAATAGAAGGTCTAACACGTTCTTTAGCAGCTGAATTTGCACCCAAAATTAGAGTGAATTGCGTAGCTCCTTCGTTGACGCATACACCAATGGCAGAGCGTTTGTTGAGCACACCTGAAAAAATCGAAGCAAGTGCGAATCGTCATCCTTTGAAAAAAATAGGTGAACCAAAAGACCTAGCGAATATGGTGGAATTTCTTCTTTCAGAAAATGCAAGCTGGATCACAGGGCAAATTATGCACGTGGATGGTGGAATGGGAAGCATAAAAAATGCTTGATTTTGGATGCTTGATGTTTGATCAGAATTGAATTTGAAACAAAAAATAAACATCGTTTGGTTCAAGCGCGATTTGCGTTTTACCGACCACGAACCTTTGTTTTTGGCTCAAAAAGAAACGCTTCCAATTTTGCTTTTGTATTGTTTCGAACCGAGCGTAATGGCTTATGACGACAGCGATGTACGACATTGGCGATTTGTTTACGAGTCATTGATGGATATGAATCTAAAGCTTCAAGATTTTAAAGCTCAAGTTTATATTTTCCACAGCGAAGTACGACCGGTTTTCCAATATTTAGCTGAAGAATTTGATATTCAAAAAGTCCTTTCGCATCAAGAAATTGGCAATAAACTTACTTTTGACCGCGATTTACAAATGCAAACTTTCTTGAAGGAAAAACAAATAAATTGGAAAGAAAGTCGCACCAATGGTATTATTCGCAAACTGAAAAATCGAAGCGATTGGGAAAAACGTTGGAAAGCAACTATGACTTCCGAGCCGAAATTGATTGATGAAGAAAACACCAATTTTTTGAAACTGGAAGATGAATTTTACCAACAAATCAAAGGGTCGAAACTAGACGAAAACATTACCACTAGAAACAAAAATTTTCAAGAAGGTGGCGAAACATTGGCGTGGCGCTACTTGAAAAGTTTCTTGGAAGAACGCTACGTGAATTATAGCAAACATATTTCAAAACCCTTGTTGAGTCGTAAAGGTTGTAGCCGAATTTCGCCTTACTTGGCCTACGGAAATATCAGTATGCGCATGGTTTATTTGTACACCCAGCAGCATTACAAAACTCCGAAAAACAAACGGGCGTTGGATAATTTCATTTCACGTTTACATTGGCATTGTCACTTTATTCAAAAATTTGAAGATGAATGTAGTATGGAATTTGAGAACGTTAACAAAGCTTACAATCAACTTGAAAAAGTCAGAAACGAAGGCTACATTCAGGCGTGGCAAGAAGGAAAAACGGGCGTTCCAATTGTGGATGCTTGTATGCGTTGTGTGGTGCAAACTGGCTACATCAACTTCCGAATGCGTGCGATGGTAGTTTCGTTTTTTGTCTTCAATTTATGGCAAGATTGGCGCGATTTACATTTTCTCGCACGTCAATTTTTGGATTACGAACCGGGGATTCACTATCCGCAATTACAAATGCAATCAGGCGTGACAGGTATCAACACAATTCGAATTTACAACCCGATTAAGAATTCCGAAGACCACGATCCAGAAGGTGCTTTTATCAAACAATGGCTACCTGAATTGAAAAATATTCCTGCGTACCTCGTTCACGAACCTTGGAAATTGAGCGAAATGGAACAAGAATTTTATTTGTGCAAAATAGGCGTAGATTATCCGCAGCCCATCGTTGACATTGAGGAAACGCGCAAAAATGCTAGCGATATTGTGTGGTCATTTCGAAGCACTTCTTTAGTAAAAATCGAAGGAAAACGAATTCTAGCAAAACACGTGATTCAGAAAAGAAATTAAAATTAATAGGCGCCTTTTCCTGCTTTTCGCTATATCTCCGACTTTCTCGCTCTCTCAATCATTCTCACTCTTATTCTTCGCTTTCTTTCTCCACTCTATTTCTCCGCTCTCACTTTGTCTTATCGGAGGACGTGTTCGACCACTGGCGAATGCCGCTGCAATCAGGGGCGAGAGTTGTTTAAGCTAACATTTCTAAACAAGAATCACTGCTTTCTGTTATTCTAAAAAGCAATTGAAAAGATGATTAAATACACTAAAGAAGAATTCAGTCAATTCAGTAAAGTTCCCCGTCTCAACTTAATCAATAGTTGTACGGGTTATAAATCTGCTAACTTAATCGCTACGAAATCCGCGGATGGAATTAGCAATGTTGCTGTTTTTTCAAGTGTCACACATTTGGGCAGCGACCCTGCTTCATTGGGATTTATTCTTCGACCAAATACAGTTCCAAGAGATACTTACACAAACTTGAAAGAAACAGGTTTTTTCACTGTAAACGCGATTACAGAAAATATGATTTCTGCTGCACACCAAAGTTCTGCCGCTTACGATGCTTCCATTTCAGAATTTGACGTGACCGATTTAAAGGAAGAATATTTAGATGAAACCGAAGTTCCGTTTATAAAAGGCAGTCCCGTTCGTTTGCTGTGTCGTTATGTGAATGAATATCCGATTACTGAAAACAACACGATTCACATAATTGCATCTATCGAAGCAATTTACTACGATTCCATTTTAGAAAGAGAAGACAAATGGCTCCAATTGGACAAAGCAAATGTTGTTACCATAAATGGTTTAGACGGATATGCGTTACCTCAACTTTTGAAACGTTTTGAATATGCAAGAGTTAACCAAGAATTGAAAGAGAAGTTATAATTCTAGCATATGAATAGTGAAACCTTTTTTTTAAGTTCAACCATCAATTACCTAACAAATATGTCTATTTCGATTGTTTTTGTTGTTAACTGATTTTGATTCAATCCTAAACTTATAAAGACAATTTACCCTCTCAATTTAATCCCCAATTCTTTCAACTGTTTCTCATCCAAAGGTGATGGCGCATCAATCATTGTGTCTCGACCGCTATTGTTTTTCGGGAAAGCGATGTAATCACGGATAGATTCTGAACCGCCCATTGTGGCAACCAAACGATCTAAACCAAAAGCCAAACCTCCGTGTGGTGGCGCGCCGTATTCAAAGGCATTCATCAAGAAACCAAATTGTGCTTGCGCTTCTTCTTTTGTGAAACCTAATAAGTCAAACATTTGCGATTGTAACGCTCTATCGTGAATACGAATCGAACCTCCGCCCAATTCCACGCCATTCATAGCTAAATCGTAAGCATTCGCACGTACTTTTCCAGGTTCTGTATTTATCAAATGGAAATCTTCTGGTTTCGGAGAAGTAAATGGATGGTGCATTGCGTGGTAACGTTCGTTTTCTTCGTCCCATTCTAACAATGGAAAATCCAACACCCACAATGGTTTGAATACATCTGGATTTCTCAATCCCAATGTCGTTCCTAAATTCAAACGCAATTCGTTCAATTGTTTGCGCGTTTTTTCTACATCGCCACACAACAATAAAATCAAATCACCCGGCTGTGCATTTGCACGTGTAGCCATCGCTTTCAAATCTTCTTCAGAATAGAATTTATCCACCGATGATTTGAACGTTCCGTCTGTATTGTATTTGATGTAAACCAAACCTTTTGCACCAATTTGTGGACGTTTCACCCATTCCGTTAATTCGTCTAATTGCTTGCGTGTGTATTCAGAACAACCCGGCGCACTGATTCCAATAACTGCTTCTGCACTATCAAAAACTACGAAATTTTTTCCGTGAGCTAAATCGGTCATATCCGCGAACTCCATTCCAAAACGAATGTCTGGTTTGTCGGAGCCATATTTTTCCATTGCTTCAGCGTAGGTCATTCTTGGGAACGCACCTTCAAATTCAACGCCACGCACCGTTTTGAATAAGTACTTTATCAATCCTTCAAACATTTCCAAAATGTCGTTTTGCTCCACAAATGCCATTTCACAGTCGATTTGCGTAAATTCAGGTTGTCTATCTGCGCGTAAATCTTCGTCGCGGAAACATTTCACAATTTGGTAGTAACGGTCGAAACCTGAAACCATCAATAATTGTTTGAACGT
This sequence comes from Crocinitomicaceae bacterium, assembly GCA_044374225.1. Classification (GTDB taxonomy): domain Bacteria; phylum Bacteroidota; class Bacteroidia; order Flavobacteriales_D; family Crocinitomicaceae; genus UBA952. The sequence goes on along the minus strand of JBILOX010000002.1, from coordinate 2,594 downwards.
TTGTGGCGATTGAGGTAAAGCATAAAATTGTCCCTCGTTCATACGACTTGGCACCACGAAATCGCGCGCTCCTTCAGGTGTTGATTTAATCAAAACAGGCGTTTCTACATCTAAAAATTCTTTTGAATCCAAGTATTTTCTAGTTTCTAAAGCCACTTGGTTGCGCAAACGCAATTTTTGTAATACTGGATTTCTTCTTAAATCTAAATAACGGTACTGCATTCTGATTTCGTCGCCACCGTCCGTCTCATCTTCAATGGTGAATGGAGGCAATTTCGCAGCGTTGAGGATTTTCAATTCCGTCACGTTGATTTCGATTTCACCAGTTGGCATGTTTTTGTTCTTGCTACTGCGTTCAATGACGATACCAGTTGCTTGAATCACGAATTCACGACCTAATTTTCTTGCTTGTTCGCACAAATCGGCATTCACTTCCATGTTGAAAGCTAGCTGTATAAGACCGTAACGATCGCGTAAATCGGTAAAAGTCATTCCACCTAAATCTCTTGAACGTTGTACCCAACCTGCTAAAGTTACTGTTGTTCCAACGTGTTCCATTCTTAATTCTCCACAAGTGTGCGAGCGATACATAAGCTTAAATTTTAGGTTGCAAAAGTAAGAAAGTAAATGTGATTTTTCAAAGAATACGTATTGGAACTCAAAGAGAACTCAAACAACATATTTATTCCTTTAATTTTTCAAAAACCTCCGTTAGAAATTCATTCAATTTTGAAAAAGCAAACCACTTCTTTCCCAAATCTTTCAATGACGCGCCTAAATGATACAGTTCCTCTTCATCAAGAATCAGAAAGCGGTCGTGGGAGGTTTTGAGAAGTTTGATTTCAATTTGTGGATATTGTTTGTTGTGTTTTTGTAGGTCGAGTTGAAGTTGTGCTGAAATTTTATGCGTGTAAATTGTGGCTTTGCAGTCGAGATTTCTTTTGCTTAGCATGACCAAGGTTGTTTCGTCAATATAATTATCAATCAAAATAATGGAATGTTTCGCACTTTTGATAAGGTCGTTGGCAAAAACGTAGGCATCGAACAGTTGTCCTTCGAAAAAGATGCCTTTGGATTTTTGAATAGCGTTTGATTCCATAGATTTTAAAATTATGTCCACTTTTTCCTCAGTGATATGTTGTTTTCTTTCAAGAAAAATCAATCTGTGAAGAAGCTCATCATTTGATTTTAGCTCTCTTCGAATGGTCACAAAAGTTTCCATTATTTGAATGCTAACTTTAATTGCTGTTTCACTTCTGATTACGGTCGATAGCATAGCAACCCCTTGTTCGGAGAATGCAAACGGAAGGTGTCTTAGTCCCATTTTCTCGGAATTGGAGGTCACAATTTGTGACTTCCAATTTTCAAATTCAATTTTATTTAGCTGAAAACAAAAGCTTTCGGGAAATCGTTCTTTGTTCCTCTTGACAGCTTGATTTAATGCTTTTGTTTGTACACCATAAAGCAATGCCAAATCCCTATCCAGCATCACTTGAACTCCTCGAATAGTAAAGATTTTAGCTTTTAATTCATCTTTCGTGATCAATTCCATTTTTACTTTTTTCACCTTAAGTTAGCGAAAAAGGTGATTTCAAACAAAACGAAAACAGGAATTTATCGATTCAATTTCTCTAAAACTTCCGATAGAAATTCATTCAGTTTTGAAAAAGCAAACCATCGTTTACCCAAATCTTTTAATGATGCTCCCAAATGGTATAATTCCTTTTCGTCAAGAATTAAAAAGCGGTCGTGGGTGGTTTTGAGTAGTTTGATTTCAATTGTAGGATATTGTTCGTTGTGTTTTTGTAGGTCGAGTTGAAGTTGTGCTGAAATTTTATGCGTGTAAATTGTGGCTTTGCAGTCGAGATTTCTTTTGCTTAACATGACCAAAGTCGTTTCATCAATGTAGTTGTCAATCAAAATAATGGAATGTTTCGCACTTTTGATAAGGTCGTTGGCAAAAACATAGGCATCGAATAATTGTCCTTCGAAGAATATGCCTTTGCTTGGTTGCAATTTGTTGTTTTCAAGGGCTTTAAATACCATTTCGAATTTCTGGTCAGCTTCTAAAAGTTTACGTTCAACCCCTTCCATTCGTTGTAAAAGACCACTATTTCCCGAAATCAATTTTCTCATTTCAACAAAAGCGTTGATTATCTCAATACTGATTTTTACAGCAACCTCACTTTTTAATACTGCTGACAACATTGCTACTCCTTGTTCAGTAAATACATTTGGAAATGAAGACGTATGTTTTAAAGATTGCAACCGGTCACAATTTGTGACCAGTTCAAATGTTTTATTTTTATCTAGTTGAAAACAAAAGCCTTCGGGAAATCGTTCTTTGTTTCTCTTGACAGCTTGATTTAACACCTTTGTTTGTACACCATATAACAATGCCAAATCCCTATCCAGCATCACTTGAACTCCTCGAATAGTAAAGATTTTAGCTTTTAATTCTTCCTTTGTGATCAATTCCATTTTTACTTTTTTCACCTTAAGTTAGCGAAAAAGGTGATTTCAAACAAAACGAAAACAGGAATTTATCGATTCAATTTCTCTAAAACTTCCGATAGAAATTCATTCAGTTTTGA
>JBILOX010000052.1:0-20889 GCA_044374225.1 Crocinitomicaceae bacterium | reverse complement strand
ACTTTTTAAGCAAAATTTCTTCAACACTTAACTTTTGATTTATTAATTCAATGGGCTGTATTTTATTGTCAATTTTCGATAAATCAGATTGGTATTGCGCTTCAATTTTTGCCAATTCATTTACTGTACCTGGAGTTGTCAAAATCATTTCTTTCTCTAAATCCACAATTTTTTGAGATTCATTTTGAGTCAATTTATTATTCTCAGTAATTAATTTAACTAAAGTTGGATTATTGAACTTTTCAACAAAAACTGAATTTGGAGACTGTAAATCATTGGATAATAATGAAGATTTACTGCTAATTTTTAAAATAACTTCAGGGTTTTCTTGGTAAGCTAAATCTATAACAACCAGCTCGTCAACTACAATCTGTACGTCATCTTTTACTTGCTGAATAGTTTTTAAACTTCTTTCTTTTTGATTAATTACTAAATCGATTTCCTCGACTTGCTTCTTCGATTTTCGTTCTTTTGACAGTTTTAAAACATTTATTTCTTCGAGTAATAGTTGTTCTTGCTGCTGATACATCTTGACATCTTTCTCACTTTCAGCTTTCTTAATTGCAATAAAATTAGTTTTTGAAGTAATTATTTCTTCAACCAATGGACTATTCTTTGCTTTAATTAGATTTACAAAATTTTGATTTGTTGCAATTAACTCATCAACTTTTTGATTATCGCCTTTCAATTCTTCTTCAGCAAGCGATTTATTCAATTCAGTTAATTGACTTAAATAACTTCTACTTTCATCAACTTCACGTTCACTCAATTCTAAATCTTTCAAAATGATTGTTTCTTTCACAATCTGATTTAAATTTTGCTGTTCAGTTCTTATAACCTCCAAAGTGTTCTTTTTTTCCTCAATTGAAGTTTGTAGACTTTGGATTAATCGCAACGCTTCAATTTCTTTTTGTTTATCCGCAATAAACGTTTCGTTTTGTTGAATAAGCTCTTGAACAACAATTTGATTTTTTAGCTGATTTTCTAAGTCAACTTCTTTATACAATAATTGATCCAGCAGCGGATTATCTTTTACTTCTAATTTACCTTTATCTGTAATTTCATTCTTATTAGTAGAAACTATTATTCCCTGTTGTTGAAGTGTTTGCGCATTAACATCCAACTTTCCAATTTGTGACAACATGAATAGATCCATTTCTTCATCTAAAACATCATTCGTTATTTCTGAAATGATTGTCAATTCTTCCTTTGAATTAACCATTTCATATTTAATCTCTTGCGAAAACCGTTTACCTTTTGGTGGAAACGTAATTTCTATATCATTAGTAAAAACAACCAACGAACCAGTAACCTTTGATTGAAAACTATAGACACCATCTTTTGGAAGACTAATGAGGTATTTCCCTTCTTTATTGGTATAAATTGGCCCAAACGTTTCACCTGTTTCTTTATGTTTAACTGTGATTTCTAAGTCTGTATTTTGCGAATCAATTAAATCAGAAAAAACTCCTTTAACGAAAATTAGCTCTATTTTTTGTTGTGTATTCTCAATTTTTAAAATTTCTAATTCATTGAAATTTCCATTCCGATTTGTTGCAAAAATCACATTACTAGTTCCAGCATCAGGAACATAGCACAAATCATCATTGGGAGAAGAAAATGGGAATCCTAAATTTTCTAGTTCAGAGCAAGTGTTATTATCAATATTGTAATTAACCTGAAATAAATCATATCCTCCCATTGAATTATGACCTTTAGAACTAAAATACAGAATTCCTTTTTGCTCGTCATAAAAAGGGTAATCTTCATCAAATTTACTGTTGATCTCTGAACACAATCTAATTGGTTTATCCCAATCTCCATCTACGTTTTTCTTTTGTATAAAAATATCTTTACCTTGTTCATTTATATCGCTATAACTGGCAAAAATTCGGTAGTTCATACCACGTTTTATAGAAATATATCGTGTGTCGAATTTAAATTTGGAATTTTGTTTTTCAAAAACCTCTCGAATCGTATTTTGAGAATATTTAACGGTTTGAAAATTGTAGTTAAGAAAGAATTCTGAATTTGAAGAAACTTCTTTTGAAATAATTTTCAGCGATGCTGGTTGCGTTAATGATTTTTGTGCTTGTTTACAATAATTGATTTCTATCATTGCATCAAACGTTTGTTCCTTTTTTGGTTTTAGTTCCAAATATCGAGTGAAAAGTTGAATTGCTTTTGTGAAGTTATATTGCTGCTGGTAAATCTTTGCACGATAATAATATGCATCAGCATCAGCGGGAACATCTGTTTGGTTTAAGATAAAATCAAAATAGCGAGTTGATTCTTTTATGTTTTCTGTATGAAAAATACAAGCTGCATATTTAAAATTGATTTCAACGTTTCTTTTATTGATTGATAAAAGTTGTCCGTAATCGCTTTTCGCCTCTTTGTATTGTTGGTTTTGAAAATAAGAATCTGCACGTTTTTTTTGATCGATTTCCTTTTGTGCTTGAATCTCAATTATAAAATTCAGAGATAGAAATAAAAACAATAATTTCACAAAACGGTATTTATTAAGCAATATACGTATAATTATATCGATTTTTAACTGTGAACATCACACTTTTTTTCTTAAAGGATTCATTTTATTTTCCTCTCCTTTAACAATTCGTGATATATTTTTCCTGTGGACAATTATTACCAAGAATGATAGCACTATTGTGAAAATAATCATGATACGGATATCATTATTAAGAATAAAATAACTCACGAAAGGAAACACCAAAGCGGCAGTTATTGCTCCTAAAGAAACGTATTTAGAAGAAATAAAAACTAGCAGAAAAACGCCAAGGCAAATTGCAGCCGCAACAGGATTTAAACCAATGACGATTCCCAGAGAAGTTGCTACACCTTTTCCTCCTCGAAAACCAGCAAAAATTGGGAAGACATGTCCAAATACAGCACTAAAAGAAGCGCTCAATTGCATAATCAATAATTCATCTTTGAAACCTAAAAGCTGACCTTGAAACCAAAAAGGTAATGTTGCAGCCGCAACTCCTTTCAAAACATCGACAGACAAAACAATCCATCCAGATTTTTTCCCAAGAACTCGAAAAGAATTTGTTGCTCCCGCATTTTTGCTTCCAAGCTCGCGAATATCAATTCCATGAAGATGTTTTCCAATCCAATAAGCTGTTGGAATAGAACCAATTAAATAGGCAATCAATACATTTATGAAAATTAGCATGCTTTATCTATATAAAAAATATCCTTTAAATTTAGAAAGTAGTGCACTCCCAATTGCGTCCTCTGCAACATCAAAGGTAAAGTTTTTTGATTTACGTTTATCAGGTTTTATATCCATGATGGATTTATTGAAAATATCATCTTTCGTGTAAAATAATAATGCTCCGACTTTTTTATCAACCGTATAATTTATAAAATATTTTCTTTCGTCTGGTAGTGATAAATTCCAAGAAAAACCTTGACCTGATTCTTTTGAAAAAGTTTGCAAATAGAACATTTCCATGTCAACTTCTTTCATTACGGCATTTCCATTCATCCCCATAACGCCAATTTTTGATTCTCTAGAAATAAGACCTTTCTCGCCTTTTCTACCACCAACGTTTGATGAACCGTAGGACTCGAGAACAATACCTGTAAGGATAAAAGTATTGTCTAATGACGATGGCATTTTACGCAAACGTTCCTCATCAAAGTCACGCATAACATCTTCCATCGTTTTTTTGTTAGTCCAATGCGTAAGCGTATTTCTCATGTTATACTTTGGGTTTTTTAAATCTAACTCAGGGAACTCTTGGACAATTTTCAATTTATTTGCCAATCCTTCGATAATTTCTTTTGCAATAATAAAATCGACTTTTGCATTTGCTAAAATTGTTGTTTTATTTTCATTTTGATTATACTCAATTTTACCGTATAAATCGGTTTTCATTTCTCCCAAATTAACTCCAAGTGAAATATCCCCTTCTCCACCAACAGAACATGTTCCTAGATGTAATTTTAGGATATTGGTTAAAGAATCTTTTTTGTTCAAACGATCTTTGCTAGCAATTTGAAACTCATTTGCTTTATCATTGAATTGAATATAGCCAAATGAATTAAACAATCTCACATCTAATTCTCCTTCTTGCTTCGACATGAAAGAAGGATAAATCCTCAAGCTATCAACTCTTTCAGTATCTCTCCAAAGAAATCCATTCGATAATTGTGCCCCTTTTGCATTCACAGGATTTTCTGCAATTGGTATTTGGATATTTTTAGCCAAAATAGTATCTTGAAAAGTCATCCACGATTTCTCATATTTACAACTATGATTCAAGCGTGCTTGCCCGTCTAAAAATACTCCTTGAGCATAGGAAAACACATTAATTTTACCAAAATAATCAAATTCTTTACTTAATTTAAATTTACTTGCTTCAGAAATCTCCCCAATTCCAATAGTATATATTCCAGTTGATTTAATGTTTGATAATTGCACTTTAGTTAAAACACTATCGCGGTCGAAGTATAAATATTTTGCATTTCCATTAAACGATTTTCTGGAGGTTATTTGCACATTCGCATCTTCAAATCGATGATATTTAGTCACGTCATTTGCAACAATTACCGCATTAGAAAACGGATCCATGATTCCTGCTTTCCTTATTGTTACTTTCATACTATCGGGATACAATAGTGCATCACCAGATTTAACGAATTCTACTTTACCACAAAAAATAGTTTGCGATTTCAAGTCATATTTCGCACTTAATGCTTTAAAGCGTAGCGAATCCTGCGTGTCAACCAATGAGAAGAAATTGTCATTTACTAAATCAGCACCAGATTCAAAGTTAGATTCTCCCCCTTTATTTTTTTCAAATGCTATTGACTCTCCATCCATTTGCCAAACAAACTTATCCATCTTACAGTAATATAAATTGGCTGGAAAACGCTGTGCTTTACTCCCCGTTGAATTAAATGTTCCTTTTCTTTCTTTGAAGGTTATATCGGCATTCAGACTTTCAGCTTGAATTGCTATTGGGTCATCACCAAATTTGGCGTAGCGATTTAATAAACTCAAAGACGTATTGGCAGATTTAATATTGTCATGCGTAAAATTGAACAATCCAGATTTCATAATAGCCTCCTTAAATTTTAGTGAACCGCTTCCAATCATTCCTTTTTTATCAATAGAAACTGTTCCTGTTAAATCTGTTTCTCCGTTAAACATTGTTAAAGGAACTTCTCTAAAAGAAGAAGCTAACAACATTTCTTTTCGCGGTTGATAGTTGATGAATGCTGATTCAGAAACGACACTTGGATAAAGCACACCTGTTGAGATTTCTTTATTTATAAATTTTGCAACTCCAATTGTTGAGTCGGGTAAGAACGTCAATTTATTAGAGACAGAGATTGAATTCAAGAAATTGATGGTTCCAGACCCCTGTAAGCCATTACTTGAAAGTACAATTTTATTTTCATACTTGTTTTCTGTGCCATAAAAACTAAATCCGCCCAAAGGTGCCTGAGTAAAAAAACCAAAAGAGTAATCATTCATGATTTTAAGATTCTCAGTGATTTTCGGAAAAATACCACCAGAATTTAACTCTCCCTCTAAACTAAACGCCTTTTCACTAAAATTATCTAAACTATCTAAACTGAAAGGTTTAACAGTATAGTAAAAACGAGTACTGTCATAAGCTCCTTTTAAAATATCTTTTGAGTTGTAAAATACTTTTGTTTCTTGAACAGAAACAAGAAGTGGGAATTCTGTATTTTTTCCTGATCTTCCTGATTTTGTGTCTTTATTATCGATTTGAACTTCTCCTTTCATAAAACTCAAATTGCTCACCATTGGAATAAATTCTGTTCCGTCCTCTTTCCTTAGTGGTTTTACTCTAAAAGATGCGTAATCTGAAAAAGGAATATTGACCTTAAATTTGTCGTAATCGAAGAGCATATCAGAAGAATGAACTTCGAATTTTCCAGCAACTAACAATCCTGCGAAACGAATATTTCTATCTTTTTCAAATACAATGTAACTAGAATCTGGATATAAATCTGTTTTTTGAGCAATTGAAATTTGTACATCATCCACCTCGTTCACACGCATAGTTTTTTTGTCTAAATCAATTAAAGCGTATGCAATAACTCGTTCACGCTTAGTTGATCTTCGACTATAATCTTCTTTCATTAATTGTAAATAGGGATCGTTAGCGATTTCTTGAGCAGAATAAGTCAACTTCAACGGTCGTAAATCAGAAACAACGCGAAGGTTATCAAAATCAAGCTCTCCAGTTCCAGATTTGGCGTAGTTAATTAACTTCTTTTCAACGTGGATTAATTTGTTAACAGAATTATAAGTCAAAAAACCTGCAGCAGCTAAATCAACTAATTCAGGTTTTGCTTGCGTGATTGATTTATTCATCATCGTTGCCAAGTCTCCTTCTGAGAAATCGTATTTCTTTGACGATTCGCATTTGTTTGCAATCATGCTAAAAGGATGCGCATTACCCATACCTTTAAATTTTTGATAAACTGCTTGATCGAAATAATTTCGAGAAACAATACTCGCAACTTTTTGCTCTTGAGAGGTGGCGATTTCATAGGTAAAATAAGCTAAAGGGGAATTTAATTTATAAACGAAAAGTGGCGCATTTATAAATAAGTTGAAATAAGAATCTTCAAACGGAACAAAATCATAACCTTTTTTCGCTGCTGTTACACTCAATTCTTTTTTATTCTCATCTAAGAAAATAAATGCTTCTTTGATATAAAGAGAATCTCCATTTGCATAAAACATTTTTACGGAGGATTTGCGAGCAATAACTTTAACAGGATCCATTTGAAAATCAACAGATGCTACTTCAATCAATCTTTTGTTATCTCTTTTTAGGATGATTTTGGCAGGTTTCTCTTCTGTCCCATTACCAATAAACTCAGCTCCTTTAAGCGTAAATCCACCATCATAGTCTAGATTCTCTCTTAAATCTGGAATTTTTAATCGTTTTTCATAAGAAACAAACTGAGGTGAACTTTCACCTTCGTTCAATTCTAAAATCGTTTTATCAGACAATTTTCCAAGTATTGGTGTTTTAAAGTAGGGAGTTGTTAATTCAACCGTATCTACTTTTACTTGTGCCGATTTCAAATCACAACGATAACCTCTAATAATGGCGAACGTTTCCTCTTTATTAAATTTGACTTTTTGCCAATCAATAACACCCGCTTTTCCTTCCCATTTTTTCGCAAAAACATCTAAAACTCCTGAAGTTTTGTATACGATTGAACTATCAGCAATCCTTTTCCCATCGTAAACCCTACATACTAAATTTCCTTCTTGACAAATGATTGTAAGCTTTTTATCAGTATTCCAGGTCATATTTCCTTTTTCAAAAAACCACTTATAAGTATCTTCTTTGTAAAAAGCTTTATACATGAATAAATCGTTTGAAAAACTCATAAACTCAGTAAATTTCTCTTGATCTTTGGATTGTAGACCTACTAAAATTGAATACCATTCGGAATTAAAAACAGATGGAAATTTATTTTCAATTTGATATACAGAAGAAGCTAAATAGTGATACAATTCTGGATAAACTGGAACTTCTTTTCCTTGAAGTGCATTACAATTATCTACGATTTTTGTAAATTGTCCATCATTTATCGATGTACCCTTGAGCATTTTTGGCAAAACCTCTTTACAGAAAAAAACCGCATCTGGTTCAGAAACAAGTTTCTGCCATTCTTTTATGAATTTTTCTCGCTCTTTCGTAAAACCCTGCGATTTAGCAGTGTTAAAACACAAAAAAGCACTAATTGTAAGTAGCAGATTAATTAATTTCATTCTTTAATTTTTAGTAAATTTCAATAAAGACCAATTTTCTTTACTTTCACTTTTAACAAAATCAAGCCCTTCATTTTCAGCTAATTTAATTAACTCTTCATTATCAGTAGTGAAAAATCCACTTAACAAAATAAGACCTTTCACCTTCAATTTTGAAGCATAAAAAGTAAGGTGTGATTTCAATACATTTTTATTAATATTAGCAAGGATTACGTCAAATTCGTGATTGGTTACAACATCAAAATCACCAACTAATGAGACGATTTTTGAACATTCATTTCTAGTTGCATTTTCAGCACAATTTTCAGCTGACCAAGATTCAATTTCCACAGCTTCAATATAATTTGCGCCTAATTTTTCCGCTAAAATGGATAAAACTCCAGTTCCCGCCCCCATATCCAAAATGCTTTTACTTTTTAAATTCATAGTCATCATTTCTTGACACATTAAAAATGTTGTTTGATGATGACCTGTACCAAAAGACATTTTAGGTTCTATCTCAACAATTAGACCATTAAAATCCAAATCTGTATGGAAAGGTGCTTTAATTAAAAGTTGATCATAAACATAAACAGGTTCAAACTGTGATTCCCAAAGAGCATTCCAATTTTGCTTTTTGATTTCAACATAAGAATACTTGAATTCAATCAAATCCTCTTCTGCTGCCAATCTTAAAATGATTGAATCTATATCTTCAGAAATTAAATTTTCGCATGGGATGTAAGCCTTTAAAATTGGGTTTTCATCTACGAAACTTTCAAAACCGGTATCAGCAAGGTAGGCAGTTATAATTTCGTTCCACGGCTCGTAAGGTGCTAGATGGAAACTGTACTCGTAATAATCACTCATATTAACGCTTTGGCAATTTGGTAAAATGTTTCACTTTGTAAAGAAGCACCGCCAATTAATCCACCATCTACATTGGGGCAGGCGAATAATGCAGCTGCATTTTTTGAATTACAGCTACCACCATATAAAATAGAAACTTGATTTGCAATATCTATACTATAAACATAACTCAATGACTCGCGAATAGCAGCATGCATTTCCTCTGCTTGCTCGGTTGAAGCTGTCCTGCCTGTTCCTATTGCCCAAATTGGTTCGTACGCAATTGAACTAAGTAAAATTTGTTTTTCATCTAAATGAAATAAAGAAGCATGCAATTGATTTACAACAAATTGAATGTGTTTTTCTGCATCGCGTGTTTCCAGCGCTTCACCGCAACAAAAAATAAATGAAGTATTTGATTCTACAGCCGCATCTACTTTTCTTTTTAATAAATCATCTGATTCTCCAAAAATCTGTCTCCTTTCACTGTGCCCGATTAATAACTGACTTGCGCCACAACTTTTCACTTGAGGAATACTTAATTCACCAGTGAAAGCACCACTTTTCTCAAAATAAAAGTTTTGAACTCCTATTTTAAAATTCGTTTTTTGAGTAAGCACTTGGATATAAAGCGAAGGACTAAAAACCACAACCTCAAATTCAGGATTTGATAATTCAGGTTCTTGATTGAAATCGCTAATTAATTGAATGGCTTCATCGTAAAGCAAATTCATTTTCCAATTAGCTGCAAGGATTTTTTTACGCATTCACTAAAGTAATGCTTTTCGTTTTAATAAGTTTCCTTCTTAACCAATTTTTTAAGTTCAGCTTTATTAAACTTATCTTTTCCTTCTGTGCCATTGTAGAATTTCATTGTATTTCCATTCCATAAATAAACAACTCCTGGTGTATCTTTATTATTCCCTAATGCTGTCCAGAAAGCGACAATATCCATTACATAATTTTTGTATTCAGCACCTGCGAACTTGAAAAATGCGGGAATTTCTTCTGGCGCTTCGTCCATGAAAACGATTTGAACTTCCGGGAAAGTTGGATCTGCTTTTCTTAGCTCTGTTAATTCTTTTCCTGTTTGCATACAATGTTCACACGTTGGAGCAAAAAAGCATAAAATCTTTTTGCCTTCATCAATTTTAGGGAAATATTTTGCGTATCCAGATGCTTTTTTCGCTGGTCCTTTTGGCTCGTCTGATTTCACATCCGATGACTGAGGCTCTTCATTAACAGGATTAGCTTTAACTGTATTTGTATCAACGTCAGGATTTATTTTAACTTCGGGAACTTCAATTGCTGCTGGTATAACTGTTGTTGTTTTCTTTTGAATCGGAATAAGCATGAAAAGGAATAAAATACTTGCGGTGGTGATATTTGTTATTGCCAAGAAATTATTGTTTACTCGAATTCCATCAGAGAGTTTGAGTAACAAAATACTGAGAAGTCCGATAGAAAGTAAATTTTTGATTAAAGCTTGAAGTGGAGTCATAGGCAAAAGACTACCAAAACAACCGCAGTTTCCTGAATTGTTACCCGATAGAATTTCAATTGAAAGATGAATCGAAAATACTGCCAACATAATAATCGTTGCTGGAATTACAATTTTTTTGAGATTAAAAGGAAAAATAAGTAAAAATCCAAGAGCAAACTCAATTCCAATAAGCACACGAGAGAAATAAACTGCCAATTCAGGACTGAAACCCATTGGATATAATTGGGTGTACTCGAATTTTGTAATACTAAAATAGTAGGATGGATCTGGGTAAATTTTAGCATATGCTGAAACCAAAAACAATGCTGAAATTAAAATTCTAATAGTCCAAGGAGCTACATTTTTTAACGTTTCCATAATTCGTTTTTTTTTCAAAAATAAGTGTTACTTTAATAAAATAAATTTGTTTAACACACTTTTAACAAGCTGTTTCAATATGAATAAGAGCGAAAACAGAATAATTCAACATATCAAAATAATTTCCTTCAACTCCTTCGCTAATTTCTGTGATCCCTTTATTATCTTCAATTTGTTTGATTCGCAATACTTTTGTTAAAATTAAATCTGTAAGTGAAGTTACACGCATATCTCTCCACGCTTCGCCGTAGTCGTGGTTTTTTCTCTTCATCAGTTCAAAAGCTTCGGTTGAAATTTCATTATAAACTTTCATGGCTTCATCCAAAGTTAATTGTTCATTGAACCCACTTTCGCTTCTCAACTGAAAAATGGCCATAATACAATAATTAACAATTCCCATAAACGCATCTTCGAACGTTTCGCCGACTTTATTTTCACCTGTTTCTTGCACCGTTCGAATACGTTGGGCTTTAATAAAAATTTGATCCGTAAGTGAGCTTGGTCTTAAAATTCGCCAAGAAGTACCGTAATCTCTGGTCTTCTTTTCAAAGATTTCTCGGCAAAGATTGATTACATTTGTGTATTCTAAAGAAGTTTTTTTCATAACTGATGACAAAAATACATCAATTCAAGCAAAACAGATTCATAAATTTAAAAGGGAATTTATATGATTTGAATTCTCCAAAAATTATGGGTATTATTAATTGCACGCCAGATTCATTTTATTCGGGAAGTAGAAAAACACTTGTTAGCGATATACTGAAGACAGTTGAATCAATGTTTGAAAACGGAGTTGACATTATTGATATAGGAGGAGCATCAACACGTCCGAATGCTGTAATGCCAAGTGTTGAAGAAGAAATTAGTAGAATACATGCACCATTAAAAGCTATACGTAAAGAATTTAAAGAATTGATAATTTCATTGGACACAATGCGTCATGAGGTTGCCAAAATCGGAATCGAAGAAGGAATATCAATTATAAATGATGTAAGTGGGGGATTGTATGACCAAAATTTGATTGAACTTGTTGCTACTAAAAAAATTCCATATATCTTGACTTTTAACAATAGTAACGAAATTAATATTACACCATTAGATAATAAAAGAAATATTTTAAAAGAAAGTATTGTGTTTTTTTCTGAAAGAATAAAAGATTTGGAAACGCAAGGAATAAATGATTTAATAATTGATCCTGGATTTGGTTTTGATAAAACTCTAGAAGAAAATTACACTTTACTGAATAATCTTGAGCTGTTACAACTATTAGAAAAACCATTGTTAGTTGGAATTTCAAGAAAATCAATGATTTACAAAAAACTTGGTGTCGCTCCCGAAGACTCTATAAATGGAACAACTATTCTAAACACAACAGCTTTTTTGAAAAACGCATCTATTTTTAGAGTGCATGATGTGAAAGAAATGTTTCAATTAAAGCAATTATTGTACTCTTAATAATGATTTTTTTTTAATTTGAAACTTTTTTAATTACTTTCGTAAACAAAATTGAAAAACTATTTAACTATGAAGCTCTTTATATTGTTTCTTTCCATATTCTTGACAAGTAGCATTTGGTCTCAAACTCCAATAGCTAATTTTATTGTTTCAGACGATTTATTGTGTTCAGGGGACTGTATTTCCATAACTAACAATTCTTCTTCTAATACACTTGCTTATGAGTGGACTTTCACTGGAGCTTTACCATCAACTTATGAAGGACAGAACCCTGGTTTGATTTGCTTCAACACTGCTGGAACTTTTACCATAACATTAACTGTTACAAATACTTTTGGTTCTAATACTGCAACTCAAACTATAACCGTGGGTCAAATACCGTCTGTTGTTGTTACGTTGTCAGATACAACAAGTCAGCTTATCATTCCAAATCCAGCTAATCCACCTGTTCCCCCAACTATTATCGTTTACGACCCAAGTATTTTCGGTTATGTTGAAATAGAAGATACAACAATATTCATGTATGAAGAAGCCTATCTATATGCTGAAGGTTTTCCTACTGGAGGAACATTAATGTGGTATCCAAGCGGTGTTGTCGCAGATAGTATTTTGGGTTGTTCTCCTTGCGGAGGAGGAGACTCATTAACTGTAAATCCTTTTTACGACACATATTATTATGTTACTTACACAACAGCAAATGGATGTAAATCCACTGATTCAGTGCTTGTTGAAGTGTTTTTTCGAGATTATGTGAAAATTGTTTTACCTAATTCCTTCTCACCCAATGAGGATGGTGAAAACGATTTATTTAGAATTTTGACTAACGTTGATATTGATAATAATTTTGATAATGGTTTCACAAAAGAAGGAGGAGCTATTGCAGAAATTGACATGCGAATTTATGATCGTTACGGAAAAATGGTTTTCAGAACAACTGACCCTCACGAAGGTTGGGACGGAACTTATAAAGGGAAAAAATTAAATCCTGCCACCTATACTTATTATGTAAGTTATAGAAGAATTGATGGTAGATCAGATGAAATGAAAGGTAACGTAACGTTAATTAGATAATCCAAATGAAAAATATATATTTCGCATCTCTATTTATTTTAATTTCTGCAGGAGTTTTCTCTCAGCAAGATAGAAATTTAAGCACTTGGAACCAATCACCCGTTCTTTATAATCCTGCCGCTGTTGCAACTGGTGACGAAGACTTTGGTTTTTTTACCAATTTTAGAAGCCAATGGTTAACCATACCTGAGCCAGGAATTGGATTGCGGACAAACACATTAACAGCTGAATTTAAAATCCCTGATGGTTTTAGTGGTAGTAACAGCTTTGGTATCGGTCTAAACGCTTTGAATGACCAAACAGGTTCTGCGAAATTAATGACTACAAATATTTCTATTCCAATTAACTACACCCTATCTTTAGATAGAAATAATAAAGTTTCTATTGGTATTGCTCCTGGATTCTATCAACAATCACTAGACAGAGCATCTCAAACTTTTGAAAATCAATGGAACGGGCAAGAATTCATTAATCTTACTGATTCTGAAATTGGCTTGAACGCTTCGTATGCATCAATTGACTTAGGTGCTGGCGTTTACTATCAATATACTATGAGAAACAAAACTCGCTTTTATGGTGGTTTGGCGTTAAATCACTTAACAAGACAAAAAATAAATTTCTCTTTTGGTGGCGATAGAATTTATATGCAATCAGTAGTTCAATTAGGGGCTGACATTACGAGCAGAAAAAAAGATTTAAGGTTACAACCTAGTTTGCTTTACTTCAAAACTGGGACAGGGTATAATTTAATTACAGGAATGACTTTTGAACATATTTTAAAAGAAAGTTCTCAAATTACAACGATAAATAAAACTACATGTGTCAACTACGGATTCTATTATCGTCACAATGACGCGTTAATTACAACATTTGGTTTTAAAATTAAAGGAATAAGATTTGGCTTGGCCTTCGATGCTAACTTATCTTACTTAAGTCAAGCAACTGCTAGTGTTGGAGCAATTGAAGTTTATTTCAAATCAATAGGTTTGTACAAAAAATCTTCATCAAGAACAAAACTGAAAAAAAACTAGCCATTTTTCCATTTTGAAAGTCCTCCCGTATGAACGAAGAGGACTTTTTTATTGTAGATATTATTTTTTCTTAAAAAATATGCAAGCGCAAAAAAAGCTTTTCCAGTGTATGTTTGTTCAATTTCAAAAGAATTTTGATTATTAAAATCAAGTATAAAATCATTAAGTATAGAGTCTGTTTTGGCATAGCCTCCAAAGTGAAACTCATTTAAAATTAAGATTTTATCTTTTATTTTTTGAAATTCATCGACTCCAATAATCGAACTCATTTCCAATTCGCTATTAAATCCTTTTAAAACTGGAACGACAATTAATTTTGAATTCTCTGGTATTGTTTGAGCAATCCCTATACTTGTAGTGGTTGTACCTTGAGCAAGACAGTAGTAATCATAATCTTCATCTAACTCGGTGATAATTTCTTTACAACCTTCGACTCCATTAAGGTTGCTCCCACCTTCAGGAATTGACAAATAAGATTTATCGCCTATTTCCACAACACCATTTTGATTCTTGATTTTTGAAAAATAACTTCTTTCCAAAAACTCTAAATTCATTCCAAGTTCGCTACATCTTTTAAGAACAGCATTTGATTCTGTATTGAGTTCATTCCCACGAACGCGACCGATACAATCTAATGAAGCTAATTTAGCAGCAGCGGCCGTGGCTAGAAGATGATTGGAATATGCGCCACCATAAGTCAAAATTCCAGCTATTGAATTATCAGTACAATACTTCAAATTAAATTTTAGTTTTCTAATTTTATTACCCGATATTTCTGTGTGAATTAAATCATCTCTTTTAACGAACAATTTGCAATTCAAATCGTTTAGCTGAGAATAGACAATTGACTCAATTTTAGATTCCTCAATTATATTTTTTATCCACATCATATTATATAAAGTGACCGACCAATATTCTTCCTTTTCAAAACGTTCAAATTTAGACTCGGAAGATTATTATTTGAGTGAAGAGGGTTATGTCATTTTTACTGAAAAATACCATTTAAAACGCGGTTATTGTTGCAAAAGTGGATGTAAACATTGCCCATATGGTTACGATAAAAAAACAAATACTATCAAAAAAACGAGTGGCTTTTAACGAACACCATTTTCAGGGAATCTACCTTGATAGTTTTTCATTACACTTTTGATGTAATCAATGTCCTTTTTGACATCACCAGTGGGATAAAATAATGAATGAAAACCACCTGTTTTAGTTTTAAAGTCTATGTAGCAAATGTAAATAGGTACGTTTGCATTCTGAGCAATATAATAAAAACCTTTTTTCCAATTGGGATTATAACTTCTTGTTCCCTCTGGGGAAAATACAATATAAAGAGATTCTGAACTGTTAAATAACTTTGCTGCTTTTTGAGTTAAATTATTGTTGTTTTTGCGATCAACAGGAATAGCACCAATCCACTTTAAAAGCCAACCTAATGGCGGAAAAAAAAGTTCTTTTTTAACTAAATATCTTCCTTTTAGCCCAAACAAAACAAAAGATAATCTACCAATTATAAAATCCCAATTTGAGGTATGTGGACCTACAACAATAACTGCCTTAGGTACTTCAGGACCTCTTTCATCTATTTTCCAGCCAAAAATTCGGAAAAGAAACCTTGCAATATTTTTTTTCATCTTCAAAAGTAATCAATTCAACTTTGATGTACCTTTACTTTACAATGAATAAAATAAAAGAAATAAGTATTCTTGTGATTTTTGGTTTAATTCTATTCAGTATCAATTCCATTACTAAGCGGAAAACTTCTGAAAAACAAAAAACAATAATCTCACTTCCAATAAATACAGTTCAATACACAAGAATTGAAAGTATACATTTATTGAAAAAGTTTATTTACAATGAACTTTTTGTAATTAAAGATCAACTTGTTTTAGAAAAACTTAAATCCATTTCCAAAAATCAAGATGAAAATGAGTTTTCAGTTTCAAACTTTAATATTGATATAACTGCTCCAATTGAGTTAATAAATATCAATTTAGTTGGAGAAAATTATTCAATCATTCGAATTAAATCCAATAAAAAAGGAATTGAAGGAAAATTTTATTTACCATATTTTGAAACAGAAAGCGAGAAATGCTTCTTAATAAAAGGAGACAAAAAAAACATTAAATCTTTAAAAAAGCAATTTTCAAAGTCATTTAAATATTCATTGGAATCAAAAAAAGATATTGCAATTTTCAATTTTGACAACAAAAAACTAGTTCAATCTAGTAGTATTTCCATTCAGAAAAATCAAATTAAAATGATTATAAATGAAAAGCAGCACCTGCAAAAGAAACAATTATTATTGCAGGAAAGTGGATTTCATTTTTCATTTCCTGTTGAAGATGGATTTCAAATGAACGAACAATTGCAACAAATTCCAATTTTACCTAAAATCAATTTTCCATTTAAAGAAATTCGATATATTTCAGCAAACTATTATGGGTTTAAATTCACTGAAAATGATTCAATTATCGGGATTCCAAAAATTGATTTATTACTTACTTTCAAGCACAAAACGAATGTAGACTCTTTAATTTCTAACTTGATGAAACAATTGAATGTTGATTTTTCAATTGATAAAAACTCAATAATTTTAGGTAGAGAGAAGCTGTATTTTTCACAAGTCAATCCCAAAACAATTTATTTGAGTTTTAAAGCGAGTGTTCCCTCTATTGTTAGAAGTAATAATCCAATCAAACTATCTGGAGATTTAAACCTTCTCACCAAATTAGAAAACGCAGGTTGGAAAGGAATGTTGATTGAAATTATTCCTGTTTTTAAATCAACTAAAAAGCTTCTTCAGACAACAAAAAAAGTAGAATTCAAAAAAGTAAATGCCACTTCTTACGAAATTATAATCCCCATGAAAGAAAACAAAAATGTTTATCACGAGTTGTTAAAACTTGCGCTTTCGTCGACTTTTTAAGCAACAAAAAAACGTGTATTAATTACTTAACACACGTTTTTTTATATTTGCAGTAAAATGCTCTATCTCGTAAATAACATTTCTCTAAATTTTGGTAAAGGCCATAATTCATCGTCAACAAGCAACTCTAATTTGTCGGCGTGGTAACGAATTTCATCAAAGTATGGTTTTACTTTATCACAATATGCAAGTGCTTTAGCTTCAGCATGTTCATGCTTATTAGCTAACTTACGTTCTTCTAACATCGCATCAGATGCAATTTTCATTGCGTTTACATGTCCTGAAATTTCTTCAATGATTTCAATTACTGCTTTCCCGTTTTGTTTACCCGTTTTTTCTCCAAAAATAGAAATCAAACCTTGAACATTTTGAATCAATTTATTTTGATACTCTGTAGCAGCAGGAATGAAATAATTTTGAGTCATATCACCCATTAAACGCGATTCAATTTGAATTTTCAACACATAATTCTCAAGCTCAATCTCTTTTCTTGCCTCCAATTCTCTTGCAGAAAGTACATTCATTTCTTCAAATAATTCAGCAACTTTTTTGTCATCCCAAATTTTTAATGCTCTTGGAGTGTCTTTGTGGTTGGATAAACCTCTTTTTTTAGCTTCAACAACCCATTCATCACCATAACCATTTCCTTCAAAACGAATCCGTTTAGAACGTTTGATTAGAACTTGAAGTTCTTTTAAAATAGCTTCATCTTTTGATTCACCTTTATCAATTCTTGCATCTATTGATTTTTTGAATTCTTTCAATTGTTTTGCCATAATAGTATTCAAAACTATCATTGCAGAGCTACAATTTGCAGAAGAACCAACAGCTCTAAATTCAAATTTATTTCCAGTAAACGCAAACGGCGAAGTTCTATTTCTATCTGTGTTGTCCAACAAAATTTGCGGAATTTTACCGATATTCAATTTTAATTCTGTTTTGTCTTGTGGTGTCATTTTTCCAGCTTTCACATTTTGCTCTAAATCGTCTAACAAAGCTGAAAGTTGAGTGCCGATAAATGCTGAAATAATTGCTGGTGGAGCTTCATTTGCACCTAGACGGTGGTCATTTCCAGCTGAAGCAATTGCTGCTCTTAATAAGTCTGCGTTATCGTAAATTGCATTAATTGTGTTTACGAAAAATGTTAAGAACTGTAAATTTGACTTTGGATTTTTACCTGGAGCCAATAAATTTACACCTGTATTAGTACTTAATGACCAGTTGTTATGTTTTCCAGAACCGTTAACACCAGCGAATGGTTTTTCATGGAATAAAATTCGAAAATTATGTTTTCGAGCAATTTTCTCCATTAAATCCATCAACAATAAGTTGTGGTCATTTGCCAAATTACATTCTTCAAAAATCGGAGCACATTCGAATTGGTTTGGTGCAACCTCGTTGTGGCGAGTCGTAACAGGAATTCCTAATTTCAAAGATTCAATCTCAAATTCTCGCATGAATTCTGTTACACGCTCAGGAATTGAACCAAAATAATGGTCTTCTAATTGTTGACCTTTCGCTGGAGCATGACCAAATAATGCTCTACCTGTCATTAAAATATCAGGACGTGCATTGAATAAAGCTTGGTCAATTAAGAAATATTCCTGTTCCCAACCTAATGTAGCATTTACTTTCGTTACGTTTTTATCAAAGTATTGACAAACTTCAACAGCAGCTTGATCAACTGCATGTAAAGCTTTCAATAAAGGCATCTTAAAATCTAAAGATTCACCTGTATAGGATATAAAAATTGTTGGAATACAAAGTGTTTTTCCAATCATAAAAGCTGGTGAAGATGGATCCCAAGCGGTGTAACCTCTAGCTTCAAATGTATTTCTGATTCCACCATTTGGAAAAGATGATGCGTCTGGTTCTTGCTGAACTAGTAAATCACCATCAAAACGCTCGATAGCTTTTCCAGGACCGATTGGTTTTAAAAATGCATCGTGTTTTTCAGCTGTTGCACCTGTAAGTGGTTGGAACCAGTGTGTATAATGTGTTGCGCCTTTAGAAATCGCCCAGTCTTTCATAGCAGAAGCTACTTGATCAGCATTCTTACGATCCAATCGCGTTCCGTTTTGAATTGATTCTACCATTGATTTGTAAGTCTCAGATGGAAGAAATTCTCTCATAACGTCAATATGAAAAACATTCACCCCAAATAATTCGGATAACTTTCCGTCATAATCAACATGTTTAGGCTCTCTATTTAGAACATCTTGATAAGCTTTTAATCTCTTTGTTGCCATTTTTTTATATTTTTTTTGAGCAAAAGTACATTTTTTAGAGGGGTATTTCCAAATTTTTAATATTATTTTTTAATTACCCCCTAATTTTTTAATACAAAAATGAAAAAAGTTGAATTTATATTTTTTAGGTGTCAAATAGTTTTTTTAGTTATTTTTGAGAACGATGCGAACGATTTTTCTATTTCTACTTGTTTTGCCTTTATTGGTTGCTTGTCCAAATTCAAACACTCCAACTAGAGATGCTAATGAGTTATATTCCAATAATATGGATTTCAAAAAATGGAAAAAAACAGATTTTGTTGATATTTGCTATATACTACCTCAAAAATTTGAACAAGAACTTGAATCAAATTATACTATTGAAAAATATTCTTCTCAGCAAAAAAGTATACCTTCTTTATCGCTTTATTTTAGTGTTGAAAAATTTAGTGACACCACAGCGACTTACTTTCAGTATATAAATAATGAAAGATCAAATCTTCATGCTATTCAAAAAAACTATATAAATAGCGTTCAAAATTCTCTTTCTCAAGAAAGCAGTGATGGATATCGGACGTCTGAAATAAAAAGATTTGGTGACAAATGTCTATCACACGTGGTAATTCAAAATTTCGCGCGTGAAAATAAATGGGATTCTGACTATTCAAGGACTTACTTTATTGCTACTAAAAAAATTAATAAATCGTTTTACGTTTTTCAATTAATTGGTAAATCAGAAATCATGAAATACCTGCAAGACGATTTTTTAAAAATTGTTAATTCAGCAAAGTAGTTTTGAAGAATACGAAAATTTTAGCGCTTCAAGAAAAAGTCAATAACGGTCTTCCTGGATTGGATGCCCATATAGCTTTTTATCCATTGCGATTTATTAAACATGATACTCAAGATTATTTAAATTTTAGAAAGTCGGCAGTTGCCGTTCATATTTATACAAGCAATGAATCAAGTAATGATTTTTCAATTTTACTAATTGAACGTTCAGAATACGAGGGAACACATAGTAAACAAATTGCATTTCCAGGTGGAAAAGTAGATCTAGAAGATGAATCGTATGAACACACTGCAAGGAGGGAGAGTTTTGAAGAAGTAGAAATTCCTTTTGATGCAGGAACTTTTATTGGGAAATTAACGGAAGTAAATATTCCCGTTTCAAAATTCAATGTGATGCCTTATGTTTTCTATCATGAAATATTACCCCCACTCAAAAAGAACGAGCGAGAAGTTAATGAAATCCTTTCCATTTCAATTTCTGAATTAGTAGATGAGAGCAATAGAAAATCTACTTCAATAAAAGTAAACAACGATTTAACGATGCCAAATGTTCCATGCTTCATAATCCAAGAAAAAATAATTTGGGGAGCTACAGCTTTGATTTTAAATGAATTAAAAGTAATCTGTAAAGAAATTTGGGATTTATAAAAAGCAGAAAGAGGAACAAACCGTAACTTGTTCCTCTTTCTGCTAAACCATGCTAAAACTATAAAACTCAAAAACTACAACTATGAAATGTAATTTTCTGGCGCAAAGATAAAGCAAGGATTTAATTCCGCAAGCTTAATTACATTAAAATAATGTTAAATATTCCATGCGATGGTCATTTCTCGTTTTCCAAGAGGACCAGGAAGTGTTTCAACTTTTAAACCCAAGGTTTTTAAATCCCTCTT
>JBILOX010000051.1:0-21545 GCA_044374225.1 Crocinitomicaceae bacterium | reverse complement strand
ATTTAAAAGCCATGAAAAAATTAATTTTAGTTGTAGCATTTGTTGGTATTTCTATCAACTCAATTTTAGCATCAAATAACGATACAATCCTTAGATTTAAAGGAAAAGTATTAACACAAGCAGAGAAAGAAAATATAATTTCTGAGGTTTATGAAGTCATTGACAGCAATTATTTAGGGATTAAAGAATTCTTAGGATTTGATAAGGCAATCGAAGGATATATTAATAAAAAAGTAACTGGAATAAATTCAGCTATTAAATCAAATCTTCCGGATATGTATATTTCAATTTCCTTTGATGAATCGCCAACTATTAAAACCCTAAAAGAATTAGTTCAACAAAGTATTGATCGGCTTAAATCATCGGGATATCCTATAACTCCAGATAGATACCTAACACAATTCGTAGAAAAAAACGAAAGGGTATTCTTGGTTGTCGCTTTAGATGAAACTTATGTCTACGAATGATTTTGAGGTAAAATGAATTGTTGAATAAGGAATTTTTTATCAATAAAAACTAATTCATAGATAAAGACTTTTGAAAAATTCTGTTCCGGATTATTTAAATCAATTATCTGATTAGTAATTGTTTAATTTTTATTACGGAAAATAGTTGATTAATTTGTGTTATTATTAATATCAAAAAATAAACCTAACTTTTTTCTTATCTAAAACAAGTAAATGTCCACAAGATTTTGGATGAAATTCAACATGCTACAACTTGAACTAAAATACATTTTGATAAACCTTTTTTTTAGATTAAATTTGCCTCCCAATTTTTAAGTATTGAACTCCTATATTTTACACAAAAAGTTAGTTCTTTTTATTTCTTTTTTCTACAGTTTCATCGGTTTTTCCCAATGTGATGGATTAACTGTTGGTTTAGGAAATGATTTGTTTTATTGTGCGAATCAACAAATTACGCTGACGGCTACTGTAAACAGCACAAATAATACAACTTATTCTTGGACCTTTTAAAATTAAATAACCTTTAGAAAAAACAACCAAACAATAATATGAATTTAGGTCGATTTTATTTTCTTTTAAACCATAAATCTAAATTAGATTTCAATCCGAAATTAACATGCTGCAACTTCAACTAAAATGCATTTTGACAAACCCTTTTTTAGATTAAATACGCCACCCAATTTTTACGTTTTGAATCTCTTTACTTACATAAGTTTTTAGTTTTTTTGTTCAGTTTCGTTGGGTTTTCTTAATGTATAAAGACTACTTCGGAATACTAATTTTTCTGCTAATTTCCTTAATACTAAAACTTGAAAAATGGAAAATTACTATTCCAAGAAACAAATAAAAATATCACCAGTTCGTATATAAGAAAAAATCTATTAGATCAAAGTAAAGTTGTATTGGTTAATAACCATTTTTAATCTTGTATTTGAAAATTATGCATTCAAACTTGAAACCTCACTACTCAATTTAACCATCTAATTCCCATTTACTTATATTTATTTTTCTTGCAATAAAAATGTTGTCTTCAATTTACTTTTGACAAATGGTTCTAGAACATTCCAAAAGTGATTCTCAATAAAATTTCAACTGCTCTCTCCCCTAGAATTCATACGGAAGTTGTTTTCAATTGTCGTATAAAATACTCGTTGAAAACTAACTCGGCATTATACCAGATAGATTTTCAATTGCGTCATTTAACAAGTAAATTGGATTCATTCTTTGCAAGCTTGCAAGGATTCGTTTTTCAGTTGGAAAAGAAGAAATATTTGTCAAACAATTAAAAAAAAGTATCATGACAAACAAAACAACACTTTACCACTTTATTGTCGATCAAAGTGGTTCTATGGCAGGATTAGAAAATCAAACCATCGCAGGATTCAATACGCAATTGAATACCATCCAACAATTAAAAAAGGAACTTCCGGACCAAGAATTTCTTTGCTCTTTAACTTTTTTCAATAATGAAGTTCAGGATCGAATTCAGTACGGTCAAGTTGATTTAATTCAACCTTTATCCTTTCAGAATTATGTACCTAGTGGGACAACTGCTTTATTGGACGCAATCGGAAAATCCATTTATTCTATCAAAAATAAATTTGGTGCAGACATTACTGAGGATAAAATTTCAATTGTTTTAGTGATTATTACGGATGGACATGAAAATTCATCTAGGCTCTACTCCTATCATGATATTGCGAATCTAATTAAACAATTGGACGAAACTGGAAAATGGACTTTTAGCTTTTTAGGTGCTGATTTTGATGCCATCCACACTTCTCAAATGCTCAATATTCGAAGAGAAAATGTGATGAACTTTAGTAAATCAGAATATAGTGGAATGATGGATGATGTAAGCGATTCGATTCGAACGTATGCACAAGAAAAATCTGCGGGTAATCTGAAACGAGATATTTTTGATATCTTTAAAACGAAAGACAGAAGAAACAACTAAAAATACATTGGATTCATGAAGGTACATTTAATTCGCTCTAAAAATTATAACGTTGAAGATTTTAACAACGTACTTAATATTCTACGTAAAAACCGAGGAAGTATTGAATTCGTACCTTCTGAACCAATAGTGATTCCTGCTGCTATACAAGAAGAAATTTATGATACAAAGAAAGACTTTGAAACTCAAAAACCTTTTCCTGTGTCTAGAGACATTTGTAGCATGTTTGCAGAGAAAAAAATTTCTTTTCCCCACAAAAGAAATACAATTACTTGGGAAGAATTATTTAACGTTTGTAAAAATTACAGAAGAGATTACTTTATTGATGACTGTGACCACGTTATTTTACTAAATGATGTTCCTAATGAAAACAATTGGTTCGGTTGTGTGGATGCTACAATGAAGAATTACTTTGTACAAACAAATGATTGGGATTGGTACTTAGGAAGAAGTATTGATACTCGATTTCCTGTGGCTTATGAAATTGTATCTTGGCTTTTGCGGAGTTTGATGTATAAAAACCAAACAGAAATTATTAGTAGTTTTCATAAAGAACCGCAAGGATGTATGATGGACTATTGTATTGATAAAACGCAGATTATAATTAAAATGCGTACCGCAGACCTCTGCCCTGAATGTCTAAAAGTTCTTGAAAATAGGGACATAAACCGTACTTATGCCCGTCAGCTTTTTCAAATAATGGATGGATTGCGAGAAAACATTATGTTTCGTCAACGTTCACAGTTATTAATGCAATTGAGTAGAATGGAAATTAGAGGTTTGAGTAAAACAATTTACCTGACTGATTTAGGAGACCTACAAATCAACTTAAATCCAAAGGAAAGAGCGCTTTATTTACTTTATTTAAATCATCCTGAAGGAATTCAACGAAGTTATTTGATTGATTACAAAGATGAACTCAGATCGTATTATGCTCAAATTAGCAACCAAGCAACAAATGAACTGATTGACATAGCCATTAACCGTCTTGTAGACGTTCGAGATAACAACATGAATGAAGTTATGGCTCGTATTCGCTCAAAATTCAAAAATGCAGTTGGCGAAGAACAAGCTAAAGATTACAGTATCACCTTTACTCCTGAAGGAACTCATAAGATTTTGTTGAATCGGGAGTTGGTTGGTTTTTGGGATTGATAATTTTCATCGTTTTGGCACTGCTCTTTCAGCCCTTTGAGAAAATCGCATTGGGTCGGGTTTTGTGGAATATTGTTGATGTGGGAGTTGCTGTTTATCTCGTAAGCAGTTTAATTAAAACTAGGGAAACCTAAATGATAAATAAAATTTTTAATCTTGTTGCAAATTCACTAATTGTGATTGCTCGTTTAACTGGTCTAAGTTATAATGAAATCAATATTTTGGTTTATTATTTCTTTATCCCATTTACGTGGTTGGTAATGTTGGATTTAATTTTTGAATTTCACTTTTTAAAAATTGGATTTGTACTGTTTTGCTTTGGTTTTTTTGTAGGATGTCGAGATTTTAAAAACTATTCCAATTGGGCTTTTAAACGTTCAGTTGATTTTTTGAACTTCTTTAATCGCTTTGGTAGTAACTATTATAAATCCTCTGTTTGGATTTGTGTTGCGACACCAACAGTAATTTATGGATTTTTGGCTTATTTAGTTTTCAAAAATGGATAAATTTGAATTAAAATCTCCTTCAGAAATTAAAAATTCAGCTTATGAAAAGACTATTTAAGTTTTTACAAAGATCTTATCGACTTCTTCTAAACTTAGAAAAACAACAAGCAATTGTTTGGAAAGAACTAAAAAAACTTCATTCAAAAAATGAATGGAGGCACGGTATTTATGAAAAAGAAAAGTGCGTAGAAACCATTTTTGAAATTAATGAAGGGCATATCTGTACTTTCTATTATTTCATAAGTGATAAATCTTTCCATTGTAGAGTTAAAATATTACAGAATTATCCAATTGAATTAACAAGTGACCTTTTCATCCTTTCGACACACTTCAATAACCTACTAAACAATGGAGTTGTTACAATCAACGTAGATCATCAATTTGTTGAATACCATCAAAAAAGAGATTTATTAATCCCTGTGTTATACACAGGAGAAATTGAGATGCAGTTGATAAGCCACTTTCATACATCAAAAGATATTTTCAAAGCCTTTCAACGCCTAGTTGTCGAACAAGAAGCACCTGCAATTATTATAGCCGATTTAATGAAGGAATATAACAAGGAGGACGAAGAAAAGTGAACCGAGAAGTGAATCTTTTAGTTTTTTGGTTTGTAAAGTTTTAAAATAGCAGTTATAGCTATGGTCTAAAAAATGTTTCCCACAATGAATCTATTGACTCTTCTGAATTTTCACTCCCAAAATCAATGTTACTTTTTTCCACTTTAGTGAGCATGAATTCCTTTACCTCATCGTAGCTAAATCCGTATTTATTTAGTTTAGAAGTTACTTTTGTTACGTCCTCAAGAAAAAGATGCATGTGAAAATTCATTTGGCCATCTGATCGCTTGTAATATTCTACCGATTGATTTTTGAGAGAATTTAATGTTTTCAATTTATATTCCAGTGCACTTGTTCGAGGATTGATTTTCACAATTTCAGCAGCCATACGCCTTCCATTTATAGCAATAACTTTTTCTTGAGCTATAATCGTAAGTTCATTGCTTCTCGAATTTTGAACAGCCGACTGGATATCTTCCAAATAAACGATAGCACGAACATAACCGCATGGTTCACATTTAATGTGTTGGTCTGAATAAAAATTTTCTTCGAAAATACTCAAAATCACACTTTTCTCACAGACAGTTATTTCAATTTTAGCATAAAGTTTACTTCTTTTCCGATAAATTTTCCAAAGATAAATGAGGGAATTAGCCATTTCTTTTTTAGACACATTAAATGTTGAAAGAATGACCTCATTCAACAATGGTGAGTGATTTGTATTTTCAAACAAATCGAGTTGATATAACTGTTTTTCTTTTTTCATTTACTACTGTCTAAAGCACATGGAGATTAATTACATCAATTATCAACGCGTCTTTTCCCAAAAGTAATAATTTTAGAGATAGCCTAAAAGCATAAGTTTCGAAAAATTTCAACTAATTTCTTTGTGCCTTTTTCACGGATTTACTCACATAATGTCCCTTACTATGACACGATTTATTAGTGACACAAGAACTAAATAGTCCAGCCAATAATACAATTGCGATTAACTTTTTCATGACTTTGATTTTTAATGTTTTGAAAATATACTTTAATTCAAGAAATCATAGGTTCTAAAGTGAATTACTCGAAGTGCTATGCCGAATTCATGCTTAATTGGTTGATTTTGGTTGAAGTAATTACGATGATAGACCTCAAGTTTTGTATTCCAAGCTTTGCTTCGTCGAGAACCACCCGATTCAAAATGATGTAGTGCCAAGCCATAACGTAAAGCAAAAGAGTGATTAGGAAAAGTTGGTCTTGTATTTTCAGTCTGAATTGCGAAAAATTCAGGTGCTACAAAAACATCCACTAATTCCATTTTACATTTCCCACCTTTCTTGCGAGAATTCAATTTTAATGCTCGTTTTCTTAATTGTAAAGCAGCATTTATTCCTGAAAACGACCATAAATCATTATTGTTTCTGAAGGTCAATCCTACCTCTGGAATAAGATATCTTCCAAAATGCCGACATACCCCCAACTGTAATGAGGGAGACTGAACCCCATTGATTTCGCCAAAATTATAATTGGTAAAAACACCAAAATTCTTTTTTGTTCTGACAAAATATTGACCAAATACCATATTTGAAACCAATACTAAAATAAATAATACACTAACTTTCATAACTAGTTTTTTAGGTTATTAATTCACGACAAGAATTCTTCCATTTTTCACTTTATACTTTTTACCTCCAGCAACAATCGTTTCTCCTTCTTTTTTCTTGATTAAATCAACAATATCTTCTTTCAAAGTATGAACAGATCCACCCGTTTTTCTTGCAATCTCAAGGTATTCAGGTAAAATCCCTTTGTCTGTATCACAAAGAATAATGCGAATTGGTCGGTAAATTTTATCTAATAATTCCATGTCTCGAGGTGGTGCATCATTGTCTGCAACAAGTATGTATTCACTTGCGTTTGGATTTTTTTCAATAGCAAAAAGTACTGCTTCTAAATCATTCTCTGGTTGGTCATTATTTCCAAGTCCATTAGTACATACTTTCCTAGATTCGTTGCGAATTGCTTTATAATTGATACTTTTTAAATGATAGATCCCTCCTGTTTTTCCTGGTTTTTTTGCCTCAATCGGTGCAGAATCACCATCGTTAAACATCACAATTTCCTTGATAAGTCCATTCTCGGTGTTAAGTAATTGCCAATAAGCTATTTGAGAATTATATGGAATCATAGAAGAAGTCAAATCAACAATGAATACTGCATTCGACCAATTTTTCTGTCTACTTAAAACGTTATTAACAGTAGGTTTTCTCATCGTATCAAAAATCTTTTGAGCTACAATTTTTGAAGGTTCAATGGGTAAATATTTATCCAAATTTACACTAACCTCTTTCAGATATTCAAGAGAGGATGTTGCTTCATAATAAACTACAACCCCATGAAAAAAAGAACGTGCTTCCACTTCTGATTGACAAGCTGTTTGTCGAATGATGCGCCATTTAATCAATGGATTTTCAACTAAAACGGGGAAAAACTTTTCAATTTCTTTTATTCGATTCAAATTGAGTACTTTTAGATTAGCTCCTTTTGGGTAATCCGAATAAACTAAATCAATATGGTGAATGGTTTGTCCAACAACTTGAAAATCTTTTAGTTGCTCCATAATATCAGCTGAACCAAAACCCATTTCAACTTTGAAGAATTCTAAGTCTCCTGCATAAATGTCGTATTGACCAATATTCACATTTCTTTGATTGATAATCGATTGAGCACTTCTACTTTGTGCTTTAATTTTCGTCGGCATGAAACATAGTTGAATCATCGCAATTGAAAAATACAACAGTTTACTTCTCATGGCTTATTAGTTTAGATTAAACAAATCAAGAAAGTAAAAGTGAATCAATAGGCGGGCTTTTAATGCTATAATGCGGAGTAGTTGAATTGTTACAATAATGAATAAATTTCTACAAATAGTTCATGTAATTTTAAAATTGATTTTCTTATAAAAGCTATTGTAACGTTTCTTTGAATTTAGATTATTAATCGAAAATTGGTGTTATGATTAAGATGGTATTTTTCTTTACTTTTTTGAGCATTTCAATGTTCAACTATTCCCAAGTTGTAACTATTTCTGGAAATGGCACCCGCGAATCATTTGGTATATTTGATGATACAACTAGCTTTTTTGAAATTGCAACAAATAAGTTTTATGAATATCCTTATGAAGCACAAGAAACAGATAATTACACATATATAATTGATTTTGAATCAAATACGATTAGCTATCTTGATTTTGATTTAACAACAATTTATGTATTACCATTTACAGTTAAATATAAAAACTCAAATTCAGATTTTTTAATTGAGTATATTTTTGAGTCTCCTGATGTATTTGGAATTTTTGCAAAAGATGCAAATGCTGCCTATTATCAATCAAATGTTGTTGCGGCTACCTTGACAATTTTCAATAAGTGTAGATTGTCGGATTATTAAATTAGGTTCGATTCTTAAAATTGGATACTTATCTCTTATTTCATCGCTACTAGTTTTCAAAAACTTTTTCTCAATCTGTTATATTATGTTCAATTTCAGTAATTGTTACATATTCAAAAAATGACAGATAAAATTCTTCAAAAATACAAACGGGAACTGGTGCTTTCAAAGACTAAAAAGAAATTACTTTTTCTACTTTGGTTATCACTCTTAATATTGGCGAGTTATGTATTCCTATTCTATGTTACGATCAGAGGATTTCTAATATTTGCTCTCATGGCTCACCTTGCTTGGATGGAATTGTTTGAAAATAATCGAAAAATTAAACTTTTGGAAATAACCATTTACATTCGTAAGATTGAATTAAAAGAGCTCAAAGCAAACCCCAAAGACCCGCTTTTTCAAGAAATTAAGAACATTTTAACCCCAAATAATTAATAAATGCAAATAGTTGAAATCGAGCTAAATCAGTTGAATTTTTATTGTCCAATAACTGGAGAATACATTTTGAAAGTTTACGAACCAGTAAATGAAGATGCTTCATCTTTGATTGCCTATTGGATTGATTTAGCATTTGAAGACCCTTTCATTAAAAGTGAAAAATTGCAAGCTGCATGGAACACATTTTGTGAAAATTATGCTAAAGAAAACAATGAAGATTATCCAGATATCGAAGCATTTGAAGGATTTATTTCCAATCTTAAATGGAATAATTGGGTGTGTTTTAAACTTACTGAAAATGGAATGGCATGCGGCCCCAAGAGTTCAACTGTTTGGAAAATTCTTGATTTGGGAATAAGTAGGGTTTGCTAAACACGAAGTAGCAGCGAAGCTAAAAAGTCAGAAGTGCCTCAGCTAACTTTTTGAAAAAATTAAACCTACAATCTGTTATATTTTTTTACACCCTCCGTAATTCAAGTCAATCTCTAAATATTTCACCATGAACATCAAAAAAGAACACAATCACAATTCAATCATCCAAGCAATGAATTCACTATTCACGGCTTCGAAAGACAGTCAACTTGATGATCTTCAATTTGAAAATGTGAACACTGAATTATCGTTAGTGATGAACTATCTAAATCTCAATCATCTACAAGCCATTTTGTTCTGTAATGTTTGTATTCTAAAAATGACAGGGAAAAACACAGATGTATCTGAAATTTCAAAGTATCTCAATTTATCTTCTATTGAATTTTTGCCTTATAAAGATGATTTAGAAAGTTTAATCAAAAGCGGACTACTCATACGAAAGCACAATCGACGATATTATGATGATTTCATTCGTTCTAAATCCTATTCCATCAATGAAAACTTGATTCATGCCATCATCCACAATTTACCTTGTCCAAGTTTTGAAGAAAAAGCAACTACAAGTACGATTGATGTTTTAGAAACAGTTCATGAATTGATAAAGCAAACAATCGACGACGAATTAGAAAAGTTTGAGTTACATAAAGAAGTAAAGGAGTTGCTTTCGAAGAACAAACATTTACCCGTCATGGCTCACTTATCCAACCTGGATATAAAAGTGGAGTATGTAACGCTTCTATTTTTTCTTATTTGGAAAAGCCTTTCAGGTAATACTTCTCAATCCATTGATGAAATAATCGACGTTTTAAATGAACGTGGTTCCGATAAAATTAAGATGACTCAGGCAATTATGTCTGGAAATGATCCGCTTAGTAAATTAGATTTTATCGAATTAAAAGAAGGTCGATTCATGAGTGATTTAGAAGTTGGGGTAACCGAAAAAGTTCTCGAAATTTTAAAACTTGAAAACATAAGTATTCATACTTCAAAAAATAAAAATCAACGCACACTTACACCCAATGAGATTGTTCACAAAAAGTTGTTCTTTAATTCGGAGGAGGCAGCCCATGTTGGACGCATTGAAAATGTTTTGATCGAAGAAAATTACCAAGCAATTATTAGAAGATTACAATCATCGGGAATGAGTCCTGGTGTGAATATTTTGTTTCATGGTGCGCCTGGAACTGGAAAAACAGAGAGTGTACTCCAAATTGCAAAAGCTACTGGTCGTGAAATTATGAAAGTAGAAATCAGTCAAACCAAATCGATGTGGTTCGGTGAGTCCGAAAAAATCATCAAGCGCATCTTTAAAAATTATGAAATTCTTCAAAAGCAATTAAAATCAACGCCCATTTTGTTTTTCAATGAAGCAGACGCTATTTTAGGAAAACGTAAAAGTGTGGACAGCGGAAACACTGCTCAAACGGAAAATGCCATTCAAAACATCTTATTAGAAGAATTGGAAAACTTTAAAGGCATTTTTATGGCCACTACCAATTTGACGAATAACCTGGATAAGGCTTTCGATAGACGCTTTCTTTTTAAGGTGGAATTTAAAAATCCGAGTATTGAAGCTGCTGCCAATATTTGGAAAAGTAAACTGCCATTTTTAAAGAAAAAAGACGCATTATTTTTAGCTGAAAAATTTCCATTTTCCGGCGGACAAATTGACAACATCGCCAAAAAGAGTGAAATAGAATTTGTACTCAACAATAAAAGACCTTCACTTTCAGAAATCTCCACCTATTGTCACTCAGAAGATTTATCCAAAAAAGAAAACACTTTCGGGAAAATTGGTTTCTAATACCAGTAAATTGCCTAAACTACTTTGATCATGAAAATAGTTCAGGCAATATCATTTATGCTCTGAGTTAATTTCCGTTCAAATTAATGAGTAGAAGTCAAATTTTATGCTTTACCTCAAAAGTCTAGTTCAAATTTCCAATCACGATTTTGAAGTTGGCTTCTTAAATCAGAAAGATTATTTATCAAATCTTCAAATGATGGAGGATTTTTTTCATAAATCATATCATCCTTCATTTTTGAATAGTCTGCTTTCCAATCGTTAATAACTTCATCAGGTGGAATTGGATTGAGTGTATTTGGGTTGTGGAAATTATAATTGACTCCGCCGATTTTTGAGAATTTATAGCGATGGTTTACAATGGTTTCATACAACTCTTTATCATTAATTGCTTTTTCAGCAATTCCAGCTTTGGTTAAATGATAAATATCATATAAATGTCTGCTCAAACGATCTACACGCATTTTCTCAGCTGGACGGTGAAATTCTTCATGCAACAAAAATAGCTTTTCCAAAAAAGTACGCTCCGGATTTACGGTTGGTACTTCAAACAATGGTTGGGCAAAATCGAAATCAGAATAAACCACATCTACTAACGAACCAAACTTTTGAATTGAAAATGGTTCGCGCAATGAACGACAACTCACTTCTAACTGAATGCGCGGCAATACATATTCAGTATCGGGCTCTATGATATTTGAATAATGAATTTCCAATATTCGCGGATCTTTATCACTTTCAGTTGACTCAACGATTTTAAATTGAATCGTATCAAACCCCCTTTTAAGGAATTCTTCTTGTAATTCCACGAAGAAAATTCCAGTAGAATATTCACCTGCTTTTTTTCTAAGTTTTGTTCGCTCTCCCTTTGACCAGTTTTTAGTGGGAGTTAAGAAAAAATCCATGTCAATCGCTAAGTCTATATCCTCAGAAAAGCGATCTATCAAATTCCAAGCTTTGCTCAATGAGGTGCCACCTTTAAATACCAAGTGCTTTGCAATATCCATTTGAAAAATGATTTCCAATGTTCTGCTTACCCACCAATCCTTTTCAACGGCAAAGGCGGATAATCCAGTTTGCTCTGCTATTTGAATAAAAGCGTTTCGTTTGGTGCTTTCTGGTAAATTGAGCCAATTAATCATGATTATTTGTTTTAATTGCTTTACGCATAATAATCCTCACCCATTCAGGAGCCAATTTTATATCGTGTTCCAAACGGTACGGCTCTTCTTTTTTTAGATGCTCCAAAATAATTTTTTCTTCACTTTCAGTAATGTTGTCTTTTCCAATTTCTTTCAATGCTTGAATTACCAAAGTGCTTATTTTTCCAATGGTCGCCAAATTTTTCGGTGAAGTTTTCTTGAATACAATCGTTCGTTTACCAAAATCTATTTTTCTCGCCGTACCATCGGTGTAATAGACAACATTCACAGGAACTTGGGTTGAAAGACCTAATGCATTTAATGCCAAGCTCCCTGTTGGTATTATTCTAGCTTTATCCCTTCTACGAATAGCCTCAGCGATTGATTCTGTACTGGGTTTTAACGAACCTAAAATTGGATCAATTGCCAAACGTGCATAAATACCTCTCGCAACTCGATTTAATTTGTTGTGAAGCACCAAGCGTTCTAAGGCTTTTGAAACAGACTTTACATTTCCAAACAGTAAAAAATCATCCACAAAAAATAGCGAGCCCCTAGCCGCTTTACTTATTTTTGCAATAATCTTATCATCAACACTTTGAATCATTATTAAAACTAAATTATGTCGCAAATATAGTGATTATTTGCGACAATAATCAAATTCATTCTCAAAGAATAATACTTCTATTTCTAGGTTTGTTCTATAACAAAAAAAGCAAAAATTTATTACAAAATAAATTTACCTTTTGAAGATAATAATGGTAATTGAGTGGAACTTTACAATTCTCTAAAGCAGATTTAGAAATTAGGTTTTTAGCAAAAGTAAATTGCCTGAACTACTTTGATCATGAAAATAGTTCAGGCAATATCATTTATGCCCTAAGTCGATACCCGTTCAATTCTTTTAAAAGGCGTTCGCGGATTCTTCTGCGATACATCGGTATTTGATTTGAGGGTATACCAATTTTAGTACTTAATTCTTTGTCTCTTAAATTATATAAATGACGGTCCACTAGAATACATTTTTCTTCATACGAGTAAGTATCAATTATATCATACACTTTGTTTAGAAGAAAATCAAATCGGATTTCATCTACTTCTTCTCCTTCTTGAGAAAACTGCTTAGTGTCATCCAATTCAGTGAAACGACTTCTTTTCTTTTTTTCGAAAAAATCCAAAACATAATTCACTGACACACGATAAACCCAGCCTTCCACCCCACCCTTTTCTGCATCGTACATTTCTAATTTATCACTCACTTTCAAATAGATATCGTGCACCAGGTCCTCCACATCTGAACGAAATGAACCTTTCAAGGTGTTGATAACAGCTTTTTTAATCGTTGGTAAAATAAAACAAGAATTCTCCATAACTAATAAAATTAGAACATTAATAAAAAGGCAAACTATTCCTTGTTCACTGAAAAAATCAGTAAATCACAAATTAAATAATGGGTTTTGAGAGAAGCCTTGTAACCTGAGTTCGATAGTAAAATCGGAATTCAGATTGACATAAAAATCTGTTAGTCTAGGCGTTTACTTGAAGATTTAGCGGGCTAAATCAAGAGGGAACAACGAAGGATAACTGGTTTTTATTCAAAGCAACTTACTATTCCGCTGATAAACAACGACTTACTTCATAACCCTTTATCAATGTATCCCGATACATTTTCAAAAGTGTTATTAGTAACTCATTGCTTCTAAGCGGTCTGAATCCAATTTTAATAATCGAACTCAGGTTATTACGCTAAAAGCATCGAAGCTGCAGATGAAAGGGAAAAACTAAAAGTTGTTTTTTGGACAGCAAAAAAGAAAATACAGTTTTCATACCTTTCATTTTTAAACATGAATAATTAAACAATACAATTCCATTAGCGCTAGGCGCTCTAAATCAGAACATTGATAAAGAATATGGAAAAGTTTAGTGATGCAAAAGTAGGAAATTAAAATGGATTATGCAAGTTTTTTGCTTGCCAATTCAAAAATTATATGTAAAGAATTTTATTTTAATTGAAATCAAAACGTTCGATGATATTAAAGCCTTATTTATCAGTTAGTTAACACAACCACTACCTTCCTTCTCAAAAGTCAATTATCAGAAAACTAAAATTAGAGGTTTGGTTACAAGATATTTTAAGTACTATTTCTCATTCTATTTCTGTTATAATTAATCTATGCAATCGTTATTCTGAAAATTGCTTCATTGAACGAGATTTATGGCCTGCATAAAAATACAGTAACCTTTTGTAAAACCTTAATTATAGATGAATATGATAAAACAGCTACCTAAATTTTACTTTCATGAATACTTTCAGGTCGCTTTTAATCGTATTTTTACTATGCAATATTAGTTCAACTAATGAACAAGCTGACGAGGCTTGGATGATGGAAATCCTATCAAAATACTCTCAAACCTCCTTTTCAATTATTTCCCAGTATAAACAAAATGGTGTATCAATTTCATTTGGAAACAACAGTATTACTTCTAATGGGGATCATGTACATTATTGTGATTTCAGCTCAAAAGAAAATCTACTTGAATCTATGTCAGTAAATCTTCACGAAACTGTTCACGCATTCGATTCGCAAATCCCGTTTATGCATGCAAAACAAGGAAAATTCACCTTTGAAAATTTGTACACAGAAGGTTTTTATATCGACGACAATACACAGTATAGTTACAAATTTCCGGCTAATCACTTTTTTCAGAGTAGAAAATTAGAAGCGGTAATTCCTGAGCACTTGAGAACTTTTAGGTTTGAAACCTACATTTTATCACCAACTCTAGAAAACTCAACACAAACCTATGGTATTATAGGACTTATGGAGGAATTTAATGCCTACTATCATGGTTCTAAAATGGTGTATGACTTATTACCAGTTTACAAAGAACTCCACAAAAACGACTTCTTGTCTGAATGGTCCAGTATGTTTACACGAAATGCAGATGCTTTTTATGAATTTGATTTTTTCATCAAAGAGTATTTATTGCTTGCAAAAACAAATTACCCTTCTATTTATAATGAATTAGCTCAAGATGAACAATTTAAGTTAATCTATAAAACAATTCGAAATCGTTTTAGTCAATTAATATCCAACTACGAGAAAAAATACGATGAGTTGAAATTGACCACTAAATCTGAAACGAAAGAAGGTTGGACTATCATCACAAAAAAGCACACAGAACTTATCTATCCAATTTTAGCAGAACTCATTAATTCAAGCAAATACCAAGAGATTAATCGAGTTTTTCTATCGAAATAAAAGGCTAATTAAAACGAAAAGGCTCAGGTATTTTATTCAATTCATTTGGAAAAGTAATCAAAGAAAGGTGAACAAAAAACACTAGGATAAAACTAAGTTAAAGTTGATTTCTTTAGAAAAGTAGTTATATTCAATAACCCAATCCGTAGTACCTTTAAATCTTAAAATAAATCCAAATGGAAATTACCTTGTTATTTGTTGTACTCGCAGTTGTTGGTGTGCAGTTATTACTTTTATTGCGTCCCAAAAATCAATTTGACATCGAACAATTTCGTTCCTTGCTACAATCGGAATTCAAGGAAAATCGCACAGAATTGCAAACCTCTTTGCGCGAAAACCGTGAGGAACTAGCCAAAGGTTTAGAAAAATTGACAGCTGGCTTGGAACACAAATTACAACTCATCAACGAAAATATTTCAAAAAACTCAGCTGATAACAGAAAAGAGCTGACTGATAATCTGAAAAGTTTCTCCGAGCAATTTACCCAAAACGTAAAGGATTTCAACGATTTACAAAAGCAGAAATTTGAACAAATGGGTCAAAAACAAGACGAATTGGTTAAAGCAACCGAATTGAAACTGGAAAAAATGCGTGAAACGGTGGACGAAAAATTGCACAAAACATTGGAAGAACGCCTTGGACAATCGTTTAAATTGGTAAGTGAACGATTAGAAGCAGTACAAAAAGGCTTGGGAGAAATGCAAAATCTTGCAAATGGTGTTGGAGATCTTAAAAAAGTATTGAGTAATGTGAAAACACGTGGGGTTTTGGGTGAAATTCAATTGGCAAATATTCTCGAACAATTATTAGCCCCTGAACAATACGATCGCAACGTTAAAACTAAAAAAGGTTCCA
Source organism: Crocinitomicaceae bacterium (assembly GCA_044374225.1). Classification (GTDB taxonomy): domain Bacteria; phylum Bacteroidota; class Bacteroidia; order Flavobacteriales_D; family Crocinitomicaceae; genus UBA952. The sequence continues at coordinate 5,588 of JBILOX010000051.1, read as the reverse complement.
GTGACCACGTCGAATTTGCAATTAAATTACCTGGAAAAGATGATGGACAACCTGTGTTTTTGCCCATTGATGCCAAATTCCCACAAGAAGATTACATCCGTTTGCAAGCGGCCTTTGAAGCTGCTGATCTTGTAGCTATAGATACTGCCTCAAAATCGTTGGCACGCTCCGTGAAGAGTTTTGCAAAATCCATTCGCGATAAATATATTGACCCTCCTCACACAACCGACTTTGGAATTTTATTCTTTCCTATCGAAGGACTCTTTGCAGAAATCGTGCGCCAACCCGATTTAGTGGAACACTTGCAACGCGAATACAAAATCATTGTAACTGGTCCAACCACTCTAGCAGCGATGTTAAACAGTCTGCAAATGGGCTTCAAAACGCTAGCCATTCAAAAGCGCAGCAGCGAAGTGTGGGAAGTGCTGGGTGCTGTAAAAACAGAATTCAATAAGTTTGGCGGTGTACTAGAAAAAGCACAAAAGAAAATCAGTGAAGCCAACCAAGAGCTCGATAATTTAGTGGGAACCCGCACTCGCCTAATGCTATCTAAGCTGAAAAATGTTCAGGAATTGCCGAGTCAACAATCCAATCTTGTTTTGGGCGATGTTGAGGAAAATGAAGAGAGACAAGTTGATTAAAGGAAAAATTGTAAACTTTCTGAAATCGTTTCTTATTCCTTCCGCCACATTTACTTCGTTCATTTTGATTATTGTCTATTCGTCTCTATTAAATAAGTTCAAGTATTCATTGAATACATACAATTTGTTGCGTTGAGCACCCGATACTTCTTTTAATATTTCTAATTTTTCTAATGTGTCGATTAATTTATAAGCTGTCACGTTCGATTTCTGAATAATTTCTTCCACCCTATTGACCTCAATAACAGGTTGTGTATAGAGATAATCAATAACTTTCGTAGCATCTCCACTTCGGTTTCCTAAGCTCTTAACTTTAAGTTCAAGTGCTTTTTGTAATTGCAGAATTCCATCAAATGTGGTTACTCCTTTTTTGGCTGTTTCGATGACTCCAGTTAAGAAAAACTTAAGCCACTGATTCAGGTCGTTGTGTGTTCTAACCCGCATCAAGTTGTCGTAATACAACATTCTGTTTTTTTCAAAGAAATCGGATAAGTATAATATGGGTTGTTTAAGAATTCCTTTGTTTACTAAGTAGAGTGTTATCAATAACCTTCCTACCCGGCCATTGCCATCTAAAAATGGGTGGATGGTTTCAAATTGATAGTGAATAATCGCTATTTTGATAAGATCAGGTAGATGATATAATTCATTATTTGCAAAATATTCCAAGTCCGACATTAAATCTCCAATAGTCGTGTGCGCAGGTGGTATAAATACAGCATCATTGATAGTTGCACCACCAATCCAATTTTGCGAAATGCGAAATTCACCAGGTAACTTATGCGTTCCCCGAACTCCTTGCAATAAGATTTTATGCGTCTGTTTAATTAAGCGAGATGAAAAAGGTAGAGTATGAAGCAATTTTACAGCCTCGTTCATGGCTTGAATGTAGTTTTGCACCTCTTCCCAGTCATCCCTTTTTTCAATAGCAATTTCTTCTTTTTTCAAGAAAGCCTCCTCCATATTGGTTTGAGTTCCCTCAATTTTAGAAGATTGGGTTGCCTCTTTTGCAATGTGCATGCGGATAAATAGATCAATATTGACGTATTCGGAATACATATCTAATCTCCCCAATTGTCTATCGGCCTTACTCAATAAGCTAATAATATCCATGCTGCTTATTTCCCAATCTCTGTTGATGAAGTTGGGTTGGAAGCTTTTGTAATAACCCTGATTGATATATTTTCCAGCAATAAATTTTTCCATTTCTGTAATTTACTTAAACAAATGTATTCTTATTTAAGATAAATAGCAAAAAGCTTAAATAAAAAACTTATTAATTAAGTCAGGGAGCGATTCGCTTAATTAACAATTTTTCAAGTTAAACTTTAGTTGCACATAATTCACTGAAGTGCGAATGTATTTTTTCTTAAGAGCCCAACCACTCTAGCAGCGATGTTAAACAGTCTGCAAATGGGCTTCAAAACACTAGCCATCCAAAAGCGAAGCAGCGAAGTTTGGGAAGTGTTGGGTGCTGTGAAAACAGAATTCAATAAATTTGGTGGTGTATTGGAAAAAGCACAGAAGAAAATCAGTGAAGCCAACCAAGAACTCGATAATTTAGTGGGAACCCGCACCCGCATATTGCTATCTAAGCTGAAAAACGTGCAGGAATTGCCAAGTCAACAAAGTGAAAAGTTGTTGGGTGATGGTGAGGAGGAAACAGAAGGCGTTTAGTTTAGTTTAGTTAATTTATTCCTAATCGCTATTAATCCTATTTTTTTGAAAACAAGTGATTTCATTTTTAATGAACAATCACTAACTTTTTTCAATTTTCAACCTAAAACGAAGCATTCAGTTTTATTCTTGTAAATTTGTGTGACTTTAAAAATTAATTCTAATAATCGAAATGAATGAAAAAATTGCAAAGCCATTCCTAAAATGGGCAGGTGGAAAAACACAGCTTATTACTGATATTGAAAAGGTTTTGCCGGAATCAATTAACGATTCAAAATTTACGTTTATTGAACCATTTGTTGGTAGCGGCGCTATATTGTTTTGGATGCTGAACAATTTTCCTAAAATGGAAAAAGCCGTAATTAATGACATTAATGCTGATTTAGTAAATGTCTATAAAACAATCGCTTCCAAACCAAAAGAGTTACTTTCAATTCTTGAAATTTTGCAAAATGAATTTCATTCTTTGGAACAAAAACCTGAAGAAAAGAAAGAATACTACTATGAAAAAAGAGAGTTGTATAACACAAGAAATGAGGAATTAAGTGTTCAAGCTGCGTTGTTTATTTTTCTTAATCGTACTTGTTTCAATGGCTTGTATCGGGTGAATAAAAACAACGGTTACAATGTTCCAATGGGAAGTTATAAAAAACCAACGATTTGCGATTTTGATAATATTTATACTGTAAGTGAAGCATTACAAAAAGTTGAAATTCTGTGTGGTGATTATGAAAAAACACTTGAATTTGCAAGTGATAATTCGTTGTTTTACTTTGACCCTCCATACAAACCTTTAAGTGATACTTCAAGTTTTAACTCGTATGCGAAAGATGACTTCAACGATTTAGAGCAAATTAGACTGCGTGACTTTTGTAAAACACTTGACGTAATTGGACATAAATGGATATTGAGTAATTCTGATGTGAAAGGCAAGAATCCAAACGATAACTTCTTCGACGATTTATACTCAGATTTCACAATTCAACGTGTGAAAGCTAAAAGAAGTATTAATGCAAATCCAGAGAAAAGAGGAGAATTGAATGAATTGTTAATTTCAAATTACAATGACGCTAGAAATATTGTTTATCTAAAACCAGCTTTAGTAGATCGCATTACTGTTATATAATCAACCTTATTATCAATATATTTCAATAATGTTTCTAATATATTCTTAAACATATACGCACCATTGTTTCTCTTTTCATTAATACAAAAAAGTTCAATCATAATAGCAACGTACTCAATGGACAAAGTATTTTCTTGATTTATTTTCGAAAAATTGTTCTTTATATATTCAATAGTCTGTAATTGATATCCAATTCGTTCATTTGCACTATTAAATGGAATAGCATTTTCATAAAATTGTAAATAATATTTTACTAAATCTCTAACCTCTTCTCTGTAATCAAAAATTTTCATCATTAAATCTACAACCCATAAATTATGTTCAGGAGGAAAAGGTATTTCGTCTTTACCTGGTTTTAAAACTCTTACAATAAAATCAATTTCAGGAAATTGTCCTTTACTTCCTTGAAACATTCCTATTAATAAGTTGTCTGATGTAAGATAAGTGTTAATTGCATCACGTTTCGGTTTACGTTGTTTTAACTTATTTAAAGAATAGTATTTTTCGTTGTATATAATCATAACCCTATTTCTTTAAATGGCAATTCCTCAATAAAGTACTTACAGTCAACACTTTTTATGTATTCAAACACATCATCATACTCTGGTTTATCGAACCAGTCATTAAGAACGTAATAATATTCAACTTTGATTTTTAATGGTTTAAAAAGTTTGACATATTGTTTCTTTTTGAAATCGCAAGTTTGTAATTTTTCATCCACAGAACCAGAACCTGCTTGGTATTTTTTCTCAATAATGTACATAGTTTTATTAACTAATAACGCGCCATCTGGAAGAATTTTTTTCGATAAAATCTCTTTATAATTTACACCACTTGGTTCAAGAAATGCTTTGTATAAATTATGTTTTTCAAAATAATGAGCCACAATTTGTCCATCTCTAAAAACTTGATTTCCTTGAACAGTAAAATCTGGATGTTGCCTTAATGCCTCTAAAAGTTCTGTTCGTCCTTCAAATTCTAAACCATTCAAATTAGTTCTTGAACCTCCTCCAACTGTGTTTGGTTTTTTTGCCATTTTATTGTTTTTTTATTGAGAATTAATGATTTATTTACTGGTTAATTCCAGTTTAGTAGTTAATCTGTTTGAGAAATTCAGACAAATCAAGTTCAAATGTTGAAGCGATTTTTACAATGTTCAGCAACGAAGGATTTCTCTCTCCTCTTTCCACCATTCCAATGTAATTTGGATGAAGTCCAGAATTTTCAGCAAGTTTTTCTTGTGACCAATTACGTTCTTTTCGTAATTCACGTACTCGATTTCCAAATGCAATTAAAATCTTATCTTTCATTTTATAAAATTGTTTGTAATTTTTATTTCTCACCACACACAATAAGTGTGATTCTATGTTATTTTTGTAATAAAAATCTTAGTTATGACTTTCGATTATAAAGGCAAGTTTAACCCTAATTCTAAAATTCGTGAATTCATTAAGTTTTTAGAAAGCAAAGACGATAGTTCAAAATGGAATTACCAAGGTTTAAAAGTTGAGATTGATCCAACAATTGATACAGAAAAAAACAATGTTTTAATTCGATGGACTGATATTGAAGAAGGGTTTAATGACAAAATAATTTTTAGTAACTTAGATCAATTCACTAAAAATTTTCAGTTAATCCATGCTTAAACCTCATTTCAAATCAACTGACAAAAACTTTAATCTTCTTAAAGGAGATTCAATGAAACTTTTGACTCAATTTGACCACAAGTTTGATATGATTTTTGCTGATCCACCTTACTTTTTGTCTAATAATGGATTATCGATTCAAAGCGGTCAAATCGTCTCTGTCAACAAAGGAAGTTGGGACAAATCAAGAGGTTTTGATTTTATAAATGACTTTAATCGTGAATGGTTAAAATTAGCGAGAGAAAAACTGAAAGACAATGGAACGATTTGGATTAGTGGCACTTATCACAATATTTTTTCAATCGGTCAACTTTTGCAAGAATTAGATTTCAAAATTTTGAATGTCATTACTTGGGAAAAGAACAATCCACCGCCCAATTTTTCGTGTCGCTTTTTTACTTATTCAACGGAATTGATTATTTGGGCACGTAAGAAAGAAAAAGTTCCCCATTACTACAATTATGAGTTAATGAAGCAACTTAATGCAGGAAAACAAAT
>JBILOX010000050.1:0-21786 GCA_044374225.1 Crocinitomicaceae bacterium | reverse complement strand
GCTATTAATTTTCAAGTCATTTAATGATTTTTGAGCTTTATTATAAAATTCATTCATTGTTATTGTGCATTTTTCTTTAACCTCCAAAACATTGAATAAATCTAAAGTTCTTTTAATTTTTTTATCATTATCAATTTCTTTTTGAATGGATAGTAGTTCGTTCAATTGCAAATTATTAGCATTTGATTTAGCAAGAATTGATAAAATTGTTTTTTTATTAGTTATTACATCGCCACCTTTTTGTTTCCCAACTTTATCTGATTCTCCATATAAGTCTAATAGATCATCTTGAATTTGAAATGCAATTCCTAAATTAACACCAAAAGAATAAATACATTTTATATTTTCATCAGATGCTTCTCCAATAATTGCACCCATTTCAAAGGCTGCTCCGAGTAGAACAGATGTTTTTAATCGAATCATATTAATGTATTCATCAAGACTTACATTATTACGTTTTTCAAAGTCCATGTCTAGTTGTTGCCCTTCACAAACTTCTACGGCTGTTCGATTAAAACATTCTAATAATGGCGGTAAATATTTGATTTCGTTTTTTGAAAGTAATTCATAAGCTTTTACAAATAGCACATCTCCAGATAAAATGGCAATATTTTCGTTCCATTTTTGATGCACTGTTTCTTTTCCTCTTCTTAAAGGTGCTTTGTCCATTATATCATCATGGATTAGCGAGAAATTATGAAACAATTCTATGGATAAAGCTGCGTATTTTGTTTTTTCAATACTAACTCCGAATAAATCACCTGCAATCAATGTTGCCATTGGACGCATTCTCTTTCCTCCTATAGCTAAGAAATAGGATAGGGGGTCGTATAAATTAGCGGGTGAAGCAGGAAACTTTATGGCTTCAATTTCTTTCTCTAAAAATAAAGTGTAGTCTTTTATAAAATCCATTAATCATTTATCAAATTCATCAAATAAGAACCATAACCACTTTTAACAAGTGGTGTTGCTAAATGTTTTAATTGTTCTTGGTCAATAAATCCATTTCTGAATGCAACCTCTTCGATTGAACCTATTTTAAGTCCTTGTCTTTCTTCAATTACTTGTACAAATTGTCCAGCTTGCATTAATGAAGTGAAAGTTCCTGTGTCTAGCCAAGCTGTTCCTCTATCTAACACGGCAACTTTTAATTTTCCTTGTTTTAAGTATTCCGCATTCACATCTGTGATTTCATATTCTCCACGTGGAGATGGTTTGAGGTTTTTTGCGATTTCAACTACAGAATTGTCATAGAAATATAAACCGGGCACTGCAAAATTAGATTTCGGTTTCAAAGGTTTTTCCTCTATTGAAATAGCATTCATGTTATCATCAAACTCAACAACTCCATATCTTTCAGGGTCACTAACGTGGTACGCATAAACCACACCACCTTCAGGATCGTTGTTTTCTTTTAGGAGGGTATCCATTCCAACACCATAAAAAATATTATCACCAAGAATTAATGCTACCTTTTCATTTCCAATAAACTCTTCACCTATTACAAATGCTTGAGCTAATCCATTTGGGATTTCTTGTACCGCGTATGAAAATGAACAACCTAAACTTTTTCCATCACCTAATAATTTTTCAAAATGAGGTAAATCGTGTGGTGTTGATATTATTAATATCTCTTTGATTCCAGCACTCATTAAAATTGACAAAGGATAATAAATCATCGGTTTGTCATAAATTGGCATTAGTTGCTTGCTTACTGCTAATGTTAAAGGATGAAGGCGCGTTCCTGATCCTCCTGCTAAAATAATTCCTTTCATTGTTATTTTAAAAATTAATTGAGGTTATTTTTTTCATTATCATTTTCTGAACTAATTTGTAATTCATTCCAGTCTATGTCGCTGTATTCGTTGTAGGCATCAAAATAAGGTTCTTTAAATGATTTTGTTGTAATAAATTTATCTAATGTCAAAAGTAATGATGGAAGTAGGATTAAGTTCGTAATCATCGCAATTAACAAAGTAATTGAAATCAACAATCCTAATGCTTGGGTTCCACCAAATTGAGAAAATAGAAAAACAGAAAATCCACAAAATAAAATTATTGAAGTGTAGAACATACCTAATCCAGATTCCCGAATAGCTAATAGTACGCATTCTCTTAAATCCCATTCTTTATTTTTGAGTTCTTGACGGTATTTTGCTAAAAAATGGATTGTATCATCTACAGAAATTCCAAATGCAATACTGAAAACAAGTAAAGTTGAAGGTTTTAATGGGATACCAAAGAAGCCCATAATTCCACCTGTGAAAAATAAAGGAATTAGATTTGGAACCATTGAAATTATAACCATTCTCCAAGATCTAAATAAAATTGCCATTAAAGTTCCAATTGATAAAATTGCAAAAGCTAAACTTGAAAATAAATTATTTACTAGGTATTGTGTCCCTTCAGATGCAACGACAGATGTGCCAGTAAAGGTCACATCAAAATATTCATTGTCGATTGCTTTTCTAAGTTTAGGCATAAAATCTTTTTTTCCGTAATAAGACTTCACAAACTCAGGATCCGAATCAAATTTTACTTGCAATGAGTTGTTGTTTTTAGCAAGTAACTCAGTTAAACTATTGTAAATATTAGAATAGGAAAATAGAATTGAATCTACATATTTTTTGTTTTTCTCAGCTTTCGAATAATAAATCTCGATTTGTTTTTTATCTGGATTTAATATATCATCCACTTTCTTTTTTAATAAGGTTACTTTATCAGCAACTTCATAAGAACCTATGTCTTTCATTTGAGAACGAATACGAATTGTACACGTATTTGTATCTAATAACTCCTTCAATGACAGTCCGCCGCCATTGGCATTGGTCATTGAGAAATTATCTATGTATTTTTTTAACCTTAGTTTATCGCGGTTAGAAATTAAAGTATACTTATCCGGATTATTTCCATAATAGGACATATTCACTACTTTAACGAAATCTACTGGAGAAATACTTCTGGAGAACAAAGTATCTTTTTCGAATTCTTTTTGAACCAATTCCAAACGCTCTAAGGTTGTATTCTTGAATAAACGACCAGGTTCTTTATAGGATACCATGATTTCAAATGGTATAGCACCACCAAAATGTTTTTCCATGAATTTTACATCCAAAAGAATTTGATCATTTTTTGGTAAATCACCTGTTAAGTTACCTGTTGCTTTAATTTTGGTAAGTCCGTAAATACTCACTGCAACAATAATTCCCGAAACAATGAAAATAGCGGTTCTATTATATTGAGTAATTTTTACAATAAAATCGATGAGTCCAGTAGCAAATTTTCGATCTAAGTGTTTTAAATGTCTTTGTTTGGGTGGTTTTGAGAATGAAGCGAAAATTGGCAAAATACAAAGTGATAAAATAAATACCATCATAATATTTACCGATGCGGCTAGACCAAATTCCATTAATTTTTCAGAATTAGTGAATACAAACGTTATAAAACCTAGGGCAGTTGTTAAGTTGGTTAAGAAAGTTGCAGTTCCAATTTTTTGAATCACTCGAGAAAGTGCTTTAACTTTGTTTCCATGTTCCTTGACTTCTTGATGGAATTTTGTCATTAAGAAAATACAATTTGGAATACCAATAACGATCATTAGTGGCGGAATCAATGCAATCAAAATGGTGAGTTTATAACCGGCAAATGCAATACTTCCCATTGCCCAAATAACTGCAACAATTACAACTGAATTACAAATCGCAACAACTCTAAATGATCTAAAGAAAAAATAGAGTAGAAGAGAGGTGACAAATAAAGAGAAACCAATGAACAAGAACATTTCACTTTGAATTCTTGTAGCAATCACAACTCGCAAGTGAGGAAGACCTGCATAATGCATTTTCCCTAACTTTTTCTCGTAAGATGCTACCAATTTCTCAATGTCTAAAACAACTTTTGATTTGACTTTGTCAGTTAAGAATTTTTCATTTATTCCAATCATCATCAAGGAAACGTCCCCTTTTTCGCTGTAAAGTAGTCCTTTGTAGATTGGATTGTTTTTGATTTCTAGTTTGATCGAATCAATGCTTTTTTCTTGAAAGGTAATGTCCGAAAATACACGATGAATCTCAAACTTGTTTTCGGTTCGATTATTTTTAATTGTAAAAAGTGTCGCTTCTGAAATGATTGATTCAACCCCATCATATTGTAAAATTGAATCACCTAATTGTTTCCATAACAAGAAATTACGCTCTGTATAAAGTGAATCAGTTTCTACACCAATAATAAGCGCACCGCCATCTTCACCAAAGAGTTTTTTAAATTTCTTGTAGTTTTCAGTTGTTGGAGAATCTTTCGGAAGAACAAGGCCATACTTATTGTCGAGCTTCAATGCTGTAATTGCATGGTAGCCAAAAAAAACGGTAAGTAAAGTAATTATTCCAAGTATGAAGAATCTATTTCTGAGTATAAAATTTGCTATTGCTTGCCACATATTAATTAATAACCATTCATAGGTTGATTACAAAATTAACGAAATACCTTAGAAAAGAAAGTATTTTAAGTACTAATGTGATTTATAACCATCTAAATAGGTCGTCAAAAACACGTTTTCCCCAAGGAGTATTGCCGTATTCCTTCTCTAATTTTTGACGTAATTCTTGTAAAGTAAAGACTTTGTTTTTACCTATTTCAAGCTTTAACTCTGAGCTTGGTGGTTGTGCCACGTCTACTTTTTTAGCGAAATAGATTACACCACCATCTTCTGACGCAACTCCTAAAATTGTGCCGGGCAAACCACAAAATCCTTCTGGACCAATGGATGGAATCAAAGCAGGAGAATACCAAGCGTAAATTCTGGTGCTATCATTTTTCTGATAAATTGCTTTTCGACATTCGTAACCCGCAATTGTTCTTTTGTTATCAGTCACTTTCCAATTTCGAGAGGGTAATGAGTCATTTACGTAAACATCTTGACCGAAAAGTGCTAAAATTGAAATTTGCCTTTTTGAATTAAGGTTTTGTAAATACGAATTTTTAGTGGTCATCCAGGACATCATTCCGTCGGTTTTTTCTACAGGAACAGGCTTAAAAATAGATATTGAATCATTGAAAGTCAGTGTGAAAAATTCATTTCTGATTTTGTTATCATCATTTATCATTCTTCGCATGCGTTGATCTGTGTATCGTTTTTCTAAATTCGTTCTACGTTCGTAGGTTATTTTTCCACTTGTAATGTATTGCGCTGTAAAACTTTTACAAACAAGAAGTGCAAAAAGAAAAAATAGTTTAGTGCCAGCCCTTGAAATCATCTTCTTTGGTTTTATTATTGTTGAATTTGTATGTCAGTTTTAATAGGAAATAGCGCGAAATTATTCTCGTAAAATTATCCGTGATAACATTTCCATTAACTTGTCTTTGAACATTGATGTTTTGATTGAAAATATCATTAGCATTAAATGCAATTATCAAATTCTCTGTTGGAAAAAAGGCCTTACTAATTTCTGCATTTAGCACGAAAATATTTCTATTGAAACCTTCCGCTCTTCTTGAATTTATTGTGTAGTCTCCATTTAATTTTATTTTGAAATGCATTGGTAATTGATAATCTAATCGAATGCTATAATTTTGAGAGCTAAAAGGAAGGTTAGAAAAACTTGAAAGTGAACTTACAGGATTCGTGTAGGTGAAATCATTTTCAATACTTATTTCTAGCGAATCAAGGTTTAATTTTAATTCCACACCGCTACTAATAGATGTGTTTTGTGTAACATTCAATTCGCTGTTGATGTAGTTTTGATACCTGAAATAACTTCCATTTGCTTTTGGGGAAACTTCTAGTTTACGATTAAACAGTGGAATTCCACCACCAAACCAGAAAGTTGTGCTGAAGTTTCCATCAACGTTAACTGTTTTACTTGACGTTCTTCCGAACGAGTCGAAAGTTGTCTGATTAGCAAAATCATTGTTGGTTAGTGTGGCATTCATTCCACTCCAAATATATCTTCCCGAAAGCGCTTGCCAAGAATTAAAATTTGCCATAATTGAATGAACGTAGTTTGGTTTTAAATCAGGGTTTCCTTCTTGAATTCTGTTAGGGTTGCTATTGTCTGGAATTGGTTGTAAGTCGTTAACCGAAGGCGGTAAAGAGGATGTTGTGTAATTAACATTGAAACGTTTACTCATGCTTGGTTTGTACATATAAGAAAACTTTGGTAGAAAATTATTGACGCTTTGATCTACAATTGATTCAGTTACCAAGTTTTTATTTTCAATAGTAATATTTCTATATCCTAAACCTCCTGTTATTGTGTTCTTGCCTTTTTCAAAAATAAATGAAGCTGTTCCTCGGTTTTGGTAGCGCTGGTTGTCGAAATTATTGGTCAAAAGATTTACAATTTCAGTATAACTTCCATCTCCACGATTAAACGTTTTTTTATCTTGATTTGAATTTCCACGTTCAAAAAGATATTCTATCTGTAGTTTTAAAAGTTTATGTAAAGGTTCTGTGTAAGTTGCAATTCCATAGTTAGTAATACTTGAATTAACATTTCCTTTTAATTGGTCAATTGTATCGGACGCTAAACCAAACTTGGAGTAAGAATATAAATTCCCATCTGTGGAATTATTACTGTAATCGAGAATATATTTAAGTTCTAATTCTCTTTTTGGCTTTTTAAATTTTCTTCTTATCAACGCCTCTGAATTACTTGATATTCCTTTTGAATCATTTATATTTTGGATACTTGTCGATAAATATTCAGAGAACTTTACATCTCTGAAACTACTTGTATTAATATCATCGGTTGTTGCTGCATCGAATTTGAAATTTGGTTTAATTTCGAAATAAGTCAAGGAATCAATATTTGTTTTGTAGCTAAAATTCAAATTATGTGATTCATTTTTAGAAGAATTTCTTGTTGAATCTTTTGTATAATAGGAGCTATCTTGCAAGAAATATTGAGATTGACTGCTTGAATAAGCATCTAGTTTATTATTATAATACGTGTAATTGAATCCAATTTTACCCGTTTTCCCAACTTTATCAGCATAGTAAATGCCAGCTTTCAAAGTTTGAGGTATTCCACTTGTATTGTTCTGTGAATCTTGATTCCAAGCGTTACTTCCGCCTCTTTCATTTTCTAGTCCGAATTTATTCATGTCGCCCCATCCGAAATTTGAACGGGGAGTGTTTGATGTCAATAAGAAAACAGATATTTTTTGTTTTTGATTAAATTTATTTATCAATACTTCACCCTCATAGAATGGAGTGTTCTGCATTAAGCCAAAGTCACTTGCACCAGAAATTTTTCCAAAATAACCTTTTTTTGCATCAGCTTTCAGTTTTAGATCTAGGACTTGAATTTTTTCATCTTCACCCGCTTTTGCATCTTCGTTTTTCTTTTCATAAACTTGAACTGATTCGACTCCTTTCGCGGCTAAGTTTTTCGTCGCAATTGTAGGATCAGTGCCAAAAAATTCATCTCCATCGACTAAGACTTGACTGATTTCTTTTCCTTGAGAGGTGATTTTTCCGTTTTCATCTACTTTTAAACCCGGCAATTTTTTTAATAAGTCCTCAACTACTGCATTTTGACCAACTTTAAATGAATCGGCAACATAAACTAATGTGTCGCCACGATAAAATATCGGATTCTTATTTGCGAAAATGACAACTTCGTCCAAGTCTTTGGTCTTGATATTCATTTTTACAGAAGGAATATCAATTTCATTGTTGCTTTCGTTTCCAAAAATGAAATAGGATTTTGGTTCTAATTCTGGGTGTTCAACAATTAACGTGAAAGTATCAACCTTAAAATTTGTAAGTATAAAGTCACCGTTAGCATTGGTTCGAGTGTATTCCAACAATAGTGAATCTTTTATTCTTACAGCTAAAACGGAAACATTAGCTAAAGCTCTTTTTCCAGTTGTATCAACTACGTGACCAGTAACCTTCATATTTTGAGCCGACACTTTAGGTAAAAAAACGAAAGCAAAAAGGAAGAAAATAACTATATATTTAAAACGCATATTTTTTTTTAAGATTAAAGTTAAAGAATGTGATTAACACTATTTTTAAAATAGGTTGAATGGTAATATCTCGGTAAGGACGTTCTTTTACTTAAGTAATTTGATGTCTAATAAAGCTTGATAGGAAAAACCATCTAATTCTGTCACTTCTTTAAACTCAATTTTAAGTGGCTTGTTTAAGTATTTTTTTTCGTTGTTTTTTAGTGTTTTTAAAACACCTTGATATGCTGGAACCACCACCGATGAATTGTAAAATTCGGTTCCAATAATTAGGAAAATCTTTCCACGTGATTCATTAAAACCTAAAAAATTTGTTTGGAATTTTTCATTTTGATTAATGATTTGTAACGCTTTAGTTGGATCATGTACACATTTTACAGTCTCTGAATAAGAGGATTTGGCGATGTCATTTTCTCCAGATACTTTTCGTTCAGCGGTATAAACAACAAAGCTTTCAGGGTTATAATAGGTTTTAACCTCCCTTACAAAAGTTGTTTTTTCAGTATAACGTCTTATGGTTTGAACGCTTGAAAACAGTTGATTTCCCTTGAAATAAAAATGAGTTTCAACTTGTCTACCATCAGTATCTGTTAGGTAATGTGTCAACTTTGAAAATTGGTAAGTGGAATCAATTAAAGCTGTAACACTTTCAATTTTACCATCGTTGTCGAGATAACTCAAACTTTTCGCTTCAAATAAATCGCTATTAGCATTAATTATTTGAATTTGCTTTTCATAATTTGCTGCTTCGGAGTAAGCTGGAATTAACTGGTCTAAACGTTCTCTTTTTTCTGTTTTTTCTTTTTTCGGAATGTCTTCTTTACAAGCCAACAAAATCAAGGAAATACAATAAATTGCAATTAGTAATCGATTCATGCGTTTAATTTAGCGAGATCAAAATTAAAAGAACAAAAAGACAATTCAGTTTTTTTTAAATTTAATAACAAAAGAAAAGTATCCAAACAGTTTTAAAATTGCGTTCAATTTGTTTTTATACAATTGATTTTTAAATTCAAATTTTCAACAAATCCCGTCGAATTTTCATTTAAACATTGTCAGTATTCAAAAAGCATTAATTTTATGAAATTAAATTAAAGTTACTGTAACTTTAAGAGAGTTCAATTTGTTTTAACTGTAAACCAAAGAGAAATTTGAATCGTCAAGAGTACAATATCGCAGTAGAAAAAATAAGCGACTCGTTGTTTAGATTTTCTGTAAACTTCCTTAAAGACAAGGAGGCAGCGAAAGATATTGTGCAAGATGTTTTGGAGAAACTTTGGGTAAACAGGGATAAAATTGAAGCGGAAAAAGCGAAAGCTTGGTTGTTTACGTGTGCGCACAATGCAATGATTAATTTCATTCATAAACGCGCAAGAATGAGTTCTATAAATGCTGTACAGCTTCCAGAACGACACGAACAAACCAGTTTTTCATTTGAATCACAGCAAGTGATTGATCACATTGTCGGGATTCTACCTCCAATTCAAAAAAGTATCATCCTGTTGCGAGATTTAGAAGGTTACGCTTATGAAGAAATTGGAGAAATCCTTGATTTGTCCCCTTCACAAGTAAAAGTGTACCTTTTTAGAGCTCGTTTAAAATTAAAAAAACAGTTAAAAGGATTGAACGAACTCGCATGAAGTTTCCAACAAGAGAAAATATTGACCGCTGGATGTTTGACTACACTGAGGGAAATTTATCCCCAGAGCAGGAAACATTATTGGAAAATTACATCCTCAACAATCCTGATTTAGAGGTTGACCTTGACGCATGGCAAATGGCTTCTGTTTCCACTGAAGAATTGGTTTTTACTGATAAAGAGAAGTCCTACAAAAAACGCCGTTTACTTCCTTACTTTATTGGAGTATTTTCGACACTCTTGGTGATTTCAATGTTGCTTTGGAATTACAATCAAATTCAATCCAATCGTCAACATCAAGTTGCACAATCAAGTTCAACAACAAGTAAAACAATTAAATCTTCAGCAACAACTGGAAACACCACTAATTTAGTTTTATCCTCAACAAATATTAGAAAAGAACAAAATTTGGTTAATGAAACAAATACTTTAGCAAGTAGCTTCACAACAATTGATCAATTTAATCCAACTAATCTTGCTTTAAATTCTTTGAATAAGCAAACTGATTTTAATCTTGGAAATAATCAAGTAAATAATCAAGTAAATAATGAATTGAATTTAGTTTCTTCAAATAATCCAAATCAAACAGCTTCAAATCTGATCACTGTTTCCAATGAGAATAATAGTCAAAACCAAAATTCACTTTTAGGATTAGATCGATTGAAAACCAATGCTTTGAATTCATTCATTTTAG
This sequence comes from Crocinitomicaceae bacterium, assembly GCA_044374225.1. Classification (GTDB taxonomy): domain Bacteria; phylum Bacteroidota; class Bacteroidia; order Flavobacteriales_D; family Crocinitomicaceae; genus UBA952. The sequence continues at coordinate 11,482 of JBILOX010000050.1, read as the reverse complement.
ACGGCTATCAAGTGAGAGCACAAGATTTAATTACTATTGAAAATTCAGAAGAAACAGAAGTCAACAGTATTTCATTAAATACGCCAAAAATCTTAAGTAAAATTGAAAAAATCTTAAGTAAAGATGTTGCAATTACCAACGTTCCAGACCATACGTATGCCTTACCTGAATTGTCAGATGTAGATGTTTTGTTTAGTAATATTGGTGCAACTTCCAAATCTCGTTTTTATTCAACGTCCCGCGCTCGTTGGTTTGGAAATGAAAGCCAACAAAAATTAAGTCAACAATTTAGCTTTGACACTTATTCTCGTTCAATAAAATCTGCTTTTGGGTTGCAAGCGAACTATGATTATTTCGGAAATGGGGTGCTTCAAAATTGGGATGTTGCCTTATTATTTTCACCAAAAATTGCTTTAAGTAGAAATATCACATTGGAACCAGCAATGCGTTTCAAAATGGGTAATAAGTTGTTAGATCAGTCAAAATTGACAAATAATTCTCAAGTGGAATTTGAAACGGGAGCAACACAGACGTTTAATTTCGATGAAAATAGAGCAATTGGTAGTAGGTTGTTATACAGAGATTTAGATGCAGGTTTAACAATTAATACAAGCTTGTTTTATATTGGGTTTCAATCGACAAATTTGTTAAAGCACTTCAACAATATTTACACGAATATAGATAGTACTTCAAACACAAGAGCAACTTCAACTACAAGCCTTGTAGCAGGAACACAATATATTTCTAGAAACGAAAAATTTGTATTCTCACCTTATGTTTACGCACAATTTAGAGATCAAAACAAGGATTTATATGCTGGGTTTAGTATGAAATTGTCGAAATTTATGATTGGTGCTTCTTACGGGAATAATCAAGCTTTAACAGGATTAATTGGACTTTCAACGAATCATTTCTCTTTATTTGGACAAACAACTTTAGCACATTCAAAAAGCTTAAACACAGATGTATTGACGCATCAATTGACTTTAAGATTTAATTCTTCTACAAGCCGCAAAGCACGTAGATATATAACACTTTAAACTATGAAGAAGGCACTTTTAATTCTTGGTTTAACATTACTTGGTAATAGTTTTGTTTCCATTGCACAGGATCCTACGTTCACGCAGTTTTATTCCAATCCGATTTATCTGAATCCAGCTTTGGCAGGTTCAACAGGTTGTCCACGTGTTGCTCTGAATTATAGAAATGAGTGGCCACAACTTACTGGAAATTATGTGACTTATAGCGCTGCTTTTGATACCTATGCAAAAAGTATTTCTGGTGGGATTGGTATCATTGCTTTACACGATCAACAAGGACAAGGAACGATTCAAACCTCAATGATTGGGGGGATTTATTCTTATAATTTGAAAGTTAATCGTAAGTTTTCCCTTATGTTTGGCGCTAGAGCTTCTTATTTTCAAAAGTTTTTAGATTGGGACAAACTAACTTTTGGCGATATGATTGACCCGAAAAGAGGTTTTATTTATCAAACGGGTGATGTTCCCAGAGGAAATGGAAGAAGAGGCTTTTTCGATGCTTCAGCTGGATTTGTTGGATTTGGAAAAGGATTTTATTTTGGGGGAGCAGTTCATCATCTAAATCGTCCTGATGAATCAATGATTCTTGGTCAATCTCGACTTCCAATGCGATTTACAGCGCATGCAGGAGCAGATATAGCAATTGGTTCTAAGGGTCGTTACGCAAGTACGACAAGCATAATGCCTAATATTATTTACCAGTATCAAAATGGATTTCAAGAATTAAGTATTGGAACTTATATAAAATATGGAAATTTTACCGTTGGAGCTTGGTATAGAAATCGTGACGCATTCATCTTATGTTTCGGTGTAACAACAGAAAAATTCAAAATTGGATACAGCTATGACTTAACTGTTTCTAAATTAGGAAACGGAATTTCAGGAGGTTCGCACGAAGTTTCAATGGGTTTCAATTTAAAATGTAAAAAGAAAGCAAAAAACTTTAGAAAAATTTCTTGTCCAAGTTTTTAAACAGGATAAGAAGATTTCAAAATAAAAGTTGGTTTCAAAAAAAGCGTCCAGTGATTAAATTCGTTGGACGTTTTTCGTTAAAAAGAAATTGAAATTAAAAAGTTTTTTAAGTCATTTCTCTAAACCTTAGTTAAAACTCCTATTTTCGCTAAAAATAGGGCAGAAGTAAAAAGTCAAGATTTTTTTTCTATTCCTAATGAAAATTTTAGCGAAGACCGACGTTAAAATCATGCAAAACTAATTGGAAACGCGGTCTGGATATAAGTTAGATATGAAAAAGTGGAAACAGAAAGCTATAGTTCAAAAAACAATCTCCTATTTACCTTTTGGACAAAACATTAACTACTTCTTTCAAAAGTATGTAACAAAAGGTGAAAATTTGAACGATGAGTATTTTCTGGACAGACTAGGTCATGCAAAAGAGCATATTCATTATTATCAAAACATAACTGGCAATTCTCATCCAAATTCTTCTTTAGAAATCGGTACAGGATGGTATCCAATTGTGCCTATAAGCTTGTTTTTAATTGGTTCCGAAAAGATTTATTCTGTTGACATAAAAATGTTAACTTCAAAAGAACGAATCATCACCACCTTGGAAAAGTTTTTAGAATTTCACAATTCTGAAAAATTGAAAGATTTTATTAATTACAATTCAGAAAGATTTGAAGTTATAAAATCAGTTCTTAAAGACACAGACAATTATGATTTATCTCGAATCTTACAATTATTAAAAATCACCTACATCATTGAAGATGCAAGAAAACTTTCATTGGTAGATAATTCAATTGATTTAGTTAATTCAAACAATACTTTTGAGCATATTTATCCTGAACTTTTAATTCCAATTCTCAAAGAGTTTAAACGTGTTGTAAAAAAACAAGATGGTGTAATGTCCCATTTTATTGATATGTCAGATCATTTTGCTCACTTTGATAAAACTATTAATATTTATAACTTCTTAAGGTTTTCGGAAAAACAATGGAAATGGATTGATAATTCAATTCAACCACAAAGCAGAATTAGAATCTATGACTATAAAAAAATTTACAAAGATTTAGATATTCCAATTTCTGAATTAACTTTTAGAGAAGGCGACATAAATGAATTAAAATCAGTTACTTTGGATAGCTCGTTCGCAAATAAATCACTAGAAGAAATTGCGATAAGCCATTGCCATTTTGTATCAGACATGTGCAAAAACGAGAATTGATTAATGCTTCTCGTAAACTGGCAAACGCATAAATGTTTGTTCAAAGTAAGGACTATTTGAGTAAATAAAGTACAATTGTTCCCACTCAGAGTTTTGAAAATTAGAATCAGTTGCTTTTCTAGCTTCAAATGTTGCCTTCAATTCTGGATTTACTTTTAAAATTTCTGCAATTTGATCAATGAAAACGTAATTCGAAAAATACTCTTTTTGTTGGAGATAAGAATCGTAGAAATTCCAAGATAAGTAAGAATCTTCTGCTCTCGATTGTAAAACAGAATGAATAAAAAATGCTCCTTGTTGTTTGCTTGGAATGATAATATCTCCTTTTTTTAATCTCATTTCAAGTGTTTTCTGTTTAACTTGAATTTCTCGATGTTTGAAATGGCCTTCATATGGCTTGGAATTACTTTTATAATCAGCTACAACTGAAACAGTAAGTTCAATCAGACTATCCGATTTTAAAGTTTGGAATTTTATATTGTTGGCTAGTAATCTATTAATGGTTGCTTTTTCTTGAGCTCCAACAACATAAAACGTTGGAATTCTCGCTGAATCTTTAGCGGTACTTTTTGAGTAATGAGGAATGTAGCGTTCGTAAGGTTTAATGCGGTCATAAAAAAGTCGCTTCAAATTAGTGGTTTCATTCGTTGGAAAACTATGCTCAAACCCTTTAAATAAAATAGAATCTTTGATTGCAGTAATTTGATAGTTGTACTTAAAATAATCTTGATCTGTCTCCCATTCTCTTGCTTTTTTACGACTCAATTCTATAGACTTTTTATTGTCAAATGTCCATTTTGTTAGTTCTTCCATGAATTGCTTAGTTACTTGAACTCGTTCAGGAAAAGATTTTAGCATGTGGGTTTCAACCGTAAAACTTAAACTATGAAACAAAGAAGCATAACCCATTGCATAGCGTGGTAAATCATTAAAAGCAACAATTCCATCAGCTGGTGTTTCCCCTTTTAAATCGACGTAAGGAAACAAGGTGGTTCCTCTTTTTTGAAGTTGCGATTTTAATTCTGGAATCAGTTTTTCATACGTAAGTGTTTGAATCGAGGGGGCTAATCTTTCTTTCAATGAGGCAATATAGGTCAGTGTGTATTGATAATCTGCTCCATTTGAAACGTGATTATCTACAAAAACATCTGGATCAAGACTATGAAAAATTCGAGCAAAAGTGAACGTGTTTTCAGCATCCATTTTAATAAAATCGCGATTCAAGTCTAGATTGCGTGCATTTCCTCTAAAACCATATTCCTCAGGTCCGTTTTGATTGGCACGACTTGTTGAAGAACGATTCATCATTCCGCCAACGTTATAAGCAGGAATGAAAGCAATAACGGGTAAACCTTTTGTTTTTTTACCTGCATTAACCCATTCTTCTAACCAAAGAAGCATAGCATTTACACCGTCTGGTTCCCCAGGATGAATCGCATTATTGATTAAGATAGTTGTTTCATTTTTTGCTTTTGCAAATGTTTTTGTTGAATCACCTGCTCCGTTTACAATACAAACATAAATTGGTAAACCGTAATCAGAATTACCCATATTGTAAAGTTCAATTTCTTTGTGTTTGGCAGCTAATTGTTTAAGTATCAAATGTAATTCCTCATAAGTTGGACTTTCATTTCCAGACCATTTGGATTGCGCAACAAAAGAAAAAGCGCTTAAAAAAAGTAAAATGAAGGATATAAATAGTTTTCGCATAGAATAAATAAGAAGTGTAAAACTAATTTATTTCAAGAACATTCTACTTATTCCAAAGATTGATGATTAGGTATTATTTACTTTTTCAGATTTGTTAAAAATTAGCTTGAAAATAATCTTAACATTTTTTTTGATTTCTATTATTTTATTTTTAAATTACTGAATATTAGTAGTTTAGTTTTTAAAAATAGTTATGTGATTAATATTTTTCATAATTTTTAACTTATTCATAAGGATTTCAGAGAACATATCTAGGTTGGTTTTGTTTAATCTTTTAAGTAATTCATTAAACAAATCAAATCTTAAATTATGAAAAAAACTATTATTACACATTTCAAAAAACCAACTTTAGCATTTGCTTTCGTTGCAGCTTCTTTTGGAGCATTCGGTCAAACAAACGTTTATGACGATGTAATTTCAACAAGTCCAAATCACACGACTTTGAAAGCGGCCTTGATTCAAGCAGGATTAGTTTCTGCATTGCAAGACCCAACTGCAACGCTAACCGTTTTTGCACCAGATAATGCTGCGTTCGATGCACTTGCTTCAGCTTTAGGTGTTACAGCTACACAACTTTTAGCAAATCCAGAATTAGGAGCAATTTTAACTTATCACGTTTTAGGTCAAGAAGTAACTGCTGCTGCGATAACAAATGGTCAAGTTGTATCAACATTAAACACAACTGCAAATGGTACAATTTATTTAACTAAAACTTCAACAGGAAGTGTTTTTGCAGATCAAGCAAATGTTACAACACCAAATTTAACAACAGACAATGGAATTGTACACGTTGTAAATAAAGTTCTTTTACCTGTGAAAACAGTAGTTGATGTTGCAGCTACAAATAATTTCACAACGCTTTTAACTGCTGCTACGCAAGAGGAATTATTACCTGCTTTAACAGATCCTGCAGCTACTTTGACTGTTTTTGCTCCAACGAATGATGCTTTTGATGATTTAGCGGAAGCTTTAGGAACAGACATCAATGGAATTCTTGCTTTACCAAACCTAAGTGATGTTTTAAAATACCACGTTTTAGGAGCAGAAGTAGTTGCTGCAAACGTAACAAATGGTGCAATAGTAAATACTTTGTCAACAGTGAACACCTTAAAAATGACAAAAACAACTTCAGGTTCAGTTTATGCTAACCACGCAATGGTTACTTTAGCTGATGTTGATGCTGACAATGGTGTTGTTCACGTAATCGACAATGTTGTATTACCAGTTGAAACAGTTGTTGATAAAGCGATTGATGCTGGATTCTCTACTTTAGTTGCTGCTGTTGTAAAAGCTGAATTATTACCTGCATTATCTGACCCGTTTGATACTTTAACTGTTTTCGCTCCAACTAATGCTGCTTTTGACGCACTTGCTTTAGCACTTGGAACTGATTTAAACGGAATTTTAGCATTGCCTAATCTTGCTGATGTATTGTTATACCATGTTACTGAAGGAAATGTTGTTTCAGGTGATTTAACGAACGGAAGCGTGGAAATGTTAAATGGTGATGATGTTGTAGTTGACATTACAAATGGAGTTCAAATCAATGATGCTAACGTAACAACAGCAGATGTTGAAGCTGATAATGGAGTTGTTCACGTAATTGATGCTGTTTTATTACCAACATCAGGTTTATCAGAAACTTCAACTTTAGTGACAATTTCAACTTATCCTAATCCAGCGACGGAAACAATTAGAGTTAATAATGTTACAAATGCTTCTTTTGAAATTATTGATATGTTAGGTTCAACTGTTAAAGCTGGAACATTAAATAACAACGAAATCAATGTTGAATCATTGACAAACGGAACATATATGATTCGTTTAAGTGACAACACAAACACTTACCAAGGAAGATTCATTAAAAGATAAATTTCTAACTCATAATAGAAAGCTCAACGAAAGTTGGGCTTTTTTTATGCGTAAATTTTTGCTGAGTGGATTTTGATTTTAGGAATTTCTTCAAGCGAAATTTCTTACATTTGCCTATATTAAAACTATAGAAATTGAACTTACTAAAAGAAGATAAAATCAATTACCTCAATATCGGATTGATGCTATTAACAGCTATCGCAGCTTATTTTTTTCCATTTGAGACTTTCCTTTTGGCTTATGCTTATTTGGGTCCATTGCATTATTTGACTGAAATAAGTTGGCTTCATGATCGAAATTATTTCTCTAAAGGAAAATATGATTTTTTAGTTTTATTTATTGTTGGTGTAATGCTTTCGTATGCGGCTTTTGCTAAAGACTTTGGAGTTAGTGTTGAGGTATACGAGTACTTCGTTAAAATGAACCTATTTGACAAGCTGCTTGTTTTTGCTTTGTTTAGTTCCATTTTATTTGCTTTTGTAAAGAATTTAATTGTAAAAATAGTTGCGATACTATTCGTTTACGTGTTCGTTTCAGGTTGGTTAAGTCCAGATAACTCCGATGCCAATAGTGGCAGTACAATGGTTTTTGCATTGACCTCCCTTGTTCCTACTTTGATTCACGTTTATCTATTTACTGGATTATTTATGCTATTTGGTGCTTTGAAATCAAGAAGTAAATCAGGACTTTGGCAAATGGTTGGGTTTGTTTTGGTTCCCGTTTTCTTGGTTTTTTTCACTCCCGTAAATGTCAAAAAAAGTAAGCTTACAGAATATGGGAAAAATGCATATTACGCTAATGGAGATGGGTTTTTCTTTACGAATATTAGTATTTTGGAACATTTTAAATTAGTAGAAGAACCGAAATTTACAAATAAGCAATTCTTAGCAAAGTTTGTAAATGATAAAAAATCCAAACAAAACATTCCTGTTGCGGAACGAAAAAGATTGAACGATTCATTGAAAACACGATTGAATGAGCCGTATATTATTAATGATCCGACTAATGAGTACTATCAGAAAGCGATTCCAGTTAAGAATGCATTAGGAACTTATGATAAAGAATCATACTGGGGAATGGTTTTTTATTCCAGTATTGGAATCATGCTTATGCGTTTTATCGCCTTTGCATATCTTTATCATTACTTGAATTGGTTTAGTAAGACAGAAGTGATTCGTTGGCATAAAGTTCCAAAATTACGTTTTGTAGCGGTAATCCTTTTATGGATTGGTTCAAGTTTGTTTTATGCTTACGATTACTCACTTGGTTTAAGTATGCTTTTCTTCCTTAGTTTTTCACACGTTTTACTTGAATTTCCTTTAAATATTGTTTCAATCGTCGGAATTGGTAAAGAATCATATTCGATTGCTACGAAAGGATTTAAAAAAGTGGAAGGATAATCATACGTCCGCAATAAAGTCCACGTTTTAGCAACTAAATGCTATGGTTTACGTTTGATTTTAGTTGGTTCATTTTTTAATTTTTTTTCATAAGTTGAGAAGTTACGTAATTGTATTGTATTTATTTGTTTTGCTTTTTGCAAACGATATTTCTGCACAATTAATTGCTCCTTTTAATGCAAGATATACCACTAACCAAAAAGGTGGAATTCGTTTACTTTCTAACGTTTCAGTAACTTGTAATTCAGGTACTTCTTGTACATCCGCAAAAAGTCAAGTTCCACCAAACGGGACGAATCAAAACGGTGATTTCACGATGAATTATTTGGATATAGATTCTGATAATTCAACTTTTATGTCTTCAAGTGATAGTATGAATTTGGTTAATTGTAGTGAAGTGCTTTGGGCAGGTTTGTATTGGGCAGGAAGAATTACTAGTTCGGTAACCAATTATTCAACAAGAAATAGAGCTAAAATTAAAGTGAATACCGGTGGCTATCAAACATTAATCGCAGACGAAACAATCGATGCACCTAGTCTTTCTACACACGCAAGTTATTTCTGCTATAAAAATATTACTTCAATAGTTCAAGCTGCCGGAACGAAAGGGCGTTTCACTGTTGCTGATGTGGTAACTCAAACTGGTGGTGGAAATTTATGGGGAAGTTGGTCGATAGTTGTTGTTTACAAAAACGTTTTTCAATCCATGCGAAATTTGACGGTTTTCGATGGTTTTGCAAATGTTGGTATTGGTAACTCCTTGGATATTCCTATATCTGGATTTCTAACACCACTTTCTGGTCCAGTAAGTTTTGAATTGGGTGTTATTTCTTATGAAGGAGACAGAGGTTCAACTGGAGATCAATTACAATTTAATGGGGCTGGAACTTTTGTAAATGTTTCAGATGCATTACATCCTTCAAATGACTTTTTCAATAGTACTGTTTCTTATGATGCGGTAATTACACCTTTTAGAAATCCAAATTATAATAACACGCTTGCCTTAGATGCAAGTATTTTTATACCCAATAATACAACGTTTAATTACCTTGGAAATAATGTAAGTTATGCCACAATTCGGGTTACAACTTCCTCTGAAAACATTATGACACGTGTCGTTACCTCCGCCATCGACATTTTCGAGCCTGACCTTCGTGCTGACGTTCGCATTCGCGACATCAATGGTGGAGTAGTCCAACCTGGCGATATTTTAGAATACACAGTAGTTGGAAAAAACATTGGTTCTGATTTATCGATAAATACGTATATGGTGGATACTTTGGATCCACGCACGACTTTTGTTCCGGGTTCTATTTCTATCACTCATGGTCCTAATTCTGGGAATAAAACGGACGCTATTTTCGATGACCAAGCAGAGTATATTGCAGCATCTCGAGTCGTTCGTGCACGCGTTGGAGTAGGTGCAAACGGATCACTTGGTGGCCAAATGCAAGCTTCAGGAACTGGCGCTGACAGTACGGTTTTAAAATTCCGCGTGACTGTTTTGAACGATTGTCCCGCTTTCCAATGTGTTCCAAGTATTTCTAATTCTGCCTATATTTTCGGAACAGGAAATATCTCTGGTAATGAGTATAATAACGGTGGCGTTTCGGATACCTACAACAGTCAGGGTTGCCCTTTGACTGCGAGTAATGCCTTGGGGGTCAGTATTGCAGGCTGTCCACCTTTTGCAATTACGAATAATACCGTTTGCTTGGGACAGACCTTGACATTAGGAACTTCGTCACCTTCAGCTATTGCCACTTATTCTTGGACAGGTCCAAACGGCTTCACTTCAAGCTTAAGCAACCCAACGATTAGCAATGTCAGTTCGGCAAATTCAGGGACTTATTCGTTGACGATTTCCTTTCCAAGTTTGGGAGGATGTAGCATTAATTCCACAAAAACGATTACGATACTTGCTCCTCCGACTTTGAACCTCGTCAATTTAACCAATGTCACTTGTTTTGGTGCCAACAACGGCTCCATTCAAGTAGCAGGAAACGGAACACCGACATTATCCTACGCTTGGAGCAATTCACTGACAGGCACCACGATTTCCAACCTTGCACCCAACAACTACACCGTTACTGTTACCGATGGAATTGGTTGCACAGCAAACCAAACGTACACGATTACCCAACCAACTGCACTTACAGCAAGTGCGAGTGTTACTTCTAATTATAACGGAAAAGATATTTCGTGCAATGGCGCAGCAGACGGAAGTGCTTTGGTAACTTTCAGTGGAGGTACCGCACCTTACATTGTTTCTTGGAGTAATGGCGCAACAACAGCAGCTATTTCCAACCTTGGTCCAGGAACTTACACCGCAACGATTACAGATGCGAATGGCTGTATAAAAACAGCGTCTGTTGCTTTAATACAACCAACAGTTGTCGTTCTTTCCGATACCCACGTTGACATCAATTGCTTTGGACAAAACACAGGTTCAATCAATTTAAGTGTTTCAGGCGGTACACCAGGCTACACCTATTCGTGGAGCAATTCAGCTACGACAGAAGACATATCTAGTCTCATTGCAGGAACTTACACTGTAACGGTCAACGATTTAAACAATTGCACCAAAACACGAACAGTTACCATTACGCAACCAGCTGCACCATTGGCACTCACGATGAGTTATGTAGATGTAGCTTGTTTTGGAAATTCAACAGGCTCCATCAATTTAAGTGTTTCAGGCGGAACTGCACCTTACACTTACTTGTGGTCGAATGCAGCAAGCACCCAAGATTTGAACAACCGACCAGCAGGCACTTATTCCGTTACCGTTACCGACAGTAAAGGCTGTACGCAAACACTTGCCACAATAATTTCACAACCCCCAGCGCCATTGAGTTCGACGATTTCAGCGACGAATATTGCTTGTTTTGGTAATGCAACAGGTGCAATAGATCTCACACCAGCAGGCGGAACATCACCATACACCTACCTTTGGTCGAACACTTCTACCACCCAAGATTTGAGCGGACGCACGCCAGGAACTTACACTGTAACAATCAGAGATGCAAATAATTGTACAAGCACCAACACCGCTACTTTAACTCAACCCACAGCTGCACTCAACGCAACAGCCACTTCGATTAATCCAACTTGTTTTGGCGCAACGAATGGAAGTGTTGACGTCACGGTCAGCGGTGGAACAGCGCCTTATTTTTATGCTTGGTCGAATAGCGCTACCACACAAGATTTACCAGCTGTTGGAGCAGGAACTTACAATTTAGTCATTACCGATTCGCAAGGTTGTATTTTTAATG
>JBILOX010000013.1:0-70450 GCA_044374225.1 Crocinitomicaceae bacterium | reverse complement strand
TTTAGTTATGATACCATTGTAGTGAATCGTCCTCATTATTCAACTGTTAGTTTAAATAACCAATTAGTTTGCTACAATGATTTACCAACAGTAACAGCATTCATTCCAACAGGTGATTATACGTTTATTCAGTGGAGTGATGGAAATGCGAACCAAACCCGTCAATATACACAAGGAGGAACTTTTAGCTATACAGTTCGAGACAACCAAAATTGTTCTTTAACTTCCAATACAGCAACAATTACCTTTGATAATTCTTTGCAAAATGTTAGTTTGGGTAATGATACCACATTGTGTGTTGGAAATACAATTAGTTTGCAACAGAGTTCCCCATCAATAACTACATATCTATGGAATCCATCAGGGATCGTGGGATCAAATCAAGTAGTTACGCAAACAGGTAATTATAGTTTATTAGTTACTAATTCAAATAGCTGTCAAAAGAGAGATACGATTTTTGTAACAATAGCAGGAGAATCCCCTACTGTACAAATAAATATTCCAAATTCAGTATGTGTTGGAAGTTCATTTGCATATAGTAATAATAGTGTAGTTAACGGAAGTACAATTCAAAGTGTGCTTTGGAACTTTGGTGATAATACAACTTCAAATCAAAATAACGGGAACAAAATATATTCCCAAATAGGAACTTATAATGGAAATTTGGAAGTATTCTCTGATGCTGGTTGTCGAACTTCAGTACCCTTCCAAATAATTGTAAGAAATAAACCATTTGTAAATTATACTTATCCTGTATTTTGCACAGGTCAACCTGTTATATTTAGTAATATAAGTAGTGTTCAAAATGGAGGAAGCTTACTGCAAAGTTTCAGTTGGAAAGTTAATGAACAAGTTACGTCAACAACCCAAAATTTAACGTACACCTTTCCAAACAACGGGGATTTTAATGTGAAATTGATTGTTACAGATGTAAATGGTTGTATTGACTCTATACAGCAAACAATTCTTGCAGGAGATAATTTTCCGATACCTTCAGCTGTTACATTGATTAATCCTTCTTCTAATATTACATTAGTTGTTGGACAAGTGCAGAATTTTCAATGGAACTCAGTACCTAACACAAGTACTTATATTTTCGAAGTTTCGACCATTTCAAATTTTTCAAGTATCCATTTTCAATCTACAACTACAAATACATCAATTAATTACACACCATCAGTTACTGGAAATTTGTTTTGGAGGGTTAGGACAGTAAATTTGTGTCAATTAGGTTCTGTTAGTGAAACAAGAATATACGAAGCCATTAATTTGAGTTCTGGTTTAAGTTTTTGGACAAAAGCAGATGCTGGAGTTACTTTAACAACGGGAGCTGTAAGTCAATGGAATGATCAAAGTGGGAACAATTATCATCTAACCCAATCGACATCTTCAGCAAGGCCCACTCTTGTTAATTCATCTACCTTAAATAATCAGCCTTTAATTCGATTTGATGGAACGGACGATTTATTGAATGGACCAACGATTCCATCAATTAATTCGGATAATACAACGTTATTTGTTGTTTCAAGTGGTGGTAATCAGACTGGTATTGTTGCTGGTTTATTTTGTATTGGTTCACAAAGTACAGGGCTTTGGATACAACGTTCATTCGGTACAAATGTAAATTTAGGAGCAAGGGTTAATAATACCACATTGTCCACACCAATAAATTCTGCTCCAACAACAGGATATTTGGGGTCTTTAATTAGCTTTAGTAGAAATGTTGGAGTTTCAAGTTCTTTATTTTTAAATGGACAGCAAACAGCTACGAGTACAAATGCAACATTAAATGCAAGTTTTACCAATAGCAATATCGTTGTGGGAAGAGCGCCGAGTTACTCCTCCCTAAAAGGAGATATTGCTGAAATAATTCTTTACAATCGCGTTCTAACAAATACGGAACAACTGCAAGTAGAAAAATATTTGATGGATAAGTATGCTCCGCCTATAAATCTAGGAGCAGACATCAACAATACTTACGGCTTTTGTGATATTACGCTACAGTCAACCGGGTATTTTACAAATTATTTATGGAGTACAGGAGCAACAACTTCCACGATCAACGTGAATGCACCCGGTACTTATTGGGTTCGAGGAACAGATGTATTTGGGAGAATCTCATCTGATACGATTCAACTTATTCGCCCTATATATGATAGTATTGCTTTACAAAACAGAATCGTTTGTTACAATAATTTAATTGAAGAAACAGCTTTTGTTCCTTTAGGATATAACTTTGTAAGTTGGAGTGATGGTGAGATTAATCAAACGCGTTTGCTCAATCAAAATCAAACGTTATCCTATACGGTTTCTGATAATTCAAATTGCACCAGAACATCTAATACCGCTGTTATTACTATTGACAATACACTAGAAAATATTTCATTGGGGAATGATACAAGTTTATGTATTGGTAATATTATCAATTTACAATCAAATCCACTAGGTATTACAGCATTTTTATGGAACACCGGAAACACCCAAGCCTCACAACTAATAGACTCTTCTGGGCAATTTGTATTGGAAGTAACCAACACCAACAACTGCCAAAACCGAGATACTATCCAAGTTACTGTAATCGGCACTTCGCCAACTTTAAATTATACCTTTCCTGCAAGTATTTGCCAATTTTCAGAAGAGCAATACAATGATTCAAGTTTTGTTGTTAACAACAACGGCACCATAAACAATAAAACATGGTCGATAAGTGAGGGTTCTTTCTATTCAGGTAGTTCAGGCACATTTGCCATTGATACAGCTGGCACATTCAACGTCACGCTTCTCGTAGAAACGGAACAAGGTTGTAGTAGCAGTACCACATTTCCTTTGGTCGTTCACCCTAAACCAATCGTATCCTTCATAACTGAAAAATTCTGCCCATACGATGCTGTCGAGTTTACTTCATTTAACTCTCAACTCTCATCTTTGAGTTCTCAACTTTGGTCCTTCGACGACAACACCACAAGCACCTCTCCTAATCCAACCCACGTTTTTGGAACCACCGGCACCTACAACGTTTCCCTTCAAGCTCAAGACATCAACGGTTGCCGTGATACCGTAACTCAAGCAGTGTACATTCAACCGGCTCCTGTGGCGGCGTTCTCCTTCAACAATACCTGTGAGGAAACAGAAGTGAACTTTGTAAATAACAGTACCATTTCAGATACGTTCAATATTTCCACCAACGCATGGTCCTACGGCGATGGAACACAAGCAATCAATCCAAGTTTTCAGAAGATTTACGCCGATGCAGATACTTTTGATGTTCAATTGATCGTTACGGCCAACAATGGGTGTCAAGATACAACCTTGCAAAGTATCATCATTTATCCACGTCCAACATTGGGTTGGCAAGTGGGGCCTGCCTGCAAAAACACGTGGACAACCTTTGAAAACCTTAGTTCCGTTTCTGTTGGAAATATCGAACAAACAGATTGGTTGGTGAATTTGCAATATTCGCTGGAAGGCAACAGTTCAGCTTACCAGTTTGTAACCACTGGAGTTCAATACTTGAATTTAACCTCCACTACCGATAATGGATGTCAGCGCGATACATTGATAATCGTAAACGTCCAACCGGAAATAAATGCGGCTTATATCGTTTCACCTCAAACGATAGTTGCCGGCGTTCCAACTACATTTACGAGCACCAGCACAGGAGCCACCGAATACACATGGAATCTAGGCAATGGCAACATCATCCAAACCACGGTTGCTGAGTCTATCGAAGCAACGGGGTTTGATGCCTCACTCATCGGAGATAGCATACAAACATCCTTAATTATCGAAAACTCAATCGGTTGCCGAGACACTGCAACAAAATACATCAAGGTTTTTGAGCCACGAATTGATTTGGCAATTACCCAGTTATTCGTTCAAGATCTAAATGGGTTTTACAAAGTAGGAGTTGAGCTTAGTAATCAAGGATTTATTGAAATCACCAAAACGGATTTATTGCTCAAAATGTATGGATCAATGCCAATTCTGGAAACAGAAAACGAAAGTTTGGCTCCAGGAGAAAGTAGGATTTATTTATTCAATGCAAGTCCATCGGCTTATATTTCTACTCAAGACAACGAAACGAGTTATTTGTGCGTGGAAGCTACTTCCTACAACGATTACCAACTCATCGAAACAGAATTGAGTAACAACGTAGCCTGCCTCAACACAGAAGGTGAAAATTTCGTTTTACTTCCTATCTATCCCAACCCAACCAACGACGATATTACATATACCTTAATCTTGTCAGAGGAAGCCACCATCAATACTTCCCTCACTGACGAAACCGGCCGCATCGTAATGGAGCAATCCGAATTACACTCCGCCGGCATACACACCCAAATCCTTTCCATGCGCAACCTCCGCGCCGGTGTGTATTATTTTCACATTTCTGATGGCACGAGTGCCAAGACGGTTAAGATTTTAAAGAATTAAAAACAAAAAACAAAGAACAACAAACCCTAATCTCGCATGCCGTAGCCACGGTAAAGAACAAAAAACAAAAAATAAAGCCACGCACTGAGCCTGTCCAAGCGAAAAAAAGTAAAAATATAACCTTACAAATTAAAAATAAAGTAAAATTATAACCTTACTAAAAATAAATTAAATCAATATAAAACCTTATATTTGTCCTTTAAATTCATAAAAGATTATGGACAAAAGAAAAATTCAAATCCAACAACTTGAACCGAAGCTTGCGCTTTTTAAACAAGCTTCTACTTTACCTATGCCGCCAATAGGATGGGTTCGAGCAATTCGTACAGCCCTTGGAATGACGTTGGAACAACTGGCAAAAAAAATGAATAGCACCAAACAAAGTGTCAGCGAATTGGAAATGAGAGAAAAAGATGGGGCTATAACCTTGAAATTACTTCGTGAAGCAGCAAAAGCATTGGATATGGATCTCGTTTATGGATTTGTGCCAAAGGCAGGTTCATTGGAACAGCACATAGATATAAAAGCTCAAGCATTAGCCAAAAAAATTGTGGATCGAACTTCCCATACAATGAAATTAGAAGACCAAAAAAATTCTGATTCTCGTTTAGAAAAAGCATTTGAAGAAAGAATGCATCAAATTAAATTGGATTTACCAAAGGCTTTATGGGATTAAACTTGAATTATCTTGAGGGTCAAACCCCATTGGATGAAGAAGAGAAAAATGGCTTACGGATACCAACAATTGCCATACGTCAAGAACTCGATGAATTTGAACAGCAGAATATTGAAGACGCTATGTTGTGGGTGTTCAATAAATCGTTGAATGCTGAGATTGTATTAACAGAAAAATTCATCTGTGATTTACACAAACGTATGTACGGGCAGGTTTGGTCATGGGCCGGTAAATTCAGGAAAACTGACAAAAATTTAGGGATTGATAAATGGAAAATTCCCGTTGAACTAAGAGCACTTTGCGATGATGCCTTATTTTGGATGATAAACCAAACCTTTAGCAATGATGAAATTGCGTTGAGATTCAAACACAGATTAGTAAGCATTCATTGTTTTTCTAATGGTAACGGAAGACACAGTAGATTGATGGCCGATATTATAATTAGCAAAGTATTAAATCAACCTATATTTAGCTGGGGTTCAAATTACTTGGTTAAAGAAGATAATGCAAGAAAATCCTATTTGAAAGCGTTAAAATCTGCAGATTGCGGAGAGTTAAAACCATTATTGTTGTTTTCGCGTTCATAGAAATGAAGCATAACTTCCAATTTACCCAAACCCAACCAACGACGATATTTCATACACCTTCATCTTGTCAGAGGAAGCAACACTCACTACTTCCCTCACTGACGAAACCGGTCGCATCGTAATGGAGCAATCCGATGTACATCTCTCCGGCCTACACACCCAAGTTCTTTCCATGCGCAACCTCAGCGCCGGTGTGTATTATACCAATTAGGATACATTATGTTGCGTAAAAAATAATGTGTGGTATAATGCCGACATGACATTCAATAGAATTTAATAACGACATTATGTGTCATCGTCGGTATTATTCCCACATTTCCGATGGCACAAGCGCCAAGACTGTTAAGATTTTAAAGAATTAGGGTTCTTCTTCCTCCCTTAAGAAGAAAAAGCACTGCATTTGAAGACCAAATGATAGTGACGGGAGACCAAGTAGGGTGACATATTATCGTCTGCGATTGTACTGTCTTCTATTTCACCACTTCTATGACTCATTACTGAAGTTTATCTATTACAATTAGGTACGCAAAAAAAAATAAAAGTCTATGAAAATCCTACACATCATACCCACATTATCCAAAAGAGGAACGGAGCGACTGGTCATAAATATTGTAAAACAAGAGAAAACACAAGCTAGAATAGTTATTTTAGTTTCAATTATTCGTTCGCAATTAACATTCTAGTTACAATTATTTATTCTCCTTATATTTGACACACAAAAAATCAAACTATGAAAAATGTTGCTGTTATTGGAGCTGGAACGATGGGGAATGGAATCGCTCACGTATTTGCTCAATTTGGATATAAAGTAAATTTAATTGATGTTTCGCAAACTTCTTTAGATAAAGCGATTGCTACGATCGGTAAAAACTTGGATCGTCAAGTTGCAAAAGGAGCTTTAACCGAAGCTGATAAAGATGTAACTCTTTCTAATATTACCACTTTTACAGCTATTCCTGACGGAGTGAAAGGAGTTGATTTAGTAGTAGAAGCAGCAACTGAAAACATCGATTTAAAATTGAAAATCTTCAAAGATTTAGATGCAGCGACAGAGCCTCACGTGATTTTGGCTACTAACACTTCTTCGATTTCAATAACTAAAATTGCTTCAGTTACGAATCGTCCTGATAAAGTAATTGGAATGCACTTTATGAATCCTGTTCCTGTAATGAAATTAGTTGAAATTATTCGTGGTTATTCAACTTCGGATGAGGTGACAAATTTGATTATGGAAACTTCTAAAAAATTAAATAAAGTTCCAACTGAAGTAAACGATTACCCTGGTTTCATTGCAAATAGAATTTTGATGCCGATGATCAACGAAGCAATTTATTCGTTGTATGAAGGTGTTGCAGGAGTTGAAGAAATTGATACAGTAATGAAATTAGGAATGGCGCATCCAATGGGACCTTTGCAGTTGGCAGATTTTATCGGTTTAGATGTGTGTTTGGCAATTTTACAAGTGTTGCACGATGGTTTTGGAAATCCAAAATATGCACCGTGTCCGCTTTTAGTGAATATGGTAACTGCTGGTAAAAAAGGAGTGAAATCGGGAGAAGGTTTCTATTCTTGGACTCACGGAACGAAAGATTTAATCGTTGCTCCGAATTTCAAGAAGTAATTTAAATTTCAAATATTTTAAGAACGACTTCATCAAATTGGTGAGGTCGTTTTTGTTTTTCATAGGTTGAAAATTTTCATGATTAATTTTGCACGCTTATTGTAATCAAAAGCCAAACTAAAAAATATGCGTTTATTTTTATTCTTTTTTCTGTTTCCTTTACTCGTAATTTCTCAGAAAAGTAATTCAGACAGTACTTTTGAATACACCTATTTCAAGAACGGAAAAATTTCAACCAAGCGCTTGCAACTTTCAGATAAAATTCATTTTGGATATTTGAAAGCATACAAAGTTGATGGAACTGAGATTTACTCTATGCCCACAAGAAATGTTGGAGGTCACGCTTCTGTTTATGTAGAGTTTTATCCGAGTGGAGCAATAAAAAAGGCTCATGCTACTGACCAACCAGATGGTGGAATCCAGTATGGTGACGTTACCCATTATTTTGACGAAATAGGAAATGTGACAAGTGTAGTTGATTTAAGTGATGATGGATGGGGTAGAACAGTCACATACCCTGATTTTAGAAAAGTAGATTCCCCTGTTGTGACTCCAAAAATTGACAAAAAACCTGAAGTTGTTTCGTGTGCAACCATTTATAGCTCTGAAATTTATGTGGTGAATTTCACTCGAAAACCACAAACAATTATTTCCAATAAAACTCCGCCAAATGGAATTGGATTTAAAGAAAAAACTATTTTAAATCCAGGAGATACTGTATTGCTCGGCGGTTATTATGAAGCACAATTATTCACTCCTGCAACAACAGTTTATTCTGCTGAAGTTGAACTCACAAAGCAGAACAAGAAAAGTTCTTTTCATTTTGTCTGGGATAATTTCACTCAACCAACTCCCGCTTTACGAAAACATTATTTATTGCTAATAGATAAAAAGGTGAAGTAGTTTAAGAATTCTTATTTGTTTTCACCTAATCATTTCTTACTTTTATCTAAAAAAACGAGCGATGAAAAAACTAAAATATCTAAGTATTCTAGCCTTACCATTAACGGTTTTTGTAAGTTTCAATAGTTCTGGCATGTTAACGTTTTTGCCCTTATTTGTTTTCTTCGGACTTGTTCCACTTTTGGAAATGGCTTTTCAACCAGATGCTGAAAATTTGGATCAAAGAGAACGTGAATTGGCAACAAATGATAAATATTACGATTTTCTACTCTATTTGATGTTACCAATTCAATGGGGTTTTTTAATTTATTTTTTCTTCACCATAACTGAAACTTCAGCGACCATAGATTTAGCCGGAAAAATTGTTTCAATGGGTCTTATGTGTGGAGTCATAGGTATTAACATTGGTCACGAATTAGGACACCGATTAAACAAAGTAGAACAATTGATTGGTGATATTTTACTTTTAAGCTCTCTTGAAAATCACTTTTTACCGTATCACAATCGTGGACATCATCACAATGTCGGAACACCCAGTGATCCAGCAACAGCTAGAAAAAATGAGTTACTTTTCGTGTTTTGGTTTCGTTCACAAATCGGAAGCTATTTTCAGGCTTGGCAAATTGAAAAGGAACGATTAACCATTCAGAAATTATCCTTTTTGCATTATACGAATAGAATGATTATTTACACTTTTCTTCATATTGCTTTATTGTCAAGTATTTTTTTCATTTTTGGATTTAAAGTGTTAGTTGCCTTTTTTATTGCAGCTATTATTGGCATTTTGTTATTGGAAACAGTTAACTATATTGAACATTATGGTTTGGTGCGTGAACAAAAAGAAAACGGAACGTATGAACGTGTTCGACGTTGGCATTCTTGGAATTCAAATCATATTTTAGGTAGAGTTATTCTCTTTGAATTAAGTCGCCATTCCGATCATCACTTCAAAGCGGATAGACCTTATCAATTACTGGAGTCACACGAAGAATCTCCAACGATGCCAACTGGTTATCCTGGAATGATGTTGTTGGCTTTCGTTCCGCCTTTATTTTTCAAAGTAATGAACGGTAGGGTTGATGTAACTCGAAATCTGAAACGAGTATAGAAACTACAAAACCTTCTTAAATATAAATCGAATTTTTACCTAAAAAATTCCATCAAATTATTCTTCAATAAAGGATAAATTTTCATAACTTCAAGTAAACTATGAAGAATGAAATCATTTTATACCGTCCAAATGAAGTAGCAGAACACATCGAAGTCCGTTTTGAAAATGAGACTGTTTGGTTGAATCAAGCCCAAATGGCAATGCTTTTAGGGCAAACAAAACAGAATATCAGCTTGCACATTAATAATTGTTTTAATGAAGGTGAATTGCCTCCTGATTCAGTTGTCAAGAATTCCTTGACAACTGCAAAAGATGGTAAACAGTATAGAACAAAGTTTTATAACCTTGATGTAATCATTTCTGTTGGTTATCGTGTTAAATCCAAACAAGGTACCCAGTTTAGGATTTGGGCAACAAATGTACTTAGAGAATATTTATTGAAGGGTTATGTCATTAATCAGCGCATGGATAGATTAGAAAACAATTTTGACAATCTTTCAAGGGAAGTAAGTAAAATCTCTTTGCAACTCAAAACGAACGAACTCCCCACCCAAGGTGTTTTCTTTGATGGTCAAATCTTTGATGCGTATGAATTAATGTCAAGAGTTATTCGTTCAGCGAAGAAAGAAATAATTCTCATTGACAATTACATCGATGACTCTGTTCTTACACATTTAAGTAAACGGAATAGCAACGTTGAAGCACTTATTTACACAAAGTCTATTTCTAGGGTTTTGAATCTTGATTTGGAAAGACACAATAGTCAATACCCACCCATCAGAATTCAAGAACTTAGAGAAAGTCATGATCGTTTTCTTATTATCGACCGAAAAGAATTGTATCACATTGGTGCATCCTTGAAAGATTTGGGTAAGAAGTGGTTTGCTTTTTCTAAATTAGATGAGGTCATGTTGGAATTTATTATGCAAAGATTGAATCAAAATTAATTCTCTGAATAAACAAAAAACTCCCTGTTTCCAAGGAGTTTCTTAAACTATAATCGTTACTCAAGCTTCTACTAATTTTCTGATTTTAAGAATTCTTCAAAGCTCAAAATTTTAGGACTTGTTTTTGATTTTTTTACTAATTCCTTCTCAAATGCTTTGATGGTGGAAGTTTTCATTTTTTCAAATTGTGTTTTTCCTTCATTGAAAGTTGTACGTAACATTGCAATGTTTTCCAATTGTGTTGAAGAAGGTGCTCCAAAATAAGAGCCGATTGTACTATAAATATCACCTAACTTCTCTCTCAATCTTGGTTCGCCAGCCCCCACATAGTTGTCACCTTTTGTAATCACCATTTTATCGCGCAAATTGTCCAATTCTTTACTCAAAGCTTGAGCTGTTTTATTTGGTGCAGAGTTTTCATTCAAGAAACCTTTAACACTTGCATCCCATTGATCCAATTCGTAAACGAAATAAGCTAACTCTTGATTGAAATTGTATAACTCAAGTGTTGTTTTTTGTTGAGCAGTTCTTTCTTCTAAAGTAAAAGGTGATTTAGAGTCGTATTGCACTTCAATTTCTTTTTCAAAAACATCAGCGCCTTTGGTAATTTTTACTTTGTATTTTCCAGCTTTCACTCTTGGTGCAAACATCGCTCCACCAGCAAAGGTTTTTCCTTTAGCAATTTTTGGTGCTTGCATATTGAATGACCATTCTACAGTGTTAATTCCTTTTTGTTTTCCTGGTTGTAAAGTGGTAACCAAAGAGCCATTTGCATCATAAATTTCCATTGTCATTTTTCCAAAAGTGTGTCTTTTTGATAAAAAGTAACGAATTTGAGCATTGCTAGTTGGGTTGTCACCAACAAATTGGACTTCTGAACTCGTGCCACCAAAAGAAGATTTTTCACTCATCGTAAATGGTTTACTTTCAAAGAAATGTAAGTTTTTAGTCATAATTTCATTACTCAAACTTCTAATCGGTGTGATGTCATCTAAAATAATAATACCACGACCGTGAGTCCCCATAATCAAATCATTGGTTTTTGGGTGCAATTCCAAATAATGAATAGCAACACTTGGAACGTTATTTTTAAATTTTGACCAAGATAAACCTCCGTCAAGAGTAACGTAAAGTCCAAGTTCAGTTCCTGCGAATAATAAATTTGGATTTTTATAGTCTTCTTGAATATTACGCACAAAAACTGGAAGGTCTTTTGTTACGATTGAAGTCCAAGTTTTACCGTAATCAGTTGTTTTATAGATGTATGCATTGTAATCGTTTTTTGCGTGACCATCAAAAACAGCATAAGCAATTCCTTCTCCAAAAACACTTGCTTCTACGTGATAACACCACGTGTTTAAAGGTAAGCCTTTTACATTGGCAGTAACATTTGACCACGTTTTTCCGCCGTCAGTCGTCACTTGAATATTACCATCATCTGTTCCAACCCAAATCACTTTTTCATTTAATGGTGATTCTGCAATTGTGAAGATTGTACAGTGATTCTCCGCGCCAGAATTATCGACAGAAAGACCACCGGATTCTGAAGCTCCCGTTTTGGTTTTATCATTTGTCGTTAAATCGGGTGAAATTTTCGTCCAAGTGTTTCCGCGGTCGTTTGATAGGTGTAAAAACTGACTTCCAACCAATAATCGATCGGGATTGTGAGGACTTGTGGTTAAGGCTGCGTTCCAGTTGAAGCGCAATTTTGGATCCCCTTGAACAGGAAAAGGTTTTACAACTTTCAACTGTTGTTCTTTTGTATCGTAGCGCCAGATTGCATCAGCACCTTGCATTTCAGAGTAAACGATATGTGGTTGAGTAGGGTGGGGGAACACGCGAAACCCGTCACCTTGACCAACTAAATTCCAATCTCTCGCTTCAATTCCTCCTGGACTTGAAGATGGGCCAAACCAAGAATTGTTGTCTTGCAAACCACCATAAACATTATATGGTTCTTGATTGTCAACACTTACGTGATAAAATTGACTTAATGGAAGATTTTCAATTATTTCCATAGTCGTTCCACCATTTAAACTTCTGTAAAGTCCACCGTCTGTCGCTACAAAAACTTTATCGGAATTATTGGGATCGAAGGAAATATCGTGAATGTCGGGATGCATTGCACCTAAGTTTTTGAAGGTTTTTCCACCATCGCGACTAATTGAGCCAAATAAACCTGCTTTAACAACCACCTCTGGATTTTTCGGGTCAACTACAATTTTTGAAAAGTAAAAAGGACGAACAGTTAAACCAAAATCGCCATTTAAAAATTTCCAAGAAGCACCACCATCCTCTGAACGATAAATTCCTTTATTTTCAGGTTTCTCCGATTCTATTACAGCATAAACAATTGAAGGATTTGAAGGAGCAATTGTTACAGCAATTCGTCCCAATTGTCCTGTTGGAAAGCCGTTGTGAATTTTAGCCCAAGTCTTACCGCCGTCTGTACTTTTATAAAGTGCGCTGTTCATTCCACCTGAGTTGAAAGAAAAAGCAGTTCTTCTAAATTCCCAAAAAGATGCATATAAAACGGAAGAATTCGTTGGGTCCATTACAAGTTCAGAACAACCCGTTTTTTCGTTAACATATAGAATTTTATTCCATGTTTTTCCACCATCGGTAGTTTTGTAAACGCCTCTTTCTTGGCTATCTCCCCACAGAGCACCTAACACGCCCACATAAACGGTATTTGGATTTTTCGGGTCAATTTGAATCGAAGCAATGCGGTCGGATTTTTCCAATCCCATTTTATTCCAGCTTTTTCCACCATCTGTTGTTTTGTAAATTCCGTCGCCCATTGAAACACTATTTCGTGTCCAAACTTCACCTGTTCCAACCCAAATTGTATTGTCAGGGTCGCTTGGGTCAATAGATACTACGCCAATTGATTGACAATAATCGTCAAAAATTGAAGTGAATTTTACACCACCATCATTTGATTTCCAAACACCACCTCCGGCAGCACCTACGTAAACGATATTGGAATTTTTAGGATGATTTTCAATGTCCGAAATTCGTCCACTCATTAAAGCTGGACCAATATGTCTTGCTTTTAAATCACCAAAATATTCAGAAGCATTAATAACTGCGCCTGTCGTTTGAGCATTCGCATTTTGAAGCAATAGCAAAGCTAAACAAGCAAAAAGTTGTCTTTTCATTGTTGTAAATTTTAGATTAAATAATCTTAGTGAGAATTATTTTGGAAACTTGAATCCAGCTTCGTCAATAGTGCTGTTGATTAACACTTTATCAAATGTAATCGCTTGAGACATACCGTCTTTAATTCCACTTGTCTGCGAAAAAGCAATGAACACACCATTTACTTCTTGATAATCACTGTATTTCGTTTGAGCGATTTTCCCTTTCATTTCACTAGAAGAGATTTCTGATTCAGTCATAATTGGAACAAACGTTTCTTTGTCGATGTAATAGTATTCAATATTTGGTACTTCTTTACCTTCAGAAAGCATTGTTTTTTTCTCTACTTTGATTTTATAACATTCAACCCCATCAATTTTATCAATACCTTCTAAATTAGTTTTATAGCCTAATTTTTCTGCTGTTAACAAGGCATTTGGGAATTCTTTTGCGCTTCTTTTAGTATTTTCTGTATCATCTGCTTCTGATTTTTCAGCTTTTTGAGTCATGAAATTAGTACTCCAACTTGTTTCACCATCAAACGCACCTTGAGTGAATTTCATTCCTTGAACTTCAAAACGTGTGTACATTCTTCCGTCAGACATAATAACAACTTCTATAGGAATCTTCATTCCGCTGTTATCAACGTTTGCAAACATTTGCATGTTTTTTACTTTTTCCCAATTTTGTCCACCAATAACTTCATAGTATTTGGTTGTGATGTCTTTTACTGTTTGTGCTTTTGTTACGTTTGCTACAAAGGCAAGTGCTACTAACAGGATGATTTTTTTCATAGTTATAAATTTTATAGAACGAATTTACTAGATTCAATGATAATTGATAGAATTATTAGTTAAAGTTATTTATTTTAAGGATAAAGTAAAAATTTAGCGGATGGTCGGGGCGAATTAAAAAAACCGTCCCAATTTCTTGAGACGGTTCCCTATATAGTCGCTTCGCACTATCCGAATAAATCGGGAAGATTGATGCGTTGAAGAGCCCGAAGGCTCTTTTTATACTATTTTAATAAGGCTTTTTCAAAAGGTTTTAATCGAGACACGTTAAAATTTAATTCCGCAGTTTAAATGTGTAAATAAATTTTTTTAAGTAACGATTAGTAAAGCTCTTTTGAATTAGTCTTTTACATCATTCCAGGCATTCCACCACCCATACCTGCCATTCCAGCAGCTGGATTGTTTTCTTCTGGTTGATCAGCAATCACACATTCAGTTGTCAACAACATTGAAGCGATAGACGCTGCATTTTCAATTGCAATTCTAGTCACTTTTGTTGGATCAATGACACCTGCTTTGTATAATTTCTCGTATACTTCTGTACGTGCATTGTATCCGAAGTCATCTTTTCCTTCTTTTACTTTTTGAACGATAACAGCACCTTCACCACCAGCGTTTGCAATGATTTGACGTAATGGCTCTTCAGCTGCACGTTTCACAATTGCAATTCCTGTTTGTTCGTCTTCGTTATCACCTTTCAATTTGTCTAAAGAAGCAATTGCTCGAATTAATGCAACACCACCACCTGGTACGATTCCTTCTTCAACTGCTGCTCTTGTTGCTGCTAAAGCATCGTCAACACGGTCTTTTTTCTCCTTCATTTCCATTTCAGTAGCTGCACCAACATAAAGAACGGCAACTCCACCTGCTAATTTCGCTAAACGCTCTTGTAATTTTTCGCGGTCGTAATCAGAAGTTGTTGTTTCGATTTGAGCTTTGATTTGTCCAACTCGTGCTGAAATATCTGCTTTTTTACCTTTACCGTTGATGATAGTTGTATTTTCTTTATCGATTTCGATTTTTTCAGCTGTCCCAAGCATGTCAATTGTAATGTTCTCCAAAGTCATTCCTCTTTCTTCTGAGACAACTTGCCCCCCCGTCAAAATAGCGATATCTTCTAACATTGCCTTTCTTCTGTCTCCAAAACCTGGAGCTTTAACAGCCGCAACTTTTAAGGAACCACGAATTCTATTTACAACCAATGTTCCAAGTGCTTCACCATCCACATCTTCAGCGATGATTAACAATCCTTTTCCTGCTTGAACAACTGGTTCTAAAATCGGCAACAATTCTTTCATACTTGAGATTTTTTTCTCACAGATTAAAATCAATGGATTTTCCATTTCTGTGACCATTTTCTCAGCATTTGTAACGAAATAAGGAGATAAATATCCTCTGTCAAATTGCATTCCTTCTACAGTTTTAACTTCAGTTTCTGTTCCTTTTGCTTCTTCAACTGTGATAACTCCATCATTTCCAACCACTTTCATTGCTTTAGCTATTAACGCACCGATTGCCTCGTCGTTATTTGCAGAAATGGTTGCAATTTGTTTAATTTTTGAATTATCCGAACCAACTTCCGTCGCCATTTTCTTCAAGTTTTTTACAACTTCAGCAACTGCTTTATCAATTCCTCTTTTTAAGTCCATTGGGTTTGCACCAGCAGCGACATTTTTCAAACCTGCGCTAACTATCGCTTGCGCCAAAACAGTAGCCGTTGTTGTTCCGTCTCCTGCAATATCAGCAGTTTTTGAAGCAACCTCTTTTACCATTTGTGCTCCCATGTTTTCAACTGGGTCTGAAAGTTCAATTTCTTTCGCAACAGTTACACCATCTTTTGTAATTTGTGGAGCACCAAATTTCTTAGCAATTACCACATTTCTACCTTTTGGTCCTAAGGTTACTTTCACTGCATTTGCCAAAGCATCTACACCTTTTTTAAGCTTTTCTCTTGCTTCTACGTCGAAGAAAATATCTTTTGCCATAATAATTTAATGTTTATTGTTAAATTTTTAATACTATTAAAATATACCGTAAATATCTGATTCACGCATAATTAAAAACGTTTTTCCGTCTAATTTGATTTCTGTACCAGAATATTGTCCGTATAAAACTGAATCTCCAACTTTAACTGTCATTGGTTCATCTTTTTTGCCTTCACCTGCTGCAATCACAGTTCCTTTTAATGGTTTTTCTTTAGCGGTGTCGGGAATAAAAATTCCACTTGCTGTTTTCACTTCTGCTGGAGCTGGTTCGATTAGAACTCTGTCTGCCAAAGGTTTAAATTTTACTGACATATTATTATAAATTAATTAAGGGATTTGTTCAAATTTCGACCAATTTTATGCCAAGCAAAGAACTGCGACAATTTTGCCAAAAATGGATTGACTATAAAATAAAAATGTCAGTATGGGTGACATACTGACATTTGTGAAGTGAAAATAGGAATACTATTTGTTGTTTTGTGTGTTTCCTTGACCAGCTGGTTGTTGTCCATCTTGTCCAGGTTGTTCCGTTTGTTGTTTTTGTTTAACCGGTTTTGCTGCTCTTGGTTGACGCACAGTCATAATAACACTACATAAAACAATTGCAATCGCTAAACCCCAAGTTGCTTTGTCGATAAACTCAGTAGTTTTTTGAACACCACCTAATTGGCTCGGTGAACCAAAATCAGAGCTCAAACCTCCACCTTTTGGATTTTGAATGTAAACGACAAAAATTAGCAAAACACTTGCTAAAATAATGATGGTTGAAAGTATGATATCCATTTCTAAGAATTAAGTTTTTTCTTTAAATTTTTAATTTGGGTTGCAAAGAAACTCTTTTTTTCGGGAAAAATCAAGATTAATTGCTCATAAACGTAAATTGATTTTGGGTAATTGCCTTGAAGTGCGAAGATTTTTGCTAAAGTTTCACTAACAGGCATATTATTTTCACTTAAACTTTCCTTCGCTTTTTTAACTGGTGAGTAAAATTCTTTCTTCGGTTTATCGAAGTTGTAATATTCTATTTTCTTAGTCTCCTCCTCGATTTCAGGATGTTTCGTTTCTTTTTTAATTACCTTTGTTTCCATTGGATTTACAGCAGAAGTTGTTGCTCCTAAACTCAACCAAGAACTAAAACTTCGTTCACTTTTAGGCTCAATTTCAGTTTTTTCAATTGTTGTAATTTGTTCAGTCTTTTTTTCTGCTACTAGTTCTGAAACAAGCGTTTTTTCAATTTCAATTTCCAGCTTCGTTTCTTTTTCTTCTTCCTGAAAATTGGTTTCCATAAAGCTCGATGAAATAGCAGCAGCTTGAATTAATTGTTCCAACTGATCGTTTTCTTTCTTAAATTCTTCGCTTTTTTCTTTTGGAACTATTTCTTCTTCTACTTCAATTTTTTCTAAAATAGAATTTTCAATTTCTTCAATAATTTCCGCTTGAACTTCCGGAACTATTTCTTCTTTACCTTCAATTTTTTCTAAAACAGGATTTTCAATTTCTTCAACAATTTTTTCTTTAACTTCAGGAATTGTTTCCTCTTCAACTTCAACCGTTTGTAAAATAGGATTTTCATCTTCTTTAACAATTTCCGCTTGAACTTCTTCTTGAATTATAGTTTCTTTTTCAGGAGTAATTTCTATTTCAAATCTTGGATGCAATAATTCAAATAATAGCGCACGTGAAGAAATTCGATAAGCGTATTTTTCAATTTCACTCTCCAAACGTACATCTTTGCTATTGGCAAGTGCTTTCAAATACAAAATCGGAAAAGAAGAAACGTAAGGATACAGCTCCATCAATTCAGCCAATTTCCTAACATCTTCGCTGGTACAGGAAGTGGTGTCTAAAATCTTTTCGTGGATATATTCTGAACTTAACATCACCAGTTACTCATCAATTTATTAATAACGTCTTGAATGATTTGCGTATTTATTTCCTCTAATAACTGAGCTTCGACACTTGCTAAATTAGAATTTGCATTAAAATCTGAAAATCGGGTTGAAGTTACAGAAATTAATTCTTCTTTTGGCTTTGTTGTTTCTATTGAAAATTGAACAGAGATGGTCAAACGATTTTGAGTAGCATTATCGTTACCTTGAATAGCAATTGGAGCAACACTGTAATTTGTGATTTTACCGTCAATGTTTACTTCGCCCTTTCCAAAATTGGTATTTAACAAAAGTCGCGTATTGTTTTGAATTCCATCTTTTAATTGTTCCGTCAAATTTGCGCCGTAACTTAAAGGTGCATTGGGAGCTAAAACTTCTAAAGTCTTCACGGAAAATGTTTTCCATTCTTCGGGCATTGAACCTTTGTCTTTAAAGGAAACACTCGATGGCCAACACGATGAAAGCACCGCTAAAAGTAAAATTAGTGAGCTAAATTTCATAGGTCTATAAGCTTGTATTCCTTAATTTTTCGATACAAAGTACGTTCAGAAATCCCCAATTCGCTTGCTGCGTGTTTTCTTTTTCCGCGGTGTTTTTCCAATGCTTTACTAATCAATTCTTTTTCACGATCTCCCAAAGACAATGATTCCTCTACTTCAACGTGCGCTTCATACGGTTCAGTTGTAGTAGGGTAGTGGAAGTTTGATTCATTAGTTGGTACTGGTGCTGATGGAAGTAAAAGTCCAGTGTTTTTTACATTTTCATTCACTTCTTGATAAATACGATTAACAACGGCGCTTTGATCGGAGGTTAAAGAAACCGCATTTCCTTGTTGTAGTATTTCAACGACTAGTTTTTTAAGCTCATTCAAATCTTTTTTCATGTCGAAAAGCACCTTATACATCAACTCGCGCTCGGAGAAATTCTCCTGTGCATTTTTGCCAATAATCTGAGGTAATTTCTCCGTAATTTCTGGTAAATATTGAGATAGAATTAAAGCATCAATTTCTCTAGCTGTTTCAATTACAGAAAGTTGTTCGACCAAATTTTTCAATTGACGAATATTTCCTGGCCACGGATAATTTACTAATAATTGAACAGCATCATCATTCAATTTAATCGCAGGCATTCTATATTTTTCGGCAAAATCGTGTGCGAATTTTCTGAAAATCAAATGAATATCCTCTTGACGATTTCGTAAAGCGGGCAATTGAATGGGAACAGTGCTCAAGCGATAAAACAAATCTTCTCTGAATTTACCTGAAGCAATTGCACGTTGCATATTTTCATTTGTTGCAGCTACAACTCGTACATTCGTTTTAATCGGCTTAGAAGAACCCACACGTATGAATTCACCCGTTTCCAAAACGCGTAACAAACGTACTTGCGTCTGCATCGGTAATTCCGCAACTTCATCTAAGAAAATTGTACCGCCATTTGCCACTTCAAAATAACCTTGCCGGCTTCCTGCAGCGCCTGTAAATGAACCTTTCTCGTGACCAAATAATTCTGAATCTATTGTTCCTTCTGGAATTGCACCACAATTTACAGCTATGTATTCGCCGTGTTTTCGAGAACTAATATGATGAATCACTTGTGGAATGATTTCTTTTCCTGTTCCACTTTCACCTGTCACCAAAACAGAAATGTCAGTTGGCGCAACTTGAATGGCAACTTCCAACGCTCGGTTGAGCAAAGGAGAATTTCCAATGATTCCGAAACGCTGTTTAACTTGTTGTACGTTCATAACTAGCGATTTAGCATTTAGAAACGATTTCTCCCATTAAGGTTGCTGAGGTACATTCGTCGATGCGTACCATCACATATTGTCCTTTTTCACAATCTAATTTCGGGAAAATAACCATTGAATTTCTTCCAGTTCTTCCACACAAATGCTCGTCAGAACGTTTCGATTTCCCTTCAATTAATACTTTTTGAACGGTACCAATTTGACGTTTGTTCGATGCCAATGAAGAAGCCAATTGTTTCTCGATGATTTGATCCAATCTTTTTCCTTTCACATTTTCGGGAACGTCGTCAGCGAAACGTCTTTCTGCCAATGTTTTTGGGCGCTCCGAATATTTGAACATATAAGCAAAATCATATTGAACGCTGTCCATTAAACTTAACGTTTCCGCGTGTTCAGCATCTGTTTCACCACAAAATCCAGTGATAATATCCGTAGAAATCGCACAATCAGGAATGATTCGTTTGATTGAAGAAATGCGTTCCAAGTACCATTCTCTGGAATAACCACGGTTCATACGGTATAAAACGTCGGTATTCCCAGACTGAACAGGCAAATGAATATAAGGACAAATATTTTCGTATTTCGCCATAATTTCTAATACATCATCAGTCATATCTTTTGGATGCGAAGTACTGAATCGCACACGTAAATCTGGTGAAACCAAGGCCACCATTTCCATCAATTGTGTAAAATTTGTTGTTGGTTGTGAAGAATCTTTAATTTCACCTTTCGAACTAATATTCCAGCGGTAACTGTCCACATTTTGACCTAAAAGCGTCACTTCTCGGTATCCTTTTTCAAACAAATCTTGGCATTCTTGAACGATGGTATGTGGATCTCTTGAACGCTCTCTTCCACGGGTAAAAGGAACAACACAAAACGAACACATATTGTCGCATCCACGCATAATCGTTACAAATGCAGAAATTCCACCTTGATCTAAACGGACTGGCGAAATATCAGCGTAGGTTTCATCGCGCGAAAGCAATACATTCACTGCTTTTTGTCCCGTTCCTACTTCTTCAATCAAGTTTGGTAAATCACGGTAAGCATCAGGACCGGCAACTAAATCCACCAATTTTTCTTCTTCGAGTAGATTTTTCTTTAAACGTTCTGCCATACAACCCAAAATTCCAACTACTAATTCGGGATTGTCTTCTTTTTTCTTTTTAAATTCAGTCAGGCGATTGCGAACGCGTGTTTCGGCATTTTCACGAATCGAACACGTATTTATCAGTACAACATCCGCTTCATCGACATTACGGGTAGTAGCATAACCGTCGTTTTTCATTATCGAGGCAACAACTTCACTGTCAGAGAAATTCATTTGACAACCGTAGCTTTCGATAAATAATTTCTTTTTTCCTGTTGTATCTTCTGAATCGTTTAGCATTGTCGCTTCACCTTGCATTGATTCATCGATTACTTTATTTTCGTGGGACATAGTTGTTCTTCTTTTGGTCGGCAAAAATAACAATTAATCAAAGACTGACAAAATGACCGTTTAAATGGAGAATTTAGATTAAAACTGCTTAGGAATTGCGAACGAAATAATTGCGAATTGCAAACGGAAAACCATACAGCTTATTAATTGTGAACGTAAGAGTTGCGAGTTGCAAACTAAAACCCATTACGCTTAGGAGTTATTAACGATATAAATCGCGCAGAGCGCTTTCTGAATCTACGTTTGCAATTCGCAATTAAAAGTTTGCAATTTATCAATGCAATCCGCAACCATTGGTTAGCAATTAACTGTTCGCAATTATAGTTTTTTTAGCTGTGTTTCACTTTTTTTTCCGCAGTCCACTTTTTTCCTTTTACATTTGTGCCCAAAATAAAATCCATGTCAAAAAACTTAGTCATCGTTGAGTCCCCTGCAAAAGCAAAAACAATAGAAGGTTATCTAGGAAAAGACTTTACTGTAAAATCTAGTTTTGGACACGTGAGAGACCTTGCGAAAAAAGGCTTGGCAATCGAAATCGAAAATAAATTCAATCCACTTTACGAAGTCACTCCAGATAAGAAAGCGCTCGTCGCAGAACTTAAGAAATTATCAAAGGAAGCGGAAGTTGTTTGGCTAGCAACCGATGAGGACCGCGAGGGAGAAGCGATTTCTTGGCATTTATATGAGACTTTAGATTTAAAGAAAAAAGACACAAAACGCATCACTTTTAATGAGATTACAAAAACTGCTATCTTAAAAGCAATTGATAATCCGCGCATCATTAATAAACAATTAGTAGATGCACAACAAGCTCGTCGCGTTTTGGATAGAATTGTAGGTTTTGAACTTTCACCTGTACTTTGGAAAAAAATACGTCCAAGTTTATCAGCTGGTCGTGTGCAATCCGTTGCTGTGAAATTAATCGTTGAGCGCGAAAAAGAAATTGATGCTTTTAATGGTTCAAATTTTTTCCGAATCACTGGAAATTTTGAATCTGCAAAAGGAAATTTTAAAGCAGAATTCAGCAAACAATTAACTGATTCAGAAAGTGCAAAATCGATTTTGGAAACGTGCAAAATCACAGACTTTTTTGTAGAAGACATTCAACAAAAACCTGCAACTAAATCGCCAGCGGCACCTTTTACTACTTCAACATTGCAACAAGAAGCGAGTTTGAAATTGGGTTTTTCAGTAACACGAACAATGAGCGTAGCGCAACGTTTGTATGAATCTGGGAAAATCACGTATATGAGAACGGATTCTGTGAATTTATCTGATACGGCAATCAATGCGTCGAAAGCGGCAATTACAGAATTATACGGTTCTGATTTTTCAAAAACCAGAAAATACGCCAATAAAAATGCTGGAGCACAAGAAGCGCATGAGGCGATTCGTCCAACGGATTTCATGGTTTCAAAAATTGACGCTGAATCAGAAGAGCAAAAATTATACGAGTTAGTTTGGAAACGTGCAATTGCAAGTCAAATGTCAGATGCGCAATTGGAAAGAACGACCATAAAAATTGGTGGTTTACCAAATGGTGATTCGTTCAATGCAAAAGGAGAAGTCATTCGTTTTGAAGGATTTTTGAAAGTGTATTTAGAATCGTCTTTGGATGACAACGAGGAAGAAAACGATTCTGGTTTGTTACCAGCTGTCGTTAAAAACGAAAAATTAGACCTTGGAAGTGCAGTTGCTGTAGAGCGATTTACACGTCCGCCTTCAAGATACGTGGAAGCTTCTTTGGTTAAGAAATTAGAAGAATTAGGAATTGGTCGTCCGTCAACCTATGCACCAACGATTTCAACGGTTCAAAAAAGAGGTTATGTTGAGAAAAAAGAACGTGAGGGAGAAGTGCGTGAATACCAATACATTCAACTTAAAAAGGGAAGTATTATAGAAGAAGTGCGTTCTGAAACGACTGGAAAAGATAAAAATAAACTTTCGCCAACAGATATCGGGATTGTGGTAACAGATTTCTTGCAAGACAACTTCAAGCAAATTATGGATTATCATTTCACAGCATCAGTGGAAGCACAATTTGACGAAATTGCAAAAGGAAAACAAGAGTGGACAACAATGATGGAGGGTTTTTATAATCCATTCCATAAAGAAGTAGTGGACACGCTTGAAAATTCAGATCGTGCAACAGGTGAAAGAGATTTAGGAATTGACCCGATTTCTGGAAAGAAAGTTATTGCGCGTATCGGGAAATTTGGTCCAATGATACAAATTGGAGATGAGAAAGTAGATGGTGAAAAAGCGCGTTTCGCGTCTTTACAAAAAGACCAATCAATTGGTTCAGTTACCTTGGAAGAAGCAATGGAACTGTTTAAATTGCCAAGAACTTTAGGAGAACATGAAGGACAAGCAGTAAAATCAAACAATGGCCGTTTTGGCCCTTATGTGCAAGTGGGAAAATTATTTGTTTCAATTCCGAAAGAAGAAGATGCTATTTCGATTTCATTTGATCGCGCAGTTGAGCTGTACTTGCAAAAGCAAGAAGACGATGCAAATAAAATGATTAAGGTTTTTAAAGAGCGTCCTGAGGTACAATTATTAAACGGTCGATACGGAGCTTATTTGAAAATTGGAAAAGACAATTTCAAGTTGCCAAAAGACGTAACTCCTGAAAACTTGACGTTGGAAGAATGCATTAAAATTTCTGAAAGTCAGGAAGCTAAGCCGAAAAAGAAAAAACCATTCAAGAAAAAATAAGAATATTTAGTTTTATATTTTTATATATTTGTAATTATGAATGGTAGCGTAAATAAGGTTATACTAATAGGAAATTTGGGCAAAGACCCTGAAATTAGACGCCTTGAAAACGGAGCTGTTATTGCAACTTTTTCACTGGCAACTTCAGAAGTTTTCACTGATAAATCTACTGGTGAAAAGAAAGAAATTACTGATTGGCACGACATTGTACTTTGGCGTGGATTAGCAGAAATAGCAGAAAAATACATTCGAAAAGGTGCCAAAATCTATGTTGAAGGCAAATTAAAGAAACGCTCGTGGCAAGATAAAGAAGGAAACATGCGTTATGCAACCGAAGTTGTTGGTGACGATTTAACAATACTTTCACGTCCTGATACTGATAGAAACCATACACCTTATTCAAACGAAGGAAAACCAAATCCACCCTCATCAATTCAAGATTTATCCCCAAGTGCGGATGATGACAATCCATTTTAAGAAATGAACAAAACAGAACCTCCCAGTCAACCTTTAAATTATGTTATTGAAGCTGGTTTTAGCGAATCAACTTTTATTTATTTAGCAATCATTGCCTTTTTATTGTTGATTTCAGCGCTAATGTCAGGTTCAGAATCAGCGTTTTTTTCCTTGAAACCTGCTGATAATGAAGATTTAAAGAAAACAAACGATAAGCAATCGAAACTCATTCAAAATTTACTTTCTCGCCCGAAAGAACTATTAGCAACAATTTTGATTACCAACAACTTTGTGAATGTTGGTGTTGTTATTTTATCAACTTTTGTTTTAGATGATATTTTTCCAGCTGTTCCGGGAAAAGAATTACAACGATTTTTGATTGAGGTAATTGGAATCACTTTTTTAATTTTATTAACAGGTGAAGTTTTACCTAAAGTTTATGCCTCTAAAAATGCAATTTCAGTAGTGAGGTTCGTGGCAAATCCTCTAACAATTTTGGCGAAATTGCCACCAATTTCTTGGATTAAGTTTGGATTGGTTCACGGTTCTTTTTTCATTCAAAAGCTATCAAACGGTGGAGCGAAAGTCAATTCTGACGAATTAGAGCAAGCTTTGGCCTTGACAAGAGAAGATTCGACATCAGAAGAAGACCATAAAATTTTGGAAGGAATTGTGAAATTTGGAAAAACTGAAGCTTGTCAAATTATGACACCACGAATAGAGGTTGATGCAATTGATAATACCTTAAATTTTAACGAAGTTCTAGATTTTATTTTAGAATCAGGGTATTCTCGTATTCCTATTTTTGAAAGTTCGCAAGATAATGTTATCGGGATTTTATACATTAAAGATTTATTGCAAAGTTTAAATCAAGATGAAAATTTTGATTGGCGTAAAGAAATTAGAAAGCCATATTTTATTCCAGAAAATAAAAGAATTAACGACCTATTGCAAGATTTTCGCAGTATGAAAATGCACATGGCAATTGTTGTTGATGAATATGGTGGTGCAAATGGAATCGTAACTCTAGAGGATATTTTGGAGGAAATCGTTGGGGATATTACCGATGAATTTGATGACAATGAAGTAGTTTTTTCAAAAATTGATGACACAACCTATTTGTTTGAAGGCCGAACTTCTTTGAATGATTTTTATAAAATAGTGGAATGTAACGAAGAATTGTTTGAGTCATTAAAAGGAGAAGCTGAGACAATTGGCGGATTAATTATCGAGCAATCTGGTCGAATTTTAAGAAATAACGAATTTATAACAATTGAAAACTACAAGCTAATTGTTGAATCATCTGATAAAAAGAGAATTAAAACAGTGAAAATTAAGATTTTAAATCATGAATAAATTAATCTATTCGTTCCTTTTTATTTTACTGTTGGCAGCTTGTGAAGACACACTTCCTGTACCAAAGCCACCAACTTATTTAAAACTTGATTTACCGGACCATGCTTACAGACAAATTCAGTCGGAATGTCCATATTCATTGCGTTTGGCAAATATTTTTAATTATAAAACTGTTCAAAAGCAAGGGTCAACTTATTGCACACAAGAAATAGATTTAGGTCCAGTAAATGGATCACTATTTATGTATTACTTAAATTTTCCAAATAATGATTCAATAGCTGAAATCATTAATTTCGCCAATGATAAAGTAGATGAACATAAAATCAAAGCAGACAATATTGATTTTGAGCAAATAATAAACATGGAAAATAAAGTTTTCGGAACTTTCTTTGAATTAAAAGGAAACGTGGCAACAAACTTTCAATTTTATTTGACTGATTCAACGAATAATTTTGTAAGAGGTGAAGTTTTATTGAATTGTAAACCTAATTATGATTCATTGCGTCCCGTTTTGGAATATCTAAAAGTTGATTTATTAGAACTTGTTCATAATTTCAAATGGACAAAGAATTAAAACTTCATCAAGTTATAATTGCACTTGGAACAAATTTGGGGGATAAAGAATCAAACCTAAAAAATGCGATAAGTCAAATCAAATCTAAAGTTGGGGAGGTTCCAAAAGTTTCTTCCATCTATAAAAATTTTGCAGTTGGTTTCGAGTCGCAAAATGAGTTTTACAACGCTTGTTTAATTTGTCAAACAACTCTTAATCCATTCCAAGTTTTAAAAAAGTTACAAGAAATTGAAAAATTGCTAGGTAGAATTAAAATAAGTAATTCTTACGAAGACAGAATTATCGATTTAGATATTATTTTTTTTGATGAGGTAATTATTCAGGAAGAAAACTTACAAATTCCACATCCAATGTATCACAAGCGAGACTTTGTTTTGATTCCATTGCTAGAAATTTTCGATTTTAAAGACCAAAAAAATAAGATAAATATCAGTGATTTACTTATTTAATTCTAATTAAACTATTTTTTCAACAATTTTTATTAGGTTTTTGAAAGTAATTGTTTGTAAATTTGCCACGATTTTAAAAATATAATAAATGAACTCAAACAAAATTCTATTAATGTCAATTGCAGCTGGAACGACTGCACTAATTTCCTCTTGTGATTTAGTTAAAGATTTTACCTATAATGTAAATCCTAATCCACTGGAGATGCATGGTGATAATGTAAAATTCTCTGTTGTTGTTAATGTTCCTGAAAAAGGGATTAGCAAAAAAGTGAAAGCAGAAATCACACCAAAGTTAGGAAGCACTGCCATTGGTACTTGGGTTCTTCAAGGTGAAAAAATTACTGGTAACGGTCAAACAATCACTTTCAAACCAGGTGGTTCAGCAACTTTTGACTTAGAAATTCCTTACAGTTCAGATATGGAGGCGGCAGATTTAAAAGTTACAGGTAAAGTTTTTAAAGGCACAAAAGAAAAAGAAGATATTCCTGAAACTAAAATTGCGGATGGAACAGTAATTACTCCATTAATGGTTAGAAAAGATTTCAAAGTTATTTTTGAAAAAGATGCAATCATAAGAGAAACAGTTAAAAGCACAGCAGCTGTTATCAATTTTGATAAGTCAAAGTCTGATGTTAAAGCAACAGAAATGAAAGATAAGGATATAGCAGATTTATTAGTTTGGTTGAAAACATCTGAGTCAAACCCAAAAATTCAAATAACATCGATTGACATTAAAGGTTTTGCCTCTCCTGATGGTGTTGAAGACAAAAACACAAACTTGTCTAACGAAAGAACAAGAGCAGCAAGAAAAGCGATTGTAGATTTGATGAAAAAATCAAACATGTTGAATTGGGCCGATACTACTAAGTACATTGTAGAAGGTAAGGGTGAAGATTTCGATGGTTTCAAGAATCAATTAGCTTTGACAACTACAATCAATGAAGCTGATAAAAATCTATTTATTCGTATTTTAGAAATGACTAAAGATCCTGTTCAACGTGAGAAAGACATGGTGAATTTAGGTAAATCATATACAGAATTGGAAAAAGATGTATTCCCTAAAATTCGTAGAGCAGTAATTACAATTAACTATAAAGAATTAGGTTTAACAGACGACGAAATTATGGCTGCTGCTAAAAACAACCCAGCCTCTTTAGGTATCGAAGAATTGTTATTTGCTGGCGCAAGAGTTACTGACTTAAACGAAAAAGCTGCTATTTATCAAGCTGCAACTCAAAATCATTCATCTGATTTCAGAGGTCATAACAACTTAGGAGCTGTTCAATTCACACAAAACAAAGTTGCTGATGCTAAATCTAGTTTAGAAAAAGCAAATAGTTTGAAAGACAATTCAACTTCAAAAAATAATTTAGCTGGTGTTGCAATTTCAGAAGGAGATAGAGTAAATGCAAGAAAGTTATTAAATCAATCAAAAGGTAATAGTTTAGATGCAGGAAATGTTGTATACGGTTATAACAGTGCAGCATTAGATATTCTTGATGGAAATTACGCAAGTGCTGAAAGTAACAGCAAAGAAAACAGCTTCAATAAAGCATTAGCTTATGTTCTTCAAAATAAATTAGCAGAAGCAAAAACAGCTTTAGCTAATATTACAGGAGCTGATGTTGATTATTTGAAAGCTATCATTGCATCAAGAGGTGGTGAAGGTTCAGACGCAGTTGTAAACAATCTTAAAAATGCTTTTGCAAAAGATGGCTCATTGAAAACAAAAGCCGCAAAAGATAGAGAATTTGTTAAATTGTTTGCTGATTCAAACTTTAGCTCTGCAGTAAGATAATCAAAAAGCATAATGAATTAAAAAAAAATCCTGGATTAGTTCAGGATTTTTTTTTGCTTATTTTCTCAAGGTATTCTTGTTCCAATTGCCCAGGACTTGCTATTAAATACGATTCACAGCTTAAGATTTCAATATCCATTAACGTGGTGTAACCGATGTAACCATAAATTTTTTTGGTGCTCAGTAATAATTTATCAGTTTTAATCCAATCATCGCTAACATGAAATTTTTGGGTTAATTTTTTACTAAGAATTAGTTCCTCCACTTCACTAGCACCTATTATTGTTTGAATTTCATTAGATGCGAGTTCATTTGAAAATGCCAATAATAAATTAGACCAATATTCTTTTGGACCGCTAATTATTAATACACTTCCAGATTTTGTTTCTATTTTGGAGTAAAGTTGAAATCGAGACAATAAACCAATAAATTTTGCATTCCGAAAATTTCGACTGTTTGACAAATTACCAGCTAGCGGACTTTCCTCCTTATCAATTATCCAAATAGAATTAAATTTTTTAATTTCTTTATTGTGGTAGATTGTAAAGGGAAAATGAAACCAACTTAAAGGTAAATTTAATTGATGAGTCATGAATATCGAAGTACAATTTTCACTTCTGAAAGTGTAACGATGATCAGAAATAACAATATCTATCTTGAATTCTTTAACAAAAGTTTCAACTTCTTTTGCTTCATTTTTAGATCGGTTAGTGAGTTTTATAAGCGAAAAGAATAAGTCTTTGGTGTAATTTCCTTTCCCTGCAAATTGAAATGGATAGCCTCGATGTTCCACAAAAGATACTTTTGCATCGAAATATTGAATAAAAACTTTTTTTTGAGCAGAATCGCAAGCGATAAAAATGGTGTTATTTTTCTCGAGTAATGTATAAATTAATGAGATACAGCGCGAAACATGCCCTAAACCCCAATTTAGTGGCGAAATAAGAATTCTCTTAGATTGGATTTCAGAAGGTAACATTTACGTAAATAAATATTAAAAATAAGCAAAATCAGGTTTTCTTTTTAAAGTTTATTAATTTTACCCAAATTAAAAAAAAAGAAATAATGATAGACGGAAACGAATTTAGAAAATACGCAACTAAACATCTTGGAATCAATAGTATGATGATGGATCACTATATCGAATCATCCATGACTCCCTATATAATTGAAGAACGTCCAATGAATATTTCACAGTTGGATGTTTTTTCTCGGTTGATGATGGATAGAATTATCTTTTTAGGAACTGGGATTAACGATCAAGTTGCAAATATTATCAATGCTCAATTATTATTTTTAGAATCGGTTGATGCTAAAAAAGACATTCAAATTTATCTAAATTCTCCCGGTGGATCAGTATATGCTGGTTTGGGAATATATGACACTATGCAATATATTCGTCCCGATGTGGCAACAATTTGCACAGGCATGGCGGCTTCAATGGGAGCTGTATTAATGTGTGCTGGTGCGAAAGGGAAAAGAAGTGCCTTGAAACATGCACGTGTTATGATTCATCAACCACTTGGGGGTGCACAAGGTCAGGCATCAGATATTGAAATTACAGCAAGAGAAATTCAAAAGTTAAAAAAAGAATTATACGACATTATCGCAACACATTCAAACCAACCGTTTGATAAAGTATGGTCTGATTCAGATAGAGATTATTGGATGACCTCTGAAGAAGCAAAAGAATACGGAATGGTTGACGAGGTTCTTTTAAGAAATCCTAAATAATTTTAAATTGTGAAAAAAGAAGTAAGCTGTTCATTTTGTGGGTTAAATAAAAGCGCTGTTAAAATGTTAATGGCGGGTATTTCTGCTCATATTTGTGACAATTGTGCCTATCAAGCAAATAGAATTATTCAGGAAGAAGTTGCCCATCAGACAAAAAGTCCAAATGCAGCAGCAAAATCTACAAAAAAACTTCATTTATTTAAGCCTAGTGAAATTAAATCTCATTTGGACGAATATGTTATAGGGCAAACAGATGCAAAGAAAGTTTTAGCTGTTGCAGTATACAATCATTTCAAAAGACTAAATAATCCAAAATCTACTTCTGAAGTTGAAATTGATAAGTCAAACGTTATTATGGTTGGAAGAACTGGAACTGGAAAAACACTTTTAGCAAAAACAATTGCAAAACTTTTAAATGTTCCTTTTTGTATTGCTGATGCAACAGTACTTACCGAAGCTGGATATGTAGGTGAAGATGTGGAAAGTATTTTATCACGCCTCCTTCAAGCTGCAGATTACGATGTGGAAGCAGCGCAAATGGGAATTGTTTTTATAGATGAAATTGATAAAATCGCACGAAAAAGTGATAACCCATCTATTACTAGAGATGTTTCAGGTGAAGGTGTTCAGCAAGCGCTTTTAAAACTTTTGGAAGGAGCAATTATAAATGTACCACCTCAAGGAGGTAGAAAACACCCAGAGCAAAAAATGATTCAAATCGACACAAAAAATATCTTGTTCATTTGTGGAGGTGCGTTTGATGGAATTGAAAAAATTATTGCTAACCGAGTAAATCGTCAAACAATTGGCTTTAGTTCCTCCGAACAAGAGCGAATTGAACAAGACTCATTGTTGAAATATATAAACCCTTTGGATATTAAAACATTTGGTTTAATACCTGAACTTATTGGTCGATTCCCTGTATTAACTTACCTTGAACCTTTGAAAAAGGAGGATTTAAAAAGAATATTAATGGAGCCTAAAAATGCATTAATTAAACAATATGTTCGTCTTTTTGAACTTGATAATGTTAAATTGACTCTTGAAAAAGAAGTCTATGATTTTATAGTTACGAAAGCAGTTGAGTTTAAATTAGGAGCCAGAGGATTAAGATCAATTTGTGAAGCTGTTCTGACAGATGCAATGTTTGAAATTCCTTCAAACAAAACTGATACGTTCAATGTCGATGTGGCTTATGCGAAATCAAAGTTTGAAAAGTCAAGTTTATCCACCTTAAAAGTAGCTTAAAATAAAAAGTCTTACAACAAAAATATTAGAATGAAAACAATTCAATTTAGAGAAGCATTGCGCGAAGCAATGTCAGAAGAAATGAGAAGAGATGAACGCGTT
Organism: Crocinitomicaceae bacterium; assembly: GCA_044374225.1. Lineage (GTDB taxonomy): Bacteria > Bacteroidota > Bacteroidia > Flavobacteriales_D > Crocinitomicaceae > UBA952. The sequence continues at coordinate 38,733 of JBILOX010000013.1, read as the reverse complement.
TTTCTCTTAGGGGAAGAAGTTGCAGAGTATAATGGTGCCTATAAGGTATCACAAGGTATGTTAGATGAATTTGGTTCTAAAAGAGTAATTGATACACCAATTGCAGAACTAGGTTTTACTGGAATTGCTGTTGGTGCATCCATGAATGGGTTACGTCCAATTGTTGAATTTATGACTTGGAATTTTGCAATTTTAGCTGCTGATCAAATTATTAATTCTGCGGCAAAGATGTTACAAATGTCAGGTGGTCAATATCACTGTCCAATTGTGTTTAGAGGAGGAAATGGAACCGCTGGTCAATTAGGAGCAACACATTCTCAATCATTTGAAGCTTTTTATGCACATGTTCCTGGTTTAAAAGTAATTACACCCTCAAATCCTGCAGATGCTAAAGGGCTTTTGAAAGCGGCGATACGAGATGAAGATCCTGTTGTGTTTTTGGAATCTGAGAAAATGTATGGCGATAAAGGTGAGGTACCTGAAGGTGAATACATCATTCCAATTGGAGTTGCAGCAGTTAAGATTAAAGGAACTGATGTTACGATTGTTTCATTCGGTAAAATCATTAAATTGGCATACGAAGTTGCTGAAATCCTAGCAAAAGAAAACATTAGTGTTGAAGTTATTGATTTAAGAACAATTCGTCCAATCGACTATGAAACAATAGTTGAATCAATTAAAAAAACAAATCGTTGCGTAGTTTTAGAAGAATCTTGGCCATTGGCTTCAATATCAAGCGAAATTGCCTACCATTTGCAACGTTACGCTTTTGATTACCTGGACGCACCAGTAGAAAGAGTTACCCAAACTGATACTCCTTTTGCGTTTTCCCCAACTTTAATAGATGAAGCTTTACCAAACAAAGAACGATTGATTACAGCTGTTAAAAGAACATTATACAGGAAGTAATTGCCTTTCTCAATATTTCAAGAAGCCCTAAATAAGGGCTTTTTTTATATTTAAATATTTGAAAATGAATATGCTAATATTATTATTTATAAAAATGAATTATTTTTAATTTAATTATTGCATATTAAATAAAATATAGTATCTTTGCACCCCTCAAAGTGCGTTTGAGGTAGTATTTTATTTATTTTAATTAAGAGTATTTTATGCCAACTATTCAACAGTTAGTTCGCAAAGGAAGAACTGCGGTGGTAAAGAAAAGTAAATCCGCTGCACTTGATTCGTGTCCGCAACGTAAAGGGGTTTGTGTTCGTGTTTACACAACCACGCCCAAAAAGCCTAATTCAGCGATGAGAAAGGTTGCCCGTGTCCGTTTAACAAATGGAAAAGAGGTAAATGCATATATTGGTGGTGAAGGCCACAATCTACAAGAGCACTCATTAGTTTTAGTACGTGGTGGAAGGGTGAAAGATCTTCCAGGTGTTCGTTATCACATTGTACGTGGAGCTGAAGACACAGCTGGTGTACAAGGTAGAAGCCAAAGAAGATCTAAGTACGGAACGAAGCGTCCAAAGCAGAAATAATAAAATAAAGCTTTAGAAAAATGAGAAGAAGAAAAGCCAAAAAAATTGCTATTCTGCCAGATCCAAAGTTCAAAGATGTGGTGGTTACAAAATTTGTAAACAATTTAATGTTTTCAGGTAAAAAAAGTTTAGCATTTAAAATTTTTTACGATGCAATAGAAATCGTAAATAAGAAAAACGAAGAACAAGAAGGATTAGACGTTTGGAGAAAAGCATTGGAAAATGTTACGCCAGCTGTTGAAGTTAGAAGTCGCCGAGTTGGTGGTGCAACATTCCAAATTCCAACTCCAGTAAGAGAAGAGAGAAAATCTTCGCTTGCGATGAAATGGTTGATCGGTTATGCTCGAAAGAGAAATGAAAAAACAATGTCTCAAAAACTAGCTTCAGAAATTATAGCTGCTGCTAAAGAAGAGGGTGCTGCTTTCAAAAAGAAAGAAGATACAATGAGAATGGCAGAGGCGAATAAAGCATTTTCACATTTTAGATTTTAATTACAATGGCAAGAGATCTTAGATTTACGAGAAATATTGGTATTGCTGCCCATATTGATGCAGGAAAGACAACTACAACTGAACGTATTCTTTTTTACGGTGGAGTGAGTCATAAAATTGGTGAGGTCCATGACGGTGCAGCAACAATGGATTGGATGGAGCAAGAGCAAGAAAGAGGTATTACAATTACTTCTGCTGCAACTACATTAAATTGGAACTACAGAGATCAAATATATCATGTCAATATTATTGACACCCCTGGACACGTTGATTTTACAGTTGAAGTGAATCGATCTTTGAGAGTATTAGATGGTTTAGTTTTCTTGTTTTCCGCTGTTGACGGTGTTGAACCTCAATCAGAAACAAACTGGAGATTAGCAAACAACTATAATGTCCCTAGAATTGGTTTTGTTAACAAGATGGATCGTCAAGGCGCTGACTTTTTAAAAGTATGTTCTCAAGTCAAAAAAATGTTAGGTAGTCATGCACTACCTTTGCAAATAAATATTGGTGACGAAGATAATTTCAAAGGAGTTGTTGACTTAATCAATTTTAAAGGTATTGTTTGGAACGAAGACGATTTTGGAATGACTTTCAAAGAAGTTGAAATTCCTGCTGATATTATCGAGGAGGCTAGAGTTTTAAGAAGTGAGTTATTAGAAGCAGTAGCAGAATTTGACGAGTCTTTGATGGAGAAATTTTTCGAGGATGAAAATTCTCTAACAGAAAGAGAAATTTTAAATGCATTACGTGAGGCAACTATTTCAGGCAAAGTTGTTCCAATGATGTGTGGTTCTTCATTTAAGAATAAAGGAGTACAAGCAATGTTGGATATGGTAATGGAAATACTTCCTTCACCCATGGACATTGATGGTATAACTGGAATAAATCCAAAAACAGATGAAGAGGTTACAAGACAGCCATCGGTTGATCAGCCTTTCGCAGGCTTGGCATTTAAAATCGCAACAGATCCTTTCGTTGGTCGATTGTGTTTCGTTAGAGCTTACTCAGGTAAATTAGAAGCAGGTTCTTATGTATTAAACACACGTTCAGGAAACAAAGAGCGTATTTCACGTATCTTCCAAATGCACGCTAATAAACAAAATCAAATTCCCGAGTTAGGAGCTGGTGATATTGGCGCAGTTGTAGGATTTAAGGATATTAAAACGGGTGACACTTTATGTGCAGAAAATGCTCCTATCGTTCTGGAGTCAATGGTTTTCCCAGAACCAGTTATCGGTTTAGCTATTGAACCCAAAACACAAGCAGATACAGATCGTTTATCAATTGGTCTTTCTAAATTATCTGAAGAAGATCCAACTTTCCGAGTTAATACTGATGAAGAAACAGGTCAAACTATTATTTCAGGAATGGGTGAGCTTCACTTAGAAATTATTGTTGACCGTTTGAAAAGAGAGTTTAAGGTTGAAGTTAGTCAAGGAGCACCGCAAGTTGCATACCGTGAGGCTATTGCTGGTTCAACTGAACACAGAGAACAATACAAAAAACAAACGGGTGGTCGCGGAAAATTTGCCGATATCCTAGTTAAAATATCGACACAAGATAACCCGGAAAAATCAGGATTAGAATTCATAAATAGTATTAAAGGAGGTAATATTCCTCGTGAATTTATTCCTTCAGTTGAAAAAGGATTCAAAGAGTCAATGAAAAACGGAGTTTTAGCTGGTTTTCCATTGGAGGCTATGAAAGTTGAATTAATTGATGGTTCGTACCATAACGTCGATTCAGACTCACTATCATTTGAATTGTGTGCGAAAATGGCCTACAGAGCAGCTTTGAAATCATGTGCTCCAATTTTATTGGAACCAATTATGAATTTAGAGGTCGTTACTCCTGAGGAGAATATGGGTGATGTTGTAGGTGACTTGAATAGAAGAAGAGGAATGATGAAAGGTATGGATGACCGGAATGGTGCGAAAGTATTGAAAGCAGATGTTCCATTATCTGAGATGTTTGGATATGTTACTCAGTTGAGAACAATCACTTCAGGTAGAGCAAGCTCTTCAATGGAGTTCTCGCATTACGCGGAGGCACCTAAAACTGTAGCAGAGGATGTAATTGCGAAAGCAAATGGTAAAATTTCAGCATAATAATAACCAAGCAGATGAGTCAAAAAATTAGAATAAAATTAAAATCTTACGATCACAACCTTTTAGATAAATCGGCTGAGAAGATCGTTAAAACGGTTAAGTCTACTGGAGCAGTTGTAAGTGGCCCTATTCCACTACCAACACACAAAAGAATTTATACAGTATTGCGTTCACCTCACGTAATGAAAAAAGCGAGGGAACAATTTGAATTGTGTGCTTATAAACGTTTAATGGACATATATAGTAGTTCATCAAAAACTGTTGACGCTTTAATGAAGTTAGAACTTCCTAGTGGCGTTGATGTAGAAATTAAAGTGTAAATTAATTAATAACTAGAATATGCCAGGTATAATTGGTCGAAAAGTCGGAATGACTAGCATCTATAGTGCTGAGGGTAAATCTTTACCATGCACGGTGATTGAAGCTGGTCCTTGTGTTGTGACTCAAATCAAAACACAAGACAGAGATGGTTACGAAGCTGTTCAACTAGGATTTGGAGAGAAAAAAGAAAAAAATACTCCAAATGCATTGAAAGGACATTTCAAAAAAGCTAATACTACACCAAAAGCTAAATTGGTTGAGTTTAAAGGTTTTCAGAATGTTACAATCGGTGATTTAGTTGATGTAGCTATTTTCCAAGAAGGAGAATTTATTGACGTAGTCGGTACAAGTAAGGGTAAAGGATTTCAAGGGGTTGTAAGACGCCATGGTTTCGGCGGAGTTGGTCAAGCAACACATGGTCAGCATAACAGACTACGAGCTCCTGGATCAATCGGTGCTTGTTCATATCCTGCACGAGTATTCAAAGGAATGCGTATGGCTGGACAAATGGGAAATAAGAGAAGATTAGCTTCTAACTTGCAAATTCTTAAGGTTTTAGCTGACAGAAATATTCTTATTGTTAAAGGTTCTGTTCCTGGAGCTAATGGTTCAACTCTAACAATTAAAAAGTAATGAAAGTAAATATATACGACACAAAAGGTTCAGTAACTTCTAAATCTGTAGAATTATCTGAAACAGTTTTTGGTATCGAACCAAATAATCATGCTATTTATTTAGATGTTAAACAACATTTAGCTAACAGAAGACAGGGTACTCACAAATCGAAAGAAAGAAATGAAATTGCTGGTTCAACAAAGAAACTTAAGAAACAAAAAGGAACTGGTGGTGCGAGAGCAGGTAGTGCTAAATCTGGAACAAGAGTTGGTGGAGGTAGAATTTTTGGGCCACGTCCAAGAAACTATCACTTCAAATTGAATATAAAATTGAAAAGATTAGCTAGAAAATCAGCTTTTGCGTTCCAAGCTAAAAATGATGGTTTGATGATTATTGAAGATTTTAATTTTACAGCTGCAAAAACTAAAGATTTCAAATCTTTGATAAGCGCTTTGAATCTGGACAATCAAAAAGTTTTAATGATTTTGGGAGAAAGTACTGATAATGTATATTTGGCCTCAAGAAACTTAAACAAAATCAAAGTTGTAACGGCTGATTCTTTTAATACTTACGACATTTTGAATGCTAAAAAAGTAGTTTTACTAGAAAGCTCTGTTAACAAAATTGAAAACATCTTAAATTAGAAAGTTATGCTTACAATTATAAAGAAACCTATAATAACAGAAAAAGCTACTTTAGCAAGCGAAAAAATGAATCGTTTCACTTTTGAAGTAGATAGAAAGGCAAATAAAATAGAAATTAAAAATGCCGTCGAGAAAATGTATGGAGTTCATGTCACAGATGTTCGTACATTAAATTATGGCGGTGGGGTATCCTCTGTGAAGTACACCAATAAAGGAGTTGTTGAACAAAAAAGTAAACAATTAAAGAAGGCTGTAGTTACTGTTGCGGATGGTGAAACCATTGATTTGTTTAACAATTATTAATGACTGAATAATGAGTCTAAAGAAGTTTAAACCAACAACTCCAGGTCAGCGTCACAAAGTAGCGACTGATTTTGCAGAGATTACCGCATCTGCACCTGAGAAGAGCCTTTTGGCTAGTATGAAAAAGTCCGGGGGTAGAAATAATGATGGTAGAATGACTATGCGCTACCTTGGTGGTGGTCATAAGCAAAGATATCGTATAATTGATTTCAAACGCGATAAGTTTGATATTCCTGCGACTGTAAAAACGGTAGAGTACGATCCAAATCGTACCGCACATATTGCCTTATTGTTTTACACAGATGGAGAAAAAAGATACATTATTGCGCCAACAGGTATTAAAGTAGGTGATACAGTTTTATCTGGGAAATCTGCAACACCTAATATTGGTAATGCAATGTATTTATCAGATGTTCCTTTAGGGACAGTAATTCACAATATCGAATTGAAACCTGGTAAAGGTGGTTCAATTGCAAGAGGCGCAGGTACGTATGCTCAATTGAATGCTAGAGATGGTAGATATGCTACAATCAAAATGCCTTCAGGTGAAACACGAATGATATTAACTACATGTCTTGCAACAATTGGTTCAGTTTCAAATGCTGAACACAACTTAGTTGTTTCTGGTAAGGCAGGTAGATCAAGATGGTTAGGAAGACGTCCTCGTGTAAGAGGGGTTGTTATGAATCCTGTTGATCACCCGATGGGTGGTGGTGAAGGAAGAAATTCTGGAGGTCATCCAAGGTCAAGAAACGGTATGCCAGCTAAAGGATATAAAACAAGATCCAAAAGCAAATACTCAGATAAGTTCATTGTTGAAAGAAGAAAAAAATAGATATTAGGATATGAGTCGTTCATTAAAAAAACCGCCTTTTGTTCATTATAAATTAATGAAAAGAGTTGATGATGCGAAAGCTTCTAGCAGTAAGGCTGTTATTAAAACTTGGTCAAGAGCATCAACCATAACACCAGAATTCGTAGGATTCACGTTTGCAGTTCATAACGGAAATAAATTTATTCCTGTTTTTGTAACTGAAAACATGGTTGGTCACAAGTTAGGTGAATTTTCACCAACAAGAAACTTCCGTGGCCATGGTGGAAATAAAAAAGATAAGAAACGTTAAGAATTTAAACAGTCATGGGAGCTAGAAAACGTTTAAGAGCTGAAGAGCTTAAAAAGTCAAAAAAAGCAATTGCGATTGCACAACTTAAGAATTCTCCGATTTCACCGCGAAAAATGAGATTAGTTGCTGATTTAATTAGAGGAATAGAAGTTAATAAAGCTTTGAATATTCTTAATTTCAATAGTAAAGAGGCTTCAACAAGTCTGGGTAAGTTACTTCGTTCTGCAATCTCTAATTGGGAACAGAAAAATGAAGGTTCTGATATCAGTCAAGAGGTTTTGGTTGTCAAATCAATTGAAGTTGGTTGTGGTACAATGTTGAAAAGAATTCAACCTGCACCTCAAGGAAGAGCACACAGAATAAGAAAAAGGTCAAATCACGTTACCATCGTTGTTGATGGGACTAAATAATTGGTGAAATGGGACAAAAAACGAATCCAATAGGAAATAGATTAGGTTACATCCATGGTTGGGAGTCTAATTGGTATGGTGGTAATGATTACAAAGATAAAATTGTTGAGGATGATCAAATACGAAAGTATCTGATAGCTCGTTTATCGAAAGCAAGTATTGCAAAAATTATCATTGAAAGAACCTTAAAATTGGTTACTGTAACTATTAACACTGCTCGTCCAGGAGTAATTATTGGTAAGGGTGGTCAAGAGGTTGATAAATTGAAAGAAGAGTTAAAGAAATTAACTAAGAAAGAAATTCAGATCAACATTTTTGAAGTTAAAAGACCAGAACTTGATGCTAGATTAGTAGCTGATGGTGTTGCAAGACAATTGGAAGCTCGAATTTCTTTTAGAAGAGCCATTAAAATGGCAATTGTATCAACTATGAGAGTTGGAGCAGAGGGAATCAAAATCAAAATTTCTGGTCGATTGAATGGAGCTGAAATGGCGCGTTCAGAAATGTACAAAGATGGAAGAACTCCATTACATACTTTTAGAGCAGACATTGATTACGCTTTATCAGAAGCTCATACTACTTATGGTAGATTGGGAATTAAAGTATGGATTTGTAGAGGTGAGGTTTATGGTAAAAGAGATTTAGCGCCAAATATTGGAGTATCGACTTCGGGTGGTGGTAACAATAACGGTAATGACCGAGACAGAAGACCTGCAAATGCAAAAAGAAAGAAAAAGTAATTAGAAAAAAATAAAGGAAATGTTACAGCCTAAAAGAACAAAATTTAGAAGAGTACAAAAAGGTAGAAATCGTGGTTTAGCTCATAGAGGTTCAACTATTTCTTTCGGATCTTTTGGTCTTAAGTCTTTGGAACCAGGATGGATCACATCACGTCAAATAGAAGCTTCACGTATCGCCGTTACACGATACATGAAACGTGAGGGTAAAGTATGGATTCGTATTTTTCCTGATAAACCGGTTACTTCTAAACCAGCAGAGGTACGTATGGGTAAAGGTAAAGGTGCTCCAAGTCATTGGGTTGCAGTTATCAAGCCTGGATGTATCATGTTTGAAGCAGATGGTGTATCATACGAAATTGCCAAAGAAGCTATGCGTTTGGCTGCGCAAAAGCTACCAGTTAAATGTAAATTCATTGTTAGAAATGATTATGTTTTACCTGTTTAATTTATTATTATGAAAAAACAAGAAATCGCAAAATTGTCAATCGAAGATTTAAATAGTCGGCTAATTGATTTTAAAAATCAGTATGTAGGTTTAAAACTTTCACACAAAATGGCTCCTATTGAAAATCCATTGAGAATTAAAGAGATGCGAAAATTAATCGCACGTTTGAGTACTGAATTTACAAATCGTTCATCTCAAGCTTAGTGCTTGTTATTTAAAAAGCATTTATGGAAAAGAGGAATTTAAGAAAAGAAAGAGTAGGGATTGTAATGAGTAACAAAATGGACAAGTCTATAGTTGTTGCCGTTGAACGTAAAGTGAAACACCCTAAGTACGGTAAGTTTGTGAAAAAAACTACCAAATTTGTTGCTCACGATGAGAAAAATGACTGTCAAACAGGTGATGTCGTTAAAATCATGGAAACTCGTCCTTTGAGTAAAACAAAGAATTGGAGATTAGTAGAAATTGTAGAAAGAGCTAAATAAACTGAGAAATGATACAAACAGAATCGAGATTATCAGTTGCTGATAACTCAGGTGCAAAAGAAGTTTTGTGCATTAGAGTTTTAGGAGGAACAAGAAGACGTTACGCATCTATTGGCGACAAAATAGTTGTTGCAATTAAAAGTGCAATGCCTAACGGTGCAGTTAAGAAAGGATCAGTTGCTAAGGCAGTTGTTGTAAGAACAAAAAAAGAAGTACGAAGAGCCGATGGTTCATACATTCGATTTGATGATAACGCTTGCGTTATTTTAAATCAAGCAGGAGAGATGAGGGGTACGCGTATTTTCGGTCCTGTTGCACGTGAACTAAGAGAGAATAATTACATGAAAATTGTTTCACTAGCACCAGAAGTGTTATAAATCTTAAAACATGCAAAAGAAACTACATATTAAAATTGGAGACACGGTTACAGTTATTAGCGGTGAATCAAAAGGTCAAGAAGGAAAAATTTTAACTATAGATCGAAATAAAATGCGTGCAATAGTTGAAGGAGTTAATATAATTAAACGTCATAATAAACCTAGTGCATCAAATCCTCAGGGAGGAATTGTTGAAAAAGAAGGTACCATTCACATTTCCAATTTAATGGTTGTTGTAGATGGTATAGCTAGTCGTATCGGAAGAAAATTAAACGACAAAGGTAATTTAGTACGTTATTCAAAGAAATCAGGGGAGGTGATCAAATAATGAGCTATACACCAAGATTAAAAGCAAAATACAACGAGGAAATTATTCAGTCGTTGTCTGAAAAATTCGGATATACTTCCGTTATGAGAGTACCTAAACTTCAAAAAATTATTTTGAGTCAAGGTATGGGTGACGCTGTTGCGGACAAAAAGTTAATCGAAAGCGCTGCTGCTGATTTATCAAGAATCGCTGGTCAGAAAGCAATCACTACACTTTCAAAGAAAGATATTTCTAACTTTAAGTTAAGAAAAGGAATGCCAATTGGCACCAAAGTTACTTTAAGAGGTGATAGAATGTATGATTTCTTAGATAGACTTTTATCTGTTGCTTTACCGAGAACTAGAGATTTTAGAGGAATTAATCCTAAAGGTTTTGATGGAAGAGGTAATTTCAATTTAGGGATTAAAGAACACATTATTTTCCCTGAAATAGATATCGATAAAGTAAACAAAATTCTTGGAATGGACATTACATTTGTAACTACAGCTCCAAGTGATGAAGAAGCAAAAGTTTTATTAGACGCATTTGGATTTCCATTTACAAAAAAATAATTAGAAATGGCTAAAGAATCAATGAAAGCGCGTGAGCGCAAAAGAGAAAAGTTAGTTACTCGTTACGCTAAGAAAAGAGAAGAATTAACTAAAATATTGAAATCAACAGATGTTTCTGAAGATATTCAGTCAGCAAAATGGAATGCTATGATGGCTATTCAAAAGCTTCCTGCTAATAGCTCGAAAATTAGAAAGCACAATCGTTGTGGATTGACTGGAAGACCACGGGGTTATATGCGTCAATTTGGTATTTCTCGTGTAACTTTCAGAGAAATGGCATTGGCTGGGAAAATCCCAGGAGTTAAAAAAGGAAGTTGGTAATTAAGAAACAGTAAAAAAATGAATACAGATCCAATAGCAGATTATTTAACAAGAATCAGAAACGCAAGTTCTGCTGGTTTAAAAATGGTTGAAATCCCAGGTTCTAATATTAAGAAAGCGATCACTCAGATTCTTTTTGATCAGGGCTATATCTTAAATTATAAATTTGAGGACGATGACAAACAAGGTGTTATTAAAATAGCGCTAAAATACAATCCTTCAACCCGTGTTCCAGTTATCACAAAACTACAAAGAGCATCAAGACCAGGATTAAGAAAATATAACGGTGCAGAAGATATGCCACGTATTTTAAATGGTTTAGGGATTGCAATAGTATCTACATCCAAAGGTGTAATTACAGATAAGCAAGCAAGAAAATTAAACGTTGGTGGTGAAGTTATTTGCTACGTATATTAAAAATTGTTAAGAAATGTCAAGAATAGGTAAAGCACCAGTTACAATTCCTAGTGGAGTAGAAGTTACTTACACAGGGAATGTTGTAAAAGTAAAAGGAAAAAAAGGTGAGCTACACCAAGCGATCGACCCAGCTATTTCTATTAGTATCGAAGATAATATCATTACTTTCTCTAGAAGTACGGATTCTCCTGATCATAGGTCAAAACACGGGTTATACCGTTCAATAGTTCAAAATATGATTGTAGGTGTTTCTGAAGGATTCAAAAAGCAATTAGAAATTATTGGAGTAGGTTACAGAGCAACAGCTAATGGTCAACAATTAGAATTGGCTTTAGGTTATTCTCATGCTATCATTTTTGAAATGCCACTACAAATTACAGTCTCAGCTCTCACCGAAAAGGGTAAAGCACCAGTTGTAACTTTAGAGTCTTTTGATAAACAAATGCTAGGTCAAGTTGCTGCAAAAATTCGTTCATTTAGAAAACCAGAGCCTTACAAAGGAAAAGGGATTAAATTTGTTGGCGAAGAAATCCGAAGAAAAGCAGGAAAATCTGCAGGTAAAAAATAATATTTAGATAATATGGCACTGAATAAAGTACTTAGAAGAGCGAAAATTAAAAGAAGAATTCGCAAGAAGATTACAGGAACAGCTGTAACACCAAGATTAACTGTATTTAGAAGTAATAAGCAAATTTATGCCCAATTGATTGACGACTCTTCTGGTAAAACCTTAGCGTCAGTTGGTTCGTTGAAAATGACAGAAGCACAGAAAGTTGCGAAATTAACGCAGGCTTCAGTTGTTGGGAAAGCAATCGCTGAAAAAGCTTTGAAAGCAGGAATAGAAACAATAGTTTTTGATCGTAACGGTTACTTATATCACGGTAGAATTAAGTCATTGGCTGATTCTGCGCGAGAAGGTGGACTTAAATTTTAATAAGAAATGGCAGCTCAAACAATAAATAGAGTTAAATCAGCAGATACAGAGCTAAAAGATAAGCTCGTTGCTGTTAACAGAGTTACGAAAGTAACAAAAGGTGGTAGAACTTTCAGCTTTTCAGCAATCGTTGTGGTTGGTGATGAGAATGGAGTGGTAGGTCATGGTTTAGGTAAGGCTAAAGAGGTAACTGAGGCAATTACTAAAGGTATTGATGACGCTAAAAAGAATTTAATTAAAGTTCCCATTCTTCGTGGTACGGTTCCTCATACTCAAAAAGGAAAATTTGGTGGTGCAGAGGTATTGTTGAAGCCAGCAACTGAAGGTACAGGTGTTATTGCAGGTGGTGCGATGCGAGCAGTATTAGAAAGTGTTGGAGTACACAACGTTCTTGCTAAATCACAAGGATCTTCTAATCCTCACAATGTTGTTAAAGCAACAATAGATGCTCTTTCAAAAATGAGAGATGCAATCGCAGTAGCAAGACAGAGAGGGATTACGTTGGATAAAGTTTACAATGGTTAATAATATTAGATATGAGCATTATTAAGATAAAACAAGTACGAAGCGCTATTAAAAGACCTGCTGATCAAAAAGCAACGATCAAAGCATTAGGTTTTAGTCGCTTAAACCAAGTTTTAGAGAAAGAGGGAACTCCTCAAATTCTTGGTATGATTGACAAGGTAAAGCACCTTTTATTAGTTGTTGAATAATAATAAAAAAACAGAAATGAATTTACACAATCTTACTCCTGCTAAAGGATCTGTAAAAAGAGTAAAGAGAATTGCACGTGGACAAGGTTCAGGTCACGGAGGTACGTCAACTCGTGGCCACAAAGGAGCTAAGTCAAGGTCTGGTTATAAAACAAAAATCGGGTTTGAAGGTGGACAAATGCCTTTACAAAGACGTGTTCCTAAATTTGGCTTTAAGAATATTAATAGAATAGAGTACAAAGCAATTAATTTAGATATTTTAGAGTATTTAGCAACTGTCAAAGGAATTACTGAAATGACTCCTGAGGTGTTTAAAGAAAACGGTTTGTTGACTAACAATGAACTTGTTAAAGTTCTAGGTAGAGGTGAATTGAAAGCAAAAATAATTGTATCTGCCAACGGATTTTCAACTACTGCTATTGAAGCAATTGAAGCTTTAGGTGGTACATGTTCAAAAATCTAACTATCTTTGCAATCTTTTAAATGAAACGATTTATACAAAACATACAGAATATTTGGAAAGTTGAAGAGCTTCGAAACCGAATAATTTTGACATTAGGACTGATATTAGTTTATCGTGTTGGTTCGTTTATCATCATTCCAGGTGTGAATTATGATGCTTTGTCGACTAAGCAATCGACTCAAAATACCTTAGAAACTTTGTTGTCATTGTTTTCTGGAGGTGGATTTACGAATGCTTCGGTAATGGCTCTTGGAATAATGCCCTATATAAGTGCATCAATCATTATGCAATTGTTAGGTATGGCTGTTCCTGCTGTGCAGAAAATGCAAAGTGAAGGGGAATCTGGTCGAAAACAAATAAACAATTATACAAGGATTCTTACAATCGTAATATGTGCCCTACAAGCTCCCAGTTACCTTTCTTTGTATGTTCAACAAAAAGGTGCAATGCCAGTCGACGCCTCAACATATTGGTGGACACAGACTATATTGGTGTTGATAGCAGGTTCCATGTTCGCTGTTTGGTTGGGCGAAAGAATAACTGAAAAGGGTATTGGTAATGGAATATCTCTGTTGATTACTGTTGGTATTCTATCAAGATTACCTGGCGCTTTCTTCGCTGAGTTTGGTCAATCTGTTCAGGGTGGTAACTTGATTAAATTAATTTTGGAGGTTGTTGCATTCATGTTAGTGGTTTTGGTTACAATATTAATAGTTCAGGGAGTCAGACAGATTCCGCTGAATACTGCAAAGCGGGTTGTAGGTTCAAGGAGTGTTGACGAAAGAGGAGCTAGAAGTTATTTGCCAATAAAAGTAAATGCAAGTGGTGTAATGCCAATTATTTTTGCTCAAGCTATAATGACAATACCAGTTATGATTTATTCAAGCGCTACAGATCCAGCTGATCAAGGTGGTGCTTTGCAAAGAACTCTTGGTGATGTTTATGGATTAAGCTATAATTTGTTATTATGTGTGTTAATTATCGTTTTTACCTATTTTTACACCGCGATAATGATAAATCCAAGTAAAATTGCAGATGATTTAAAAAGGAGTGGAGGCTTCATACCAGGTGTTAGACCCGGTGAAGAAACCGCTGAACATATTGATTCTGTTGTAACTCGAATTACTTTTCCAGGATCCTTATTCTTAGCCTTAATTGCGATATTACCAGCGGTTGCCAAACTTGCTGGTGTTAATGATGGCTTCGCAATGTTTTTTGGAGGAACTTCAATTTTAATTATGGTTGGTGTTGTTTTGGATACATTACAGCAAATAGAAACTTACCAATTAAACCGCCACATGGATGGTTTAATGGAAGGTACACGTGTAAGAGGAAGAAGAGAAGCAAACGAATTATCAGGGTTTTAAAAAATGGCAAAACAATCATCAATTGAACAAGATGGCATAATACTAGAGGCATTACCAAACGCAATGTTTAGAGTAGAACTAGAAAATGGTCATATTTTAACAGCACATATTTCAGGGAAGATGAGAATGTTTTACATTAAAATTTTACCTGGGGATAAAGTTAAAGTTGAAATGTCTCCTTATGATTTATCAAAAGGCAGAATATCATTTAGATATAAATAATAAAATAAAAATAATGAAAGTAAGAGCATCCGTAAAAAAGAGAACAGCTGACTGTAAAATTGTTAAACGTAAAGGTAGAGTTTACGTTATCAATAAGAAAAATCCAAAGTTAAAACAACGTCAAGGTTAATTTAATAAAGTATGGCACGTATTGCAGGTATTGACTTACCAAAAAACAAAAGAGGTGTAATTGGTTTAACTTACATCTACGGTATCGGAAGAAGTACTTCAAAGAAAATTTTGAATGACAACGGTATTGATGAAAACATTAAAGTTCAAGATTGGAATGACGATCAATTGGGTCTGCTTCGTACTTCTATAAATGAAGTAAAAACAGAAGGACAACTACGTTCTGAAGTTCAATTAAACATAAAACGTTTAATGGATATTGGTTGTACGAGAGGTATTCGTCACAGAGCTGGATTACCTTTAAGAGGACAAAGAACAAAAAATAATTCTAGAACTAGAAAAGGTAAAAGAAAAACTGTTGCAAATAAGAAAAAAGCAACTAAATAATAGATAGTATTATGGCAAAAACGAATCAAAAAAAGAAAAAAAATGTAAAGGTTGAGGCTGCTGGTGAAGCTCACATCCAAGCAACCTTTAATAACATTATTATTTCTTTAACAAACAATGTTGGTCAAGTAATTTCTTGGTCGTCTGCTGGTAAAATGGGCTTTAAAGGTTCAAAGAAAAACACTCCTTATGCCGCTCAAATTGCTGCTGAAGATTGTTCGAAAGAGGCTCACGATTTCGGTTTAAGACGTGTTAAAGTTTACGTTAAAGGTCCTGGTGCCGGAAGAGAATCAGCTATTCGTGCAATTCATAACACAGGAATTGAAGTAACAGAAATCGTTGATGTCACTCCACTTCCTCACAATGGTTGTCGCCCTCCTAAAAGAAGACGAGTTTAATCAATAACAAAGTAACAATCAAGGGAAACATATCATCGAAGGAATGCCTTAATTCATGATTCCCGTTTAAATTTATAATATGGCAAGATACACAGGTCCTAAATCAAAAATTGCGCGTCGTTTTCGCGATCCAATTTTTGGCGCTGATAAAGCGCTGGATAGAAGAGCATATGGTCCAGGGCAACATGGTCCATCTAAAAAAAGAGGCGGAAAACAGTCAGAGTACGCTATTCAACTTGGTGAAAAACAAAAAGCTAAATATACTTACGGTATTTTAGAGCGTCAATTCGCTAATCTTTTTGAAAAAGCTTCAAGGATGAAAGGAATCACAGGTGAAGTTTTACTTCAATTATGTGAAGCTAGATTAGATAACGTTGTTTACCGTATGGGTATTTCACCTACAAGAAGAGGAGCAAGACAATTAGTATCACACAAACATGTCATTGTAAATGGTGAAGTAGTTAATATTCCATCTTTTACATTAAAAATTGGCGATGTTGTTGGTGTTAGAGAAAAATCTAAATCATTGGAAACAATTACTGATTCTTTAGCTTCAAGTTCAAAAAATTACGATTGGTTGGACTGGGACAAATCAACTATGACTGGTAGAGTTCTTAACACACCATCAAGAGAGATGATTCCTGAAAATATCAGAGAACAATTAATAGTCGAGTTATATTCTAAATAATATATAAGTAAGAAAATGGCAATATTGGATTTTCAAAAACCGGACAAAGTAATTATGATTCACTCCGATGAGTTCAACGGAGAATTCGAATTTCGTCCTCTCGAGCCTGGATATGGTATCACAGTCGGGAACTCACTACGAAGAATATTACTTTCTTCCTTAGAAGGTTTTGCAATAGCTTCAATCAAAATTCATGGTGTAGATCACGAATTTTCAACGATGAAAGGTGTTGTGGAAGATGTGACAGAAATAATTTTAAACTTGAAACAAGTGCGCTTCAAAAGACAAATTGAAGGTACGGACTCTGAAACAGTTATAATTTCTGTTAGTAATCAGAATACTTTGACAGCTGGTGATATTGGTAAATTTACAAGTGCTTTTCAGGTATTAAATCCCGATTTAGTGATTTGTAACATGGAATCTTCTGTGAAAATTGAAATGGAATTAACAATAATCAAAGGTAGAGGTTATGTTCCAGCAGAGGAGAATAAGTCAACAAGTGCTCCTTTTGGTACTATTTTTATTGATTCGATTTTCACACCAATTGTGAATGTTCAATACACAATCGAAAACTTTCGTGTTGAGCAGAAAACAGATTATGAAAAATTAGTTTTCAATATTAAAAGTGATGGTTCCATTCATCCTAAGGAAGCTTTGAAAGAAGCTGCCAAAATTCTAATTCATCATTTCATGTTGTTCTCTGATGAAAGAATCACATTGGATAGCGAAATTAAAGCTGAAACAGAGGAATTTGATGAAACTTCTTTACACATGCGTCAACTGTTGAAAACAAAATTAGTTGACATGGATCTTTCAGTAAGAGCATTAAACTGTTTAAAAGCAGCTGATGTTGAAACTTTAGGGGATTTGGTTTCTTATGCTAAATCTGATTTGTTGAAATTCAGAAATTTCGGTAAAAAATCTTTAACAGAATTAGAAGACCTAGTGGACGGTAAAGGGTTGACATTCGGTATGAATGTAGCTAAATATAAATTAGACAAAGATTAAGATTTGAATCATGAGACACGGAAATAAAGTAAATCATTTAGGAAGAAAAACTGGTCATAGAAAAGCGATGCTTTCTAATATGGCTTGCTCTCTAATCGAACATAAAAGAATAACAACAACTATTGCTAAAGCGAAAGTTTTGCGTGGATTTGTTGAGCCAATTTTAACAAAATCAAAAACTGATTCTACTCATTCTAGAAGAACTGTTTTCTCTTATTTACAAAATAAAGATATTGTTACTGAATTGTTTAGAGATATAGCCCCAAAAATTGCTGAAAGAAATGGTGGTTACACAAGAATTATTAGAACAGGTTTTAGACTTGGTGATAATGCAGAAATGTGTATGATTGAATTAGTTGACTTTAATGATGTTTATACTAACGAAAAAGCTAAGAAAACAACCCGTCGTTCTAGAAGAGGTGGCTCGTCAGCAGCCAAAGAAGTTGTAAATTCAAACGAAGAAGTCGTTTCCGACGCTGTTGTAGAAACTGCAGAAGTCATTACTGAAGAGTTAGTTTCTGAGGCGGAAGCTGAGGCTACTGAACAAACTTCAACAGAAACTTCAACGGATGATTCTACAGACTCTACTGAAAGTTCAGAAGAGAAAGAGAAATAGAAATTCACAATATGTTAATAAAAAGGCGGTCTAATGACCGCCTTTTTTGTTTTATTGTAGCAACTTATGGATTGAAGTTCCTATTTTTGTGCAAAATTCTTAATGGACACAAATCAAATTGCAGTTTTACTTTTGGAGGATGGAACTGTTTTTCAAGGTAAAGCAATCGGAAAAATTGGAACCACTGGTGGTGAAATTGCTTTCAATACTGGTATGACAGGTTATCAAGAAGTTTTTACTGACCCTTCTTACCTAGGTCAAATATTAATTATGAATACATCTCATATTGGAAATTATGGGGTACATAATGAAGAAATCGAATCAGATTCAATTAAAATAGCTGGTTTGGTTACTAAAAAGTTTTCGAATGGTTATTCAAGAGTTTCAGCTTCTGGTTCTTTACAGAATTTAATGGAGAAAAATGAAACAGTTGGTATTTCCGATATTGATACAAGAGCTCTAGTTCGACATATTCGAAATAAAGGAGCAATGAATGCCGTAATTTCTTCTGAAGAATTTAATTTAGAAATACTTAAGCAAAAACTAACTGCTATTCCATCTATGGAAGGTTTGGAGCTATCTTCTCGAGTTTCAACAAAAATAGCTTATGAAGTTCAAGCAGAGTCTGCTAATTTCAAAGTTGCATTGATTGATTTTGGTGTAAAAAAGAATATTGTTAGATGTCTAACTGAACGTAACTGCCATGTTAAAGTTTTTCCAATGAATTCAACTTTGATAGAAATTAATGAATTCAACCCTGATGGGTATATGCTTTCAAATGGACCAGGTGACCCCTCATCTATGCCAAAATCAGTAGAACTTGTACAGCAAATTATCAATACGAATAAACCTGTTTTTGGTATTTGTCTAGGACACCAAATTTTAGGATTAAGTCAAGGACTTTCAACTGAAAAAATGTTTAATGGCCATCGAGGAATCAATCACCCTATAAAGAATTTAAAAACAGGAAAAGGCGAAATTACTTCCCAAAACCACGGGTTTGTTATTTCAAAGGAAAGTATTGCAAAGCAATCGAAAGTTGAAGTAACACATATTCATTTAAACGATGGAACAATTGCTGGTATCCAAATTAAAGATAAACCAGTTTTTTCAGTTCAATATCACCCGGAAGCTTCAGCTGGACCTCACGACTCTCGTTATTTATTCGACCAGTTTGTGACTAATATGCATCATTCAAAAAATCAATAAACTTATGAGTTACATTTCAGGAATTTATGCCCGTCAAATCTTGGATTCAAGAGGAAATCCAACAGTAGAAGTGGATGTGGTTACTACAAATGGCGTTTTGGGTCGTGCAGCTGTACCTTCTGGTGCTTCAACAGGAATCCACGAAGCGGTGGAATTAAGAGACGGCGATAAATCTATCTATCTTGGAAAAGGTGTTTTAAAAGCAGTAAACAATGTTAATATCTTAATCAATGATGCTTTAAATGGAATGGACATCTTCGATCAAAAGGCAGTTGATACGGCACTTATTAAATTAGATGGAACACCAAATAAATCAAATTTAGGTGCAAATGCTATCTTAGGAACTTCATTAGCCGTAGCAAAAGCGGCTGCACAAGAAGCGAATTTGAGTTTATTTAAATATGTTGGTGGTGTAGGTGCAGTAACGATGCCTGTGCCAATGATGAACATTTTGAATGGAGGTTCGCACGCTGACAATTTAATTGATATTCAAGAATTTATGGTAATGCCTTTCGGAGCAAGTTCATTCTCAGAAGGTTTACGTTGGGGAACTGAAGTTTTCCATAACCTAAAGAGCGTTCTTAAATCAAAAGGAATGTCAACAAACGTTGGCGACGAAGGAGGTTTTGCTCCAAGTTTAGGGTCAAACGAAGAAGCAATTCAAGTGGTAATTGAAGCAGTAGAAAAAGCTGGATTCAAACTTGGGCATGATATGTATATTGCTTTAGATGCTGCTTCATCAGAATTTTATAAAGCTGACAAAGGAGTTTATCATTTTGAATCTACAGGAGAAGATAGAACGTCAGAAGAAATGGTTGCTTATTGGGAAGAATGGACAAAAAAATATCCAATTATTTCAATCGAAGATGGACTTGCTGAAGACGATTGGGCAGGTTGGAAATTAGCGACTGAGAAAATGGGCGATAAAGTTCAATTGGTTGGTGATGATTTATTTGTTACAAATACAAAACGCCTTTCTAGAGGAATTGAAGAAGGAATTGCAAATTCTATTTTAGTTAAAGTAAATCAAATTGGTTCTTTAACAGAAACGATTGAAGCAGTTCAAATGGCTACAAGAAACAGCTATACTTCAGTTATGAGTCACAGAAGTGGCGAAACAGAAGACAGCACTATCGCTGACTTAGCTGTGGCTTTAAACTGCGGTCAGATTAAAACGGGATCTGCATCAAGAAGTGACCGTATGGCAAAATACAATCAACTTTTAAGAATCGAAGAAGAATTAGGAGATGCAGCTTACTACCCAGGCAAAGACTTCAAATTCATTAAATAAGAAATTTTTTTTTCTTAATATTCATAATGCTATTCGAAAGGGTAGCCTTATTTTTGTTTTGTGAAAAATTTCAATTTACGAGTATACGGGCTTGTGATTAATGATAAAAAAGAGATTCTGTTATCTGATGAATTTCGTTTTGGTCACTTTTTTACTAAATTTCCTGGTGGTGGAGTTGAAAAAGGGGAGGGGATAATAGATGCTTTACACCGAGAGTTTCGAGAAGAACTGAATCTCGAAATTGAGCAAGCAACACCTTTTTACTATAATGATTTTTATCAAGAATCCGCATTTAGGAAGGAAGACCAAATCGTTTCTTTTTATTATTTGGTGAAATGTGATAACTCAAAAATTAAGGTAAAGACTTACGAAATTCCATTTCAAGAAGAAACAGAAAAACAGCGTTGGATTTCAATTGAGGATTTAACGACAAAAGATTTGACTTTCCCGATTGATAAAGTTGTGGTCGATAAGTTGAAGAAACATTTTGACTAGATTTTAGGCTTTTTAATTTTGATAAAGTTGCTTTTGAAAAACTTAAAAATTGGGCACAAAAAAAAGAGGTTCATCGCTAAACCTCTTTGAAATATTATGTTATTCTGACTAAGTCGCAGCAATTTTGTCTGACATATACTCGCCAGCTTTTAATTTACCAACGATTTTAGAGAAACACTCAATTGTATATTCAACGTCTTCAAGTGTATGCACAGCAGTTGGGATAATTCTTAAAATAATCATTCCTTTTGGCACAACTGGGTAAACAACCATTGAACAGAAAACATTGTAGTTCTCTCTTAAATCGTAAATCAAATTAGTCGATTCAGGAATTGAACCATTCAAATAAACAGGCGTTACACAAGAATCTGTTACACCAATTTCAAATCCTGCATTTTTTAATCCAGTCTGAAGAGCATTTGTAATTTTCCAAAGATTTTCTTTCAATTCTGGATGATTGCGCATTAATTCTAAACGCTTCAAAGCACCTTTAACTAAAGGAAGTGGCAACGCTTTAGCGAAAATTTGAGAACGCATGTTGTAACGTAAATATTCAACTACTTGCTCATCGCTAGAGATGAATCCACCTATTAAAGCAAATGATTTAGCAAAAGTCCCAAAGTAAACGTCAATTTGATCTTGAACTCCTTGTTCTTGTCCTGCTCCACCACCTTTTGCACCTAAAGTACCAATTCCATGAGCATCGTCAACAAGTAATCGGAAGTTATATTTCTTTTTTAATTCAACGATTTCTTTAAGTTTTCCTTGATCGCCACGCATTCCGAAAACACCTTCTGTTATAACTAAAATTGCACCACCTGTCTCTTCAGCTAATTTTGTTGCACGCTGTAGTTGTTTGTCGCAATCTTCAACATCGTTATGTTTAAATACAAATCGTTTACCCATGTGCAAACGAACACCATCAATAATACAAGCGTGAGATTCTGCATCGTAAACAATAACATCATGACGATCAACTAAACAATCAATTGCTGATAAAATTGCTTGGTAACCAAAATTACATAAGATAGTATCTTCCTTTTCAACAAATGCAGATAATTCCGCTTCTAATTGTTCGTGGTAGTTTGAATTTCCACTCATCATTCGAGCGCCCATTGGGGCAGCAAAACCAAATTCAGCAGCAGCTTCAGTGTCTGCTTTTCTTACTTCTGGATGATTTGCTAATCCTAAATAATTGTTCAAAGACCAATTTAATTTCTTTTTTCCTCTGAAAAACATGTGAGGTCCAATATCACCCTCCAATTTAGGAAAAGTGAAATATCCATGTGATTCTTTTGCGTGTTGACCAATTGGTCCTCTGTTCGCTTTAATTTTTTCGAAAATATCTGCCATTATATATTTGATTTCTAACACAAAAATAAAGTTTATTATAATTGTGAAATTATTATTATTAAATTTTTATTAACCAGTATTTGAGTATTAAAGATGTAATTTTGCACTCAAAATACGTTGTTCTTAATTCATCGAAAACGAAATTAATGTTAACACTTTTTATAACAA
Organism: Crocinitomicaceae bacterium; assembly: GCA_044374225.1. GTDB lineage: Bacteria > Bacteroidota > Bacteroidia > Flavobacteriales_D > Crocinitomicaceae > UBA952. The sequence continues at coordinate 16,119 of JBILOX010000013.1, read as the reverse complement.
GTTGCATCTCACTTTTTTCATTGATAAATCCTTTGAGTGCAATCCCTGTTTTCATATCATTAACTTCTGGCTATTCACCAAGTTATTTAAGAGTAACAATAAGAAAAACAGCTGTTTATATATTTATTATTTGTGTTGTTTCCTTTTTTATTGGTAATTACATCCTGGAGTTTTTTGGGATTTCCATTCATGCATTAAAACTTGCAGGTGGAATAATTATTTCTCGCTCAGGCTTCCTTTTGTTAAATTCACAACATAAAAATGATATTCAAGGTGAAGTAAAAAAAGAATCAATGATTAAAGAAGATATTTCTTTTAGCCCATTAGCGATGCCCCTTTTAGCCGGACCAGGTTCTATTTCTTTGTTAATTAATTTATCACTTAAAACAAATACATTTGCTGAAAAATCAATTTCTGTTCTTGCAATATTAGTGGTTAGTTTAGTAATTTTCTTTATCTTCTATCTTGCGCCAAAAATCTTAAAATACCTCGGACAAGCAGGAATTCGTTCTATGTCAAAAATAATGGGTTTCATTGTTCTTTCTTTGGGAATTCAAATGGTGGTTGATAGTTTGAATATTTTACTAAAACTATAACAAATAAACCAGTTTTTAATTAGTAAGTTATTGATAAATAGGTTATTATTTTCTAAAATAAAAAATTTAGGGTTAACCATTTAGTAAAGTTGAAAAACAAAAAAAATAATACCGAACTAGAATCTTGTATTACACTTTTATGTAGTTTTGCAAGAAATTAAACACAATTATTATTATAAATAATTATAACCATGAGCAGAGAACACAGTAAAAGAAGTACTATTGCCTTGACAGTTGCAATTATTTCACTTTTAATTTCTTTCGTTAATTTATTGTTGCTTACAGTTCCTTAGGTCATTTTCAAAGTTTTTCTTTCAAAAACATAGCCGTAGTATTCTCTCCAAGTTTCACAAGCTCTTCAGGATTTCCTGCAAACTGGACATTGCCTCCATTTTCTCCACCAACCGGACCAATATCAATAATATAGTCAGCACATTTAATAACTTCGGTGTTGTGTTCAATCACTACTACTGAATGACCTTGGTCTATCAATGCATTAAAGGCAATCAATAATTTTTCGATATCATAAAAATGTAATCCCGTTGTTGGTTCGTCAAAAATAAATAGGGTAGAAGGTGCATTTGTTCCTTTTGACAAAAATGAGGCTAACTTGATTCTTTGTGCTTCTCCACCAGACATTGTACTTGAAGATTGACCAACTTTCAAATAGCCTAAACCAACATCAACAAGTGGCTGAATTTTATCGACAATTTTTTGATCTAATTTGTCTTTTCCTTCTTTGAAAAATTCAAGCGCATCTTCCAAACTCGTTTCTAGTAAATCAAAAATGGTTTTGCCTCGATATTCAACTTCCAAAGTTTCTGATTTGTAACGTTTTCCTTTACATGTATCACAATTCAAATGAACATCTGCCATAAATTGCATACCAACAGTAATTGTTCCTTCTCCTTCGCACATTTCACAGCGTCCTCCTTCCACATTAAAACTAAAGTATCCAGGTTTATAACCTCTCGCTTTTGCAATTGGTTGGCGTGAATACAATTCTCTAACATCGTCAAAAGCTTTTACATAAGTAATAGGATTGCTTCGTGAAGATTTTCCGATTGGATTTTGATCGATGAATTCAACGTTTTTGATTTGCTTTAAATCTCCGCTAATTCCGTCCATTTTCCCAATTAAATCGCTACTCAAACCTAATTCTTTTCGAACAGCTGGGTATAAAATAGAACGAATTAAAGTCGATTTTCCTGAACCTGAAACTCCAGTTATACAAACTAAGCTATTCAAGGGAATGGAAACAGTTATATTTTTTAAATTGTGTTGACGAGCTCCTTCAATCGTGATTTTGTTGTTTGATTTTCTACGTTTTGTTGGTACAGCAATAAATCTTTTTCCAGTTAAATAATCAGCTGTTAAACTATTGGTTGCACTTGTTAATTGTGAAAAGTCTCCTTGAAAAACAACTTCACCACCAAAAATTCCAGCTTTCGGGCCAATGTCGATAATTTCGTCAGCTGCTTTCATTACTTCTTCTTCATGTTCGACGATAATTACAGTATTTCCAAGCGCTTTTAAACGTTGCAAAACGGTAATCAATCTTTCCGTATCTTTCGGATGCAAACCAATGGAAGGTTCATCTAAAACATAAACTGAGCCCACTAAACTACTTCCGAGTGATGTTGCTAAATTGATGCGTTGGGACTCTCCTCCAGAAAGTGAATTGGCTGCGCGATTCAAGGTTAAATATCCCAAACCAACATCTTTCAAGAAACCAAGTCGTTGTTGAATTTCTGGTAAAATACGTTTGGAAACGGTTTTGTCATATTGACTTAATTCCAAACTTGCAAAGAAATCGTGTGCTTCCTCAATTGACAATAAAACCACATCTTGAATAGAACGACTTTGGATTTTTACGTAAGAAGCATCTCCTCGTAAACGTGTTCCGTGACATTCAGGACAAAACGTTTTACCACGATAGCGCGACAACATCACACGGTATTGAATTTTATAAGTTTGTGTTTCTAAAAATTTAAAGAAATTATTCAGTCCTTCAAAGTGTTGATTTCCAGTCCAAAGAAGCTGTAATTGTTCTTTAGTTAATTCTTTAATTGGACGATGAATTGGAAAATCAAATTTCTTTGCATTAAAAGTTAGCGCTTTCAAATATTCACCCATCGAATCGCCTTTCCACGGTGCAATTGCTCCTTCATAAACGCTCAAATTTCGATTTGGAAAAACAAGTTCTTCGTCAATTCCGAGTACCATTCCGTAACCTTCACACGTTTTACAAGCGCCAAAAGGATTGTTAAAAGCAAAGAAATGGACATTAGGTTCTTGAAATTCAATGCCATCCAACTCGAAGCGATTGTTAAACCATTCGATGTTGTTTTCGTGTAGAATTCCACAATTTCCTTTCCCTTCTGTAAAAGCGATAGAAACAGAATCCGTTGTACGTGAAAAATTATCTTCGTCAGAGAAATTGGTGCTAATTCTATCCACCACTAAATACAATTCCTTAGAGTGGTTCAATTCTTTCAGGTCTTCAATTAAATAGAATTGTTCGTCGTAATAAACACGTGTGAAACCTTGTTTGTAAATGACATCTAATTTTTTTAAATCACAATCAATTGGGCAAAGAATTGCTATTTTACTATTTTCAGGTAAAGTTTTCAGATAATTGATAACGTCGGTGGTCGTGTGTTTTTTAACTTCACCACCGCTTTTTGGTGAATAGGTTTTACCGATTCGAGCGAATAATAATTTTAAGTAATCGTAAATTTCAGTGGTAGTACCGACCGTAGAACGCGGATTATTTGTAATTACTTTTTGTTGAATAGCAATAGATGGAGCAATTCCTTTAATGTAATCTGCTTCGGGTTTATTCAATTTTCCTAAAAACTGACGTGCATACGAAGACATACTTTCAATAAAGCGTCGTTGTCCTTCAGCATAAACGGTATCAAAAGCCAAACTCGATTTCCCAGAACCGGAAACTCCTGTAATCACTACCAATTTTCCGTGCGGAATTTTAACACTCAGATTCTTTAAATTGTGGACACGTGCCCGCTTGATTTCTATAAAATTATTCATCGTAACAAAATTAACAGATGAACGGGAATGGAGTTCAAATTATTTGCAAAAGAATTTATCCTTATTTTTGGTAAAATCTATTTATGCAAAAAGACACGCGCGCACCTCATTTTTTGGAAGCTATGTTTCCAATTTTAGTTCTGATTTGCTTACTAGCTTTGAATGTGGTTCTATATAAAGACAACGCCACTTATGGCCCGAATCAAATTGCTTTAATCGTTGCTGCTGTTTGTGCTGCTATAGTTGGGGTACGTTTGGGATATAAATGGGAACACATTCAAAAAGGAATGATAAAAAGTATCAATTCTGCTATGTCTGCAGTTTTGATTTTATTGGTAATTGGTGCTTTGAGTGGTACTTGGATGATTTCAGGTGTGGTTCCAACAATGATTTATTACGGTTTAAAAATAATGCATCCAAGTTATTTTTTAGTGGCAGCAGTTATTATAAGTTCGATTGTTTCGCTCGCAACGGGAAGTTCTTGGAGCACAGTTGCAACGGTTGGAGTAGCGCTTTTAGGTATTGGTTCAGTAATGGGAATAAATGAAGGAATGATTGCTGGAGCGATAATTTCTGGAGCTTATTTCGGAGATAAAATGTCACCACTTTCCGACACCACCAACTTAGCGCCTGCAATGGCGGGAACGGATTTATTTACTCATATTCGGTATATGATTTTAACAACTGCTCCAACTTTATTGGTTACTTTAATCATTTTTGGTGTGATTGGTTTGACCTTAACAACGGATAACAACACAGCAGGAGTAAACGAATTGTTGAAAGCAATGGAAAGTAAATTCAATATTTCTCCATTCTTATTTTTAGTTCCCGTTTCCGTTTTTGTTTTAATCTATTTCAAAGTGGATGCTTTGCCTGCTTTATTTGTTGGAACTGTCGTTGGCGGAATCGCTGCAATTATTACTCAACCTCAGATTATTAAAGAACTTACAGGGATATCAAACGATTACTTCAAAGCTTCTTATTCAGCAATTATCAACGCGATGTCAGGGGAAACGGTTATTGTAACCAAAAATGAAGCTGTTGATAAATTGTTAACCACTCGCGGAATGAATGGAATGCTCAATACAATTTGGTTGATAGTTTGTGCAATGTGTTTTGGTGGAGCAATGGAAGTTTCTGGTTTATTGAAAAAAATTACTTCAACGGTTATCCGAAAAGTAGAAACAACGGGAAGTTTAATCGCTACAACAGCAGCATCTTGTGTTTTTTTCAATGCAACCGCATCCGACCAATATTTAGCAATCGTAGTGCCTGGACGAATGTTTGCAAAAGAATTTAGAGATAGAGGATTGAAGCCAGAAAACTTAAGTAGAACATTGGAAGACTCTGGAACTGTAACTTCTGTTTTATTTCCTTGGAATACTTGTGGAGCTGCACAGGCTTCGGTACTTCACGTTGCGACTGGAACTTATTGGATGTATTGTTTTTTCAATATTTTAAGTCCAATAACAACGATAATTTACGGTTATTTCAATATTAAAATCCGTCGTTACACACCTGAAGAATTAGTTGCTTTGAAAGAATCAGAGAAGGCGGAGTAAATTTTTAAATAGTAATTTTCGGTTTTAGAAAACAAAAAAGCCGATGAATCTCAACGGCTTTACATAATCTTTTATTTTTTTTAATGTAACTCAAAACGAATCGGTAGTTGTACACGTGTGCGTACTTTTTGTAAATTCATTTCACCGGGAATCCATGTTGGGAAAGATCTTACCAATCTAATTGCTTCTTTTTCCAAACTTGGAGACACTTTATTTACAGTTGCAACATTGGTGATCGAACCATTTTTTTCCACAACAAAAGATACAAAAACAACACCAGCTTCTTCCATTTCAATTGCTTCAATCGGATATTTCACATTTTTACCGATGAATTTCATCATTGCAGGATAATCTCCTTGAAATTTGGCATCAATAGTTGGCGTTTCAACAATTTCTGGATCAACTTCAACAATCACTTCATTTTTAATTTCAACATCAAATTTTTTGTCGATTCCTCCAACCGTAACTTCTGTTTTGATTTCAGTAGTTGAGTTTTTTGAAGCAGAAATAGTTTCGTCAACCGTACGCTGAATATTAATTGTTGCTTCCTGTTGTTTTTCTGGTTGCTTTTGTTGGTTTGGAAATTTGATTTTTGGCATTTCAACAGTTTTTTCTTCTGTAACCATGTATTCAATTTCGATTGGTTTTACTTTTTTTTTCTCAGCAGTGATTTCACTTTCGTTTGAATAAGTAAAAGCAGCCAAACTCAAACCTCCCATTGTTAAAAGTCCTACAAAGAAATTAGTTGAACGCATCGCTTCAAAGTCGTTGATTTTTGTTTTTTTAGTTTCCATGGCTTAAAGTTTTATTGATTCATTTTTACAAACCAAAAGCTGTGCCAGTAATATTAAAAATGAGTTTTAGTCTAACAACGACAATACAATTAATTATTTTTCAATCCATTTAAATAATCAAATTTCTCGGAATTATTAAGTGTTTTATGATTAGTATTGGTTAACAAGTGGAAACTTATAATTTGCAAGCGCTTCGGACAATACCCAAAACATATAATAATTCAAACATTAATTAGTAATCAATTATTTTGCAATCTACATTACGCCCAAACTTTTGTTCCTTCTGAGCAATTACTACAAATATCAATCGCTTTACGGTTCAACAAAACTGCTTTTCTAAAATTACTGTATCGTTCAGATTTCCAAATTTCTTCAAACGTTTTCGATTCAATTGTTCCGAGCACATGTTGCGCGTCTTTGTCAAAACAGCACGGAACCACTTTCCCATCCCACGTAATAACAGAGCCCGACCACATTCTCCAACAGTGATTTCCGGGGTCGCCTTTGATTTTGTAAGTTCCGTTTTTTTGTAAACGGTAGCGCGAATATTTTTCATTATCAGGCATCAAACGATTGCCATTTTTATAATCATATAATTGTGCCGTTTTAATTCGCACTTCGTTGATGTTCATTTCCTTTGCCAAGTTGAAAACAGCTGGAATTTCATGTTCGTTCGGTTTCACAGCCAAAAACTGAAATATCAAGTGGGGAGTAGGGGACTTCAGTTCTTTTTTAGCTTCGACGAGGTGTTTCGATGCTTCAATTACTTTTTGAAGATTGCCATGGACACGATACTGCTCGTAGGTAGCTTGTGTCAAACCATCGATGGAAATAATCAAACGATCCAAACCAGAGGCAACGATTTCTTTCGCTTTTTCAGCATTGATAAAATGAGCATTGGTAGAGGTTGCAGTATAGATTTTGTGCTTTTTCGCTTGCTTGATTAACTCCAAAAACTGAGGATGCAAAAACGGTTCTCCTTGAAAATAATAGTTGATATAGAAAACAGTTTTACTGACTTGTTTTAATAGTTTTTCGTGAAAATCGAGGTCTAATTTCCCTGTTGGTCGCGTGAATTGTTTCAAACCACTTGGACATTCAGGGCAACCTAAATTACAAGCCGTTGTTGGTTCGATACTTAAACTAAAAGGGAAACCCAATTGAGACGGACGTTTTGTGACTTTCGAAAACCAATAACTCCATTTCAAACCCACTAAATTCATAACGCGCTTGAAATTGAGGTGCTTTAAAATTCGAATGGAATCGCTGTTTTTCGACATAAAGCGAAATTAATCAGAATCGAAGGATTGGCAATGTTTTTTGTGTTTGATGAAATAAGAGTTTGTATAACGCTTATTAAAATTTTATACGAATTAATTACAACTCGCAACATTTGTATTAACTGTCGAGTACGCGTAATAAATTGTTAATAATGTTGAGTTTTCCTGAATTTGATGAAAATTAAATAGTCCAAAAAAATAGATTTTTTAATTCCCAATAAATAGGATTTCCCCACTATTTATCTACAAAAAAACAAATGTTTAAGCTTAGTTTATTTTGGGACTTGTAAAAGAACTTACCAGAAAATTCTTGTAATTAAAGTTGCATTCATAATTAACGAAACTAACTATCTTTGAGCCATGGGAAAATTCAAAGATATCGTTGCATCTGAAATTCCAACGCTTGTTGACTTTTATGCAACTTGGTGTGGCCCTTGTAAAACCATGCATCCAGTTTTGGATAACTTAAAGAAAGACATGGGTGAAAGAATTAGAATACTCAAAATTGATGTTGATAAAAATCCTGCAATCGCAGATATTTACAAAATTCGAGGCGTTCCAACTTTTATGTTGTTCAAAAAAGGAGAAGTACTTTGGAGAGAGAGTGGCGCTTTTCCGCTTCAAACGTTAAAAAGTAAAATTACCAACGCGGTTTAAACTAATTCTTTCTTTGCTTTTGCTGTTCCGATTGCGGCTGTGATATAATCAATCGCTAATTTTGGACTCCTAGCTGGAGAGTGTGACCGTCCGTAAAAAATGATCTGTAAATGTAGTTTATTCCATTTTTCAATTGGAAATAAAGTTTTAGCATCTTTCTCCGTTTCAACAACATTTTTCCCAGATGTCAATCCCCAGCGGATGAGCAATCGATGAATGTGAGTGTCAACTGGAAACGCAGGAAAACCAAAAGATTGCGACATTACAACTGATGCTGTTTTGTGCCCAACTCCAGGTAATTCCTCCAATTGTTCGAAGCTTGCTGGTACTTCACCATTGTATTTGTCTATCAAAATTTGCGACAATCCCCAAATTGCTTTTGCTTTTTTAGGAGACAAACCGCATGGTCGAATAATTGCTTGAATTTCAGAAACCTCCAATTTCACCATGTCAAAAGGATTATTTGCTTTTTTAAATAAAGCTGGAGTGATCTTATTCACACGCTCATCCGTGCATTGCGCAGAAAGTAAAACAGCGATAGTTAAGGTATACGAATCAGAGTGATCTAAAGGAATCGGTGTTTCTGGATACAACTTTTCCAATTCTTCCATTACATAGATTGCTTTTTGCTTTTTTGTCATGTTCTGTATACGTTTAAATTGTAAACAAAAATACATATAATAAGACTTTTTCAAAAGTCATTAATCGAGGCTTTTCGAAAATTTACTACTGGAGTTAACCCTTGTTAATGAGTACATTAAATTTTTGAAGTAACGATGAGAATTGGGTTTTGCAACGGTCTCATAATACTAACGAAGCTAATAATACTGTATTTAGGATGAAATTTAGGTAGGAAATGATTTTAAGTTAAAATTTATAGCGAAAACAATTGGCTTTAAATTCCTTGGTTTTAGCTACGGAAAATAAATTGGAAAATTTTGAGAACTTCTGATACGTCAGTTGACGGATTAAAATATTCAGTTTCAGAAAGAAGTTGAAATTGTAAGTAAAAGATTGTAAGTATTTATAGAATAATGATTTGCATTTTCCGTGGCGAAAAAAAAACAATTTCAATTGTTGAGGTAGATTAGTATTGACTTCTTGTAACAAAGCAAATGAAATGAAGAAAAGAACTAAGTCTCAAGTGTAGTTTAATGAGAATTAACTTTTGTGTTTGTATTTAATTTTTACAACAACTTTTCTTAAAAACTTTGCAATTCCCCTTAATCAAAAAAAACCTTTTATCTTTGATTGAATTTCAATTTATAATACGTGAATTTAGCAATTAATTGGTCCGTTGATTCTGAGATAATCGATGGTTTTCGAACACCAAATCTTTACGGACTTCTTTTCGTTTCAGGGTTAATTATAGGATATTTCGTCGTAAAGAGAATGTTCAAACGAGAAAATATTTCTAATGAAATTCTCGATAAACTTGTTATGTATGTTGTTCTCGCAACGATTGTAGGTGCACGTTTAGGACATGTTTTGTTTTATGGACCTTATTATGATACTGTGGTCAATGGGCAGGTTGTTGAACGTGGATATTTCTCTCACCCAGAAGACATTATTAAGGTTTGGGAAGGTGGATTGGCAAGTCATGGAGCAGCAATTGCAATATTAATTTCCTTGTATTTGTTCTCAAGAAACGTAGTTAAAAAACCGTTTCTATGGATTTTAGATCGTATTTCTGCACCAGTTGCAATTGGAGCAACATTTATCCGTTTGGGTAACTTAGTAAATCATGAAATGGTTGGTGATGTAACAACCGTTCCTTGGGGATTCCGATTTAGAAATCATGATTTTAATTTATGGAATGGAACTTGGGAATCAATTCCTGTAAGACATCCAGCACAATTGTATGAGGCAATTTGTTATTTTATTTCTTTCTTGATTTTACTTTTTCTTTATTGGAAAAAAGATCTTTGGCAAAAACCTGGATTTATCTTCGGTTGGTTTTTAATTTTCATTTTTGGCTTTAGATTCATAATTGAATTTGTCAAGTTAGGACAAACGGCTCGGGATTCTGTATATGCTATTAACACTGGTCAAATGTTGAGTATTCCTTTTGTACTTGTCGGAATTTATTTAATTGTTCGTGCTGTTCAAAATAAAACTATTTCAAATGAGAGCTAGTGTTTTTACCATTTCGTTCATTGCTTTTGCTATTTTTTCGTGCGAAACTGAAGCTCCTAAAAAAGAAAAAGAAAAGCCAAAGAAAGTCGAAGGACAAGAATCTGAATACAAACCAGAGATTATTTCAGGAGTTGAACGAATAAAAATTGGTGTTGGAGAAGAAAAAGAGGAATCAAGTATTGCTTACTCCTATTATAGACTAAGTGAGAAAAGTTTTCGATACGAAGAAGAAATCAATAAATTCTTGGCAAGTTCGATTACCACAGAAATAGAGGAATCAAGTAGACCGAAAGGAGATATTAAATTATCACCAATTCATTTTAGAACAATTTTAAAACAATTTAAAAGTGAGTTTGATAAATATGGTGAGGATTACCCCTGGTACTACTATGATTCAACTTTTATTGATGAATCATTTGAAAAATTCGTTCAGGTAAAAAGAAATAACTATTCTTTCACAGGTGGTGCACATGGAAATGCTTATGTTTCCAATAATTTATTCAGCAAAGAAACAGGGGAGCAGCTGGATTTGAAAGATTTTATTTCTGATGTTCCAAAATTGACAAAGATTGGTGATAAGTATTTTCGACAAACCGTTGAAATTCAAGCAACTGATGACTTGGAAGAACAAGGTTTTTGGTTCACAAAAGGTTTTGAATTGAATGGGAATTTCTACTTTGAAAACAATAAAATGATTTTCGTTTACAATCAATACGAAATAGGACCTTACTCAATGGGTATAATCTCTGTTGAAATTCCAATTCGAGAAATTAAATCGCTTTTTAAAATTGATTTAAAAGGTCATAAAAACAACTTAGTGTTAAAACGACATTAAGTTTAATGTTTTAAATAGATTGTTATATTTGTCAATTGAAAAAGAAAAATGGCTATGACAGAAAAAAAAGCTTCCACAAGCAAAAAATCCAGCAAATCAACGGCTTCAAATCCAACTAAATTTCCAAAAGAAGTTTATGTAAAATGGTACAAAGACATGTTACTCATTCGCAAGTTTGAAGAAAAGACGGGTCAATTATATATTCAACAAAAATTTGGTGGATTCTGCCATTTATATATTGGACAAGAGGCTATTGTTGCTGGGACTGCAAGTGCTTGTCGTCCAACGGATAAGCACATGACAGCTTATCGTGACCACGCACATCCAATTGCTTTAGGAACTAACCCACGTGTTTTGATGGCTGAATTGTACGGACGTTCCACTGGTTGTTCAAAAGGAAAAGGTGGCTCAATGCACTTCTTCGATAAGGAGAAAAACTTTATGGGAGGACACGGAATTGTGGGTGCTCAAATTGCTATGGGCGCTGGGGTTGCTTTCGCTGAAAAATACATGGGAACTGATAATATTGCTGTTGTTTCGATGGGTGATGGAGCAGTTCGTCAGGGAGCTTTACATGAAACATTCAACATGGCTATGATTTGGAAATTACCTGTTATTTTCATCATTGAAAACAATAATTACGCAATGGGAACCTCTGTGGAGCGCACAACAAATGTTACTGACCTTTCTAAAATCGGTTTGTCGTATGAAATGCCCTCAAAAATCGTAAACGGAATGCGTCCTGAGGATGTGCATGATGCAATTTTTGAAGCTGCAGAAAGAGGTAGGAGAGGAGATGGCCCAACTTTATTGGATATTCGCACCTACCGTTACAAAGGTCATTCAATGTCTGATCCTCAAAAATACAGAACCAAAGAAGAAGTGAGCGATTGGATGGAACAAGATCCGATTGAACATTGTTTACAAGTGATTAAAGAAAATAATTGGTTGTCTGAAAAAGAAATCGAAGACATCAGTACTTGGGTTAAAAAAGAAGTGGATGAGTCAGTTGAATTTGCTGAAAATTCTCCATATCCTGAAGCGCACGAGCTTTACGAAGACGTTTATATTCAAACAGATTATCCTTATATTAAAGAATACTAAAAAGAAATAAATATGGCTGAAGTAGTTTACATGCCGAAATTGAGCGACACAATGGTTGAAGGTGTTGTCGCTTCTTGGAATAAAAAAGTTGGCGATGCGGTAAAAGAAGGTGAAATTCTTGCTGAAATCGAAACCGACAAAGCAACGATGGAATTTGAATCCTTTTTTGACGGTGTTTTATTACACATTGGGGTTGAAACTGGAGATTCTGCTCCCGTAAATAGTATATTAGCTATTATTGGTCAAGCTGGAGAAGATATTTCAGGTTTATTGGTAAATGCTCCTGCACCAGCTCGGGTTGAAGAAAAAGTAGTGGAAGAAACAACCAAAGCTATAACTGTTCCAAATTCTGCTCCAGTTGCTACGACTCCAACAGTTGTTGCTGAAACCCCTAAAGTAGCAACATTAGCAACAAATACAAGTGGACGTGTTTTTGCATCTCCATTGGCGAAGAAAATTGCTGAAGAAAAAGGAATTGATATTAATGCAGTTGGTGGGACTGGTGAAGGTGGACGCATTGTTAAACGCGATGTAGATCATTACACACCCTACACACCTGCTGAAAGAGCTCCAATTGTAAATAATGCAGTTGCTGGCGTAGAATCTTATACCGATGAAACAGTAAGTCAAATGCGTAAAACAATCGCAAGAAGATTAGCTGAAAGTAAGTTTACAGCTCCACATTTCTATTTGACTTTAGACATCAACATGGAAAATGCAATGGCAGCTCGTAAAGCATTAAATGCGATGGAAGGAATTAAAGTTTCTTTCAACGATATGGTAATCAAAGCAGTTGCGCACGCATTAAAACAAAATCCAAATGTCAATAGCTCTTGGATGGGAGATTTCATTAGAAGAAATCAACATGTTCACATTGGTGTTGCCGTTGCGGTTGAAGATGGATTATTAGTTCCAGTTGTTCGTTTTGCGGATACTAAAGGCTTAGTTCAAATTTCAGCTGAAGTTAGAGAATATGCTAAAAAAGCAAAAGATAAAAAATTACAACCAAGTGATTGGGAGGGAAATACGTTCACTATTTCAAATTTAGGAATGTTTGGAATTGAATCTTTCACAGCAATTGTAAACCCACCGGATAGCTGTATTTTGGCAATTGGCGGAATTAAAGAAGTTCCAGTTGTTAAAAACGGACAAGTTGTTCCTGGCAATGTAATGAAAGTAACGCTTTCTTGTGACCATCGAGTTGTTGATGGTGCAACTGGTGCAGCATTTTTACAAACATTTAAACAATTTATGGAAAACCCAGTTTCTATGTTATTATAAGAATAACGAATTTAGATACCGAATAGAGACTTGTAGCAATACAGGTCTTTTTTTTGCCCTCTAAATACAACTTTCGTCTTATACCAATTTACTTATTATATCAATTTTCACATTAAATGACGCAATTGAAAATCCGTCTGGTATAATGCTGAGTTAGTTTTCAACGAGTATTTAATACGACAATTGAAAACAACTTCGGTATTAATTACTATTACTTTCAGAACCTAAGACTGTGTCAAAAGTCATTAATCGAGGCTTTGCATAAATTTAATACCGGAGTTAACCCCTGTTAATGAGGACATTAAATTTTTGAAGTAACGATGAGAAGTGGGTTTTACATCGGTCTTAACCTACTATTTTTATGCTTTAACAATATTAGTTCTCAACGATTTTAACATCTAAAAGTCTAACCATCCTAATGTATTCAAATTGTAATGTCATAAAAACCTAACTTCCTAGCATTTTTCTTTCCTAAGATCAAATTCTATTTCTCCCCAATTTTCCCAGATTTGTATCCAGCTAAAGCTTCTTTTAAACGATTTTTAATCAATTTTCGAAAAGATTTTGGTTCTAATACACGAACACGTTGACCATGCTTTAAAATTTGTTCTTCTAACTCATAATTAACTTTTACACGCAGTTCAATACGTAACTCTTTATCAGTTTCAATCACTATTTTTTGACTAGGATGAATGGGCTGTGATTTAATATACTTCCCTTGAAAAGGTTCGAATGATAGTATAATTGTTTCCAATTTCTCACTAGAATGCACTAATCCAATAACAGAATTAAATACCTCTTTTGGTTTCTTATTCTTTAACTTAAAAGTTTCGGATAGGACTTCTAACTCTAAAACTCGGTCCAGTCCAAAACTGCTGAATTCACCATTTGAGAAACAGCCAAAAACATACCAACGATTCAAATATTGTTTTAGCAAATGAGGATAAAGTTCAATTTCTTTTGATTCTTCATCCCAATAACTGCGGTGCATGAATTTAATTTTTTTTCTATCAACAACCGCACTGAATACCTTTCCAAGAATATCACCTTTTAATTCTTGTTCATTTCGATCAAAATCAATTACATCTAGACCTCTATCACTTTTCAATAAGATTTCATTGATAGTTCTTGCACGATTAAACAAATTAAAAACACGCATCCATTCGAGAAAAACGTGCTTACTATCTTCACCAATCCAATAACCATCATTTGCGCGGCTATATTTCACATCAATGAAACACATTTCACGCAGTATTTTTAAGTCGCGTTGTAGGGTTCTTTCAGTTGTTTTTAATTTATTATCAGATAAATAACTTATAATATTTTCTAAACTTGGATAGCGATTTACGTTCACAAAATTGAGAATCAAGCTTAGGCGTTCTATAGATTTAAATTGGGACATTTTAATTTATTTAACTTTTAAAAGTAATTATTTTGGGGTTGTAAATTTGAACTAATTTAAAATAACTAAACTTGTTCAAATCCTATTTATTATCTCGTTGTTTGTTTTTCACCCGATTAAAAATAGTTTAAGTTCTTGTATAAATTTTGACGTGGTAAAAAGTTAACGTTTTAGCAACTTTATTCCTTTTTCAGCGTTTGATTATTAACGAATATGTCAAAAGTAAAAATACTTCTAAATATACCTTCCACTAACCCTAAGATTTTTATTCTTTACTTATTTTTTTGTAACACATTACTTTCTCAAGTTGTTGCACCTTTTAATATCCGTTATCAAACAAACCAAAAAGGGGGGATAGTTATTTTATCTAATGTTACCCTGACATGCAACAGTAGTAATAATAACTGTGGAACATTTCAACAACAAGTTCCTCCAGCAGGAAATCACAATCAAGATGGCGGAATTGAGATGGATTTTGTTGACGTTGATGGTTTTTCTAGTACTTATAATTCATCAAGTGATAGTTTAAATTTAGCAAATTGTAGTGAGATTTTATGGGCAGGCTTGTATTGGAGTGCCCGTGTTTTACAAAGCACAACGAATTATAACTCTAGGAACCAAGTCAGAATAAGAAGAAATTCGGGAGCTTATCAAACATTATTAGCTGATCAAACCATAGATGTCCCAAACATCCCTTCGAATCAAAATTTTCAAATGCCAAGTTATTTTTGTTATAAAAATGTAACAACTTTTGTTCAGGCTGGAGGTGCTCGATCACGTTACACAATAGCTAATCTTGTTTCAGAGACAGGCTCAAACAATTTATTTGGTGCATGGTCTTTGGTAATAGTTTATAAAAATGTTTTTCAAACAATGCGAAACCTTACCGTTTTTGACGGAATGGCATATGTAAGTAATGGAAACAGCGTTGATTTACCAATATCTGGCTTTACAACGCCCTTACTTGGTCCTGTAAGTTTTGATTTAGGAATCGTTGCTTATGAAGGAGATCGAAATATTCAAGGAGACAGATTACAATTTAATGGCAATGGTACTTTTCAAGATGTTCCGGATGCAATGAGAAGTCCTAGTGATTTTTTTAACAGCACTTGTACAAGTAACGGTACATACACTCCTTTCAGAAATCCCAGCTATAATAATAATCTTGGTTTTGACTGCGGTATTTTTTCTCCAAATAACACCAATTTAGATTACATTTCTAATAACGTCTCGAGTGCAACCGTAAGAGTTGTAACTTCTCAAGATGCAATTCTTCCGCGAGTAATTACCTCCGCCATCGATATTTTCGAGCCTGACCTTCGTGCTGACGTTCGCATTCGCGACATCAATGGTGGAGTAGTCCAACCTGGCGATATTTTAGAATACACAGTAGTTGGAAAAAACATTGGTTCTGATTTATC